>NZ_JBJQOQ010000001.1:0-570798 GCF_046036945.1 Brevibacillus sp. B_LB10_24 | reverse complement strand
GTAGTGCTTCTTGATCTTATAGGGATATTTCGTTGATTTGATTCCTTTTCGTATCGCTTGGCGGGCCGCGTCTCGTGCGAACAAGTACTTATGACAGACGGCCTGAATGGATTGACTGTGCAAATGGAATTTGCGTTTGGTTTGCTTCTGAAGCGCTGACTGCGAAATCCATTTCCGATGCTCCAAATAGTAGTTCTTTGCGAGCTGCAAGCAGGTATTCCAAACCTGGGCAGATTCGCGATTACAGGCATAGAGTCGCTCGATATCTCGTTTTGAAGCATGAAACCGTACGATTTGGGCACGAATCATGGAAACACCTCCTACTAAGAACATTTGTTCTATATCCCGATTATACCACACAAACGTTCCTGTTTGGGGAATATTTCCGCATCAAAATGACGTGAACAAATACATGCTTCCCTGCCTATCTCCGGCGAAGAGGTTCGGGAATGGCGTCATTCATCTCCCACCTGCTTCGCTGAGGAAGGAGACTTCTGACGCAAGTTGTTAAATGTAAATAGGAGTGATCAAAATGGCGAAGCTTTCAGGCGAACGACAAGTCGAAGAATACTTACAGAATCTTGAACATCCACTGAAAAGGGAGATTGAAGAGGTCCGTAGTATCGTCTTAAGTATTGATAGGGAGCTTTCCGAACATGTGAAATGGAATGCACCGAGTTTCTGTTTTCATAATGATGATAGAATAACCTTTAACCTTCATGGAAACGGTTTTTTTAGACTTGTGCTTCACCGAGGAGCCAAAGCAAAAGAAAGCATAAACTTGAAGCCTTAC
Organism: Brevibacillus sp. B_LB10_24; assembly: GCF_046036945.1. NCBI lineage: Bacteria > Bacillati > Bacillota > Bacilli > Caryophanales > Paenibacillaceae > Brevibacillus > Brevibacillus sp. B_LB10_24. The sequence goes on along the minus strand of NZ_JBJQOQ010000001.1, from coordinate 570,005 downwards.
TTCGAAGATGTGCAAGGACTAATGGAATGGGTAGCAAATGACAGAGCCACAATAAAGTTTACCGATAGAAAAGATGTAGAAGTAAAAAGAGAGCTACTAAAAGAAGTGGTCAGAAGGTGGGTAGATGTAACATTATAAAATGAATGAATAAGCAAGGACGGGACTGAACGAACGGGTGAGATAGCTTAATAAACCGCCCTTTTACGAGGCGGTTATATTTTAGCTGAAAATCAACATTGAGAATTAACACAACCTTACAAAAAGTGGAACCTTTCCACAAAATAGGGAAAGGTTCCTCTGATCGTTCATTTCGCTTATTAGCGCGCGACCTTGCCTTCGCGGGACAGCTGGGCAATGCCTTCCTCGATGCACGCCAGGACGTAGTCGATCTGCTCGTAGGAGATCAAGGCCGGCGGTTCGATCCGGATCACAGTCGCGTTGTTCAGGGTGCCGCCGACGAGAATCTTTTTGCCGAAGAGCTGTTTCGCCAGCGTGTAGCCAAGGCTGTTGTCGGCAAACTCCATGCCGATTAAAAGCCCTTTGCCGCGGACGTCGACGAGGACGTCGGGGTGCCGTGACTGAATGTCCTCCAGATGCTTCAGGATGTAATCCCCCTTCTCCTTCGCCATCTGCGGGATGTTCTCCTCCAAAATCGTGTGGATCCCGGCGATCGCCCCGGCACAGCAAAGCGGGTTGCCGCCAAAGGTAGAAGAGCCCAGCAGGAAGGGATTTTCCTCCATCTTGCTCCACCATTTGCGCTTTGCCACCATCGCCGCGATCGGCATCACGCCGCCGCCAAAAGCCTTGCCGAGCGTCATGATATCCGGCACGACATCCCAGTGGTCGACCCCGAACAGCGTCCCGGTCCGTCCCATTCCGGTCTGAATCTCATCGACGATCAAGAGACACTCGTACTTGTCGCAGATTTGGCGCAGACGCGGCAGGTAATCATCCGGCGGGATATTTACACCGCCTTCTCCCTGGATCGGTTCGACGATGACACCGGCGACCGTCTCGCCCGTGTTGATCAACATGCGTATCGCCTGTTCGACCGCGTCGGCATCGCCGAACGGCACGTGCTGGAATCCGGGGACGAGCGGCAGGTACGGCTCGCGGAAGGCCGGCTTGCTGGAAGCGGACAGCGATCCCATCGTCTTGCCGTGGAAGCCCTTTTCAGTCGAAATGAAGTACTTTTTGCCAGTCGCCAGCCGAGCCAGCTTCAACGCCATCTCGTTGGCCTCCGTACCGCAGTTTACCAGGTAGGAGTGCTGCAGGTCGCCCGGAGTGATGTACGCGACCAGCTTGGACAGGTAGCCGCGCAGCGGGTCCACCATCTCCTGGCTGTGCAGGGCGTACCGCTTTAGCTGTGCGGAGACAGCCTGCACCACCTTGGGGTGGCGGTGTCCGAGCAGGTAGACGCCGTATCCGCCCAGGCAATCGATGTACTCGTCACCCATCGTGTCGCGAAAGACTGCTGCTTCGTCTTCCCATTCCACGACGGAAAAGTCATGAGAAACCGACTTGCGGTGGGCGAGAATCGCCTTCGTGACGTACTGGCTGAAATTCTCAATCGAGTCTGAGACGATCTGCTTTTTCTGCTCTACCGTCAGCGTCTCACTTTGGATAAAACCCAACACCTCTTTCGCCGCTTGCAATGCCTCAGCTGTCGTCTTCCGTTCCAATCTCATCACCCTTTTCATTTTGTCCTTTACATCAAGAAAGCTTGCAAATCTGATGCCAATGCAATAAGGGGGAAGAATCGCCCGGAAAACCAGTTTATTCTACACAATGAGAAAGAAACAGAGCAGATCAGCGGCAGAATCGAGGTTTTTGCCAACCAAAGCTTATTTGCAATGAGAAAAGTTTATCAAAAATGAGAAGATTTCTTGAAATCGGTGTTTTTCTGTCGCCCCGCTTCAATCGTTTTCTGACGCAGCAGCAGTACCAAAACCGCTGAGGCCAGGACGCAGCCGGCGAGGAAGAACAGACCCGCCTCTGTCTTGCCGGTCGCCTCATTCAAGGAGCCAACGACGTAGGGACCGACAAACCCGCCCAGATTTCCGATCGAATTGATCAGGGCAATCCCGATCGCCGCCGCCCCTTCGCTTAAAAACAGCGCAGGCAAAGCCCAAAATGGTCCGAAAAAGCTGTAAATGCCCGCCGTTGCCACCGCCATAAGGGCCACGGAGAGAATCGGTTGGGAAGACATGCCGCAGGCAATCAGCGCAAGTCCGCCGAGTACGGGAGGCAGTGCGGCGTGAAGCTTCCTCTCCCCCGTCCGGTCCGAACGGCGGGCCCAGCCTACCATGGCCAGTCCGGCGAAGACGTAGGGAATCATGCTGAGCATGCCTACTTGCAGATTGGTGTAGTTTGCCGGAAACGATTTGATGATCGAGGGCATCCAGAAGCCGATGCCGTACAGTCCGATGACGAGCGCGAAGTAAATAAAGGCCAGATGCCAGACTCGCCCGTTGGTCAGCACCTCTCTGGTCGTGTACTGCTTCCGTCTGATTTTTTCTTCGTGCTCCCGCTTTAATTCCGCCACCAGCCACGCCTTCTCTTCCGCCGTCAGCCACTTAGCCTGTTCGGGGCGATCCGTCATGTAAGTAAATGCAACCACGCCGAAGATGATTGCCGGCACACCTTCGATGATAAACATCCAGCGCCAGCCCGCCAGCCCGGCCCAATCGATATAGGTCATGATCCAAGTGGACAAAGGGGCCCCGATGATGTTGGAAGCCGCCAGGGCGGTCATCAGAAAGGCGACGGCCCTGGCCTGTTCTTTGGCCCGGAACCAATACGTGATGTACAAGATGACTCCCGGAAAGAACCCCGCTTCGGCCAGGCCCAGCAAAAACCGCAGGATGTACAGGTGGGTGGCATTCTGCACCCAGCCCGTCAGAATGACGACAATCCCCCAGGTAATCATGATTCGGGCAATCCAGACTCTCGCACCGATCCGATGAAGGATCATGTTGCTGGGGATTTCAAACAGGAAATAGCCGATGAAAAAGATCCCCGAGATCAGCCCAAACGTCTGGCTGGAAATCGCCAGCGCCTTGTTCATGTCAAGCGCCGCATATCCAAGGTTGACTCGATCCAGATAGGCAATGATGTAGAGCAGAAAGAGAAACGGAAGAATCCGCCACTTCACTTTGCGAATGGTTTGTTCGCCTAATACGGCACCGGTTTGATTCATTGCACTACCTCCTATTTTGGCTGTAGAAAGATTTTTCCCGGGTTTAAGATCCCGTGCGGATCAAGCACCTGTTTTACTTGCGCCATCACATCTACTGCATCACCGTGCTCCTGGCGCAGGTATTTGGCTTTGCCGACCCCGACACCGTGCTCTCCGGTGCATGTCCCGCCGCGTTCAAGCGCATGCCGGACGATCGCGGCATTGACCGCTTCAGCCTGCTGCAGATCTTCCTCCCGGTCCGGGTCGAGCATCAACAGGGCATGGAAATTGCCGTCGCCGATATGGCCCAGCACGCCGCCCGCCAACCCGGAACGATCGATCTGCAGCCGTGCGTGTTCGACGGCATCTGCCAACTGGCTGATCGGGACGCATACGTCGGTCGTCATCATCCGTTTTCCCGGATGCCCGTGCCCAAAAGCGTAGGCGAGGTTGTGCCGCGCCTCCCACAGGCGGGCCCGTTCCTTCGAATCGGTCTCGTGAATAAACTCCAAAGATCCCTGATCTGCCGCCAGTTCCTCGGCGAACCGGATATCGCGGAGAAGTCCGGCCTCATTGCCGTGGAACTCCATAAACAGCGTAGGCTGCTCCGGGTACGAGGTGCCGCTGTGCCGATTCAACTGCATGACCGAACCTCGGTCAACCAGCTCCAGCCTCGCTACGGGAATGTTGGCCGACAGGATCGCAACAGCCGAATCGACAGCTTGTTTCACTGCGGGAAAAGCGACGCGGGCAGCGACGACGGACTCTGGTATGCCGTGCACCCGCAAAGTCAGTTCGGTAAAGACTCCCAGCGTCCCTTCCGATCCGACGAACAGCCCGGTCAGGTGATACCCTGCCGAGGATTTCGCCGCCAGCCCCCCTGTGCGGATGATCCGTCCGTCGGCCAAGACGACTTCCAATGCGCGGACCTGATCTCTCATCACGCCATAGCGAACGGCCGTGGTGCCGCTCGCGTTCGTCGCCGCCATCCCGCCCAGGGTCGCATCCGCACCCGGGTCGACCGAGAAAAACAGTCCGTATTTTTTCAGCTCCTTGTTCAATTGTGAGCGGGTTACACCCGGCTGAACCCTGACCAAAAAATCCCCCGGGCGCACCTCCAGTATCTGATTCATCCGCTGCATGTCAATCGAGATGCCGCCCTGATACGGGATCACATGGCCTTCCAGGCTGGTGCCGAGCCCAAACGGCACGACCGGCAGCCGATGTTCATGGGTAAAGGCCAGCACGCGGCTGACCTCATCCGCATTTTGCGGAAAGACAACCACATCCGGCCGATGCGGAGCATGGTACGATTCATCCCGGCTGTGCTGTTCGAGCACAGTCGGGTTGACCGTCACCTGATCCGCTGTCAGTATCGAAGCGAGCTGTGAATAGAGTTCCATCTGTTCAATCCCCCTGGTTTTTCTCCTTATTCGGACAGAAATGCTAGCGCGGACCTGGCGTACAGCTGGGTCGTTTCGACCAGTTGGTCAATGTCGACGTATTCATCCGCGTGATGCGGGATGTGGCGGTCACCGGCGCCTGTGGTGATGATCGGTACCCCTGCCAGGTGCAGGTAGGTGCCGTCCGTCGAACCGGGTACCCCGTTGTAGATCGGCTCCTTGCCGGTAATCGCGCGGTAAGAATCGGCAACAGCCCGGACGACGGGCTCTTCTTGCGAGGTCTGGGTCCAAGGTCGCTCCACGATGATCTCCAGTTCGGCCTTGAAGTTGTCGTCCTCCCGCGACAGGACGGCCAAAATCTCTTCGATCTGCCCTTTCAGCACCTCGTGATCCTGACCCGGCACGGTGCGGATATCAAGAGTCGTCATGCACTGATCTGGAACGACGTTGATCTGCGCCTCCCCTCTGACCGGAGCTTGCAGGATCGTCGGCGTGATGCTCGGCCAGCCCAACATCGGATGTTCGCCCAGCCGCTCTTTCTCCTTGCGCTCCAGTTCGTCCAAGGCGACGATGGCCCGCGCCATTCGGGTGTTGGGGTTGATCCCGGTCAGCGGCATGGCGCCGTGGGCCATTTTGCCGAACGTGCGAAGATAGGCCCGAATCGCCCCTTTTTGTGTAATGCAAATCTGGTTTTCCTCCGGTTCGCAGATAATCGCTCCGTCTACGCCATTTGCCCAACCGCGCTGGATAAAATGACGGATGCCCAGCATCTCTCCTTCTTCGTCACAGGGAATACAGAGCAATATTTTCCCATAAAATGGTTCCTCAGAGCGTTGAATCGCCTTTACGGCGCAGATCGCCGCAGCCAGATTTCCCTTGGTGTCGCAGGAGCCGCGGCCGTAAATCCGCCCGCCCGAAATCGCGGCGCCAAACGGGTCGTAACTCCACTTTCGCGTATCGCCTTCGGTGACCACATCGGTATGCCCTTCGAACAAGAGCGTCTTTCCCGGCCTGCCCGAATCGTAAAAAGCGATGACATTGGGTCTGCCCGGCACTACCTCTTCGTAGTAAACGGTTAGCCCCATCTGCCTGAGCTCATCCTCGACAAACCGGGCTACCCGCTGTTCGTTGCCGTCCGCTTCTCCCGGACGGTAAACACTGGGTATCTGCACCAACCTTTGAGTCAATGTCACCACTTCCCGCTCATCTACAAAGGAGCGTACACGATCAATTGCCATTCCTCTCCCGCCTTTCTGTTACTGTCAGAGCTTTTGCCCAAGGCAGCGATGCCCCGGGCATCAGCTCCGCTGCGTTACTCTCTACCCGGAGATTTTTGATTTTTTCTTTCCGGATGAACCGAGCTTCATCCAGGCAGCTACGACCGCCAAGGTGATGATGACCGACACGATCGCCTCGGGAATCCCATTGGCGATGGCGACGGTCAAGGCCACTCCCGGCGCAAAATAGCCGCGGACGACGGCCATGAACAGGACGAGAATCGTGTTGGTGATCGAGCCGATAAATCCGGCGGCCCCGATGGCCAGGTACTGGTTGACGTTTTTCAGCCCGACATAGGTCAGATAGGCCGTGATGCCGATGAACAGCCGCGGTAAAATCGCTACCAGGGGATCTTTGAACAGCGGGATCGTCGCGTTGAGAAACGAAGATACGCCAAAAATGAGACCGATAACCAGGCCGACTCCCCAGCCCCCCATAATCCCCCCGATGACGGTGGGAATGTGCATGATCGTCGCGTTCCCTGCCGCCGTCGGCACTGGAATCGAGCCGAGCCTGGTCACGCCAAGCAGGATGGCGATCGCTCCGAGAACGCCAGCGATCACGATCTTGCGTACGGTTATGCCTTTTTCCATCGTTATTCCTCCCTTTTGCCTGATATGTGGAATCCCCCAAACCAAGCGGGGGCAACTCCCTGCGGTGGGCTTACAACGGATAAGGCACGATGAGCAGGATCATTGCAGTCAGGATGCCAATAGCCAGAGCCGCATAGTCACGCGGAGCGGCCCGATAGTGGTTGTATGTGCTTCGCGCCGCACCAGGGGTGTAGCAGCGGGCTTCCATGGCGAGAATCAAATCCTCGGCCCGCGTCATCGCTACGTTGAACAGCGGGATGATAATGGGAAACATGTCCCGGGTCCGCTTGACGATCCTCCACCATTCGCCAGTTCCAAACTCCGCCCCCCGCGATGCTTGCGCCTTCATCATCTTTTCCATCTCCATCGCAAATGTCGGGACAAAGCGAACGGCAATCGTGATCACCACCGCAAAAGCGTGAACGGGAAACTTCCATTTTTCCAATGGGGAGAGCAGGCGCTCCATGCCATGGGTCAGCTGTGTCGTCGACGTGCTCAGCGTCAGCACGCTGGAGATAAAGATAATCTCAACGAAACGGACCGCGGAGACGATGACCAGTTTGATGCTGGCGCTGGTGATTTTGACGAAAGCATATGCAAGGTAAACGGTTCCGCCTGTCGCTACCCCTCCGTAAAACAATAGCTGCAGCACCCCTAAAATGATAATAAAAGGCACGGCCGGTTTGATTCCGGAGATTCCGTAGTGAAGCGGGATTTTGGATTGCCAAAACAGCCACAGGCAGAAAGCCAGCGCAACCAGGTTGCCGAGATAGGAACTGCACATCGCGATGGCAATGACAATGATCACATAAGCCGCCAGTTTATACCGCGGATCCAGCCGATGGATGACCGAGCCGGTCGGCAAGTACTGCCCGATGGTGATGTTTCTCGTCAATTCGAATTCGGCCGCCACTTTCCTTCACCTCCTGATGCCGGGCAGGACCGAAAGGATCTCCTGCGCCGCTTCTTCGACCAAAAAGGCGTCCGGTTTTACGGCAAAACCGCGATCGTACAGGCGGTACAGGATCTCGACCGTCTCCGGCGCTCCCACCTGATGCTGCTCAAGGACCGACCTGTCGCCAAATATCTCGCGCGGTGTACCGGAGCTGACGACGCATCCGCCAGCCATCACGTAGACGCGGTCGGCGAGGTAGGCGACTTCCTCCATATTGTGGGAGACAAAGATAACGGTCAGCTGCTCCTGCCGGTTCAGCTGCCTGATCCGCTCCAGAAGTTCCTTGCGCGACATGGGGTCAAGGCCTGCCGTCGGCTCATCGAGCACGAGGATTTTCGGCCGGAGCGCCAGAACGCCCGCCAGCGCCACCTTGCGCTTCTGGCCGCCGCTGAGAGCATAGGTGGCCCGGTCTTTCATCTCTTCGAAGGAGAGGCCGACCAGCTCCATCGCCCATTTGACCTGTTCCACTACTTGTTCAAGCGGCAGCCCCTGCTTGAATGGTCCGTACGCGACATCGTCACCCACCAGTTTTTCAAACAACTGGTCTTCCGGGTTTTGAAAGACCAGCCCCACCTTTTTCCGCAGTTCTTTCACGTTCAGCCTGGGCTGCGACAAGTCGACGCCATCGATCACGACTTGGCCGGACTCCGGCAGCTGCAGTCCGTTAAAATGCTGGATCAACGTCGATTTGCCTGACCCGGTGTGGCCGATGATGGCGACGCACTCGCTTTTATTGACGTACATGTCGACGCCGTGCAGCGCCTTGTGCTCTAGCGGCGTTCCCCGCATATAAGTGTGGCGGAGGCCTTTGACCTGCAACAGCGGCTGGCTCACGAACCGCTCACCTCCGCTCTTGGCGGCTGCAGCCGTTCTACTTCATCGACGATCTCGTGTTTGTGAATCAGGTCGGGACGAAACCTCGGGTATTGCCGGTTGATCGCCGCCGCAAGCTGGCTTGCTTGCGGGACGTCCAGGTGAAGGGCATGCAGCCGCTCCGCCTGGCGAAACACCTCGCGCGGCGTACCTTCCAGGACGATTTGCCCCTCCTCCATCACCAGCACCCGGTCGGCATCGGCCGCTTCCGACATGTGATGGGTGACAGAGACAATCGTCATTCCGGCCTTGTTCAGTTTGCCGATCACGCCGAGGATTTCCCTGCGGCCGTGGGAATCCAGCATGCTGGTCGCCTCGTCGAGCACGATGCAATCCGGCTTCATCGCCAGGATGCCGGCGATGGCGATCCGCTGCTTCTGCCCGCCGGACAGATGGTGCGGCGGGCGCTGGCGAAATACGCTCATCCCGACCGCTTCCAGCGCCTGATCGACCCGCTGCTTCATCTCGCTGGCAGGAACCCCGATATTCTCCAACCCAAAGGCCACGTCGTCCTCGACGATGGTTGCGACGAGCTGGTTGTCCGGATGCTGAAATACCATGCCCACGCGACGGCGAATCTCCCGGTGCAGCGATTTTTCCCTTGTATTCATTCCCTCTACCCAGACATCGCCTGCGTCAGGAGTGAGAATGCCGTTTAACATTTTGGAGAGAGTCGACTTACCCGAGCCGTTGTGGCCGATAATGGCAAGGTACTCCCCCGGATACACCTGAAAAGAGACGCCGCGCAGGACGGGTATGATGTTTGTTTGATTGATGGTGTAGGCAAAAGAGACGCCTTCCACTCGGATGAGAGCTTCCTTCCTCATGACCTCTCCCCCTTTCTCGGCCCATCGTTTCAGCCGTTCCAGCAATGGCCAAGCGGCCGACGGATCCAATCAGTACCAGAATATTTGCACAAGTCCTGCTATATGCCACGTCCTCCGTCCACATGAAGGATTTCCCCTGTCACCAGCTTCGCCATGTCGCTGCAAAGGTAAAGGGCTGCCTGGGCGACATCTTCCGGCTGAATCAATGAGCCGAGCGGAACGCTGCTCAAGAATATCTCTTTTGTCTCCCGCTCAACCTGTTCCGGGTCGCCGTTCATAAACCTCGGCAGCATAGGCGTATCGGCCGGGCCGGGATTGATGCCGTTAACCCGGATTTTGTGCGGAGCCAGCTCGATCGCCAGCGCCTTTGTCAGCATGATTACCGCCCCTTTCGAAGCGCAATAGGCGTTTAGTCCGGGACGGGCCCTCACTCCGGCGATCGAAGCGGTATTGACGATGACACCCGAGCCCTGCCGCTTCATATGCGGCACGACATACTTGGCAGTCAGGTAGACGGATTTCACATTCACATCCATGATCCTGTCCCACTGTTCGCCGGGTACCTCCTCGATCGGCGTGAACGACATCGGCATGCCTGCGTTGTTCACCAGGATATCCACCTTGCCGAACCTCCCGATCACCTGATCTGTCAGCTCTTTCACCTGCGCTTCCGCCGTTACATCGGTGACCGCTGCGATCGAATCACCGCTCAGCGCTTCCGCCGTCTGCCGGGCGGCATCTCCATTCACGTCCGCAACGACGACTTTTGCCCCGTGGGAGTCGAAAAGCCGGGCCATTGCCCGCCCCATCCCGGAGCCCCCGCCAGTGATGATCGCTACTTTCTCTTGCAGCAGCATCTTTCTCGCCTCCTTTTTACTCCCATTGCATCAATTTGTCGACGATCGCCGCTCACAGCTCAGCTATCGTCGCCCTGCCGATTCAAATGTACAGCCATTTTCTCTCACCAAAAGATACATTAGGTAGGCAAACTGCATTCTCCTCCCTGTATTCTGAATATTATGCAAGTACAACAAAAAAACTGACGCGAACCATTGGCTCGTCACGTCAGCTTTTTTCCTCAGCGATCGTTTTGAGAAGTAACTCTGTCCTTGAGCGCGATAAAAATGTCGACTTGGGCCAAAGACGGATCGGCAGCCCGTTCGTCGTAAACTTCGAAATCTGCTGTAAAGGCTCGCTGGACGCCTCCTTTTGACCACTCCCAGATGACCTGCCAGGTCTCCAGGACTACCTCGGCCAGCGGCCCCTTTCTGGATGTAAACACCGCATATGCCGCAGGAGGAATGACGATCCCCGCCAACTGGTTCTCCCGGCCTTCCAGCGAATCCACAAATGACCCGATCGAGTAGGTGTAAAGTCCTGTCTCATCTGACTCGTACTGCGAATAGAGGGCGATCGTCTGATTTCCATCCGTCCGGTTGCAGATCTGTTGCTGAACCTGTTCCTGCCTATACTGTTCCCACAGCGAAACGATCTTTCCTCGCCCCGACATCTCGCGCTCATTGTCGGTCTCAACCGATATCCCGGCAAATTTCCGCTCCCCAAGTGTAACGATCCTTGGTTTGTCCATGCTGCCTCCCTTGATTACTGCCATCTCTTCAGTTTTGGCAAATGTTGTTGCAGCAGCTGCCTTGCCTGTTTTTCCTCCATCCCGTTCTTTTGCATAAACGGAATACATGTCTCAATCATCTGCTCCATGGTCAGCTCAGGCTGTTTAAACGCCCCCTGTTCGTAACAATACAGGCAGTACTCTTCGTTTTTGGCACCGTTCTCCTCTGTCCCTGACAACTCTTCCGTCAGCGGCATCGCACAGCTTTGGCACAGTTTTACATTCATAGATGATTCCCTCCTTTGCCATCTATGGTAAAGGAAGCAACTTGACAACAGATTGTCAGGTTTAAAAAAAGAGTTTACGAACCTGGTTTATAGAGTTGGTACACTTTTCTCGCCTGCTCTTTTACTTTTTCCCGCACGTAGACAGGATCCAATACCTCGATGAAGGGACCAAAACTAAGCAGAAAACTGAACAGCCATTCATCCAGTGGCAGCGTGATCTCCGCAAGACAGCCTCCGGTCCCGTCCGTTTGTATCTTCTCCGGGCCAAACCACTCTTCTGCCAAGCTTTTTACTTTAGGGTCAATCTTCAACACCAGGTCTACGAAGTTTTCGGGACGATGCCACGCCTGAACCCAAGGGCGCTCTTCTAACGCAATTTCCCGCCGCTGAAATACAGACGGACGGCATTCAAGCTCCCTCATTCGAGAGAGTTTAAAGAAGCGAAACTGGTTCTTCTCCGTACAAAAAGCGTACAGGTACCATTTTTGCTGTTTTTGCACCAATGTGTGCGGTTCTGCCGTTCGCCGGGATTGTTCACCGGCCGCATTCACATAGGTAAAAGAAAGGTGCTGGCTTCCTTCTATCGCCGCCATGATCAAATCAAATTTTCCCTGCAGCGCCGGGTCTTTCCCCCAGGGTGAAAAGTCGATAAAGATCTTCTCCGCTCTGGCTCGGAAATTCTCTTCTTCATGCTTCGGCACCAGGCGGGCAATTTTTTGGAAAGCTGCACTGACATGTTCATCTTGGATCGTAGTAGACACACTTTTAAGAGCAGTCGCTACCGATGCCAGTTCATCGTCCGACAACCAGTTTTTTTCGAGGCGATATCCATCCATGATGGCGATCCCTCCGTTGGTTCCCTGTGTCGTGATGACGGGTATTCCGGCCAGGCTGATCGTCTCTATATCCCGGTAGATGGTTCTGACTGATACTTCGAAAATCTCGGCAAGCTCTTTTGCCTGCATTTTTCTTTTGGAGAGAAGCAGCAAGACGATGGCCAACAGCCGGTCTAATTTCATTCGAATGACTCTCCTTCATACCTTGTCCGCTGTTGCCCTATGCAGCCAAAATCGCTGAAACGAGTTGCAATTATACGAGCAGCGGAAGTACATACATGAAAAAAGAGCCCGACTTTGATTGTGTCCATGGTGCGACCACGCCAACCAAAAAGGCTCCGCAAGAAAATACTACAAGAATGCAAGATAAACTTCAACCCTAAGGGATGACAGACAGCGCTTTCAACCACATCTAAGAAAAAACTTGATTACAGGGAGGCGGCCTTCTGGGGCAATGGCAGGACATTTTGCAGATCGTCCTGGAGCAGCAAATGGAAATGATGCACACAGTTCTCGGTTAAAGAGAACCTTCCTTGCGTGTATGCGCCGGTTTCCAGTCCCTTTTGCACCACTTCGCAAATATCGCGGTCTTCCTTGCGCAGGATATCATCATACGCAAACAGCTCTTCTGCTTCTTTGCCAACTTCGTCGAGTAAAAAGGTTGTGTACACGTACTTTGTCGTCTTGTGATCGATCGGAATGGATTGGTGAATCGACAGGTTGGCCGGTCCCGGATCAGAGGACATCCACATATTCGGGTACAACCAGTAATACCGTCCTCCCTGGCCCAAATCGAAGTTGTCTGCCGCCACATTTTTCAAGGGAGCGCCTTGATAGCAGTAACGGTCAAAAATACTGATTTCGTAATCTTCCATCTCCAGCTTTTGCACAAACGCTTTGTGAATGATCGGACAATGATCGCACTCCAGGTAGTTGTCGATCCCAATTTTCCAGTTGGAGTGGCAAATCGTCTCCACAACCCTTGACTTTTTGAAATTTTCAAACCTAAATTTTTTCAAACCCTCAAACAGACCGCCGAACACTTCCGACATCGGACGGGCATTTGGATCCAAATTCACAAAAATAAAGGATTCCTGAATTTCCAATCTGACCGGTTTCAGACAAAAGTCCTTTTCATGAAAATTCTCGACACCTTTCATATTCGAGGCCTTGTGAAGTGTACCGTCCAGCCGGAATGTCCACGCGTGGTACGGACACGTGAAAAGACTCTTATGTCCCTCTCCCTCTACCAGTTTGGAAGCACGATGCGTACAGACATTGTAAAAAGCTCTGACTTCACCGTCATTTGCGCGCGTGATGACAATCGGTCGATCCGCCACTTCAATCGTAACGTAATCTCCTGGTCGTTGGACTTGGCTAATATGCCCCGCATACTGCCAGGTTTTACAGAATATTTCCCGTTTCTCTATCTCCAGTACTTCGGGGTTTGTATACAGCCATGCAGGCAATGTGTGGGCTTCACTTAACTTTTGACTGACTCTCACATCTGTGTGCGCCACGCTTGTTCCTCCTCTTCCGCATGAGTTATTATCAGAATTTACCTTATTTTATAACAGAAGCAATCGAAGTACACATGGGTAGATTGAATAAAAATAATCGGAATCCATACAGAAAATTTGTTCACTTTCACCTTCACCAATGGAATGCGGAGTGCTTTGCACAAGCTGTACACAAAAAAGAGCACTGTGAAAAGTGCTCTTTTGTCAAACTGCGGTTTTGCATCTTCCAAGAGGCTTCAGTAGAAACTTTTTTACCAGCCAAACAGACCTTCTATCAGGCTTGCCTTATCGGTATGCGGGTAGATTACGTACAACAGGGCGTAGACCGCAGCCCCGGTGATGCCAGTAAAAAACCAGATGACGGACGTCCATGGACCGATCTTTTTATGGCGGCTGAACCGTCCTTTAAAGCCGAGATAGAGTGTGTAGAGACCCATAACGGCTCCGACGGTGGCAAGCGTAGTATGAAACAGCAAGAAGACGGTATATGCCGGCTTCAAGTTGGGCGGCCCGCCGAACAGCGCTGTCCCGACAAAAATCGTTTTGGAGACGTAAATGATGAAAAACAGTATGGCAAAAATCGAAGCCCAAATCATGACCGTTTTATGCTGGTCCCGTTTCCCTCGGCGGATCAAATACCATCCGATCGCGACGAGGCAAGCGCTGATGACTATACAAGAGGTACTGATTAAGGGCATTAATTCTGCTAGTTTCAAATTGGCTCTCCTCCGTTTCAACTGCAAGGAAGCTATTTTCTATGTATGGTCAGACCAAGGCTGGTCCGCATCCGTACGCTACGACCGCCTTGATCATCGTTTTCTTGCTTTAAGAACGCTGCTGGGGCATCGCTGCGATCGCATCGGGTGAGATCGGCTCGTCAATGGCATCCGTCGCACTCAAGCTGCCCTCTTTACGATACCAGCTTTTGAAGATCGAGAAAAATACACATGTATAGACGACAACTTGAAAGATCTTCAATATGATCGAACCCAATTGCTGATCATCAAGTGCTGTGTAACCGGGATACACCTCTGGAACCGTCTGATATGCTGCATACAGCGGAGCATCGGCAAACAAGAGGTACATGCTGATCGGAAACAGCAAAAGGCCGCTGACGACCAGGAAGCCAACCTTCTGAATGTCGGGGAGCCGCCACTCTTTGACGGGTGTCAATATGGGCCACCACGTGCAAAATGCGGCAAACAATAACAACAGACGGGAAATTCCGTAAAGATAGCTATTTTCCATCAGTCGGTTAAATACCGCCGGTAAAAGGGAAATGGAAAAAAGCCCATCGAACAGAAGCATCGCCACAGGGGTAACGGTAAACACCCTTAACAGTAGACGGGATTTTTTGGTCCGAAACACAGAATGAATCAACCAGGCTGGAAGCCCCAGCAAAATAAAGACAGGCATGACGATATTTACGGTTGCCTGCTCCAGCACATACGCACTGAAAAACGTCTGCGCAAAGTAGTGGACAGGTCCTAATCCCAGGTAAAAAAGCAGTAAACCGATGACGAAAAGGCTCTTTTTCTTGAGGCTTGTCGGTTCAGCTCCTGCAACTCGCCTGCTTAGCGGACCTACGACGCTAAAGTACAAAACGGCCAATACAACCGTTACCAGAAACACTGCCGGACTGAATAGACCATTCATCACGATGAGTACCTCCCATCATTAAGAAAAGCTTCGATTGAAGCTTTTCATGCAGGATAAGGAAGCCGTCTTAAGGAAGTTATACGTTGCTTATCCTGTGAGAAAAGACAGGCGGCTTTTAACAAGCCGCCTGCAAGTATTTACCACCAAATCCAAAACGAAAAGGCTACGACGGCCAGCAGCGCTACAAAAGCGCCACCGCCGATAAAGATTCTTTGAAACTGATGTCCCTTTTGATCCAAGTGCATCCAAACAAACAGCTGGAAGCCTGCTTGAATCAAGGCCAGGAGAAAGATAAACGGAACCACCGATTTGATATCCACCTGCTCGAATGCAACAGCGGCAAAGGCAATCGCCGTCAGGATGATTGAGAGAACAAAGGTAATTACGTGGTTACGGGCACTGTGCTGCGAAGGCAAGTGCTTCTCGCCCTTCTGATCTGCTCCGGAATGTGTGTCGGTCATTTATATTCCCACCTTCCCCATCAGATACACAACGGTGAAAATGAATACCCAAACCAGGTCGATGAAGTGCCAGTACAAGCTGAAGACGTAGTACTTCGGCGCAGTGACGACGGTAAGTCCCTTCTTTCCGGTCGTCGCCAGAAGCGCGAACAGCCAAAGCAATCCAAAGGCGACGTGCGCTCCGTGGAAACCGACCAGCGTGTAAAAGGCAGATCCAAATGCGCTGCTGGTCAAGGAGTGTCCTTCATGCACATACTCGGTAAACTCGTAGATCTCCAAGCCCAGGAAGCCAAGGCCTAACAGAGCAGTAACGACGAGCCATACGACCATTTGCGAAACGTTCTTCTTGTGCATGGCCAGAATGGACATAACACTGGTCAAGCTGCTGGTTAACAGCAGAATGGTAGCGACTGCGACGAGCGGCAGGGAGAACAGTTCGACACCTGTCGGTCCGCCGTTTGCTTTATCGCGCAGGGCGATAAACGTCGCGAACAGGGAACCGAAGAGTACACATTCTCCGCCGAGGAAGAGCCAGAAGCCAAGAACCTTATTTCTGCCTTCCAGGGTTGCTTTTTCCGGCTCAGCCGGCAGCTCCGTGTGTAATGCGTGATTTGCGCTCATTATGCCTCAACCCCCTTATCTTCAGTCGGGTCGACATGGTATCCTGGATCGTCTATCAAAGAGCGGAGCAGCATACAGAATAGCGTGATCAATGCTCCAACGATTGCAACCGCAACTGTTTCATACATGAGTCCAAACGCTGCAATAAACAATCCGACACCCATGAAGAACGGAAGGATCGAACCGGAAGGCATGTGGATATGTCCAAGCGGTTCAGCCGGCGTCATTCCTTTGTTTCCAGCCATCTTTTCTACCCACAGAGCATCGTAGCCCCGAACTTGCGGAGTCTGCTTGAAGTTGTACTCAGGCGGCGGAGATGGAATCGCCCATTCCAGTGTACGACCGTCCCACGGATCTGCAGGAGCTTTTTTCGGTTTCGAGTTGGTAACGGCGATGTTAATCAGGAAGATAATTGTTCCGACAGCCATTCCGAAAGCACCTATCGTACTGATCATGTTACCGAAATCAAGTCCTTGGTTCGGCAAGAAAGTAAAGATCCGGCGCTGCATCCCCATCAAGCCCAGGAAATGCTGCGGGAAGAACGTCAAGTGGAACCCGATAAAGAAGAACCAGAAGCTCCATTTGCCCAATGCTTCGTTAAGCATGCGGCCATACATTTTCGGCCACCAGTAGTACAGGCCTGCAAACAGACCAAACACCATCCCGCCGACGATGACGTAGTGGAAGTGAGCAACTACAAAGTAAGTATCATGGTACTGAAAGTCAGCTGCCGGCGCAGCAAGCATGACACCGGTCATCCCGCCGATCACGAAGGTAGGGATAAAACCGACGGCCCACAGGTTTGCCGTAGTAAAGCGAATTTGTCCGCCCCACAAGGTAAACAGCCAGTTAAAGATCTTGATACCGGTTGGAATCGCGATCAACATGGTGGCAATCCCGAACAGCGCGTTAGCCACTGGCCCCATTCCTACGGTGAACATGTGGTGAGCCCACACCATGAAGCCGAGGAAACCGATCAGCACGGTAGCAAAGACCATGGAGCTGTATCCAAACAGGCGCTTTCTTGAGAACGTGCTGACGACTTCGGAGATAATCCCGAAAGCAGGCAGAATCAAGATGTACACTTCAGGGTGACCGAAGATCCAGAATAAGTGTTGATAAATGACTTCGTTACCGCCGTTGGCAACGTTAAAGAAGTTAGCAGAGAACAAACGGTCAAAGGACAACAGAACCAAACCGACGGTGATCGCCGGGAAAGCGAACAGGATCAGTGCCGATGTGACAAAGGAAGACCAGGTAAACATCGGCATGCGCATAAAGGTCATACCCGGTGCGCGCATGTTGATGATCGTCGCCAGGAAGTTGATACCCCCGATCAATGTGCCAAGACCGGCAATCTGCAAGCCGAGAGCGTAAAAGTCAATCCCAAACCCGCTGAACGATGTAGAGAGCGGCGCATAAGAGGTCCACCCGGCATCAGGGGATCCGCCCAAAAACCATCCGCAGTTTACCAGCACTCCTCCGAAGAAGAACAGCCAGAAACCGAGCGAGTTCACGAACGGGAACGCAACGTCGCGAGCACCAATTTGCAGCGGAACGATCGCGTTCATTAAGGCGAAGATGACTGGCATCGCCGCCAGGAAGATCATTGTCGTTCCGTGCATCGTCATCATTTCGTTAAAAGTAGCTCCATTGAGGAACGTATTATTGGGAACAATTAGCTGAATCCGCATCAAAAGAGCTTCCAGACCGCCCATCAGGAAGAAAATACCGCCGGCAACGAAATACAGAATACCGATTTTCTTGTGGTCGACGGTAGTCAGGTAATCCATCAAGAAGCCTTTTTTCTTAGGCGCATGAGAATGTCCCATGGTCTTACCTCCTTATAGAATGAATCCTACAGAAACGCTTGCTGCGTTTATTGGTTAATCTTCAAGCCCATCAGGTAGTCAACAAGTGCGTCCATTTCTTCCGGTTTCAACTTGTCGCCGAACGCAGGCATTTTCACTTTTGCACCCGTTTTCACTTCATCCGGGTTGGAAATCCAGCGCTTCAATTCGTCCGCATTGTGGTCTAAATAGCCAGCAATGGTTTGACGATCGCCAAAATCAGTCAAGTTTGGACCTACTTTGCCGCCTTGTCCGCCAATCGCGTGGCAAGCCAAGCAGTTTGCTTCGTACACTTGCTGCCCCAACTGAGTTGAAGCTGTCGGTTTTGCCGTTTCTGCAGCCTTCATCCCCGCGATCCACTTGTCGAAGTCAGCCGGGTCTTCCGCAATCACTTTAAAGTCCATCAAGGCATGGGAGTAACCGCAGAGCTCGGCGCATTTGCCTTTGAAGACACCAACTTTGTCAGCTTGCATCCACATCGAGTTGATATTTCCCGGGTTGGCGTCGATCTTGCCGGCAAGAGCTGGAACCCAGAACGAGTGAATGACGTCTTTGGATCCGATCTGGAGGGCAATCTTCTTGCCTACTGGAATATGTAGATCCTGAGCGGTTGTCACACCCAAATCCGGATACTCAAACTCCCACCAGAACTGGTGGCCGGTTACTTTCACCTTGATCGCATCGGGATCGTTCCAATGGTCCTTGGCCAGCGCAAAGGTCGTAGAAACAGTAGGAATTGCGATGACAATCAGCAAGATAATCGGAATTGTAGTCCAAATGATTTCCAGCGTGTGACTTCCTTCCACCTGTTTCGGAATCCCTTCTTGGCCCGGGCGTTTGCGGTAGCGAACCAAGACATAAGTAAAGATAATCATGACAACAACAAAGACAAAAATCATAACTCCAATACTGATTTTCATCAGTGATAATTGTTGATCTGCCACCGGTCCTGAAGGAGTTAACGCGGACAGATAGGGATCACCACACCCCGTGAGTAAGAGCGTCAATACTACAAGAAGAGGTAGTAGACGCCATACATGTTGCCATCGACGATTGGACATAAAACTTACCCCACTTTCTCTGCTTTTGTTCTCAACATGGATGGCTACAACTTCTTTATCCTTCCCTCTGAAAGAGGTTGGCAGATAATAAAGTTACCAAGTCTTTCCGTTTTTTCACACGTTAACCATTATAAAGCAGAAATAGTTTTGCGCAAAAACAATTTCTTCCACAACTTAACACGACAAGCGTAAGCCAGCCGCTTTATTTATTATTGTGATTCAGTATAAGTTTGTCAATGTTTACAGCCTGACATCTTGCTTTTCCTGTAAATTTCACATTTTGTTCAAAAATTATACTTCATCACAAAGAATCTCCCTCACCCCCAGATCTTGCTTATGTAGTTGTAGTATTGCCTGATACGCGCCCGATCATTTGCGACGCGCAGTCGCCTGGGTGTGCGTATTTCCCGCCAATCCTTACAACCCGTTCCGCCGCCCTCTCGGATACTATTGTAATAGAACCAGGGCAGACTTTCCTCATCATATGTGGAGAAAGTATGACAAAAATAACGAAAAAGCCCTTCCCTTTCAGGGAAGAGCCTTGGATGACGTTTAGTTGCCCATGACGTTGTTGTAGTTGGCAAGGGCAATGTTGTAAGTATGGATGCCCGCCTGGTACTGATTCTCGCTGTTCCTCAGCGTTTCCTCCGCTTGGATCACATCGACGATGGTCGACAAGCCATTCTGGAAGCGCAGCTTCACGAGACGGTAATTTTCCGTAGAGGCATCCAGGGCTTTTTTGTAGGCATCGATAGCCGATTTGGCCGCATTGAGATTGTTGTATGCCACGGATACATCTACCGTTATCTGCTTCTTCGTCTGCTCCAGGTTTAGCTTCGCTTTCTCCAGATCGTTTTTGGCCATGTCGCCTTGATAGGTGGCGATCGACGAGTACTTGCTGATCAGGTCGATGTTCAGCTCCGCCACTTTTATTTCTTCTTGGCTCTGCATGATTTCTGCCCGCTGCCCCAGGGCCAGTTCCGTTGCTTTATTCAAAGGCGTGATGTCCGCTTGATTGAGGACGTCTTCCTTGAGGTTCCACTGTTTATCCAGATCGGTGCCGATAAACTGATTGAACTTCAGACGGTTTTGTTCCAGCGTGCTCTTCGCCCCAGCCAAAGCCGCTTCTGCAGTTGCTTGTGCCGCTTCCGCCTGCAGCACGTCTGTTTTGGCTTTCGTTCCCACCTGGAAGGCCGCCTGGGCCATTCTGACCTGTTCTTTGGCACGATCCAGACTTTGCTGCTTCAATTCGACGTCCGCCTTGGCGTTCAGCAGGTCGTAGTACGCTTTTTGGGCGCCCAGCTTCGTCTTGCTTTCGGCTGCCTTGAGCGCGTATTTATTTACTTCCTTCGCGCTTTGGGCCTTGGCGTTGTTCACGTACTTCTGCTGTGCCGCGTCCAGCGTAGTGACAAAATCGGCAGGTATGTCGCGTACTTTGGCATTGACCAAACGGGCGTTGGTGTCTGCCGTATCGACGTCAATCCGAATTGCTTTCAGGTCGCTGTTGTTTTCCAGTGCCTGTTTGATCGCATCGTCTACTGTGATGGCGCCAGAGGTCGCAGCCGGCTTGTTCGTTGATGCTCCGCCGGCAGCTGTCTGCGAACTTTGGTCAGTAGTACCGGCCGTGTCTGTCTTTTGGTTTTGATTTCCGGTTCCGGTCGGGTTCGCCGCCTGGTCCTGGTTGGCCGTACCGGCCGGATTTGCTGCCGCGTCCTGTTTGGCAGTATCGGCCGTATTTGCTGCCTCGTCCTGCTTGGCTGTATCGGCGTTGTCTGCCGCCTCGTCCTGCTTGGCTGTATCGGCGTTGTCTGCCGCCTCGTCCTGCTTGGCTGTATCGTCGTTGTCTGCCGCCTCGTCCTGCTTGGCTGTATCGGCCGGATTCTCGGTCTCACTATGCTTGGCTGAATCGGACGTGTCCGCGGCCTGGCTTTGTCCGGAAGACTGGGCCGCTGCCGCTGCCTGTGCTCTTTCGGTTGGATCCGTACGGTCATCCGAAGCAGCCCAGGCGAATCCTGCCGTCAGCGTGATACTGGCGGTAAGCAGGTAAAATACCCATTTTTGTTTCGTATGCAAAATATTCATCGAGTCTTCTCCCTCCCTAGCTACTATTCAAAAAGAGTCGGATATCAATTTCAATGAATGTTTCTTGGATATTTTGTCAAGAAACAGGAGATTTCTGAAGACAAAAAGAAAAACGGTCCGTTCATCATGGACCGTTCATCCTATTTCGGCGCGATTTTATTCAGTTCTTGCTCTAGAGATCCCGCATCGACCATGCCGATGATCGACTTGCGAACAACACCCTGCTTGTCGACGAGGAAGGTGGTGGGAATCGCTTTGACCTGGTACGTATCCGACACCTTTGAATCGGTGTCCAACAGGATTGGCATCGTCAGCTTAAACTGGCTGACGAATTGCTTGGCGGAATCTAGCTTGTCATTGCGCGTGATATTGATCGCGTAGAAATCCACCTTATCTTTGTACGTCCCGTAAAGCTTCTCAAGGTCAGGCGCTTCCATCTTGCAGGGGCCGCACCACGATGCCCAAAAATTAATCACCAATGGCTTGTCTCGCGGCCCGGTTAGCTGGTACGTCTGGTCATCCAAGCCCTTGAGCGAAAAGTGGGGCGCATAGTAGCCGACCTGCGGTTTTTGCATCGCTGCGCTGCTCTGCGTCTGAATGTTGTTGTAGATGGCAAAACCGGCCAGACCAAAAATTACCAGGACTAACAAAAATCGTTTCATGACACTCCTCCACTTCTACAGTGCGGGCACCCACAATTTTTGCAAATAGATCGTGATCACCGTCAACTGGTCCGTGTAGAGCAGGATACCAAACAGCACCATCAAAACGCCGCCCGCTTTCATCAATCGCTCCGAGTACTTGGCGATCCAGCGAACGCGGCTGATGAAGAACGTCATCAGAAAAAACGGAATCGCAAAGCCCAGCGTATAAGCGAGCGTGTAGTTTAGCGCCCGGCCAGGGTCGCTCATTCCAAGCGTAATGATCCCGGTCAAAATCGGTCCGACACAGGGAGACCAACCGGCTGCATAGGTAATCCCGACCAGTACAGACCCAGTATACCCCAGCGGCCGATTCTTTATGTCCACCTTCCATGTGCGCATCATCCAGTTCAGCTTAAACACGCCAAGCATGACCAACCCCATGACGACCAGCAAAATGCCGCCGAGCATGCGAATCAAATCCCTCTGGTTGGAAAAAAAGCTGCCCAGCCAGGAAGTTGAGAGCCCCAGCGCCAAAAATACGATCGAAAATCCAAGGATAAAAAACAGCGTATGCAGCAGTGCCTCCCGGCGGAATATCGTTCGACCCTGCTTGATTTCATCCATTGTGACCCCGGTGATATACGATAGAAAGGACGGATATAAAGGCAGACAGCAGGGAGAAATAAACGATAAGAACCCGGCACTGAACGAGAGGAAAAGAGTTATATTCGCAGCCATAGCCCCTCCTGATACTTGTTTCAGTCTTTTCTTTTTCCATTGTAGAGCAATGACATAGCGAACGGAATCCCGTTTACAGGAAACCTGTTACAATTTTAAGGCGTACCTCTTTGTACAAAAGGTACGCCTGGTTTACCGCCGATATGCTCATTCATCCTTCAGGAGCGCCAGACCTGCCTGGATAAGCGGGTTTAATTCCGGCTGCGGATTTCCGATTTCCGTCAAGCGCTGCCGAAGCTGGCGCTGCTGATCCGGCAGCAGCCCATGGGCAGTGAGCAGCTCCAACAGCTCCAGGCGAAGCAGCCAGTCATCCGGTTCGTACTGATCCAGGACTTCCAGGATTCGCTGCAGTTCCAGCGCCAGCACTTCCGACTCCGGCGGCTGCTCGCGCAGATCGCGCACGCCCTGGTACAGCTTGTGCAGCCGTTTTGCCCCAGCCGTGTAGACCGGCCGCCTTGTCTTCACCTGGGACGGCTGATGCACTCCTGTCTCGTACTGTTCCCGGTCCGCAGCCCCGGCGAATACGGAGACGATCTTCTCCCCTACCGCCATGTCATACGTTCCCCACTCCGACCGGAACAGCACATCGCTGCCGCAGGTAACGGTACAGTTGTCGAAACCGATCAAAACCAGCCGGCTGTCTTCCCGCAGGAGGTAGGCTACCGCTCCGCTGACCACCACGCCCGAGGCAAAGGTAAGCGTCGCCCGATCCCCGGGAACGATGCCGCAACCGGCCAGCTGTGCATCAGTCATCTGCTCCAGCGGAGTCGACTCGCCGGCAAGCCGTCCAATCGGCGAGCCGAACCCCTCTCTGTGGTACTCCTTGCCGTGACCGGGCAGTTGGCGCCCCTTGACTGCCAGGGCGGTGGCGCCGTTTGTCTTCAGATAAACCGCCTCTCCATCCTGATCGTACACAAGCTCCGAGATAATCCCGCTCACCTGCAAGCCCGAACTGAAGACAGCGGTTGCAGGCTGCCTCATCTTCATTGCCTTGACCAGGCTCTGTGTCCCGCCGATGGAGATAGCCATCGTCTGGGCAAACTCCTGCACCGCATCAATCAATTCATCAAAGCTTTTGCAGACAAACAATTGCGGCTGCGGCTTGGTGATATCGAAGTCGGTCTCAATGCATTCCTGCAGGGAAAACGGCAGCTTTTTGACATCATCGCGCATACAGCTGATGCTCTCCCCTACCGACGAGAGCAGGCCGGCGCCGTAGATCTGAGGCTTCTCGAGATCTCCAATCAGGCCGTATTCCACTGTCCACCAATAGAGGCGAGCCAGCTGAGCCGCTTCGGATACCTCCTTCACAGCCGCCGTTTTTTCCTGCAGATTCCGCTCGGCCAGGGCGATTTGTTCTTCTGTCGCCTGCGGATCCTCCTTGACGACGGACAGTAGACGCGTCGCTTCGTACACTTCGTAATCTTCATGGGAAAAGATCGCTCTCGAGCCGATTTCGCCAAAGATTTTCAGATAGGTCCGGTACTTCTCATCTTTTATGATCGGCGCGTGTCCTGCCGCTTCGTGAATCATATCCGGAGCCGGCGTATAGGCGATATGATCGTATTGTCTGATGTCACAGGCAATCGGCAGGATATGGTGTGCCTGAAAATCGAAAAAAGCAACAGCGGGGATAAATCCATCAATCGTCACCGCTCCCCAACCTATTTCCGACAGACATGCGTTCATCTCTTCGATTTTGGGAATTCGCTCGACGTCAATCCCCGATTGCCGCAGACCGTCCAGGTACACCTGATGAGCCCGGCTGCCAAGGTAATGGCTGTTTTGGCGCATGACGTAGCGCCAGACCGCCTGATCGATCGGGGTGTAGCGGTCGTAATCCTGTTCGATCACAAATTGTTTGAGATGGAGCGGAACACGTACGGCGCAAACCTTAGATTCAACGTGGTTCATACTACTATTTGCCCCCTTGCAGCAAACGTTTGTAAGCGCTTTCTAACTGCTCTTATCATACCACAAATCACTGTTGGAATGTTTAAAAAAATATTGCGATGGGGCGTTTTCCAGCGGCTGTACCAAGCCTTTTTTCACAAAAAGCGGGACAGTGATAACTGCGTTTTAGAATGTCAAAAAATGAAACAGCGGCGTGCCGGAACTTGAAAACAATGTCAGGCACTACCGCTGCTTTCCTTGTGCTAGCTATCATTTCACGCGTTACCTGTCATTTCGCAAGCCGCATGCAGCAGCCAATGCGATCATGAAACTGGCGGTCGCCGCTAGAAATGCATCCGAATAAGCAATCGCATCAAGCGTGTAGAAGGGATTCAAAGCACTCAGCACCCGGGCATTTTTGGCCCAGGTGCAGCAGTCAGTCTCTCTTTCTGTTTACCTGCTGTTCCAGCATCACATCCAAGAGCAGCAGATCCTGAAGCGGATCGCGCGGATCTGTCGTCAGCAGGGCGGCAACGGCCGCAATGGCGGAACGGACGGCGTGATACGAGTAAAAAGCGTCGCGCTCCGCCTCGGTCGTCAGCGACAAGTCGGACAGGCCTTGGGACGGCTGGGGAAACTCCAGCTGCAGGCCGGCGCGGTCCAGCACCAGCAGTGCCTGTTTGATCGCGATCAGGGCTGCGCTCACGCTGATGCCGTACTCCTTGCGCAGGCTGTCCCATACTTCAAAGGCGGACCTCTCCAGGCGCTCTCCGCTCATGCCGGTGACAAAACCGCTCTTGCGCCCTTCGTCCAAAAGCCAGCCGACGAGTACGTCCTGCCGTGGCGGGAACGCATATACCTGCAGCTTCAGTTCCAGTTCGGTGGGAAAATCCTTGGCAAAGCGGGCGTGAGCGAGCGACATTTCATAACGTCGGGAGGGGTGGCCGGGAACGGTGACAAACACGGTCTCCGCTCGAATTGCTGCTACCTGCAGCTTGGTCCGTGCCGGTATCCGTGCTTGCGGAGCCTTCTCCCGGCGGATATTGGCCGGCAGCAGCTCCATTCCGTACAAGTGGTATTCCAGCGGCGAATTGATCCAGGGAATTGGCTCCCGCTGGACGATCTCATACAAACCGGTAAAAGTAATCCACTCCCCTGGCCGGTGTTGAAACCGGACGAGAATGGCATGACGCTCTTCTTCCGGCGGTATCTCTTCCGAAAGGACGGACGAATCGGGAGACAGAGGGCGGTGTTCCACCAGCAGGCATTCACTCAGCCCCAGCCGCGCCAACAGTTCGCGTTTCCCGACGATTTCGTAGCCAATCCGATAGGTCTGTTTCATTCAGTCCGCCTCCTCTGCTGTATGTATTCATCGGGTACGGATCGGTTCACTGCGATAGGACGGACAAAGATTCATTCAGCCAGGCCTCCATCTTCGCCTGCCGCGGGTCACTTGGATCCAGCTTCCGTACAGCTTCTTCAACCAGCTTCCTCAGGTAAAACCTTTGCTGGAAGTCCAGCTCTACGTTTACCTCCGAGGGAGGAATCGGCTGCTCATGCAAAAAAGCTACGCCAGTCAGCAGCGCACCGGCGATGGATTCCACCAGTACTGCCTGCTGTGCTTGCTGTCTCCATTCATCGTAACAGCTGTCGAAGAGCTGGCAGAGAATGAGAAACGGCTGTGTAGGAATGGCAATACGACTTGGTTGATCGATCATGGGAACCTCCATCTGTTCGTTCCCCCTATTATATCATATGAAGATGATGCCGTTATCCGCGAAAAAACCGCTGACCATCAAGTTCAGCGGCTAGTCGGCGGCCATGGACAGGCTAGCTGCCATTATCCCGGATGTTGCGGTTTTTGTCGTTTTTATCCAGGGTTTTGCCCCTGTTTTTGCTGAGATTTTTGCTTTTATTGTTTTTGCTGGACATGCTGCCACCTCCCTGTGGTTGGTAGCGTCTCCATGGTTGCGGCGAACTATACGATCAGCCCGGGCCCAAACGGGGTCACACCGCCCCGCGCCTGATATACCAACTGTACACCATTCTCCAGGCCGCCAAAAGAATCGTATTGGCGATCAGGGTGACAATCGCGAAGCTCAGGATGAACGGCTTACCGAAAAACAAGGCGCGGATGACCATGCTGACGATCTCCACTGCAACCCAGATCAGAAAGGCCCGCCATGCCGCTGTTTTTACGCTGCTGACAGCCGCCGGCCGATACGCCCCCAAAAGCGGCGCGGTGATCACCCAGCCGATCAAAAAAGGGGCGGCCGTATAGATCAGGCCGGTAATGCCAATCATCCGGTCGTGCTCTTTCATGCCGATCAAAGTAAATAGCAAAATCATCACGAGGTCCCCTAGCAGCAGGATAACCGTCGATGTCGTCGAACGATTCAGTGTGGACTGTTTCATCTCTTCCCTCCATACCCTTATTTAGGCATAGGCAGGCTGGCGCAGCGCTGCACTTCGTCTATTCTAACTCATGAAACGGACAGATGAACAGTTGTTCACGGAATCGCTACATTTCTATTTTTTTGCGATCAAACGATTAAGGAGAAATGATGCCATGCTGCAAATTGCCCCGGTTACCTTGAGCGGCGACACCGTTCGCCTCGAACCACTGACACATTCGTTTGCTGACGGCCTGCACGAGGCAGGCCGGGATGAGCGTATCTGGACGTACATGTCCACAGTCATCCGCACGCGTGAGGATGCCGTTCGGTTTATCGATACAGCCCTGGAGGCCCAGGCGGCCGGTACTGAGCTGCCCTTCGCGATCATCGAGCAGTCAACGGGCAGAGTCATCGGCAGCACGCGGTTTCTCAACATTTCCAAAAAAGACCGCGGCCTGGAGATCGGTTGGACCTGGCTGACCCCCGACGTCTGGAAAAGCCGTGTCAACACGGAATGCAAGTGGCTGCTGCTCGGGCACTGTTTTGAGCAGCTCGGCTGTATCCGGGTGCAGCTGAAAACCGACCTGCGCAACCTCAACTCCCAGCGGGCGATTGCACGCATCGGCGGGGTGCGCGAGGGTGTATTGCGCAGCCATATGGTAGTCCGGGACGGCTATATCCGTGACACCGTCATGTTCAGCATTCTCGATCGGGAATGGCCCGAAGTGGATCAGAAGCTGCGGAAGATCCTCGGTCAACCGAAGCGCTGAGCCAAATAGGGGGCTAGTCCCGGGGCGGTTATTCGTGTAGAGTTAGAGGGGAATGTCTATCGCTTTCAATGAGGTGACTCTTACATGCATCGCAACATACGCTCTTTTCTCGAACAACTGAGACGAGAAGGTCAGCTTGTGGAGATTGACGCCCCTGTTGATCCGCATTTGGAACTGGCTGAGATACACCGCCGGGTCATCGAAGAACAGGGACCGGCGCTTTTGTTTACTAACGTGAAGGGAAAGTCGTTCCCTGTCGTCACCAACCTGTTTGGAACATCGGGCCGTGTCGATATGGCCTTTGGACCGAAACCGGAAAACACCGTCAAGCAATTGGTCGACGGTCTGGACAAGCTGATGCCGCCAAAGCTGGGTTCGCTCTGGAAAATGCGGCAGCCGCTGCTCAGCGTGATGGCGACGGGAACCCGGCGGGTGTCAGCCACTAAGGCCCCCGTGCTGGAAGTAAGCGGCGAGCCGGACATGACATCGCTGCCCGCGATCACCAGCTGGCACATGGACGGCGGACCCTTTGTCACCCTGCCGCTCGTCTACACCGAGCATCCGCAAACCAAGGAGCACAATCTGGGGATGTACCGCATCCAGATCTACGATCGGCAGACGACCGGCATGCATTGGCAGATCCACAAAGGAGGCGGCTTCCACTATCACGAGGCGGAACGGATGGGCCAGCCGCTGCCGGTCACCCTAACCATCGGCGGGCCGCCGGCCTTGATCATCTCTGCGATCGCACCGCTGCCCGAGATGGTGCCCGAGCTGATCTTCGCCTCACTGTTGACCGGCGAAAAATTGAATCTGGTCGACGTGCCCGATCATCCGCATGCGATCGCGGCCGAAGCCGAATTTGTCTTTGGCGGAATTGTACCTCCGCATCAGCGCCGCATGGAAGGACCGTTTGGCGACCATTTTGGCTATTATTCGCTGGAGCATGAATTTCCGGTCTTTCAAGTTAAGCACATGTGGCGGAGAAAAGACGCGATCTACCCGGCTACTGTCGTCGGGAAGCCGCGGCAGGAGGACTTTTTTATCGGAGAATACTTGCAGCGGCTGCTCTCGCCGCTGTTCCCCGTGGTCATGCCCGGCGTGAAAGCGCTGTGGACTTACGGGGAAACCGGCTTCCACGCGCTGGCCGGGGCCGTCGTTAGAGAGAGCTATTATAAAGAAGCGATGGCTCATGCTTTTCGCATCCTCGGGGAGGGCCAGCTTACCCTGACCAAGTTTTTGCTGGTGACAGATGTCCCCTGCGACCTGTCCGATTTTCGCCGCTTCCTGACGATCGTTTTGGAGCGGTTCCAGCCTGAACGCGATCTGTTGATCGTCAATGACACGTCAAGCGACACTCTGGATTACACCGGGCGCAAGTTTAATCACGGCAGCAAGGGCGTACTGCTTGGCATCGGCGATCCCGTCAGGGAACTGCCGCACGAATATCCGGGGGAGGGCATCCCGGAGATCGACCGGATCGTGCCGTTTTGTCCCGGCTGTCTCGTCCTGTCCGGCCCCAGCTTCGAGCAAAATCCTGACTTTGCTGCGCAGTTGGTCTCTTATGCCAACCAGCACCTGCAGAATTGGCCGCTCATCTGCCTGGTGGACGAAGCCGGGATCGCAGAGCGCGAGAGCAGCTTCCTCTGGACGGTGTTCACCCGCTTCGATCCGGCCCATGACCTGTATGCGGAAGCCAAAATCGTCCGCAACAAAATCCGCTATGAAGGCCCGTTGATCATCGACTCGCGCATGAAGCCTTTCTACCCTGATGAAGTGGAGACACGGCCTGATATCGCCGAATTGGTGACAAAACGCTGGTCGGAGTATTTTCCTAAATAAAGGAAAAACAGCCCGGGAGACAGATTCGCTCCTGGGCTGTTCCTCTTTACCTGCAAGAGTTTAGTTCGCCGTGATCATCCTTTTTGCGAACAGATAGTGTTCGTACCAGTACTCTCCATCTCTTGGGTCGTTGTGGATCGTGCTGATCGTAACGCCAATGCCGGGTTCGTACGTGTGCAGGATCTTGCCGTCACCGATGTAAATACCCACGTGGCGAACCTTGCTTAGACCTGTTTCATTCGGAAAATCTTCATCCGAGAAGAACATGACATCCCCTTTGCGGAGCTGATCAAACGGAACCCATTCTCCCTGAACGGCTTGTTCTCTGGCGTTCCACCCCAGGTCGATGCCGTATTGATCAAATAGAAACTGCACAAAGGATGAGCAGTCAAAGGTTTTATCTTGAAAGCGCTCTGCGCCGTATACATAGGGGGTACCCATGTAACTCTCGCCCAATTGGATGATGCTGTCTGCCGTCTGCTGCCATGCCGGTACAGCCGCGGCAGCTGACGCTTTTTCCACTGTCAGCGGAGAAGCCAGCAGCGACAGGGCCAGCAATACCCCGCCAATCACCGTCGTCTTCTTCTGCACAGGTAACCCTCCTTCCAATTATTTTGATAAAAAAAACACATCGCGCAAATCCGGGATGTGTCCACTTCTGTTATTTTACCAGGATCAGCCCCGCTATTCATTGCAAAAATGTTGCCAGTCCCGAGCCGCGTAAAAAACGGCACCTTGCCAGTGCCGTCCACAGCGTAAATGTCCTCTTCTAATCGTTCAGATGGATCAGCCAGAACTTGGTTGACTTGTCCCAGCCCAGATCCCAGGGGACGTGATAGCGGTCGCCCGTATGGGAATTGACCAGGACGTAGCCCTTTTCGTCCCGGGCCGTGACCACGGAAAAGTGATCGATGTCTCCGCCTAATTCATAGGCGATCAGATCTCCAGGCTGAAGCTTGGCCAGAGCCCCTTCCGGAAAACGGGATGTCGGTTTGGCTACCTCATCATACGACCCGCGGGCGATCAGACGAGCGTACCCGCTGTACAACAGGAAATTTTTAAACGCATCGGTTCGGACCCATGAGACGCTGCCCCCTTGTTTATAACGGTAGTACCAGCCTCCCCTCATCGGCAGTCCTCCGCCTTCTGCCTGATCGCCGATGACCTGTGACGCGTAATTGGTGCAATCGCCGCCTAAGTAGGTGTAATCGAGGTATTTTTTATTGTACCGGTTGTTGTTGCCCGCTCCCCATGCCGCCCCGGCGTACTTATCCGCATACTTGACAGCAGCCTTGCGGTTGTACTTCGGGCGCTTCGCTTTCTTTTGATTTGCGACCCACGCTTCGGGAAGAGCTCCCTCTATGGCCGACTCGTCTGTCTGTACCGATGCTGCCGGAATAAAACTGGAATCTTCATCCATCGGGTCCGTATACCATTCTCTTAGCACATGCCACTTGCCATTCTCCTGTTTTAAGGTGACGGCATGCCTGGTGCCAATCCCGAATGCCTGCGGCGCCAGCTCTTTTTCTTTATAGGCATACGTAATCTTCAGCGTTTGAATCAGCCCCGCTTTGGCGTAATTCCCCTCCGTCCGCAAGCGGACAACGCGAATTTTGCTTTCGGCGCCGATGATCTCGACACCCCGCTTGGCTGCCCAGGCCTTTAGGTACTGACCCCTGCGCAGTTCATGTTCCAAAGCGTACCTGCTGACTCTCTCCCGCGGCAAATACAGTTTAGTCAACACGTCTTTCGACTCTTTTACAAGGTTTTCTGTCCGCATGCGGAACAATCGCTCCAAAAATTGGGCAGGATCTTCCACATTTGCGGTATTGGCGGCGGCACTGCCGGCAAAGGCAAGCATCATACAGATAAAGGACAAGACAATACGTCTACAGGTCGTCACGACGTGATCACCCCGGAAGATATCATTCACCTTCGGAGTTTCCCCTATTGCCGGCGGAAACATTCACCCTGCTGTTCCCGATTTAAAAATGCTGGTATGAGATGTCCCTGGTCCCAATATACTGTAGCACTTAGGCGAGACAGGTCAGCTCGCCTGTCTTGCCCGAAAAAGGGGGGAATGTAATATGAAAGTGCAAAGGGAAGAGGGCGGCATCGTCACGCTGACAGAGGAGGGCTTGAAGCAGATTAAAGACAGCCCACTGTTCAATGAAGGCCTGCGCCCGACTTCCAAAGCAGAACACCACTGGACTGCCTACAACTTCGCCAGTTTGTGGATCGGGATGTGCATCTGTTTGCCGGCTTACTCGCTTGCCGCCGGTCTGATCGCCTTGGGGATGAACTGGGTGCAGGCTATCATCACGATTATTTTAGGAAATCTTATCGTTCTCATTCCCATTCTGCTCAATTCCCACGCCGGGACAAAATTTGGCATTCCCTATCCCGTCTTCGCTCGGCTCTGGTTTGGTTCCAAGGGCACCCATATTCCGTCTCTTGCCCGCGGCCTGATCGGGGCAGGCTGGTTTGGGATCAACTGTTGGTTTGGAGGAGCGGCAATTGACACCCTGCTCTCCTCGATGTCGGGCTGGGGCAGCATTCCCGGCCACTTGGCCATCGCCTTTCTTCTCTTCTGGGCACTCAACGTCTGGGTAGCCTACCGCGGTCCTGAAGCGATCCGGCGGATGGAGTTTTGGGCCGCTCCCACACTGATCGTAATGTCAATCGCGCTGTTGATCTGGGCCGTCACTTCCGCGGGTGGATGGGGACCGATGCTGTCGGCGCCGTCCAAACTTACCTCGACCGGAGAATTTTTGAAGATATTCTTCCCTTCCCTGACTGGAGCGATTGCCTTCTGGGCGACGATGGCCCTCAATATCCCCGATTTTTGCCGGTATGCCAAAAGCCAAAAGGCACAGATCGTCGGCCAATCGATTGCGCTTCCCACCACGATGGGTTTCTTCTCGTTTATCGGCATAGCTGTTACCTCGGCTACGGTGCTCATCTTCGGTGAGGCGATCTGGGATCCTGCAGCCGTACTGGCCAAATTTTCACCGCTCGCCATTTTCTTCGGCACGATCGGGATCGTCCTTGCTACTCTGACCACGAACGTCGCAGCCAATATCGTTGCGCCCGCCCGGGCCATCGAAAATCTGTGGCCGCGCAAAATGACGTTTGCCAATGGGGCGATCATCGCCGGAGTCGTCTCGCTGCTGTTTCAGCCCTGGTATATATTGGAAAACTTTGGAAATTACATCTTTGGCTGGCTGGGAACCTATGCCGCCCTGCTTGGGCCGATCGATGGAATCGCTATTGCCGATTACTGGCTGGTGCGCAAGCGGCGCATACATCTGATCGAGCTGTACCAGACAGACGGACGATACCATTACACCTCCGGCTTTAATCGGAAGGCCATCTGGGCGTTGATCGCAGGCATCCTCGTCCCCTTTGTCTGCAAACTGATCCCGGGAATGCAATTCGTCTGGGACAATGCCTGGACGGTCGGGCTGCTCGTCTCGGGATTGCTCTACACCTGGCTGATGCGGGATGACAGCAGCTGCCTCGGCATCGAGGAATACAGGAAAATCACGGCTGCAGGTATCGCCCGGAACGCCTGATTTCTTCCCAAAAACGAAACGATCCGGGGCTCTTGCCTCGGATCTTCTTTTGTTGATGGGGCCCGTCAAGATTTCGGCATTGCGTTCGCTGCACAGCCGAGGGCGAAAACGAGGGACAGAGAAATACCCGTGATTTGCCGGTCAGGATCGTAGCAAACGTAATAGGTCAACTCATTGCTCAATCGGTAGACGATCCCGTCATAGCCGCGCTCCATGAGAAAGCTGCGGATTTGTTCACCAGTCCAGTGCAGCCAGTCTGTTTCGCCCATGGACGCGGACAAGCTTTCAACCACTTTGGGAGAATGCTTCGAAAACAACGCTTCCCTGCGCAATTCGTTCTCACCGTACGCCCCGTCCAGGTACATCGGCCGGGTGAACCTGATCGACTGGCACAGCACTGCCGCCTGGTCAGCCGACACCTCCGCGTGGCAGTAAGCGTACTGGGCAGCTACCTCTGGGCTGCTGACCAGATAGACGCCTGGGCCAAATACGGCCTTTGCGGCAACGCCGGAACAAAAATCCCTCCGCTCCCCCCGCAGATACGATTGCCGTTCAACAACGACAGCTGCCTCTGTGTACTCTACCCCGCGATAGGCAGTCAACATCACTTGCATCCCCCCGTTTTTCATCCCGACGCCGTGACGGCGAACAAAGGCAGCCTCCCGATTCGAGGAAGCTGCCCGGTACAATCGGCTTATGACTATGGCAGCTGACGGGCCATGTCTTCGTACGTCTCAGGGCGGCGATCCCGGAAAAACTGCCACTGATCGCGCACTTCCTGAATCAGGCTTTTATCCATTTCCGCCACCAGCACCTCATCCCGGTCGCGGCTGGCGATCGCGACAAACCGCCCGCGCGGATCCACCAGGTAGGACTGCCCGTAAAACTCGCCCATATTCCAGGGCGCTTCCACTCCGACCCGGTTGATCGCAGCGACGTAATAACCGTTCGCCACGGCATGTGCAGGCTGCTCCAGTTTCCACAGGTATTCCGACAGGCCGGCCACCGTAGCGGATGGATTGAAGATGATCTCAGCGCCGTTCAAGCCGAGCAGGCGTGCTCCCTCGGGAAAATGGCGATCGTAGCAAATGTAGACACCCACCTTGGCGTATGCGGTATCGAATACCTTGTAGCCGAGATTGCCCGGCTTAAAGTAGTATTTCTCCCAAAACCCGCAGCCCTGACCCCCGGCAGCGACGTGCGGAATGTGGTGCTTGCGGTACTTGCCCAGGTACGAACCGTCGGCATCGATCACGGCGGCCGTGTTGTAATAGATGCCGACAGTCGCTTTCTCGTATACCGGCAGGATTAGCACGGTTCCCGTCTCTTTGGCAATCTGTTGAAACAACCGGATCGTCGGTCCATCCGGCACCTCTTCGGCCGACTCGTACCACTTGGTCGACTGCTCGGTGCAGAAGTAGGGTCCGTAGAAAATCTCCTGCAGGCAAATGATCTGGGCCCCTTTTTCTACCGCCTCATGTACCAGTCTGATGTGCTTTTCAATCGCCTTCTCTTTGTGAACGTGAACCGGTTCATCCCCGTGCACTTCATGCTTGGCCTGGATCAATCCGATTTTCACCTTGCTTGGCATTGCTGCTCCTCCTCCCTTTACGTATTTATGGGCGAGCAAAAGGCGAGCGTTTGAGGAACCGGCCTGCTCCCACCCGGCCGACAAACGCTTTGTCGCGGATGACGAAATCCCCCCGCGACAGCACCGTCATGACCTCCCCTTGGACCTCCATGCCTTCAAATGGGTTGTAATCGACATTCATGTGATGGGTCTCGGCAGAGATGGTCCGCCTAACACGCGGGTCGTAGATGACGATATCGGCGTCGGAGCCTACTGCGACCGTTCCTTTCTGGGGGAAAAGTCCGAACAATTTGGCCGATTTGGTCGCGATCACATCGACGAACTGGTTGAGGCTGATCCGGCCCTTGTGCACCCCTTCCGAGTAGATCAGGCTGAAGCGGTCCTCGACTACCGGCCCGCCGTTGGGGATTTTGGAGAAATCGCCTAATCCCAGCTCCTTCTGCCCCCTGTAGTTGAAGGAACACATATCAGAGCCGACGGTTTGCAGGATGCCGCTCTTCAGCGCGCTCCAGAGTACCTCTTGGTTCCACTTTTCCCGCAGCGGAGGCGACCAGACGTACTTGGCCCCTTCGAAGCCAGGCTGATCCATCACGCTGATGTCAAGCACAAGGTATTGCGGACAAGTCTCGCCGTACACATTCCAGCCCTTCTCCCTCGCCTCTGCGATGCGCTGGACCGCGGCGGCGCAGGTGACGTGTACCACGTAAAGCTGCGAATCAGCCAAAGCGGCAAGCGCGATCGCACGACCTGTCGCTTCTCCCTCCGCTTCGGCGGGACGAGTCAAGGCGTGATAATACGGCCCGGTATTGCCCTTGGCCAAGGCTTCCTTGGTCAGAAAGTCGATGACGTCGCCATTCTCCGCGTGAACCTGTACCAGTGCCCCCAGCTCCTTTGCGCGGATCAGCGTCTTGAACAAGGTCTCGTCATCAGCCTGAAAGACGTTTTTGTACGCCATAAACACTTTGAGCGATGAGATCCCCTCTTCTTCGACTACTTCCCGCAATTCTTCCAAGACCCGGTCGTTTGTCTCTGCCACCATCAAGTGAAATCCGTAGTCAATCACCGCCTTGCCGGCTGCTTTTTCGTGCCAGGTGGCGATCACTTCTTTCAGCGGCCGCCCTTTTTGAGTCAAGCAGAAATCGATCACTGTCGTCGTACCGCCGAATGCCGCTGCCCGCGTGCCCGTCTCGAAGTTATCTGCCGTAACGGTGCCGCCAAAGGGCATGTCGAAGTGTGTATGCGGGTCAACGCCTCCGGGAAAAACGTAGCAGCCCGCGGCATCGATCACCTCTGCTCCGGACGTGTCGAGCCGCTCTCCGATGGCGGCTACCTTCTCCCCCTGGATCAGCACATCCGCTTGGAAAGTATCAGCAGCAGTGACGACAATGCCGCCCTGTATCACTTTTTTCATGGGTCTATCCCCCTCTGTTTGTCCCAATATAGTGAGGCCGGGCTGGTTTGGCTGCCGAGAAACGCAAAGAGCCCTTCCTCGTACAACGTATGCGCCGGTTTCTTCGATCATGCCTCGCAGCTTCCGCCTGCCGCCAAAGCTGCCTGCCGCTGATTCCATGTGAGCGGCGGCTGGCCGGTGTCGATCTCCACCATCTCGATCGTCCCCTCGACGGGGCAGACGATCGCGCAGAGATTGCAGCCGACACAGTCGTCTTCGCGGACGACCAGCCGTTCCTTCCCGGTTGCATCGTCCCGGACGATGTCAATGCACTGGTGGGAAGTATCTTCACAGGCGATATGGCACTTGTTGCAGTGGATACACGTTTCCTCGTGGATGCGGGCGACGATTTTGTAGTTGAGGTTGAGGTTGCCCCAATCCCGGTACGTTGAGACTGACTTGCCGACGATGTCCATTGCGGAGGCGATCCCTTTTTCATCGAGGTAATTGTTCAATCCATCTATCATGTCTTCGACGATCCGGAACCCGTGGTGCATCGCTGCTGTGCATACCTGGACGCAGGCTGAGCCCATCAGCATAAATTCGACCGCGTCGCGCCAAGTGCCAATCCCGCCAATCCCGGAAATGGGGATTCCCACAAGCGGGTCGCGGGCACACTCGGCCACCATGTTAAGGGCGATCGGCTTGACGGCCGGACCACAGTAGCCGCCGTGCGCTCCCTTGCCATCAACGTGCGGTATGGGCAGCCAGGAATCCAGATCGACACCCATCAGGCTGTTGATCGTATTGATCATGCTGACCGCATCTGCCCCTCCGAGGCTTGCCGCTCGGGCGGTGTGGCGAATGTCGGTGATGTTGGGCGTCAATTTGACGATCACCGGGGTTTGCGCCACCTCCTTCACCCATTCCGTCTGCTGCCTGACCAGGTCAGGGTGCTGTCCCACCGCTGAGCCCATGCCCCGCTCCGCCATGCCGTGCGGACAGCCGAAATTAAGCTCCAAACCGTCCACGCCTACCGCTTCCACCGCCTTGACCAACTCGTGCCACCTGTCCCGGTTGGGCTCCATCATCAACGAGGCGATCAAAGTGTGTTTAGGGTATTTCTTTTTGGTCTCGGCGATCTCTTTCAGGTTGTCTTCCAACGGACGGTCTGTAATCAATTCAATATTGTTGAAACCGAGGACCCGCTGTCCGCCGTAGTGAAGGGCGGCAAAGCGCGAGGTGACGTTGACGATCGGATCGCCCAATGTCTTCCAGACGGCTCCGCCCCAGCCCGCTTCAAACGCCCGCTGCACCTGATAGCCGGAATTCGTCGGCGGGGCGGACGCCAGCCAAAACGGATTGGGCGATTCGATGCCGGCGATATTGATCCGCAAATCTGCCATGGGAACTCCTCCTTTTCGTTTTTTGCTCCATGATGGTCATACCGTTGAAACAAGTCCCTGCAGAGACTCGTGGATGGCGTAAGCCGCCCGCTTTCCTTGCTGGGCAGCGTCGACAACCATCGCATCCGTTTTCCCCCCGCCGAAGATGATGTCGCCGGCGGCGAAGATGTTCTCCCGCGAGGTTAGGAAGGTGCTGGGATCGACTTTGACTACTCCGCCCTGATGCTCCAGGCCAAAGGACTCGATTAGCGGCAAGTGCCGCTCTTGACCGATAGCCTTGATGACGAAGTCGGCCTCCAGCGTGAACTCACTGTCGTCGATCGGCTGCGGTTTGCGCCTTCCCCGCTCGTCCGGATCTCCCAGCTTCATCCGCTGCAGTTCGAGGCCGGTCACTCTCCCGTCCTGGCCGAGAATCCGTTTGGGGGCCACCAGCCAACGGAATTCCACACCGTCCTGTTTGGCGAATTCATACTCAAAATCGTACGCTGTCATTTCTTTTTCCGTCCGGCGGTAGAGCATTTGCACCTGCTCGGCACCCAGCCGCTTGGCACAGGTCGCCGCGTCTATGGCCGTATTGCCGGCGCCGATCACCGCCACCTTTTTGCCGATGAATTCCCCGGTCAGCGGCTTGGTTTTCGTCGCTTCGATCAGCGGCAGGGCATCGTATACACCGGCCAGTTCTTCGCCTTCGATGCCAAGCCGGGGAACAGAAGCCATTCCGACTGCCAGCAGCACGGCATCGTAACTGTCGGAAAGCTCTTGTGGGGAGATGTCCTCTCCAACCCGCACGCCGTACTTGAACTGGACGCCAAGCGCCTCCACCTGCTCGGTCTCCCAGAGAGCGATCTCCTGCGGCAGTCGAAAAGAGACGATCCCGTAAGTATTAAGCCCCCCTGCCTTCTGTCTTGCTTCGTAGACGGTCACGCTGTACCCCAACCGGGCCAATTCCCGCGCTGCCGAAAGTCCGGCCGGTCCTCCCCCGACGATCGCGACGCTCTTGCCGTTGTTCTCCCCCGGGGAAAACAAGACCCGCTTGTTTCGGATTGCCCAATCTGTCGCGTGCCGCTGCAAGAGTCCGATCAGAATCGGCTGAGAGGCGCCATTCAAGACGCATGCCCCCTCACACAGCTCTGATGTGGGACATACCCGGGCGCAGCTTGCACCCACCGGATTGGCTTCCATGATCGTCTTTGCCGAACCCAGCAGATTACCGGTTGCGATTCGCTTGATGAACATAGGAATATCGATACCCGTGGGACATGCTTTCACACACGGAGCATCGTAGCAGAAGAGACATCTGTTCGCTTCGTCGATCGCCTCCTTCGGTTTAAGCGCCGCGGTGACTTCCGAAAAATTCTTCTCTAAATCCGAAACCGAAACAGACATTTCGCGGTCAGGGTTCATTGCGATCCTCCTTTTGGCGTATTGGCAAAGCCATTTACTATTAAAAGATGTCAAGATCCGCGCTTTTATGAATTTTTCGTTTCACAATCTCGTAGCTGCGAACGGTATCAATCCTTTTTTCTGCTCATGAATGATGCCGGGGATTCATATCTTGTTAACAAAAACCATGTGATGAAGAGGGACCCATACATGTGTGAGCTGGATAAAATCACGGAAAATATTGAGCGGCTAAAAGAAAAAATCGCCGCCGAGACGAGACAGTTGGCGGCGTTGGAACAATCCCTTACGGCCTACCTGGCTGAGAGGGAGAAGCGCTCCCAGTACCTATCCTCGCGGGAGCTGCAAGAATTGATTACGATCCACAGCGGCAAGCGGCTGAGCATGACGACGATCAAGCGCTGGGCGGACCTGGGGCATTTGGGAAAAGTGCTGGACGAACGCGAACAGTTTCCCCTTTTGACGCGCAAACAGGGGAGGAAGCGAAGTCTCTATCACAAGTCTTCCGTATATCCCTTTCTCTGGGATAAAAACCTGCTGCGGCCAAAATACGATGTATTGGATGTCGTCGGCATCCGCATGAATGGCTCGGACGGTCAAGCTGACCGTGCCGTCGTGCTCTCTTCGCGGCTTTACGGGCAGCACATCCTCTACCAACTGCAGGCTGAAGCGTCTATGGAACTTTGGCAGGACGTGCCGGAAGAACATCTATTCGCGCTGGAGGAAGAGGTATGTCACACGTCTCGCTGACCCTGCCAAACACGACGGAGCATCAGGCGTTTTGCCGGGCCATTCGCGACTGCCACAGAGAAAGGGAGCAGCCGCTTGTGATCCGCTTTAGCGAGCGTGCCGCCCAGATCGTGTTGGAAGGGCCGGTCATCCTGCTCCCGATGCATCAGTCCTTGCCAAAGGGGGCCAAAATCGTCGGGACTGTCAAGCAGATGGACAGCCGCTATGAAATTCATCCCCAGGAAAAGGGAAAGACGATTAATTTGCACCTCGACTCGGAGCTGGTTGCCGAATTGGAACAAATCCGCAGACACGTCGCCAGCAAGACCCAGCATGAGGTCATCCTGGAGATGTTCGTCCGCGGCCTGCGTTCCTTTCAACAGGAGCACCCGGAAGAGGGGAAGAAGCCCTAAAGACAGGCAAAAACGGGTTGAGAACACGTATGTGCTCTCAACCCGTTTTTGTCTGCGATAACACTGTCAATCCGACAGCGTATCCAAAGCTTCTTTCAGCATGTTGACGATAAAATCGACCTCCTCCGCAGTCGTGGAGAACGGCGGACTCAGGGTCAAAATATTGTTGAAGCCAGGTACGGTTTCTCCGTTCCGGCCGATGATCAGCCCGCGCTTTTTGCACTCGCCGATTACCTTGGTCAATTTGTCCGGAGCAGCCGGTTCTTTTGTCTGGCGATTTTCCACCAGCTCAATTCCGGCCATAAAGCCAAAGCTGCGGATGTCCCCGACGTTGGGGTGGTCTTCGATAATCGAGAGTTTCTGGCGAAGCAGGACGCCCAGTTCCGCTGACCGCTCGATAAGACCTTCTTTTTCCATAATATCCATATTCTTCAGAGCGAGTGCACAGGCCGCCGGGCTGCCGCCAAACGTATTGACGTGACGGAAGTGCTGATTGCCGCCTGGTTCGTTGAACAGATCGGCAATCTCGGCACGGACGGCAGTCGCCGACAGCGGGAGATAGGCACTGGTAATCCCTTTTGCCATCGTGACAATATCCGGCTTGACGCCGAAGTTCTGATGTCCAAACTTGCGGCCGGAACGGCCAAATCCGCAAATGACTTCGTCTATGATCAGCAGGACGCCGTACTTGTCGCAGATTTCCCGCACTTTGGGCAGGTACTCGGGCGGCGGAACGATCACGCCTCCGCCCGTGATCGTCGGTTCCATGATCACGGCTGCGACAGATTCCGCTCCTTCCCAATTGATCACTTCGTCAAACACCTGCGCGCATTCCAGGTTGCAGCTTCCGTACGTCTTGCCGAACGGACAGCGGTAGCAATACGGCGGTGAGACGTGCAGAAAGCCGGGAGCGAGCGGCTCATACTGCTGTTTGCGGATGGACTGTCCCGTCGCCGCCAGCGACCCCATCGTATTGCCGTGGTACGCGCGATGGCGGGAGATGAACTTGTAGCGTCGCGGCTGTCCCTTGTGCTGATGGTACTGGCGGGCGATTTTAAAAGCCGTCTCATTCGCTTCCGAGCCGCTGTTGGAAAAGAAGACGCGGTATTCTTCGCCCAGCCATTCACTTACCTTTTCAGACAGTTCAATCGCCGGAACGTGGCTGTTGGACAGCGGGAAATAGGCCAAGGACTTTAACTGCTCGTACGCCGCATCCGCCAACTCCTGTCGGCCGTAGCCGATATTTACGCACCACAGTCCGGCCATCCCGTCCAGATAGCGGTTTCCATCGATATCAGTTACCCACGACCCCTTTGCCTCAGTCGCGATCATCGGGTTGGGATTGTAGGGAGACATGTGATGCCACATGTGAGCCCGGTCTTTGTCCAGCAGCTCCTGTTTTTCTTGCGAAACGGTTTGCTCTTTTTGCATAGTGCCCGTCCTCCTCACCTGTGATAAAATTGTGGGAATCCTGTTACTTTACAAACACTTTTTGCGAACCGATATTCGTCTCGCCGTCTTCGAACCAGCGGGATGTAACTGTCTTTTTCTTGGTGTAAAATTCGACGCCGTCCTTGCCGTTGGCATGCAGATCGCCGTAGAAGGACTGTTTCCAGCCGGAGAACGGGAAGAAGGACATCGGTGCAGGCACGCCTACGTTTACGCCGACCATTCCCGCCTCTACGCGCTGGACGAATTCGCGCCCCAGGCGGCCGCTGTTCGTGTAGATGCAGGCACCGTTGCCGTAGCGGGACTTGCTGATCGTCTCAAGTCCGTCTTCAAAGTCTTTTACCCGTACGATGCTAAGGACTGGAGCGAAGATCTCGTCGCGGACGATTACCATTTCGGCCGTAGCTTTATCCAGCAGGGTTGGTCCGAGGAAGTAGCCTTTGTCATGGGACGCTGCGTCTTTGCGTCCGTCGCGGACGAGCTGGGCCCCCTCCTCTGTCCCGCGCTCAATGTAGCTGTGGACCCTCTCCAGGTGATTCGCCCGGATAACCGGTCCCAGATCGACGCCATTCTCCAAGCCATTGCCCATGATCAACGCGTCGGATTCCTCGATCAGGCACTGCACCAGCTCGTCGGCGATGCTCTCTACAGCGACCACCACACTGGCAGCCATGCAGCGCTCGCCAGCACAGCCGAATGCCGCGCTGGCAATCGTTTTGGCCGCCCGCCGCAGGTCCGTATCCGGCATGACCAAATGGTGGTTTTTGGCGCCTGCCAGCGCCTGAACGCGCTTGCCGTTGGCCGCAGAGGTTTTGTACACGTACTCGGCCACAGGCTGGGAACCGACGAACGAAATCGCTTTCACGTCAGGGTGCTCCATCAGGCCATTGACGACGTCGTGTCCGCCGTTGACGATGTTGAACACACCGTCGGGAAGCCCTGCCTCCTTCAACAGCTCGGCGACGCGGGCAGATGAGTTGGGAGTCCGTTCGGAAGGCTTCAGGACAAAGGTATTGCCGGCCGTAATGGCAATCGGGAACATCCACATCGGAACCATCAGCGGGAAGTTGAACGGCGTGATTCCTCCCACGACGCCAAGCGGGAAGCGAATCGTCTGGCTGTCGATGCTGCGGGCGATGTTGGGCAGGGTATCCCCCATCAAGAGCGTAGGCATTCCGGCTGCAAACTCTACCATCTCGATGCCGCGAAGCAATTCCCCGTGGGCTTCCGGCAGGTTTTTGCCGTTTTCCTGGGTAATCATTCGGGCAAGCTCGTCAGCGTGCTGCCACAGCAGCTGCTGAAACTTGAACATGATGCGGGCGCGGTCGACCACGGGCGTGTCGCTCCAGGCGGGAAATGCCTTTTTGGCAGCCTCAACCGCGGCGTCAACATCTGCTCTCGTGGAGACCGGCACTTGTGACAAAACCTCTCCGGTCGCCGGGTTGGGCACATCTTCATAGCGATCCGTCTGAGGCGCGGCCCATTCGCCGTTGATGTAGTTGGCCAGTTTCTTTGTCGTCATCGAATCGTCAACTCCTTTTGCAAACATCTGTCTTTCGCCTTATTTTATCAGAAAATTTTTTCACATATCATGAGACATCTTGTCACCTTTTTACGGCCATTTATTTAACAAGGTGTAAATTTGGATGGAGGTGGAGCCCATGCAAACCGAGTGGAGATTAACCGTTGCCGATGTACTCAGGCGCCCTTTGTTCAAACACGCCGCCGTCATTGCCGGCAGCCGCGGGTTAGCCCGGTCGATCAGATGGGTGCATATCCTGGAGGCGGCTACAAACGCAGCCTTCCTCAATGGCGGAGAGTTGGTTCTCTCGACCGGAGTGGGCTTTGGCGAGGATGACGGGAAGCGGCTCGCTTTTATGCAGGGACTGATTGAGCGAGGAGCGGCCGGTCTATGTGTGGAATTGGGACCTTACATCCCGGAGATCCCGGAGTCGATGCGGGAATTGTCCGAGCACCACCAATTTCCCTTGATCGCCTTTCGCAAGCCTGTCCGCTTCGTCGATATTACGCTGGATCTGCACGAGAGCATCGTGACCCGGCAAACAGAGGCGCTGCGTCATTTGGAAGCTTACTCGCGTGAACTTCAGCAGCTGACCCTGCAAACGACCGGTCTGCCTCGGCTGTTGGCTCACTTCCAAGCGGCTGTCCAAACCCAGGTATTCCTGATTCGGCAGGAGCGCTCACCGCTGTTCGTTCCGGCGATGGCCCATTCTGTACAAGATGAATTGGCGGTGCTTTTCGAGAAGTCGCAGCAGGCAGGAGAGCTGTCCGGGCAGGCCAGCGGAATCTTGTCCTTATCGGAGCAAAAGCGAATTCTCTACCAGCCCATCAATGCCATGGGCCACGTACTAGCCTACCTCGGGGTCATCCTCTACGAACAAGAGCCAAATGAAATCCTGCTGCTTACACTGGATCGCACAGCTACAGCGGTCGCCCAGCTCTTGCTGAGGAGCATGTTCGCCGAGGAGCAGGCCCGTGACAGTCAAAATCGCTTGCTTGACGATATCCTGCAAGGCCGAATGCGCCACGAACGGCAGCTTCAGACACTGCTCGGAATTCAGCCTCAAGCAGTCCCGCCCGGCTATTTTGCCGTCGTGATGGAGATTCAGGCAGAGACGCCTCAGTTTAATGAAGAGGATGGCTCGTACTACGATCTGCTCAGCATCTTCCGCTCGATTGTTACCCGCTGCGGGTTCCGCCTGTATCAACGCGCAAAGGGCGA
This sequence comes from Brevibacillus sp. B_LB10_24, assembly GCF_046036945.1. Taxonomy (NCBI): domain Bacteria; kingdom Bacillati; phylum Bacillota; class Bacilli; order Caryophanales; family Paenibacillaceae; genus Brevibacillus; species Brevibacillus sp. B_LB10_24. Next base: position 525,974 of record NZ_JBJQOQ010000001.1, on the reverse strand, counting down.
GCGGTTGTACATGCTGTTCGTCGAGACCATGGCGCTTGCTAGACCGCGCAATCAGCTGCAGAAAGCCGTAAACGAGCTGACCCGGACCTGCCGCAGCGCACTGGGCAAGGCCGCCTGCGTCCAATTCGGGATCAGCAGGCGATCCGTGAAGTACATGGAAGCAGACAGCCACTTTCGCGAAGCGGAACAAGTGCTTGCGCTGCAGACACAAACCGCCTCTTCCAGCCCGTTTTACGATGACCTCGGCGTCTACCGGCTGCTGCTGCAAATCACAGACGCACATACCATCGACGCGTTTATCTCCGACTACCTCGGACCGCTGCTTCAGTACGACGAACGCCACGGCAGCCAATTGGTGCTCACCCTTCGCACCCTGCTTGACCATAACGGGTCCAAACAAGAGACTGCCGACCAGCTGTACATCAGGCGGCAGACCTTGTACAACCGTCTCGACAAGATCGCCGAGCTGATCGGAGATACGTACCTCGCCCCAGAGCATCGGCTCAGCCTGGAGTTGGCTCTCAGAGCCTACGCTTGGCAGCAGCGAATCCAAGACTAAGCGCTGTGCAAAAAAAGATCCGCCCATCCTCATTCGAGATGGAGCGGATCCTTTTCAATCGGTGCTGTGCTTATTTCGATGACATTTACTTTTTGATTTGGCGTTTAATCGAATCGAGATCGGTCTTACTCATACCGCGTTTGGATAATTTATCCATAATGCTTTTTGTGTTCTCAGTTTTGGACATTTGCCGGAATTGCGCGGCGAGTTTCTTCACTTGATCGTCGGACAAATTTTTGCCGACCCGCTTGCCGATATCGCGTATGACATCCCGTAATCCGGTTTCCGATTTCAGCTTCTCTTTTGGAATCGATTTGGCGTAGTTGATCCACTTGCTGTAGTCCACATTGTCTCCTCCTGTCTGTATTGGCTTCTCCCCTTTACGATATGCCGGTCCGAACGGAATGGCTTGGTCGCATGACATATGTCAGTCAACCAATTTTACGGCAAAAAAACAGGATGCACCGTTGGGTACATCCTGAGAAGACCTTGCCTTTCCTAATTTTCAAACTCGGCTACAATTACAAGGAGAATGAACAGCACCAAGATGACTGGAGTAAAGAAACAGCCCCCACCAGACATGGATATCCCTCCCTTCATTGGTTCCGGTCTTATTGTATGGCGTTTTGCCGCTGCCCGCATGTACAGATGCATATATAAAGCAGCCCTATTCTGTTTTTTCCGCACAAAAAATGCCTGGATCATCCAGGCATCCTTGCTCTTTATTCCAGTACTGGGGCGAAGTCTTCCCAGACCAACTGGCTGAGGGCATCCGGGGTCAGTTCGTCTGCATCGATGAGACCCAGCCGGACTGCCTGCTGCTGCAGCGCCGCTTCGCTAAGATTGCGGATCAGTCGGCCATTGCCGTGCAGCCTGCCCTGCCGCTCCATGTCAATCAGGCGATCCAGCAGCCGGTCAGCCGCCGCCTGCTCCAACCGATAGCCTTGCGCCTGCAGCAGTCCAAGCATCATCTGCTGCAGTTCTGCGGGAGTATAATCCGGAAAGGCAAAGAATTTGGCAAACCGGGAAGCCAAACCGGGGTTGCTGGCAATCAACCGCTCCATCTCCTGCTGGTACCCGGCCAATACGACAACCAGGTTGTCTTCATGCTTCGTCATCTCTTCTACCAGCGTATTGATCGCTTCCTGCCCGAAGTCGTTTTCGCTCCCTGTCAGCAGCGCGTAAGCTTCGTCGATAAACAGCACGCCGCCCAGCGCTTCCCGGACTTTTCGCCGTGTCTTTAACGCGGTTTGCCCGACGAAGCCCGCCACCAGATCGGAACGGCTGACCGAAACGAGATGTCCCCGCTTCAGATGCCCGGTCTCTTTTAACAACTGGGCGTACAATTGTGCAACAGTGGTTTTTCCGGTTCCAGGATTGCCGGTAAAAACGGCATTCAAGTGAAGCGGGACTACAGGCAGCCCTTTTTGGTGGCGCATTTGTTGAATGCGCAGATACGCAGCCAGCTTTTCCATTTCGGCCTTAACTTCCCCCAGTCCGACCAGCTCTTGCAGCTGCTCGCGGGCAGTGGCGTACTTTCTTGGCTTTTCGCTGGGTCGCCGCCCTTCCGTTTCGCTCCGGGGATCGACGTCCTCCGGGTACAGCACAGTAAAATCGTTCACCTGCAGCTCTTTGTCTGCATCCATTCCCCTTCCTTTGGAGAAGATGGCGTCGAGCACGATATTCCGGGCCGTACGGGCGTTGCCGAACGTCTCGTCGACCCTCTCCCGCTCCAGCCTTTGAAGCATCGCCCGCTTGGCCGCTTCGGAAAAAAAGAAATCGTTGCGGGATGCTATGTGTTCGGCGATCGCCAGCAATTCCTCATCATTGTAGTCTGGCAAAACAAAGTGGCCCGTTTCCGGAAAACGGCTGCGGAGCCCGGGATTGGCCTCGAGAAAGTGGCGCATTTCTTCCGGGTAACCGGCGAGGATGACAACGAACTTGCCCGCGTATTCACCGCTGGTCATCGCTGCCACCAGGGTGTCGATCGCCACCTGGCCGTAATCTCCGCCGTGGCTGTCCGGGCGTTTTAGGCTGTATGCTTCATCGATGAACAGCACCCCGCCGACCGCCCGCTTTACGGCGTCCATCGTCCGCTGCTCCGTCTGGCCAAGGTATGAGCCAACCAGGTGGGAGCGATCCACTTCCACCACTTCATCCCGGCCGAGCAGCCCCAACTCATGGTAGAGGCGGGCAAGCAGCCGGGCCAGCGTGGTTTTGCCCGTTCCCGGATTGCCCATCAGCACAGCGTGCAGTTCCGGTTCATCCTGCATCATCCAGCCTTTTTCCCGGCGCAGGCGCTGGTAGCGGAGGTACCCGGCCCATTGTTTTACCCGTGCTTTGATTTCTGTCATCCCGATCAGTTCGTCCAGCTCGGCCAGTGCGGAACGCACCTTTGGCGCCGCCGCCGGCTCTTCCGCATCCAACTGGCTGCCCAGCGTCTCGGTCCACTGCCCCTGCAGCCCGGACAGTTTTTGGATCGCACTCTGCACGTTTTTCAGCAATTCCGAGGAGTAAAACACGCCCTGCAAGGATTCGGCGTAGGCGATCGCATGGACAACGAGATCCTGCATCGCCCCCTTCAGCTCTGCCAGCAGCGGAGCAAGCCGGCCCAAAATCTCTTCGACAGCTTTGTCTTCGGCAACTGAGACAGCTGCCTGGGCGCGGTGCAGGAGCTCATCCCATTGGGTGAACCCCTGTAAATGTTCACTGATTTTTTCCAGCAAAGTTCGAATATGTTGTTTCCTCGTGGCGGCATTGTCCGTCTCACGAATGGCAGGCAGTCCGCTGACGACATCCAACCGAGCCAAACTGGCGATTGCAAGCCGGGCCGCCAGCAGCGCGGCCTGCTTCAGCCGGGGATCTAGCTCCATCGCCTTGTCGATCCATTCCATCGCCTGCTGCAACCCGTCTGCCTTTTGCCAGCGCGATTGCGCCAGGCACGTGAGCAAAAACGCTTCCGCCCGGTCCAATTTCGCTTTCTCTGTCTCCCCGTGCTTTCTTTCCATGGCTACCTGGCTCAGCAGCCCGATCGCGTCCCGCTCCGACACCTGCTCCGGTGATATCTCGCCGTCCAAGATAGCGGCGATCCTGTCTGTCTCCTCTGTCATATGCATGTTTATCCGTTCCTCTCCAAGCATCGTTCCACCTTGTTGTACCATGTTTCAGCCGAGAAGAAAAGGGGGCCGGCCATGCAAACTCTGGTAGATTCAACTGAAATGGGCAAACTATGCTAGGAGGTGAACCGCATGGAAAGAAACATGAAGGTCAACGGGCGGGAATTAAACTTCGCCACGACGTACGACGGCGATTCGCAGTACGATGTACAGGTTCGCAGCGGGGAAAAAATCGTTACCCGATTTAAAATCGCCGCCGAGCGGGAACAGGACGTATTTAAAGCAGCATTGGCACACGTAGAGTCCGACATCCAGATGGGGAATGTGGACATCTAAGCAAGCATAGAGGATGCGGCAATGTAAAAACCTCCCTGCTTTTTTTGGCAGAGAGGTTTTTAGCTTTATACAGCCGAAAAAGCGGCCAACTGTGTCGGCTGGGAGAGTATTTCGCCGGACGGCAGAAGGATCGTTACCACGCCTTCGCCCTTTTCCGCATCCGTCCAGTCAAAATCAAAGGTAAACGGCTGCTTGGCGTGGCGATCCGCTTCGTCCAGCCGGACCAGCATGTCTTGCAGCGAACCGGCCAGGAGCGGGACGGCGATCCGTCCGCCCTCCTGATCAGGCAGGGACAGGTACTTTGGCGTCTCTTCAAAGTAGAGCACCGTATCCAGCAGCAGCGCCGCCTGCTGCCAGGACAGCTCTGCGGTAAAGCGCTCAAACGGTTTTTCCATATGCGATCAGTCCTTCGGCTCAGATGGGTTGTCAAATAGACTTACCTGTTCGGCGGGCGGATCGTCATGAGGGGACACGGGAGCCGATTTGCCGGATGGCGGCATACTTCCCGGCTCTTTCATCTCTTCGGCCGGAACTGTCGCTTCATAGGCGATCTCTTTCGCTCCGCCTTCGACGACGACCCTGCCGATCCCCCCCTGCTCGTTGATCGGCACGTGTGACGAATCTACTTCTGTCCAAACTCCGCTTTCGGGTAAAGCGTACAGCTTGTCCATTGCCTCCTCTTCGAGTTGGGCAGTGACGACGACGTGCGGATGGGTCTTTCGTTTGCGGATGACGACAAGCCCTTTGCCCGCCCGCGCCTGGACCGGGAATCCGCTAACCCAGGTGCGCTTCACTACGCCTTCCGAAGTCAACACACGAACGCTCCGCGGGTCGTCTTCTTCTGCCGCAAGCACGGTGACCACCTCGTCGCCTTTGCCCAGGTTGATCGCCTTGACACCGCTGGATGCGCGGCCGGTAGGAGCCACCTCGCTCTGCAGAAAACGAATCGCCATTCCCTCCCGCGTAAAGGCGAAGAAGGTGCCGGACTCGCCGACAAGCATTACATTGATGTACTCGTCATCATCGCTTTTCAACTTGGCGGCTACAATCGCATTGGAGCGATTCGTCTCGTAATCGGTGAGTGCGCTCTTCTTGATCAGCCCCTGACGGCTGACGTGACAGACGTACAGCGGCTGCGAGAAGCTGTCGACGATGTGCATCGCCACGACGCGCTGATGTTTTTCCAGCGGGATGACGTTGACGAGTGCGGTCCCGATGTCCTTCCATTTTGCATCGGGAATATCGTTGACCAACATCGCAAAGTACTTTCCGTCCTGGGTAAAGAAGAGTGCGGTATGCGACGTGTTCGCCTCAATGAATCTGCGAACGCGGTCTCCTTCTTTGACCCCGCAAGATTCGATTGTCCCGCCCATCGACTTGAAGGAACGGGGGCTCGTCCGCTTGATGTAACCGTCGTTGGTCAAGGTGACGATGCAGTCCTCGGCATTGATCTGCATGGCGATGTCGACCTTCACTTCTTCAATTTCTCCCTTTATCTCCGTCCGCCGCGGTTCGCTGTACTGCTTCTTGATCTCCAGCAGCTCGTGCTGAATCACGCTGATCAGTTTTTTCTCGCTGCCGAGAATCGACTCCAGCTCGACGATCTCCTTGGCCAGTGCCGCCAGTTCTTTTTCCAGCTTGATGATGTCGATGCGGGTCAAAGAAGCCAGTTGGATGCTTAATATCGCGTCCGCCTGGACGTCGGTGAAACCGTACTGCTCCATGATGTTTTTCTTGGCGTCGGCACGATCCTCCGAAGCCATGATCGTATCGACGATTTCCCGCAATATCGACTTGGCTCGGATCAATCCCTGCACGACGTGTTCACGATTCCGCTTCCGCTCCAGATCGTACTGGGAACGGCGGGTCACGACTTCTTTTTGATGACTGATATAGGCGTCGAGCAGCTGCTTTAACCCCATTTGCCGAATCGTGCCTTCGTGAATCGCGTTCATGTTGTAGTTGTAGAAAATTTGCAAATCGGTGTTTTTATACAGGTAGTTGAGGATCGCCTCCGGGTCGGCCTCTTTCCTGATGTCGATGACGATCCGCACTTGGCGCAGCTCTGCTTCCTTGCGCCCGGTCTCATCGCGGACAGCCAGCGCTCCCTCGATCTTGCGCTCCAGCACCAGGTCGTCGATCTGGGCGACCAGCTTTGATTTGACGACATCGTAGGGGATTTCGCTGATGACGATCCGCTTGCCTTTGCTGCCCTTCGCCTCTTCCACGTGACAGCGGCCGCGGATGACGAACTGTCCTCGCCCGGTCTCAAACGCCTTGCGAATCCCGGAGAGCCCCTGAACAATTCCGCCTGTGGAGAAGTCCGGTCCCTTGATGTGCTCCATCAGTTCGTCAAGGGTGATGCCGGGCTTCTTCATCTGGGCGATCGTCGCATCGATCACTTCCCCCAGGTTATGGGTAGGAATGTCAGTGGCAAACCCGACGGCAATCCCGGCCGCTCCGTTGACCAGCAGGTTGGGAAAACGGGCAGGCAGCACCGCCGGCTGAACGGTCGTGTTGTCGTAGTTGGGGATAAACGACACCGTGTCTTTTTCGATATCGCGCAGCATCTGTTCGGCCAGGGCGGACAGCCGCGCCTCCGTATAACGCATCGCTGCCGGCGGGTCGGCGTCCAGACTCCCGAAGTTGCCCTGTCCGTCGATCAAGGTCTGCCGCATCTTCCACCACTGAGCCATCCGGACCATGGTCTCATAAATCGCCGAGTCTCCATGGGGATGGTAGGTTCCCATCACGGCCCCGACCGTCTTGGCCGATTTGCGGTACGATTTGTCATGCGTGTTGCCATCCTCGTACATCGAGTACAAAATGCGCCGCTGCACCGGCTTTAGGCCATCGCGCGCATCAGGAATCGCCCGCGACAGGATGACCAGATTGGCGTAGTCGCCGAACCGCTTTCCCATCAGCTCGGCAAAGCTCCGCTCGATCACTCTCGTCGATAACATGCCTATTCATCCTCCCCCACTTCGAATGTGACGTGGCTTTCAATCCACTCGCGGCGGGGAGGCACCTTGTCTCCCATCAGTACGGTAACCAGTTTTTCCGAATGGGCCAAGTCTTCCAGCCTGACCTGGATCAGCTTGCGGGTTTCCGGGTTCATCGTCGTCTCCCACAGCTGATCCGGGTTCATTTCCCCAAGACCCTTGTAGCGTTGGATCTCTGACCCCCGGCCAAGCCTTTTGAGCGCCTGCTCCAGCTCGCTGTCGTCCCAGCAATAGACGGATTCCGGCTTTTTTCCGCCCTTTTTTACCAGATAGAGCGGCGGCTGGGCGATGTACAGCTTGCCAGCCGAGATTAACGGCTGGGTGTAGCGGAAGAAAAAGGTCAACAGCAGAGCCTGGATGTGAGATCCGTCCACATCGGCGTCGGACATGATGATGATCTTGTCGAACGCGCAGTTCTCGAATGAAAATTCGTCGCCGATATCCGTCTCCAGCACTTCCAGGATCGTCCGGAATTCCTCGTTGGCCAGGATGTCCGACAGCTTCGCCTTCTCGGTATTGAGCGGTTTACCCTTCAACCCGAAGATGGCCTGAAACTCGGAGTTGCGCGCCTGCTTGGCGGAACCGCCGGCCGAATCCCCCTCGACGAGGAACAATTCGTTTCGCTTCGGGTCTTTGTACTGCGGCGGAGCGAACTTTTCCGAGATCGACTTCCGCTTTTTGGCCCCTTTTCCTTTTTTATCGCCGCGCAGCGCTTCCCTTTGCTTGCGCAGCTCTTCGCGGATTTCTGCGGAGCGAATCGCTTTTTCGACGAGCAGCTTGCCAATCTCCGGGTTTTCTTCCAGGAAGAAGCCCAGCTTTTCGGAGACGATCTGCTCGACGATCGTACGCGCCTCCTCATTCCCCAGCTTATCCTTGGTTTGCGATTCGAATTGGACGTCGGCCATCTGCAGCGAGAGTACGCCGAGGAACCCTTCGCGCAGATCGTTGCCGGTCAGGTTGGCGTCCTTTTCTTTGAGAAACCCCTTGCGCCGGGCAAACTCGTTGAAGATGCGGGTCGTCCCGTTGCGAAAGCCGGTCACATGGGTGCCGCCGTCGTTCGTCGGGACAGAGTTGACGTACGAGACGAGCGTCTCCGCATAGCCGTCGTTGTACTGAAACGCCAGCTCGACGTAGATATTCTCTTTTTCGCCGTCAAAATAGACAATCGGATGAAGCGTCTGCTTGCCCTCGTTCAAGTAGGCCACGTAAGACTTCAGACCGTCCTCGTAATAAAATTCCTCCCGCTTTTCTTCTGTGCCGCGCTTGTCGATCAGCACAAGCCTAAGGCCCTTCAGCAGGAAGGCGGTCTCCCGAAAGCGGTCGCGGATCAGCTCGTAATCGAACCGGGTGGTGGTAAACACTTTCTCATCCGGCAGAAACGTTACGGTCGTACCGGTTCGCTTCGTCTTGCCGACGACTTCAAGCTTCGTCACCGGCATGCCGACGTGCTCGCTGCCGTCCTCGTCCACCACATATTCAAACCGCTGCTTATGTATGAGTCCTTCCCGATGGATTTCCACTTCCAGCCATTTGGACAAGGCGACGACGACACTGGAGCCAACCCCGTGCAGGCCGCCGCTCTTTTTATATCCGCCGCCGCCGAATTTGCCGCCGGCGTGCAGGGTGGTAAAGATTACTTCCGGCACCGGCCGACCCGACTTGTGCAGGCCGGTGGGAATGCCCCGCCCGTGGTCTTCTACACTGACACTGCCATCCTTGAACAATGTGACAATGATTTTATCGTTAAAACCGGCCAGCGTCTCGTCTTTAGCATTATCGACGATCTCCCAAAGCAAATGGTGCAAGCCGCGGCTGCCGGTTGATCCGATGTACATGCCAGGCCGTCTGCGAACGGCGATCAGCCCTTCGAGTACCTGAATATCGTCTTCTGTATAGGTTAATTGCTGCACTTCCGTCATCATTTCTCCCCTCTGTACGCGTGGTGTTGAATAATGGCGAACACTTAATCGCTATTTTATACCATTTTTTCAAAAGAAAAAACAGCCCTGCGAAAAAAGCAGCCATCCTGCCTGGGCAAGATGGCTATATGGTCTCCTCATCATCGATCTCAAAGTTGGCGTAAACGTTTTGGACATCATCGTTTTCCTCGAAGGCTTCCATCATCTTCAGCATTTTTTCCGCGCTTTCGCCTGAGATCTTCACCGTGTTTTGCGGCACCCACTGTACCTGGGCATTGACAAATGTATACCCTTCCGCTTCCAGTCCGGATTTGACCTGGTCCAGTTCATGCGGGTGGGTGATCACCTCAAATGTGTCGGAAGAAATCTCGACGTCCTCCGCCCCTGCTTCCAACGCCTGCATGAGCATCGTATCCTCGTCGACGTCAAACTCTTCCCGATCGATGACGATGACGCCCTTGTGATCGAACATAAAGCTGACCGAGCCCGTCTCGCCGAGATTGCCTCCGCGCTTGTTGAAGATCGCGCGGACATCCGCAGCCGTCCTGTTTCTATTGTCCGTCAAGCATTCGACGATCACGGCGACGCCGTCGGGTCCGTATCCTTCATAGCGGATTTCATCGTAGTTGTCCGCATTTCCCGTGTCGGTCGCTTTTTTGATCGCCCGCTCGATATTGTCCATCGGCATATTGATCGCCCGTGCATTGGCAATAATTGCCTTTAATTTCAAGTTTGCATTGGGATCAGGGCCGCCATTTTTTGCTTCCACGTAAATCTGTCTGGCAAATTTGACGTACTGGTTGTTCCGCTTTTGGTCAGCGGCGCCTTTTCTGTTGGCAAACAGCTTGAACTTTGGCATGGTAAAAACTCTCCTCACATGACAGGAATACATGTTATAGTGTAGCATTTCATTTCATGAATCGTCAAAAAAAAATCGTGTATTCCCGTTGGCTCCGGGCAAACTAACAACCAGAAACCCACGTTTTCACAGAAAGGGCGATGTACATGATCAGTGCAACAAAGCCGTTTGTCAAGCTTCATCGCTACGATCAGGAACTCGTTTCCGACATTCAGGCGCTCAACTCCTCCGGCTACAAACGGGATGACATTTACGTCCTCAAGTGGAACCCGGACAAAAACCACTCCAACCAGCGGGACAATTACTACAAGTACAGCAAACACTTCGAAGACGCGGTGGGCGATTTTGACAGCAAAGCACAGTTTTTTGACAACGGCGGCAAAGAACTGCGAAGCAAGCTGGAACACCTGGGCCTCACCAAAGACGAAGCATCCGCGCTTGTCCGGGAACTGGAGGAAACGGACTACACTTGTATCCTCGCTGTCAGGGATCTGAAAGACAACATCATTAAAATGGGCTAGCATCCCCGTCGACGACAACTCTACTTTGGTAGGGTTGTTTTTGTAAACAGGAAAGCCGGAAGGGACTTAGACCTTCCGGCTTTGCCTTACTCCTCTCGCTTCATCTTTCGCAGGGCCTTCCGGTAATCCTCATCCGAAATGTGGCGGGTCGGTTTTTTCTTGGAACCGGTTTGAAATTGCCGCAACGCCTGCCGATAGGTGTCATCCTCCATTTTTAACGGATCGCGCTTCCTTTTTTGCGTCGTCTGCTCGGGGCCGGGAGCCTCTCTGTGCTGCGGTTCGCTGACCTCCTGTGGCGCTTCTTCGGCATTTTTTCGCCGCTTTCCCGCTGCCCGGACGTTGAACACGATCAAAAACACGATGATGACCAGAGCGACGATGCCAAATACGATCATTGTCATGTAGACGCCTCCCTTGCTTTATGTTTGGGCGTCGGTGAATCTTTTGGTCGTTTGGGCCACCCGGCGTCCAAGTGCCCGGCCCAGAGCAAGATCCGAACCGGAGGGCAGGTTGGGCGGATCGTCCGGCGAGGTTTCTACCGGACAGGTGATCCCGACTCCGTAATAGCTGCCGTACAGGGCGTTTTCAGGCAGGTTGGCCGGCAAGCCGACAATAATCATCCCCTGATGCAGCATCGGTGTAATCAGGTTGAGCATCGTCGCCTCGATTCCGCCATGCTCGGTTGCCGTCGTGCAGAAAACGGCGCCGATTTTGTCGACCAGCTTCCCTTCCGCCCATAAATATCCTAATTTGTCGATCCAGGTTTTCAGTCCGGCGCTGATGGTTCCAAAGTGGCCGGGACACCCCCAGATGATCGCATCCATCGCTGCGAGATCGCGAACGTTGGCGTTGTCTACATGATGCATGTACACTTCCGCCCCCTCCACTTCGCGGGCTCCCTCTGCAATCGCTTCTGCCAGGGCCTCGGTATGGCCGCCTTCGCTATCGTACACCACGTATATTTTCATCTTTTAACCTCCGGAGATATACTCTGCCTTGTTGTTCATACTGTTCCGTTCATTCCTTGAGTTTATTCGACACTCTGTTGGGATAGGGGCGTCCATCCCCGGGGAAGATACTAAAAACAAGCAGAAGGAGGGGAAAATATGAATAGTTCTCGCATCGTTCTGGTCAATGTGATCGTCATTCTCCTTCTCGTTGTCGGCGGAGGAGCAGCCATTTACTACTACACGCAATCGGCCAACTACGTTTCAACCAATAATGCTCGAATCGACGGACAGCCTATCTCCATCGCGGCTCCCTCACCGGGGCAGCTGGTTGAATGGCATGGCGAGATCGGCAGGGCATTTGCCGCCAATGAGCGGATCGGCGTCGTCCACACTCCGGGAGGTGACGTGAACATCCACTTTCCCTTAGCTGGAACCATTGTCCAGCAGTCGGCAGTCATCAATACGTTTGTCGGAGCGGGAACACCGCTTGCCCGTGCCTACGATCTGAATAATCTCTGGGTTACGGCCAACATCGAAGAAACGAAGATCAACGATATCAAATACGGTCAGATGGTCGATGTCTACGTAGACGCATTCCCCGGGACAGCTCTCACGGGAAAAGTCTCCAAGCTCGGCTTGGCTACAGCAGGCACTTTTTCGCTTTTGCCCACTGGCAACACGACGGCTAACTATACGAAAGTCACCCAGGTGATTCCCGTTACAATTGCCTTGGAGGGGTACAGGGGACTATCTCTGGTGCCCGGCATGAGCGTCACCGTGAGAATTCACAAATAGGAGTACAAAGAGAATGGAAAACACAAATATCGGGCGCGTCATCGTTGTCCTGGTGCTTGGGATGTTCATTGCCATCCTCAATCAGACGTTGGTCAATGTCGCGATCCCGCACATGATGACTGATTTGAACGTCACGACGACCACTGTTCAGTGGCTGTCTACCGGTTTCATGCTGGTAAATGCCGTGTTGATTCCGATCAGTGCGTTTTTAATTGAAACTTTTGGAACCCGAAGCTTATTTTTGGCCGCCATGCTGTTTTTTACCTTGGGTTCTGCTGTCTGCGGCATCTCCAGCACTTTTTCCCTGGTGTTGACGGGGAGGCTGATACAGGCGGCAGGCGCAGGTATTCTTATGCCCCTGGTGACAAATGTTTTCCTCAGAGTCTTTCCCCGCGAACAGATGGGAAAAGCGATGGGGATGATGGGGATTGCGATGATGTTTGCCCCTGCGATCGGGCCTACCTTATCTGGTTATATCGTGCAAAGCTACTCCTGGCGAATCTTGTTCTACATGATGGTGCCCTTAGGGATCCTCGAAATCCTGCTGGCGCTAAAATGGCTGACCAACATATCCAAACCGTCGTATCCGAAGTTTGATACAATGGGTGCCATTTTTTCCACGATCGGTTTCGGAGCATTGCTGTTCGGACTGAGCGAAGCCGGCAACAAAGGCTGGACGAGCGGAACGGTCCTGGGTTCGCTGGGAATCGGGATATTTTTTCTGATCCTCTTCGTCTGGCGGGAACTTTCGGCCGAGGATCCGATGCTGGATCTGCGGGTGTTCAAATACGATATCTTTACTCTAACGACGATCGTCAGCATCATCGTCAACATGGCGATGTTCGGTGCGATGCTGCTGCTGCCGATCTACATTCAAAATATCCGCGGATTTACCCCGTTGGAGTCCGGCCTGTTGCTGCTGCCGGGTGCGATCGTGATGGGCATCATGTCGCCGATATCGGGAGCCCTGTTTGACCGGTTCGGGATTCGGCCGCTGGCGATCATCGGCCTGTTGATCACTACGTTTACCACCTACGAGTTTAGCAAGTTGACATCAGAATCCTCCTATACCCATATCTTGTGGCTGTACTGCGTACGGAGCTTCGGCATGTCTTTTATCATGATGACGATCATGACTGCAGGCTTGAACCAATTGCCGCGAGCCCTCAGCAGCCATGGAACGGCGATGGCCAATACGCTAAAGCAGATCGCCAGCTCTATGGGCACGGCTCTCCTGGTGACGATCATGTCGACGCGAACCACAAACCATCTGGCTGATTATTCAAATGCGATTACGTCAACCAACACCTATATCGCTGATTCGATCAACCAGCTCGGGCAGGGACTGGCAGCTTCAGCCGGACTTGACCCGGCGTCGGGACAGGGCATCGCCATTTCCTTGATCAACGGCATGGCAGCCCAGCAATCCTCGATCGACGGGATCAACGATGCGTTTATCGTCGCAACGCTGATCACCGTCGCCGGTTTGATCGTCTCTTTCTTCTTAAGAAAAACGACTCCCACGGGCTCTTGAGGCGGATAGAACGGAAAAAGCGGCGATTTTGCATCGCCGCTTTTTCGTGAACCGCTTATTTATGGTCGTGATCGTGGTCGTGTTCTGTAAGTTCAATGTCGTCGAGGATTTCATTCAGCTTGGCGTATGCGGCATCCTCTTCATCTTCTTCCAGCGGAACCAGCTCTTCTCCATCCAGGCCCAGGACGAAAATGTCGATCTCTTCGTCCATATCCTCACTGGCCTCTTCGTCTTCAGATGCAGGTGTGAGCGCTACATACTGCTTTTTGCCCATCTCATAAATCGCCACGATTTCGAACTCGCCGATCTCTTCGCCGTTCTCGTCATCGAGCGTAATCACGTCGCCAACTTCAAGCGGGTTGTTCTCCATTTCCTTGCTCATGTCTTCACTTCCTCATATACTTGGTAGAAACTTCTATCCTATCTTACTTCTTTTCCGGTCAAGAAGCAAAAACACCTGCCTAAGCAGGTGAAAAAAATTCAAGAACGACTGCCGCAGGAGGCGCCGGGACCCGTCATGGCCGGCGGCGCCCCAGCCTGAGCGGGCGCCGGACCGGCTGCAGCATGTAGCAGCTGCACGCGATCAGGATACCGCTCAAGACCGTGTAGACGATCGCATAGTACACCCACGGCGTAATAAAAAATTGAATGGCAGGTTCAATCGGACGGCCCAGGATATCAAACATGGTGATGACCGGATTGAGTCCGGCAAACAGCTGAACTGCAGGCAGGTTCCAGACATATTCAGTTGTGTATTCCGGCCGATTTGCCTCCTGAAGCAGGGAAATGAGAAAAAACAGGATAACGCCTGTACCTGCCACAAAGAAAAACGACAGACCGTAGGAAAGGATCGTGCTCACCCCTGTCCGTTTCGTCCAGGTGGAGCAGAACAGCCCCAGTGAACCAAAAAACAGAATGGTTATGGCAAAAAATAGCACCAACACACATAACTGGGCAGGCGATACTCCTCCATACAGAAAGACAAAGCTGTACAGGGGCAGTGACGCCACGATCAGCAGGAAGATAAAGGCAAGCGAAGTAAGCAGCTTGCTGACGATAATCCTCGCTGGTGAAAGCTGTGTCGCCAAGAGAATGTTCAGGGTCTGCCGCTCCCGTTCGCCGCTGATCGCTCCTGCCGACAGGGCGGGGGCGATGAAGCAGATCATGCCGAATTGAATGACGGCCATCAATAGAAACACCTTGCGATTTTCCCCCGGCATCAAGATGCTGTAGGGCTCGTTAATCTGCGTCACGTAAATAAAGCCGAGCAGAATCGCCCCCATGACAAACAGATAGAGGGCCAGAATCCAGACGGTCTTCTTGCTGCGAAAGCGTTCCCTCATCTCCTTGACGATCAGAGGATTGGTAAAAAACTCGATCATCAGCTCCCCACCCCTTCCGTAATGGCGAGGAATACATCCTCCAGGTTTTCCCGCGATTCGCCAAAATGCACCACAGGTACGCCCGCTTCAATCAGCATCTGCAGAAGCTTCGCCTTGTCCGCTTCTGTCCCGGTGAAGTGAAAGCGAAAATGGCTGTTTTTATTGTCCAGCCGCTTTACGTATGGAAAATCGACCAA
The DNA here is from genome assembly GCF_046036945.1 of Brevibacillus sp. B_LB10_24. Lineage (NCBI taxonomy): Bacteria > Bacillati > Bacillota > Bacilli > Caryophanales > Paenibacillaceae > Brevibacillus > Brevibacillus sp. B_LB10_24. The sequence goes on along the minus strand of NZ_JBJQOQ010000001.1, from coordinate 510,804 downwards.
CAGCTTTTCGGCAACCTCCTGCTTTTCCAGGGCCTTCAGCTGCATGACCGAGATTCCGCGCGTACCGATGCTTACCTCGTCGACCGCTCCGCAAGCGATCAACCTGCCCTTCTCGATAACACCAATCTTGTCGCACAGCTCCGAGAGTTCCGGCAAAATATGGGAACTGATCAGGATGGTCTTGCCCATCCGCCTGAGCTCTTTGAGAATCTCCCGCATCTCGATTCGCGCCCGCGGGTCTAATCCCGATGCCGGTTCATCCAGGATGAGCACATCTGGACTGTGCACGAGGCAGCGAGCCAGGCCCAACCGCTGCTTCATCCCGCGGGACAGGGAATCGACATAGGCGTCCGCTTTGTTGGACAAATTGACCAGCTCCAAGAGATCGGCGATCAGGGACGGCCGCTTGCTTGCCGGTATGTGATAGGCGCTCGCGTAAAACTCCAGATACTCGGTCGCTTTTAAATTGTCATACACGCCAAAGAAATCCGGCATATACCCTACCGCCTGCCGAACAGCTTTTGGTTCGGCTGCCACATCGTATCCGCAGATCGACGCCTTTCCCGACGTGGGTGCCAGAAGCGTGGAGAGGATCAGCATCGTCGTAGTCTTGCCCGCCCCGTTGGGTCCGATAAAGCCAAACACTTCCCCCTGTTCAATCGACAGGTTCAGATCGGTCAATGCCTCCAGCTTTCCGTATCGCTTGGTTAACCCTTCTGTTCGAATCATCCTATCTCTCCTCCCCTTCTGCTTGGAAGAACGGAAGCGGCATCGAGAGCCGTTGGTCGGTTGGATTGTTAAAGCGTATCTGGATCGTTCCGTCGGGACCCAGGTATTGAGGGAGGTTCTCCTCCAGTATGACGCGCTGGCTGCGCTCCAGCGGCTGCCACATCCCCCGCTTCACGTCAAAAATCGCTTTCTCAAAGGGGCGGTACGGACTGAGATCAAGCGGAATCTCTACCCGTTTCACTTGCAGGTCCGCCTTGCCAACTGACAACTCATAAGTAATCGTTCCCTTCGGCGCGATGTTCCTCGGGTCGCTGTACCTGTCAAGATTGATCGTGCTGACCGGCAGCGTACCATACGGGTAGACGGTCCGTCCGTCTGGTCCCGGCATCAGCGTGATCGGCTGGGCAATGACATTCCAGTAGTGCTCGGCAAGCTGCTTGTTCTGAATGTGAAAGACCGGCAGCGCTTGATCGCTGAACCCCATCAAGTGAACGGGTGCACCGGGAAAATAGGCGCCGATATTCTGTTTCGTCAGTTCTACTCTCTCTTCCCTTGTCATCTTGAGCAGTTCGGAGGGATCGACATCACCTACCCCCGGAATGACGTACTGCTCGATTTTTTCGTCCACCTGCTTCGTTTCACCCTGTTTCAAAGGACCGAGTGAAATGCGCTGCATCCCCAGCTGAACATACGTCTGCTGCAGATCAAACGAGGTGTGGTTAGTGACGGTTCCGTGCAGTCTGAGATCGCTGACGGAAAGCTCCGCGCTAAAGTGTCCCAGATCTTGGCGAACACCGATGCCATAGGCTTGTGTCGTTGACAAATAGGGTACGTTGCCATATGTGATCCGCGTCCCGTCTTCCTCTTTTGCCAGCAAGTTTTTCAAGTCGGACTTGACCGGATAAGGCACCGCCAGAAAATCCGGTTCAGCCTTCACCGCATAATTCCCCCCTGAAATCGTCAAGAACGAAGCGGCTGAATTAACTTCTGCCATGTGGTCGTCGACGATCCTGATACTATTTACTGTAAAACTGGCGTCTTCCTTGGCTACCTGCGGGCGGCCAATCGCGTAGATGCCAATTGTCAGCAGAACCGCAAAAGCGGGTATAATGCCCCAGGCCCAGTCGCGGCGATCGAAGCGTTTGAGCAGAAAGTACAAGCCGGGTGCAACGAGGAGCAGGTAGATGATCCAAATGAGAATAATCCACTGTACGGAAGGAATCGACACCTCAGGGATCAATCTGCTGACATTCAGCAAGGGCATGTTGACGCCGTTGTAGTGGACGTCTTTTTCCAAGACACTGTCGGCGGCCTTATACTTCTGCAGAGTGTTTTTCCATAGCTGTCTGTTATACTGCCAGGAAGCAAACGGCTCGGCATTGATATCGTAGTTGACAAACAGGAACAAGCCTGAGCCTACCTGCTTATGGCTAATCAACGGAAAATCGCGATTGTAGACCGGAATCGAGTCGACCGGCAAAGAATTCTCTCCCGACAATTTTCGCAGTTGGTCAAGATCAGTCGCCATTCCGCTCCTTCCAGGCGGAATGTCCAACAGCTCGCGAAACGGCTGGACCCACTCGTCCTGGTTCGTTCCGGCAGAGACGATCAGGACACCGCCGCGGGTTACCCACTTCTTGATCGCGGCGAGCTGCCGGTCGGTGATCGCTCCGGCCGGTATACTTCCAAGCGCCAGCAAATCGATGTTATTCAAGATCCACGCCTCGTCGGGCAAGGCCTTCGGTGCGATGTTTTTTACGGTCAAGCGATCAAACGGGTATTCGCGTTCATTTCCTCTGACCGCCGATAAAAAGTGAAAAGCGTTCTGGTTGTCGTCGACCACGGCGGCGATCCGGTCAGTTTGAGCCGGCAGCGGCGGCAAGCTTCTGCTGGCCGCCACCTTGTCCCCGCGAACTAGCGTAACCACCTCTGCCTGATCGCTGAGTTCATCTACAGGCAGGTCAAAGGTAACTTGCTTCGTCTCGCCTTGCCCGAGTGTGACCTCCTGGCGGACGATGCCGCTGCGCCACTTGTTGCCTGCCGACCTGGGACCTATCCCGATCAATCCGGTAAAAGCGTCCCCCTGATTCGTGATCGTCACCTTGATTCGTGACCATTGGTTGTATTTCATCAATCCTTCAAGCGGAACATCGACAGTCAGTTCGATACTATTGTCGGCTGCTGCAGCCGGATTTGCCGATAAGCTGGCAAACAGAGCGGCAAACACGATCAGCCATTTCCACATCCGGCTTCCCCTCTTTTCTAACAGTGTAGACCTTAATCGCTGCGGACGACGGCGAAGACCAGACCCTGATTGGTCTGCTTGGCCACCAGCAGGTGCTTTCCATCCCTGGCCCATTCGGCACTTGTCAATGACACCCCTTTGTACAAGGGAACAGAGAGCGTGTCGAAGGTCCCTGTCTGCGCGTTCAAGCGGGCCTGCATCAGACGTCCTTCTGTGGAGAGGTACGTAAACCGATCCGGGCTTTGCCAGGAAGGCTTCGTACCGATCGCCGCCTTTGCCGCTGCGCCGCGAGTCAGATCGATGACCTGGATCTCTCCGTCTTGTACATAGGCAATCCGCTTGCCATCCGGGGACCAATCTGGCTGGCTTCCTTCTGCGAGCTTGTTCTCCCGGTAACTGGCCAGGTTGTTGATCCAAACCTCGACTTTATCGCCTTTTACCTTGGTATAGGCGATCTGCCGGCCATCGGGCGACCAGCTTACGTCCGCTACCTGTGCGCCTGTTTCTTCCCACAAGAGCTGGGTACTCGCTTGCCCCCCGTTGTCGTTAAATTGCATCATCCACAAGCGGGAAGCACCTTCTGTCTGCTCCAGGACGGCGATGCGCTGACTGCTGTTGGACCAGACGACAGACTCGTACCTGCCGGAGGTAGCAGGCAAGGTAAACAAATCCTTGTCCTCCGGCCGGTCGACGGGATAGGCATGCAGTTTGGCGTTGTCCGTCAGATAGGCGATCCTGTCTCCCCTCGGTGAGATGGATACCTGCTTCGCGGATTCTTCCGTCGGAATGGCAAGGACGGTTTGTTCGTGCAGCCGCAGGCCGTCCTTCGGCAAAAATACCAGCAAGGCTGCGATCGAAAGGGCCATGACTCCGCCGCCCAGCCACCAGAAACGGCGGCGGGATCGCTTGACAGGCAGCGCTCCCAGCTGAGCTTTTTGCATTTGCTGCATCTGTTCAAGCAGCCGCTGTTTTAGCTCTGCTTTTAATTTGTAATTTACGGGGACCGCCTGGCGGACATGTCCGAGGTGGGTCAGCAATTGGGCTATTTCGTGGCGTTTGTCTATCCAATTGTGCTCATTTTCCCTCATCTCGGTCACCCTCCTTGTACAACTTCTGCAGCTGCTGCAGACCGCGGTATGCAATCATCTTCACGCTTGACTCCGTTTTGCCGAGAACATCTGCCACCTGAGAAATCTTCAATTCAGCAAAGTAGCGCAGCGACAACACATCACGCTGATCTTGGGTCAGGCGGTCCAGGCGCTCCATCAGCGTGGCCAGCGTTTCTTTTGACAAAGCCTGCTGTTCCGGCTGCCAGGTGTCATCCGACTCGTCGTTCATCAGAAACTTGTCTTCTGTCGGTACCTCCCGATTTTTTCTTATGTAATCGATAAAGGTGTTGTGGGCAATCCGAAAGATCCAAGCGGCGAACGGACGTGTACGGCTGTATTGATCGAATTTTTCCAGCGCTTTTAAAAATACGGCTGTCGTCAGATCGTCCGCGTCCCAGGAATTGTAAACCCGAACGCGCAGATAACGGTTGACCCGATCGAAATACTCATCGTACAGCTCCGTAAAATCCCGCGTTTCAAAATAACCTGTTTGATCTTCGGGTGGTGAGGCGTTATGTTTCTCTTCCCGTTCCAATGGCATCCCCATCACTCTTCCTCCAAGCCTTGTTCTCTACCCTGATTGACGAGGCCTGTGCGGATATGGTCACAAACTGCGGCAAAAAAATAAAGCGGCCTCAGGCAGCCGCTTGTAAAAATGCTGTCTTCAACAGGACAGGGCCTGCTCCAAATCTTCCATGATATCTTCGGCAGCCTCGATCCCTACCGAGAGCCGAACCAACCCCATTGTAATGCCTGTGGCCTGCCGCTGTTCCTCTGTAAAAGCGCGGTGTGAAGTCGTCACCGGATGGGATACCGTCGTCTCTACACCGGCCAGGGAGGGAGCGAATTCGATCCAGCGAAGCGAGCGGTAAAACGAGTAGATCTTGCTTTCATCGGCGAGGCGAAACGAAATCATCGCCCCCTGCTGATTGCGGTGGAAAAACGCCGTTGCGTCTTCCTTCGGGTAGTATACCGCTTCAACGGCCGGATGCTGGGCGAGGAAGCCGGCCACTCGAGCTGCATTGGCGCATTGGCGTTCCATTCTGACTGCCAGCGTTTTGAGCCCGCGGGCTGTCAGCCAGGCTTCGAACGGACTGAGTGAGGCGCCATAGTTCACCACGATCTCTTGCGCCCGTCCGATCAGATCGGCGCGTCCAACCAGAACTCCCGCCGTTACATCGCTGTGTCCTCCCATGTACTTGGTCGCGCTGTGGACGACCAGATCGGCCCCATAGCGGATCGGCTGCACCAGATACGGGGTGGCAAACGTGTTGTCCACCATGGTGATCAGTCCGTGCTGCCCGGCTTGTTTCAGCCAAAATGGCAAGTCAACCACCGTGAGCAATGGATTGGTAATCGTTTCAAAATACATCATTTTCGTATTTTCTTTGACGTAAGGAGCCAGTGATTCCGCCCGATTCAAGTCGATTACGTCAAATTGAATCTGCAGCCGGGAAAGCTCTTTTTGCAGCAGTGCGTAGGTCCCTCCGTATATTTCGTGAGAGACCAGCAAATGATCCCCCGGGGACAGCACTGCTAACAGGCCGGCCATAATCGCCCCCATGCCCGAAGCGGCACTGACGCCCTTCTCCGCCTGCTCCAGACGTGCGACGGCATCCGCGAGCTGCGCCTGATTCGGGTTGCCGTTGCGTGTGTACAGGTAACCGCGTTCGCCCCGATAGTACTGTTCCACTTCCTCCAATCCCGGAAAAGAAAAGACGGAGGTTTGATAGATGGGCGTCGTTTTGCTTACATCTTTTATTTCATGGGAGCCTTTCAAGTGAACTGTTTGGGTTTCAAAGCGTTCGGTCAACGCGACCATCTCCTCGTGTATTTGTCTCTTTCACATTTTAATGTAGCGTTACCGATCGGACAATACCAACATTCTCATTAGACCTTGTATAAACAGGCTTCATATTTTTGCTATAATGAAACATGTTGGAAAGGGAGTGATGAGCTTGCAGCTCTACAGTCAAATGACATTAGCCGAACTGCAAATCGAAATGGAACGGCTCCGAAGAGAAGCAGAGGAAAGGCAGAATGCGGGAGATACCGCCAGTTTTGCCGTACTCCAGCAAAAATTTTTCATGGCGAAATCCTACTTCCTCGGAACCAAGGAATTCTTCATCGGCCAGACGTACCAGGTATACGGACACGAGCAGCCATTCACCATCGATTATTTTAATGGTGTATTTGCCTGGGGGCGGTTTGCCGGCTCGGAAGAACAGACAGGTTTTCCTGTTGGCATGCTCGAGAGAAGGTGAACGTGAGGCAGATGGATTTTACAAACCTGATCTTGCTGCTGCTGCTTGCCATTGGCATTATAGGAAATAATTCTTCCATTTCTATCTCCATTGCCGTGCTGCTGTTGATCAGACTGCTTCAATTTGACAGGGCATTTCCGCTTCTGGAACAGTACGGGCTGCAGGTCGGAATCATTATTTTGACGATCGGCGTGCTTTCCCCGATTGCAAGCGGAAAAATCAGTCCGGACCAGCTGTGGCGAACCTTCACCAATTGGCACTCGCTGGTAGCAGTCGCGGTGGGGATCCTGGTAGCCTACCTGGGCGGTCGCGGCGCCGATTACATGACGCAAAGTCCGCTTGCGGTAACGGGGCTCCTGGTCGGGACGATCATCGGCGTGGCTGTTTTCCGCGGCGTCCCTGTCGGTCCGTTGATCGCTGCGGGCATTACGGCCTTTCTTTTGCAATTTTTTCCCAAGTCCTAAAACAAGAAAAACGTTGTCCCTTAAACGGATGGACAACGTTTTTTTCACTCAACTCCAGCGTTCGCGCAGTCTCAGCCCGTAGGCGAGTATCTCGCCGGGTGTGATCAGCTTAAACCCCTGCTGCTCCACGTAGTCAATCTTCAATTGAGAAGCTCCGATAAACTGCTCCGTCTCCGGATCTACGGCGATTGACAGTCCGTCCAGCCCGGTGAGCCTGTCTGCGCTGCCGGGTTCGTCCCAGACGAGACTGTACTCTACGTTCATCCCGCAGCCGCCGACGAGCTCCCCGTTAACACGCAGAACACTGCCAGCCGGTTCGGTGTCTTTGATCTTTTCTCGTGCCGTTTTTGTCACTTCGATGTGCATAGTAATCCCCCCTCTCTACTGTAGTCAATAGAAGCGAATGCCGCAAGCTGTGTTCCCGCATGAGTCAGCCGGGCGCATTTTGCATATGATGGCAAAAAAGCGGAGAGCCTAGGTACTATGCGAAAGTGGTGCCCATGCAGCAGGATAGGGGGAATTTGCCGATGTCCACAGCAACCGAAACTGCTCAAGACCTGATTCACAAAATCCGGCGTTTCACCGCACTTGCCAACCGCAACAACCTCACGAGGACGGCTGCATACCTGTCGTTTTATCGCCGTCATCCGGAAGTAGACTGGGCCTTGCTCGCTCATCTGGTGTCCCGAAACGGCGGCTGGAGCATGACTGATCTGCGCGGCGATTGGCTGCCTAGGCTGCTTGCCGACGAAAAAACCGTCGCTTTTTTTGCCTTCCTGGAACGCTCCAACTGGCTCATCTTTCACGATGCCTACGCACAGCTTTTGCTGTACGAACGGATGAAAGCAGACAAACGGGATTTGACCCACTTGCTGCCCCCACTGGGCGTCTCCCGCTTCATGATCCCGCTCTGGCAGGAATTCCTAAGTAACGGGGACGCCACCCGGCTGACCCGCGGCTTGATCGTCAACGAGCAGCAGTACATCCACCAGCGGGTGGTGCAGCAGACTTTCTACCGGGAAGAGGTGCTCCAGTCCTTTCCCTTTCTGGCGCAATGCATCCTCTCGCTCAATCAAGTCTTGTTTCCTTACCGCGATCAGGACTGCTCCGGCCCACCCAAGCTGATTGGCATCGCCATCCGTCATTTTTCTTCTGTCACAGAGCGAATCGAAGCGGGAAAGGCTTTATATACGCTCCTCTTTTCCCATCGCGACACTCTGCAAAAGATCAAGACCTGGGCCTATCAGACTCCTCACACCGGCTCGCGTGCGGATTTTTGGCCCCACCTGTTCACACCTGTCAGGGCCACCGGAGCAGCAGCTGTGTACACGAAGCGGCTGTCAGGCGACAACCTGCTGGCCGGCCAGCCCAAGCTTTACAGTCCCCGCTTGAACGACGTTTGGGCGGACAGCGAGCAGCCGGCCGCTGACGGGACGGATTGGTACCGCGACGAGAAGTGGCTTGCTTACCTCGATGACCACGGCGACCATGTTCTCGATCCGGGCACTCCGCTGACCTCTTTGGTAAAAAATATCCAGCTCTTTTTTAGCAAACCGGGCGATCCCCTGCTGATGATGACCCAGGATGACTACGTCCAGGGGCTTAATCTGACAGATGCCGGCATTTGGCTCGCCGAGAAGCTATTCCATAGTGAGGAAAAAACAGATGAGTGAACGCCAGAACAGCCAAAAAGCTTTTATGCTGCGTTGCCAGCTGCCGAGCGGCACCTTTCGCCTGGCACCGCACAGCGACGTAATCAACCCTTACTTCACCAACATCGCGCTGACCGCTCTCGTCGAACTGGGCGAGGCAGATGCCGTCATGCGCCATCTCATGTGGTACCTCAACCACGTGACCCCCCGCGGCTACGTCAACGACTTTCGGCTGCGGGGAGAAGAAGAATGCGACACGGGCAAAGCGGACAGCGAAGACAGCTACCACGCCACTTTTTTCAGCCTGCTGCGAGTCTGGATCGAACGTACTGACCATCCAGACTGGCCTGCCGGCGTCCATGACAAACTGGCTGATATGCTGCGAGCACTGCTCCGCCTGCAGCAGCCGGACGGGTTGACCTGGGCGAAGGGGTCGTGGAGAGTAAAGTATCTGATGGACAACTGCGAAGTAGCGCAAGGGCTGGCCGATGCCAGTTGGATCTTCGCCAGACTGGGGGACGGCGAGCTCGCCGGACTGGCGCTTGAAAAAGCCGAGCAGTGCCGCCAGGGCATCCTGTCTGCCTATAGCGTAAAAAAGCAGTGTTTTCCCGTATACGATCGGGTGCTGCCCAACTGGAGGAAGTGGTACCCCGATGCCACGAGCCAGGCATTTCCCATCCTCTACGGCATCATCCCTGCAGCCGGTCCGATCGCTTCACACCTGTATGGATGCCTGACAGAACATTTCCCCTACTACGACAGCTTTATCACTGGCGATTTTTTTCCTTGGATGGTGATGGGCGAGTGGGCGGACAAAATGGGGGATCGGGAGCGATGTGTACGCATGCTCGAGCAAGCGGAGCAGCTGTACGTGTACGGCCCCCGACAAAGGTACTGGCTGCTGCACGAAGCCGGGCGCTTTCTGCGGTTGTCCCGGCAGACCGGGATGCAGCTGCCGGATTGACAAATCCGCCTGCAGCGAAATCCGAGGCATCCGCGGATGGAGCGTCAGTCCCTACGCTTTACTTTTTGACGATCAGATAGGGCTCCAGTTCGCCGTCTTTGTAAGCAAAAGGGATCGGCGTGATCGGGACGTCTCCCTTAGACGCAAAGTCGTACGCGAGGCGGGCGAGCAGCTCTGCTCCCTTCGCATCTTGTATATCAGCGATGATCAGGGAGTCTTGGTGCGGAACGGCCGCGCCGAGCATGACGCCCTGTTTCTGCCGGTCGTAATCCTCCAAGAGACCGGGAAGCAATATCCGGCTCGCCGCATATCCGTCTTGCGAACTGATAAAATACAGCCGGTTTCCGCCAAGCTCCTGGGTTCGTACAGGCACGTCAAGCCGCTGCAGATTGGCCATCGCCAGCTGGTGAAGTCCCTGTACATCCCATTTCGCTTCGTCCAGCATCGCTTGATCGATAATCAGGTAGCCCTTCTCCTGATCCAGGGCGTAGACGATGACTGTCTCCGCTGTATGCGGACGGGAGACAAGCTTGGGAGCCGCAAATGAGCTGTGGCGCAGAACCGGATAAATCCGCTGTTCCTGTCCATGCAGGCTGCGATTGGCCAGGGTGCCCTGAACCCCTGCCACAACCCGTTCAACAAAAGCGTGAAGGGCTGCCCGCCTTTCCTCAGGCTGCTGCTGGACGCGGGCAAACAGTGAGGTGAGCGAAAGGATCCGCTGTGCCGCCTCTCCTTCACGGACCAGGGTCAATTGGTCGGGTTGATCGGCGCTTTCACGGCAGCTCCACCCGTTTGGCAACGCGCGGTTGATGAGCTCTGCCACCCGCCTTCTCAACGAGTTTTGCGTGCGCTGCTGATGTTCCTCAGGCATGGTATCCTCCTTTCCGCACCGGCTTACCACGGCGGGTTGTCTTCAGGATCGTCGATTGGCCGTTCTGCAGCGGCGGCGGTCTGTGAGCGCTGTTCCAATTCCCGGACGATCTCATGGAGCTGTTTGGGCTTGAGGAATTCTACCGGTGATACCCCCCGCTCAAATTCCAGCATCTCCCCTTCGAGCAGAATCAGGTAGCGTCCATTGCTTTTGGCGATATGAATCTGGGTACCGTAATCAGCCAGCAGCGTTTTTACACTCATGTGGTCCAGTTTCAGCTTCAATTCCAACTGCGGCTGGCTATCAGCGATGATCTGCGCCGCTTCCAAGACGGTTTCATGATCCCACTTTTCCGCCAGCGCCCGCTTGGGACTGGCGGCCATCAGCTCCACCGCTTCCTCCTCCCGCTGCCGTTCCTCGGACTCATCCGGGAACGTCTGCTCAATATACTGCCGGGCCAAAGAGACGACTTCCCGGGAGACGATCTCGCCAACGGTCTCTGGATACTGGATGTACTTGAGAAATTCCTCGAAATAGCGGGCGTGGGAGAACTGATGGATCTTGACTTGGTACTCGTCCACCATGCCCGGCTCGATCAAGTGCGGGTAGAGAATAGACTTCATATTTTTCGCGTTGATCGCCATGTTGACATTGGCGATTAAGCTTTTTTCATCGGTTATCACTGCCGTTTTCTGTTCAAAATCGCACTTGAGGATAAACAAAAAGCGGTCATCGTAGCGTTCCAAAACTGCTTTGACGAACAGCAGCACCCCGCTCCGCACCTGCGATGTGCGCAGATAAGACTGAACGAACGGCTCGCAGGCGGCGGCAAATTCCTCGGGTGTTGCCGCTTGCCGCGCTTTCTGAAACAGGGCGTAATTGGGATTCGAGTCGAGTGTAAAGCCCTCTTCAATGACAAACTGCCCCAGCTTTGTCGGACTTCCCTCGCTGCGCGGATTCTGCTCTGCCTTGCGCTTGGCAATGCGGGAAAATTCTCCCTCCAAAAACGGGCGCAGCTCGCTTTGCTGATACTCTTCACGAGAGAGCGTCCTGCCAAGCCGAACGCGTTTGGGACTGCTCTCTTCCTCCTGTTGTTCAATCAAGTAAAACGATACACAATCAATCAAAAAATTCATCAACAAAATCTCCTTGCGGTTGGCCTCTGCCTCCTGACGTTCATGCCGCAGCAATGCCATGATTATACCATTCCTTTTGATGGTTCCGCCATCCGAGCGACAAAAAGCAGCGCGCAAGGGTGCGCCGCTGCTCTGCTAATAGATCTATTCCTTTATCTCCTGCTGTCTTGCCTGCTCCATCCGCTGCTTCAGCTCGGATGCTTCCCGTCTCAGCGTTTGCCGCTCGTTTTTGGATAAATCCTCGCCGCCAGCCACTCCATTCACGAGCAAATTTTCTTCGTACAGGCGGTCCTTTCGCACTCCGTTCCCTCCTTAAAGCGTTCGATTTTCTTTACGCTTATACTTTGAACGAAATGCGGGATTCTTATGTGTCTGCTCCGTCCCTTGGTTTTTCTGCGGCCGCAGCTGACTCGGTTCCACCAGTGCCCCGTGTGTCATGACCCGTTCCTCGATGGGAATCCCTGTTTTTTTGGAGAATTTCTCCACAATAAACAATTGCTTCGGTGTCAAGATGGAAAAGACAAGTCCCGCTGCACCCATCCTGCCGGTACGCCCGCTGCGGTGCAGGTAAGCGTCAGCGTCGGCGGCAGGGTCGAAGTGAACGATCAGCTCCACTTCAGGAATGTCAATTCCGCGCGCAGCCACATCAGTCGCAATCAGGACGGGGTATCGGCCCTCGCGAAATGCAGTGAGCGCCTGCTCCCGCTCCAGCTTGCTCGAATCGCGGTGAATCAGCCGGCATTCCAGTCTGTGATAGCTCAGCTTGGCCTGAATTTCCTCTACCTTGTCCAGCTCATTGACAAACACGATCGCTGCCTTGGCGTTGACCAGCCGCAGCAGCCGGCGCAGCGTATCCACTTTTTTGCGCTCCTCGCTGCGCAGGAAAAAATGCAGGACGCTGTATCCCCCTGTCGGAGCCTCCGCTTTGATCAGCTCCGGATCGGCTGTCTGTGCCAGCAGCAGTTCCCTAACAGCATCGGGTATCGTTGCCGAGAAGAACAACCGCTGAGTGTCGCGCAGCGTCCGTTTCAGGATCTCCTGAACAGGGCCGGCAAATCCCGGGTCCAGCAGACGATCCGCTTCGTCCACCACGACGCTCTTTACCTGGTGGAGCTTTAGCTTTCGCTGTTCAACCAATTCCTTTACCCGCCCGGGAGTGCCTACGACCACAGCGGGATGTGTCTTCAGCTTTTCGATTTGCCGTTTGGGGTCGGCCCCGCCGATCAAAGCGACGACGGTCCGGTCTAATGTATGTACAAGCACTTCCGCTTCCCGGGCAATCTGCATGGCCAGTTCATGGGTAGGTGCCAGGATGAGCACTTGCAGCTCTTTGTTGTTCTCGTCGAGCCGCTCACACAGGGGCAGCAGGTATGCCAGCGTTTTACCCGTTCCCGTCGGGGATTCCGCAATGACGTTTCTTCCGGCGAGTATGGCGGGTATCGCCTTCTGTTGAATGGGGGTGGGGCTCGTTATCTGTTTTTCCGCTAGAACATTCATCAATGGCAGCCGCAATTGAAACGGCAAAACCTGGTCTTCCACAAACATCCCTCTTCTCACAGCAATCAATTGTCGCACTGGTAGCATACCACGACAGAATCGCGAAAGAAAGCATAAATGGGGCCGTTTTCCAGGTTTAAAACCGCCCCATGCCTTCCCTTGGCCGATCCTAAGTGTTGGTGTCGAGGCGGGTTTCCCGCTTTTCCATCTTGTCGTGGCGATCCTTCTCGGAGTGCTGGTTGTGACTGCCTGGCGGATTCTTCCGGTATTCCTCTACCTTCTGTTGAAATTCTTTATCAAAACCGCGCAAGGGTAAATCACCTCCCGCTTGTATTGTTCCCCCCGCGGGGCGGCTCATGCTAAAGGGAAAAAGTGAAACTTTTGTCCTGACGGATCGTCATATAGGGTGCCGGCAGTGCAAAACGGACAAAGGGTGGCAAAGACGAATATGGCAGAACTTTCACGAGTCAGACAAACGCGAAGAAAAGCAAGAACCAAAAGAAGACGCCGCTGGAAGCTGGTATTTTTATCCTTTTTATCAACTTGCTTTCTGTTCGCTTCGGCAGCCCTCTTCTTTTTGTTCGCAACAGACACCGGGACGACACTGCGCGAGTGGGTGGCCGGGACGCTGCTGACAACCCAGCATGATTACCTGGCCCGCTACACCTTTTTGCCGGAAGAAAAACTTCGGGAATTAAAACGGGAGATCTCTTACCCGACTGTCGTCAACTCGGCGGCAGCAGAACAGCGAAAGCAGCAGGAGTGGACCGACACGCAAGACCCCCCGCCCCAACCGGAGAAACCGCGGGAACTCGTTGAAGTCAAGCCGGTCGAAGTTGACCGGGGGACATACTACTTTCGCGGGAAAATGATGCTGATCTCCGACCCGAATCGGGTCCATCTGCTTGTGACCAAACGGACAGAACGGGGTGACTTGCTTGATGAATTTGCCAAGCAATACAAAACGCTCGGCATCGTCAACGCCAGCGGCTTTTACGACCCGGACGGATATGCCAAGGGACAGCGGGCTTCCGGGCTGTTGATCCACGATGGAGTGCTCCTGCAGGAATACGACCCGCGGACCGGTGAAACGGCACTCGGGCTGACGTACGACGGCAAGCTGATCACAGGCAGCTACACCGGAAAACAGCTGCTCGCGATGGGCGTCCGGGATGCGATGAGCTTCCGGCCGCAATTGATCGTGGACGGCAAAAACCTGTTCGCAGGCAAACCGGCACAGAGCTGGGGCATTCAACCGCGAACGGCGATCGGGCAAAAAGCGGACGGAACCATCGTCTTTCTCGTCATCGACGGCCGCCAGCCCAACCATTCGATCGGGGCCAGCATGAATGATGTGGCAGATGTCCTGGAGCGGGAAGGCGTCGTTACGGCGATGGCGATGGACGGCGGCTCCAGCTCGATGATGCTGGAAAACGAAGAACCGATCACCAGGACGGCTTGTCCCTATCCCCGCGGCCGGTTCCTGCCAAACGCATGGGCAGTCTATTGAGAAAAAGGGCGGATGATCCGGGTTCAACTTTAAGGTTGATCTCGGTGTTCCGCCCTTTCCTGTTTGACACCCGAGGCGGCTGATTTTATAATGGTCATAGCAACTATCGTCATGATCACTATCAGGGAGGCTGCCATTGGAATTAGAAAAGTATATTGGCGTTATCGTCCACCGGGCGGATTTAAAGCTGAACAATTACTATCAAAAGGTGGTCAACCCTTTCGATATAACGGTGGACCAATGGGAAATTTTGGTTATCCTCTGGGAAAAGGAGGGGATCACGCAAAAAGAGCTTGCAGAAAGGCTCTACAAGGATCAGACAAACATCGCCCGAATGCTGCACAAGCTTGAAAAAAAAGGCTTTATTCACCGCGTAACACATGAGACGGACCGCAGATCGCTGCGCGTGTACTTAACTGCCAAAGGCCGGGACATCAAGGACGACATCCTTCCCCCCTCGATCGAAGCCTACAAGAAAACGATCGAAGGGTTAACCGAGGAAGAAGTAGAGACATTTCGAAGAATCCTGGCTGTCATGTACAATAACGTGAAGGATCTGTAGAAATGCAGCTTCGTCATAATGAGAAGCTGCGGACATATAGTTGCCATGACAACTATAGGCAAGACTATTATCATATACTTGCTATGGCAATTACCGCCTTGGCAAGTATAGAGGGGTGGAACTATGGAATTACCGCCGGTATCGGTTTCATGATTGTTGGCGTGTCACTGGTCATGGCGGCTGTAGGACTTGAGAGCGGCGGAATCGTTTTTGCCATGATTTCGCAGATATGTACCGGCTTCGGCATTGGCCTCGCCAATCCGACTACAGGTGCCATTGCGCTGCAGCACGCACGACCGGGCGAGGAAGGCGAGATTTCCGCTCATCTTCAATTCGTCGACGCCTTTTGTCCGGGACTGGGCATCGGTATAGGCGGAGCTTTCATCGCTCTCTGTGAGCACTTTAACAAAGGGATCTTATCAGGAATCATGCTGGCTTTGCTTTTGCAGCTGGTATTCGCAATATGGAGCTTCATCATTTTCTTCCGCATTGCCGAAAGAAAGCCATGAAAAAAGCTTCCCGTCACAGGGAAGCTTTTTCGTGCAGCACATTAGACCCGCATCGCGCTTTTCGCCGACTGATTGGCCCACTCTTCGACATTCCAGACCCGGGTCACCCAGTCCTGATAAAATTCCGGTTCGTGGCAGACGAGCAGCACCGTGCCTTTAAACGCGATCAGCGCCCGTTTCAGCTCTTCCTTGGCGACAACGTCAAGATGGTTGGTCGGCTCGTCAAAAATCAGCCAATTGCTCTCCCGCTGCAGCAGCTTGCACAGCCGAACCTTGGCTTGTTCGCCCCCGGATAATGCCGCCATGCTGCGGTTGATATGGTCATTGGAGAGCCCGCAGCGAGCAAGCGCACCGCGCACCTCGTGATTCGTCAAATGGGGAAAGTCATTCCACATGTCGTCAAGCGCTGTGACAGCTTTCGGCTTAACCTCCTGCTCGAAGTAAGCGGGGAACAGGAAATCGCCCCGCTCCAGTTTTCCGCCAAGCGGCGGGATGATCCCGAGCACAGTCTTCAACAGCGTGGATTTCCCCACTCCGTTCATCCCGACGACCGCTACTTTTTCTCCCCGTTCCAGACTCATCGTCAATTTTGGCATCAGCGGATGAGAGTAACCGATTTCCAGGTCTTCCGCTTCAAACAAGTATCGTCCGCTGGCGCGTGCCTCTTTAAAGATGAAGCTAGGTTTGGCCGCCGTCTCCGGCTTGTCGATCCGCTCCATCCGATCCAGCTGCTTTTGCCGGCTCTTGGCCCGGCCGCTGGTCGAGGCCCTTGCTTTGTTGCGGGAGATGAAGTCCTCCATCTTGGAGATTTGTTCCTGCTGCTTTTCGTACGCGTCGAAATGCTGGCTGCGTTTCATCTCCGACTGGGCGAGGAATGACTCGTAATTGCCGGTGTATCGCGTCAGCTTTGTGAACTCGAGGTGGTAGATCACGCCTACAACCTCGTTCATAAAGGATGTATCATGGGAAATCAGGATAAACGCGTATGGGTAATTCTTCAAATAATTTTTCAGCCAGCCGATGTGTTCATCGTCCAGATAGTTAGTCGGCTCGTCGAGCAGCAGAACCGTCGGTTGGGAGAGCAGCAGCTTGGCTAACAGCACCTTGGTCCGCTGGCCGCCGGATAAGGCCGTTACGTCCCGATCCATGCCGATTGCATCCAGCCCCAGGGCGTTGCCGATTTCATCCACCTTGGCGTCGATCAGGTAAAAGCCGCTCGTCTCCAGCCGTTCCTGAATCTCGCCCATCCGCTCCAGCAGCTGTTCCAGTTCTTCCGGACCAGCCTCGGCCATTTGCTCGGCGATTTTCATATTCTCCGCTTCCAGTTCGAGCAGAGGAAGAAAAGCTTCCTTCAAGACGTCGCGAATCGTCTTCCCCGCCGCCAACTTGGTATGCTGGTCCAGGTAGCCGTATTCCACCTTCGGCATCCACTCAATTTTGCCTTCGTCCGGAATCAGTTGGCGGGTGAGCAAGCCCATCAGCGTCGACTTGCCCGTTCCGTTCGCGCCGACAAGTCCCACATGCTCTCCTGGCTGCAGCCGAAAGGACACCTCTTTAAACAAGGTCCGATCGGCAAATCCGTGCGATACATTTTCTACGATCAAAACGCTCATGTGATCCTCCTAAAATTACTGCATATCTACTCATTGTAATCGATGGGAAACCGGATAAACAACAGGAAAATGACGTCTGCACCGCGTTACCGGAATCTCTTCCAATCGACCCATTTTTTTAACCGCATGCACCTGGGACACCCTTTCACATACTACCAGCAAGGAGCTGATCCCATGCGCAAAGAACCAACAGAAAATCCGCACCAGACGTACAACAACCAGTACCGCCCGGAACAGACCGGCGAACCGCTGTCCGGATCGAAAAAAGTAAAGCAAGCCAACCATTCGCGGCAAGTGATGACACGAGAAGGCTAGGGGCAACCCGGCCTTTTGTCATTTGTGTTTGCTCAATTTTTGCATTTTTACGAAAGGTCGTCGTTGAATTGTCCCACATTCCTGCGTATGATGAGAAAAGGAGAAAGCGCGAGGAGGAAAAAACGATGATCACAATTGGCCTAACCAAGATGCAGAACATGCGACCTGTTGTACGCTACGGCGTCTCTCCCTTGTTCGAGATGGCAGTCAGCTTGCATACGCTCAGCAGCCAGTCGCCGCCTATCCAGCATTACAACTGGGTAAAACAAACGATTGACCGGCTTCGGCAAGAAAATTTGTACCGGGAATTTCTGTACTTTTCTCCCTTGTTCATGGAATCGACTCCGCGCTTTTTCGATCCGGATGCGACTGATCATGTCAAGGGTGTGGACGACCTTTACGAGTATTTGCTCGCACTGCCGCAGGGAGAGTTCGTCGAAGGGGTAAACGAAGCGCTTCTCGCCGCCAAAAAGGGCTCCGCTGACATCATTTACCCGATTGAAAAGGGGCTGCGAGACGATCCGGCCGTGATCAAAAGCAGATTTACCCTGTTAACGGCTTCCTACCTGCAGGCGGTCTTCATGGCAAAATGGGAAGAACTGGCTCCCAAGCTGGTGGCCGAGGTAGAGTGGGCCGAGCAGGAGTTGTCCACAGCAAACGATGTCGGAGTGTTTTTACAACGTCTGGTTCCAGAGATAGGCTATAACGAGGAAGACAATCACCTGCTGATTCAACAGGAGGACGGGGCAGAAGCTCACTACGACATCACGGACATCGTCTTTCAGCCCAGCCTCTTTTTCTCTACACCTCCCAGGTACTCCCTTTCAGGGAAGACGCTGCACGTCACCTACAATGTAAACAGCCGTAGAGTCGAATAGCAGAAGCGACTCAACAAGCCGCTGCAGCCGATTTTCTCCGTCTGACGGAAAAAATCGGCTGCACTTGCTAGGAGAGGCCGCCCCCCGCCCAGTATCCGGCAAAGGCCAGCAGGATCCCGACGGTATAGCTCACCGCCAGATTGACTGCGGCAATCACGCGTCCTGCCTGCAGGCTCTCCCAGTTTAACGTTGAAAATGTGGTGAAGGCGCCTGTGAAGCCCGTTCCCAGAAACAGCAAGGCAGCCGAAGTGAGTCCTGTCCCCGTCAGCCACCCCAGCAGGAACGAGCCAAGCAGATTGACCGTCAGCGTTCCATAGGGAAACCGGCCGGGGACTTTTCTCCCCATCCAGCGGGTAATGCCATAGCGCAGGATCGCACCCAAAAATCCGCCTGCAGCCACCAGAAAAACTTGCCACTGCATTCGTACGTCCCCCTTTAGCCTTTCTTGGCCACAGCCGAGCGATATCCCAGCCAGGCAAGCGCCAGGCCGCCCCATAGGCTAGTCATGACGTATAGAAGCGCGGTCAGGGAATGTCCGGTGTGAACCAATTGAACCGTTTCCACGCTGAATGTTGAAAATGTCGTAAAGGAACCGATCAGGCCAGTCGTGATTCCGAGACGCAGCCATTCCGGTACAGGCCTGCCAACGACCCGGGTAGAAAACCAGGCCAGCACAAAACAGCCGATGTAATTGGTGACCAGCGTGCCAAGCGGAAAGGGGCCTGCCCACCACTCATGCGACCACAACCCTATGTAATAGCGCAGTAATGCTCCAATCGAACCTGCCAAGCCGATAACAAGGTACGCCATCTCTTTTACCGCTCCTACGATTGTTTCGCCGAACAGCAAACTCCCGCCTGGAAGAGATGGGCAGGAGTCTTTCACGAGCTTATGCCTATGCTTAAAACGGCAGAGGGGCAAACTTGACTGCCACCATCAGCAGGATGACCAGATCCAGCACCAGGCTCAAGACAAACGCCTTCTTTGCGCTGGCCTGGAACGATTCGTTTCGGCCTGCCGTATCCTTGACCGTTTTCAGCGCCTTGGAGATGATTCCGAGAAGAGCGGCAATCGCCAGAAACAGGATAAAGACAATCACGAGCCATAGCGTAATCCGGAATCCCCCGGCCCAGTATACGGCTAGTCCCGTTATAATGGAAACAATCAAAACAAAATGCGGAATCCGCAAGAGACCCGCCAGCTTGCCGGCGCGCTGCGCTGCTGCCTGAGCGTCCCTCGAAGCCAATGTTCCCGTGCCAAACGGCAAAAACAGGCAGAGCAGAATGAGAACAGCAGCCAACCGGTGGATCATAAACATCGCAACCATAGTTTCCCTCCTTACAACAATGGGAGAAGGGATTGTCCCCTTCTCCCAGTATTATACCTATTTATTTAACACATGGATAGGGCGTCCAAGCGTCATTTCTGCCGCTTCGACCGTCACCTCGGCCAAGGTCGGATGGGCGTGGATGGTCAGCTCGATATCTTCGAGCACAGCCCCCATCTCGATGGCTAAGCCCATCTCCGCAACGAGATCGGACGCCCCCGGTCCGACGATTTGCGCTCCAAGCAGGACATGTGTCTCCTTGTCGGCGATCAGCTTGATGAAGCCCTCGCCCGCGTTGACCGAAAGCGCACGGCCATTGGCAGCAAACGGGAAACGGCCGGAGATGATGTCGAGTCCCTGTGCCTTCGCATCGCTTTCGCTCAGTCCTACACTGGCGATTTCCGGATCAGAGAAGACAACGGCTGGAATCGCCTTGTAATCCACTTCCGCCGGATGTCCGGCGATCGCTTCCGCGGCTACCTTGGCTTCATAAAACGCTTTGTGCGCCAAGGCCGGCCCCTCGACGATGTCGCCGATGGCATACACGTTCGGAATGCTGGTTTGACCTTGTTTATCTACTTCGATCAAGCCCTTGTCAGTCAGCTTCATGCCGATATCGCGAACGCCCAATTCATCCGTATTGGGTCGGCGGCCTACAGTGACAAGCACGTATTCCGCTTCAAAGGTCTTGGCCTCGCCTTTTACCTCAGCCTTGACGACCACGCCGCTCTCCGTCTCTTCCATTCCCTGGGCCAATGCCTTCGTATGGATTTCCACATTGGTTTTCTTCAGCTTCCGTTCGACCCAACGCGTCATTTCCGCTTCAAATCCAGGAAGAATGCGGTCGCCGCCTTCCAGAATCGTCACTTTTGTACCGAAACGGGCATACATGCTGCCCAATTCGACGCCGATGTAGCCGCCGCCGATGACGACCAGGCTCTTCGGCACTTCAGCGAGGTTGATCGCTTCCGTGGACGAGAGCACGCGTTTGCCAAACGGGAAGGCTGGCAGTTCGATCGGACGAGAACCGGTTGCGATAATGCAGTGGTTAAACCGGTAGCGGTTGACATCGTAGCCGTGGAAGACGCGAACTTCGTTTTCGTTGACGAACAGCGCTTCTCCCTCGATCACTTGAATCTTGTTTCCTTTAAAGAGCGAGCTGACACCGCCGGTCAGTTGTTTGACAATGCCTGCTTTCCACTCCTGCACTTTGGCGAAGTCCACTTTCACGTTCTCGGCGCTGATTCCCATCGCCTGCGCGTTATGCATCTCCTCATAGGTGTGCGAGGCGTGGATCAGGGCTTTGGAGGGGATACAGCCGACGTTGAGGCAGACGCCTCCGACAGCCCCTTTTTCCACGACGGTGACGGTTTTGCCGAGCTGTGCGGCACGGATGGCCGCTACATAACCGCCTGGACCTGCTCCAATAACCAGTACGTCGACTTCAGTCGTAAATTCTCCCACTACCATGTGCTTATCCCTCCATGACCAGCAGTGTCGGGTTTTCCAACAGCTGTTTCAGGTAGTTGACGAAGCGCTGTGCCGGTTCTCCGTCAATCAGGCGGTGGTCAAAGCTCAGCGACAGCGACAGGACGGGTGCGACGACGATCTCGCCGTTTTTCACCACCGGTTTTTCTGCGATTCGGCCTACGCCGAGGATCGCTGCATCCGGATGATTGATGATCGGGGTAAAGAACATGCCCCCGGCTGAGCCGATGTTGGTGATGCTGAAGGTGGAGCCTTTCAGCTCGTCGGCAGACGCTTTGCGGTCGCGGGCCTTTGTCGCCAATTCGTTGATTTCCGCTGAGATTTCA
The DNA here is from genome assembly GCF_046036945.1 of Brevibacillus sp. B_LB10_24. Taxonomy (NCBI): domain Bacteria; kingdom Bacillati; phylum Bacillota; class Bacilli; order Caryophanales; family Paenibacillaceae; genus Brevibacillus; species Brevibacillus sp. B_LB10_24. The sequence goes on along the minus strand of NZ_JBJQOQ010000001.1, from coordinate 489,345 downwards.
AAGATGGATTTGCGGTCTGCCGCCTTCACGACGGGCACGAGCAGTCCGTCGTCGGTAGATGTGGCAATGCCGATGTTGTAGTATTTTTTATAGATAACTTCTTGTTTTTCATCATCCAGCGAGCTGTTCAGTACCGGGAACTTCTTCAGCCCGGCTACAACAGCTTTGACAATGAACGGCAGGTACGTGAGCTTGAGGCCTTGTTCCTCGGCCAGCGCTTTTCCTTGCTTGCGCAGTGCGACCAGCTCGGTCACGTCCACTTCGTCGAAAATCGTCACGTGCGGCGCTGTATATGCCGATTTGACCATTGCTTTGGAGATCGCTTTGCGCATGCCCTTCAGCGGTACGCGTTCTTCCATTTCGCCCGCTTGCGCCGTGTAGTGAACGGTCGGAGCCGCTGCTGCAGCTGCCGGAGCAGCCGGTGCTGCCGTCTCTGCTGCCGGTTGTCCTGCTGCTGGTACTGGTGCCGCTGCCTGCGCCACGCCGCCGGAGAGGAAGCTGTCCACATCTTGGCGCGTGATCCGGCCCAGTTTGCCGGTACCCGGTACCAGTGCGATGTTCACGCCCTTTTCCCGCGCGTATTTGCGCACGGACGGGGTTGCCAGCACATGCTTGCGGTCCACCGGTGCTGCAGTCGCTACAGCCGCTGCGGCTGCCGGCGTGTCAAGCGGCTTGTTTGCGTTTTCGCTGATCTGAGCACCAATGTCACAGCCCGGCTCCATGCCGCCGGCTGCCGGTTCGCTTTTCTCCTCTGCCGCAGGCGCTTCCCCGTGCACCGGCAGATTCGGCACTTCCCCTTCCGCCTCGAAGACGACCAGCGTATCGCCGACGACGGCAACGGTTCCTTCCGAGACCTTCAGCTCCAACACTTTTCCTTTTACAGGGGACGGAATTTCCACGACAGCTTTGTCATTTTGCACTTCTAAAATGACTTGGTCTTCCTCTACCGTATCGCCCTGCTTCACGTGCCACTTGACGATCTCGCCTTCGTGGATTCCTTCCCCGATATCCGGGAGTTTGAATTCAAAACGACTCACACGTGTTCCCTCCTATTCAAATTCGCTTTGCAACTCGCGGAAAAGAAGGCGGAAAGCACTCTTTCCGCCGTTATATCATTAAAAATCCAGTACTTTATTCAGAGCTTCAACGACGCGCTTCGCATCCGGAAGCCAGATGTCTTCTGCTTGGGCAAACGGGTAAACCGTGTCCGGAGCGGTCACGCGCAGTACGGGAGCCTCCAGATGCAGGATGGCTTTTTCGTTGATTTGCGCAATGATCTCAGCGGCAACGCCGGAGGTTTTTTGCGCTTCCTGGACGACGATCGCACGGTTCGTCTTTTGTACCGAAGCGATGACCGTATCCATATCGAGCGGGTTGATCGTGCGCAGGTCGATTACTTCTACTTTGGCTCCACGCGCCTTTTCCAGCTCTTCCGCCGCTTTCAGGCTGGTGTGAACCATGGCGCCGTAGGTGATGATCGTCACGTCGCTGCCTTCACGCACCACGTTGGCACGGCCGAGCGGGATCGTGTACTCCCCTTCCGGCACTTCGCCGCGGAACGAACGGTACAGCTTCATGTGCTCCAGGAAAATGACCGGATCGTTGTCGCGGATGGCAGAGATTAAAAGACCTTTGGCATCGTATGGCGAGGAAGGAATTACGACCTTTACGCCAGGCGTTTGCAGGAACAATCCTTCGAGAGAATCGGCGTGTAATTCTGGCGTCTTCACCCCGCCGCCAAACGGCGAACGGAACGTGATCGGGCTGTGGTAACGTCCGCCCGAACGATAGCGCATCCGCGCTGCCTGGGAGGCGATAGCGTCAAACGTCTCAAATACAAACCCGAAAAACTGGATCTCGGCAACCGGACGGAAGCCGTTGACGCCCAAACCGACTGCAAGTCCGCCAATACCAGATTCCGCCAAAGGAGTGTCGAACACGCGGTTCTCGCCAAATTCAGCCTGAAGGCCGTCTGTGGCGCGGAATACGCCTCCGTTCTTCCCGACGTCTTCCCCGAACACAAGTACTGTTTCATCGCGCTTCAATTCGGTGCGCAGCGCATCCGTTATCGCTTGAACCATTGTCATCTGTGCCATCGGTTACTTCGACTCCTTCTCCAGGTATTCTGCCTTCTGCGCTTGCAATTCTGCCGGCAGTGTTTCGAACATCACGTCAATCAAGTCGGTCACTTTCATTTTCGGATATTCGTCCGCTTTCTTCATCGCGTCGGCAACCGCCTGTTTCGCTTCTTCGATGACCGCTTCTTCGTCTTTTTCGCTCCACAGTCCCTTGCCTTCCAGGAACTTGCGGAAGCGGATCAATGGGTCGCGCTGTTCCCATTCACCTTGTTCTTCCCCTGTGCGGTAGCGGGTCGGATCGTCCCCGGCCATCGTGTGGGGGCCGTAGCGATAGGTCAAAGCTTCAATCAAGGTCGCTCCGTCGCCGGCCAGGCCGCGCTCCTTCGCATCTTGAACGGCTTTGTACACCGCAAGAATGTCCATTCCATCCACCCGTGCGCTGGCAATGCCGGCAGCCTTTGCCTTCACAGCGATATTTTCAGCGGCCGTCTGCTTTTCGAATGGAACCGAAATCGCATAGCCGTTGTTTTGCGAGAAGAAGATGGCAGGAAGTTTGTAGACTCCGGCGAAGTTCATACCCTCGTAGAAGTCGCCTTGAGAGGTAGCTCCGTCACCGAAGTAGGTAATCGCTACGCGCTTTTCGTTGCGCAGCTTGAAGCCCATGGCAACGCCAGTCAACTGGGTGCACTGGGCTGCAATGATAATTTGCGGCATGAGAACGTTTACGCCCTCGGGAATTTGACCACCATGTACATGACCGCGAGAATACAGGAAGGCCTGATACATCGGAAAACCATGCCAGACCATTTGCGGAATGTCGCGATAGCTGGGCAGGACAAAGTCTTCTTTGGCAAGGGCCGCTTCCGAACCGATCATCGCTGCCTCTTGTCCGGCAACAGGAGCGTAGAAGCCAAGCCGTCCTTGGCGGTTTAAGCTGATCGCGCGCTGATCCCACACGCGGGTAAACACCATTTTACGCATTAATTCACGCAATTCGTCATCAGATAACTGAGGCATCATCTCTGGTCGAACGACCGTACCGTCTGGGGCCAGAATTTGCAACGGATTGTTGTTGCTGGCTTGCTCTACAGCGGTTGAAACACTCATCATCTTCACCTCTTCTATCAAAATAGAGTGGAAAAACATGGGAAAACGGCCGTTTTCAGCAACCGTTTTCATTTCTGTTATAGTGCAGGGATGTTGTCTGTTCATATTGTTGCAACAGCTCTATAACAGGCTTTATTTCTACCCTGTTATCATTTAATATAAATTCTGTATCAATTTTTTTCAAGCGTTAAAGTGCAACTTCTTCCGAAAACGGCTATGATGTTGTTCCTACCTAACCATGAAAGCCTTGCGAACTGAGGTGTGTGCCGATGACAGATTACATGAAGCGAACCATCGTCAAACAAGAGGTGCCGAGCGGGATACTCGGGGAATCGCGGCCGGTAAAAGTATACCTTCCCCCCGGATACAACGACATGCTCTCCTACCCTGTCCTTTACTGCCAGGACGGCAATGACTTTTTTACGATGGGGCGGATCGCCACGACCGCCAACAAGCTGATCCTCGAAGAAAATATGCAGCCGATGATCATCGTCGGGGTTTCCGTCGAACGTAGGAAGCGGACGAGCGAATACTCTCCGGTCGGAGAGCTCAACGCCTCCTACAAACAGTTCTTCGCCACGGAGCTGCTCCCTTATATCGAATCTAACTTTCCGGTCAGGCGACAGCCGCAGGATCGGGTCTTGGCCGGCGATTCGCTTGGCGGAACAGTCTCGCTGCACCTGGCCATGGATTATCCCGATCTGTTCCACAACCTGCTTTCGCTCTCCGGCGCATTCCTCTCGCCGACGGTAGAGGGCATCCGCACGGCGGCCGACATGCCCCGCCTGAACGCCTGGATGATTGTCGGCCTGCAGGAAACCAGCGTTGAGACACACATGGGGACGTTTGACTTCGTGTACTGGAACCGGGAGGCAAAAGAAGCGTTGGAACGGAAAAAAGTCCGCGTCACCTATGCGGAACTGCGCGGCGAACACACATGGGGCCTGTGGCAGCAGGTGCTCCCGAACGGTCTGCGCCACTTTTTCCCGGCAACCGGCTTGTGACGCACCACCATTATGTACAAGGCGGGACGGGGGATGTTAGTAGACCCCGTTGATCTCCCGGATATCTGCATAATCGTAACGACGGCCATCGCGCATGACGATTCCCTGGTGGTCGGCGTGTTCAATCTCGCCGGCCACCTGTTGTTCGTTGGCCAGCACAATGTTGACTATCTTGCTTTCGTCCCGGTGCAGCTGTTTTTGCACCAGTTCACGCTGCTTCGCCGATATCAACTGTGACCCTCCTTTGGCAGAAAGTGTTTTTCTCTAGTATCCCAACTCCCACTCTTGTTTAACCCCGGATTTGCCATCGGATCGCCGAAAGCGGCCATACTTGACCAGGATGAGGAGGCTATACCATGTACACGATCATGATCGTCGAAGACGACTTTAAAATAGCAGAACTGCTTCGGACCCATATCGAAAAATACGGTTATCGGGCCGTTATCGCGAGGGAATTCGGCAGGATCCTCGCCCTGTTTGGCGAGGTGAACCCCGACATGGTTCTGCTGGATATCAACCTGCCGGAGTACGACGGGTATTACTGGTGCCGACAGATCCGCAGCCAGTCCAAGTGCCCGATCATATTCATCTCGGCCCGGGCTGGAGATATGGATCAAATCATGGCATTGGAAAACGGAGCGGATGATTACATCGCCAAACCGTTTCACTACGAAGTCGTCATGGCAAAAATCCGCAGCCATTTGCGCCGCACCTACGGGGAGTACGCCTCTCGCAATGAAGAACGAATCGTCGAACACGCCGGACTCACTCTATTCCCGGAGCGAATGGAAGCCGGCTTGAACGGCAAGGTCGTATCCCTGACGAAAAAGGAGTCAGATTTGCTGGAGATGTTGATGAGCCGCTACCCCCGTGTGGTGAGCCGGGAAACGCTGTTGGAAAAACTGTGGGATGACCAATCGTATGTCGACGACAATACGCTGAACGTAAACATTACCCGCGTCCGTAAAAAGCTGCAGGAACTCGGAATCGAGGATAGTATCGAAACGGTGCGCGGCTCCGGATATCGCTTGACCGTGTCGTGGGGGGAAGATCAGTGAAGCTTTTCCTTCGCGAGTCACTCCCCCTGTTCTTGGTTAATTTGGCCCAATTGCTGATCGTCTCGCTAACCTTCTGGCTGTCCGGCTCCTGGAACACGAAGATCACCTTGTACGGGCTGTTTCTGGGGATCTTCCTGCTCGCTTGTTACCTCGTTTACCGCTATGTAAGCAATCGTTATTTTTACCAGCGTTTGTCAACCCAGCTTGAATCATTGGATGCGTTCTCGATGCCGGCAGGTTCGGGACCGCTTAACCAGGCGCTGCATCGGCTTATGCAGGGCCAGTACCGCCTCTACCAAGCCAAGATACACGACTACGACCGAAAAAAACGGGAACATGTGACGTTTATCTCCCAGTGGGTCCATCAGATGAAAACGCCTCTTTCCGTCATCTTGCTAACTGTGCAGGAGGAGGACGACCCGCGTTCCCAGAGCATCCGGGAAGAGGCTGACCGGCTGGCCAAGGGACTGGAGATGGTCTTGTACGCGACCCGGATGGACGTGTTCGAGCAGGACTTTCGCGTTGAGCGCGTCGTGCTGCGGGAGCTTGTTCACAAGGTAATCCAGGAAAACAAGCGGCTGTTTATTCGGAATTACGTCTATCCCGATTTGCAGGTGGAGCCCGGCCTGACCGTGGAATCGGACGCGAAGTGGCTCTTCTTCGTCGTGGGTCAGCTGATCACCAATGCCATTCGCTACTCCTCCGGGAGCCAGCAAAACATCACCGTGTCCAGCGCCATCCGCGGGAACAGCGTGGTACTGGAGGTCCGCGACCGCGGCGTCGGCATTCCTTCGGCGGACATCAAACGTATCTTCCGTCCCTTTTTTACCGGAGAAAACGGCCGGGTCTTTCAGGAATCGACGGGGATGGGGCTGTACCTGGTGAAGGAGATCTGTACGCGCCTCAACCACCTGGTCGAAGTAGAATCTGAAGTGGGCGTAGGGACAGTCATGCGGATCGTGTTTCCGAACGCCAGCCAGCAGCGATAAAAAAGCAGCCGCTTCCCTCTCAAGAAGCGGCTGGGCTCTTTTCTGGCGCAACGAAAAACTCACAGGCGAACGCCCGACAGATCAGCGGCATTCCCGCCCAAGAGCGACAGCACATCGATGATCTGCTGGAAGAAGGCCTGGCGGTTTTCTCCGCGGTGAATTTCGTTATACAGTTCCCCGTCTTTGATGAAGACGACACGGTCGCAGTAGCTGGCGGACGACGCATCATGGGTGACCATCATCATCGTGGTGCCGTCCGTCCGGTTGATCTGCTCCATCGTTTCCAGCACGTCCCGGGATGCTTTGGAATCGAGGTTTCCCGTCGGCTCATCGGCCAGAAGCAGCTTGGGTGCGTGAATGATCGCCCGGGCGATGGCGGTTCGCTGCGCCTGACCGCCGGAGATTTCATAGATCCGCTTGTCGAGGATGTGTTCGATGCCAAGCTTCGCTGCGGCCTCTGCTACCCGCCGGTCCATCTCTTTCACACTGACACCGTCCAGCGTCAGCGGCAGGACGATGTTTTCCCTGACTGTCAGCGTATCCAGCAGATTGAAATTCTGGAACACAAAACCCAGCTCCCGCCGGCGGAACAAGGCCAGCTGGCTTCTTTTCAACTTATGGGGGTTTTTCCCGTTGATCAATACCTCTCCCGATGTCGGTGAATCGATCGTCGACACCATATTGAGAAACGTCGTTTTTCCGCTGCCGGACGGGCCCATGATCCCGACAAATTCTCCCTGTTCAATCGTCATATTGATGTTGGTGAGGGCTCGGTACGAAACCTTCCCTTCGTAGATTTTCGTGACATTGACCACTTGCAGCATGTCCATTTGTCTGTCTCCTTCCTTTTTGACCAGCTTTTTTCTTCATCCATCTAGGCCATCGATCCCGCTGCCTGTCTGTAGTGTTGGATAAACTGCTTTCTCGCCCGAAAGATTTTGATTTTGACACTGTTCGAAGAGCATCCTGTCAAATCGGCTATTTCTTTGTAGCTGTATCCGTAATAGTCTCTTGCAAGTATGACATTTCGGTAGTGAACGGGCAGTTTCCCCAGCACCTGCCGGATCTCCTCGGTGAGTTCGACATCTTGCTCAAAAGCCCGGCCCGTTTGCAATTGGCCGATGGTTTCTTCATCCTCGTACAAGGCCGGTTTGGCTTTCCTCCAGCTGTCGATCAGTTTGTTCCTGGCGCTTTGCCTGAGATACTGTTTGGTATATCGCAAATCGATCAGCAGATCCGATTTATTGATCAGGGTGGCGAAGATATCCTGAATGATGTCCTCGATCAGCTGCTTATCCGGCGTCTGGGTCGAGAGGAAATTCAGCAAATACCGGTAATGCTCTTTGTACATCTGTTCAATTTGCTGGACTCGTTCCATCTTTTGCTCCATTTTTCATCACATTCCCTTTCTTCCCAACGGTTCACAAAGGCTTTATCAATAGACCGCTTCCTTGATCTGCCGCAAATACATCGACCGAACAAACAGGAAATAGATGATTTGCACCAGGAAGAAGCTGCCCAAAACGATTGCGGATGACGTGAACACGGTGTACTGGAGAAGGTTGTGCAGTGCGACGAATGCGACTGAGCTGTGAATCACCGCCACGATCGTCGGTACGAAGAACAGCAGCAGCATCTGAGTTGTAATCACCTTGTCCAGTTCGCGCTCGGTAAGGCCAATCTTGACCAGCGCCCGGAACTGCCGTTTATCGCGCTCCAGATCGGTGTAGAGACGGAAGTAGAGAAAGCTTCCCGCCGCAACAAAGAAGATGACACCGACGAACAAACCGACGAACAGAACGGCACCGAATGTCTGATTCACTAGCAACAGAACAGAAGCCAATGCGAAGAAGGTGTATGCGTCATCGTAGCCGATCGCCTCTTCGAGCTTCATGCCAATTTCGGCCGTATCTGACAGGTGATCTACTTGAAAGCCAAAGAACGTCTCTTTTTTCCCGGATGCAGACGCCTCGTTGTAAAATTGGTCGGAGACAACAAGTCCGGTCGCCCGCGGGCTTAAGGCTTTGATCACATTTTTTTCGACGGTACCTGTCGTTTGCACGGACAAACCGCTTTCCTTTAATTTGATCGTCTCACGGGCCGGCTGCTGTCCTGCCGCTCCCCCCAGCTCCTGTGCTGCCGGCAGCCTCAGGGCTTCGCTTCCCTTTACCTCTGCCGTCGGATACCCCAATGTCCGGGCCAGCCGATTGTAGTCGGATAATCGCAACAGTGTGACATCACGACCAGATGTTTCATTCGTCTGGTGGTTCATGACTGCCTGTACCTCTTCGTACTGGATGTGTTGTTCGGCCAGTTCTTTTTCGATCAGTGACACGTGTTTTGCTTCCTGCGGGTTTCCTGCCTCCGACAAATAGCTAATCGCAAACGGGTTCGATTCTGTCTGCACCTCGATGATCATGTTCTTGAATCCCGCCAGTGACCCGATGGCGCAAAAGGCCACGGTGGAGACAATCGAAACCAGGAAAAACATGCGGGCGTTGTCCTTCATGCGGAAAGCCAGATCGGACAAACTGAGCAGGTTGGTCTTATGCCAGTAGAACAGGCGATTTCGCTTCAGCATTCGGATGACAAATACGTTGAGCTGAGTAAACATAAAGTACGTCCCGAGAATGACGATCACGATGACGGGTATCATGGCGATAACCACTTGCACCTGCTGGACCAAGAAGGAGATGACATACCCTGTCAGGATGAGCACAGCAGCCAGCAAGGACAACAGGACAGACGCCTTCGGCTCGCTCTTCGGCTTGCTTCCGCCCTTCAAAAGCTCGATCAGCTTGCTTCCGCGAACGAACACTGCAGTAAACACCGAGATAAACAGAAAAAGAGCGGTAAACGAGATGGACGTAATCAGTACGGCAGTCCATGACAGGTAAAACGGCAGAGCTTCTGTCTTCAGCACATAGGCCGCAGCCAACAGGAACAGCTTGGAGAAGATCAGGCCGACTCCGATCCCGGTAGCGATCGCTGTGAGTCCGATGATCATATTTTCCAAAAAGATGAGCCGCTTCAACTGGGCCGACGACATTCCGTGCATCATGAGAATCCCGAATTCTTTTTTTCGCGACTGCAAAAAAGCGCTCATGGAGTAAAACACAAAGAAAATGGAAAACAGGTAGATGATGTATTCCGATATCCCCATGACCGTTGTGGTCGTTCCCCCAATCTCCTCCCGCTGCAGCCCCGGGTGAAACACGAACATGGCAAAGATAAAAAATATCATGACTGAAAACGCGCTGCTGAAAAAGAATGCCGCGTATGTACGCTTGTTGCGCGTGACGTTGCGCAGCGCGAATTGGCTAAAGGTCATCACATATTCCTCCTGACACCCAAATTGATTTCGCCGTTGATATGATCAGCATGACTTTATTGTAATGAGAAGGCGGATCGATTCCCATCGAATAACCTTACAGCTACCTTACATATTTGTAAGCTTGCGCAAAAAAACACACAAGAAAAATCCCTTTCGAAAAATAGCCGCCACTTGCAGACGGCCGTTTTTCAAAAGGGATCGTTTGATTGTCTGTCTTTTACATTTATGGACGGTTTTATTATCCGAGCAGGCGGATAAACTCGCGCATGAAACCAGGCAGATCAGGCCAAGCATGCCCGGAAACCAGCTTGCCGTGAACGTGCAGAGTCTCCGTCTTGTACACGGCGCCGCACGCTTCGACATCGGGACGGCAGGCTTGGTAAGCCGTCATCTCCCTGCCCTCCAGGTGCTCTTTGACCAACGCCAGCACCTGTGAACCGTGGCAGATCGCGGCAACAGGCTTGTCCGCCTCAAAGAAATGGGCGACGATCGGCTTCAGGTGCGGATTCAAACGGATGTACTCCGGAGCCCGCCCTCCGGGGATGATCAAGCCGTCAAACTCTTCCGGACGGACATCTTCGAATGCGGTATGTGAAGGAAGCTGGTAGGCAGGTTTTTCTGTGTAGGTCTCGCTGTGGGCCTCGAAATCGTGACAAACCGTGTGGAGGGTCTTCTTGGTCGGCGAAGCGATCACCGTTTCAAAACCTTCCTCCAGACAGCGGTAATACGGATAAAAAACTTCTAGTGCCTCGACCGCATCACCAGTGACAATCAACACCTTTTTACTCATCCAAAGGCCTCCTCTTGTGTTTCAGTATTTGAATCCATGTTACCCATTTTCTCTGTCCAAAGCCGAATTCCTGCACGGTTTCCTGGACGAAAAAAAGACACCTGAAACAGGTGCCGCATTGAAAGTTTTGAAGAAGTGGTGCCGGCGATAGGACTTGAACCCACAACCCCCTGATTACAAGTCAGGTGCTCTACCAATTGAGCTACACCGGCAGAAACTGGCGGATGGGGTGGGATTTGAACCCACGAGGCGAGTTATCCCCGCCTACACGATTTCCAATCGTGCTCCTTCGGCCTCTCGGACACCCATCCAGTTACGGAAACGACAAGATTTAGTCTACTATGTTTGATTCTGAAAATCAAGATACTTTTTTGAGAATTCTCGGGATGATTTCTAGCATTCTGGGTAAAATGTTGTCTGAAAGGAGGATGAGTAATGGATCCCAACCGATATGTCGAGATTTCGGACATGCCCATGTACGACCTCTACGAGCTGTCTTATCCCCTCCGTGATGAGGAAATGTACCGGGACGAGATGATTTGGACCGACCCGACAGAGTTGAACTAAACGCCGGCGGCGCGGTCTTTTGCGCCGCTTCGCTTTTTATGGAACTTGTGCGAAAAGGACCTGGCAGTGGCGCAAAGCCGGACAACTTTGATATGATAGAGTGAAGTCATATTCACGAGGAGAATGTTCGCATGAAATGCAAGATTACGCGCAATGCGGCCAAGAAGCTGAACGAGGTGCTGGAACAAGAAGAAGACAAGACGCTGAAGCTGCGCGTCTACGTCACTCATAAACACGGAAGTCACGCCCATTACGGAATGGCGCTGGACGTTCCCACCGAGAACGATTTGGTCGTATCGACTGATAAAGGAATTGACCTCATTCTACAGAAGGACGAAGAGCTGCTGGACGGCGTGGTCGTCGATTACCTGTACATGCCGGAAGAGGGCTACGTCATCTCCAACCCGAGCAAAGGAAACCACGGGGATCACTAGACAAAACGCCGCAAGGCCATTCCCTGGCGCAAGATGTCGTATCCAATCAAGGACAGCCACGCTTCCTTGATTGGATACTTTTCGTTTTGCCGCCTACAAGCTGATCTTAATGGCGATATTCTTGACTTGCGTATAGTACTTCAACGCCTCCAGCCCCTTCTCCCGGCCAAAGCCGCTCTTGCGGTATCCTCCAAAGGTCATCTCTACGCCGCCGCCGGCACCGTAGTTGTTGACGAATACCTGCCCCGCTCGGAGCCGCGATGCCAGCCAGTGCGCCTTGTGAATGTGATTGGTCCAGATTCCCGCCACCAGTCCGTACTCTGTGCCGTTGGCGATCGCCAGTGCCTCCTCAATGGTGTCAAACGGCAGGACGACCAGCACTGGTCCGAATATCTCCTCTTGGGCCAGCGGACTCGCTGCCGATACATGCTCCACGACAGTTGGTTCAAAGAAGAAGCCCGCACCCGCTGACGGGCAGCGCCGGCCGCCGATGCGAATCTCCGCCCCTTCCGTCTGGGCGAGACGCATGTACGATTCGATCCGCTCCAACTGTTTTTGCGAAATAATCGGTCCCACATCGGGGTTATCCAGTCCCGGACCGATGCGCAGCTGTTTCATTTTTTCCGTCACCAGCGCGACGAATTCTTCGCGGATCGGCCGTTCGACCAGCAACCGCGAACCTGCCGAGCACGTCTGCCCCGCATTCTGTACGATCGACCGGACCACCCACTGAGCCGCTTCATCCACATTGGCATCCGCAAAGACAATGTTGGGAGACTTCCCGCCTAATTCCAGAGTGACAGGCTTGATGTTCTCAGCCGCAGCCTTCATCACCGCAGTCCCGGTAGCGACCGATCCGGTAAACGTAATGTGGTCGATGTCCGGATGAACTGCCAATGGCGCTCCTGCCTCTGTCCCAAAGCCGGTGACGACATTAACCACTCCGGCTGGTACGCCAGCCGCTTCCGCGATCTGCGCCAGCTTCAACGCGGTGATCGGGGTGTCCTCCGCCGGTTTGATGACCATCGTATTCCCCGCTGCCAGAGCCGGAGCGAGGCTGCGCGCGGCGATTTGGATCGGGTAGTTCCAGGGGACGATATGAGCAGTGACGCCAAGCGGCTCCCGGACGGTATAATCCAGGACGTCGGAACGAACGGGAATCGTCTCCCCGAGGATTTTGTCGGCTACCCCCGCGTAGTACTCGCAGTAGCGGGCCGCCACTTCCACATCTGTTTGGGCCTGGGCCAGCGGTTTTCCCGTGTCGAGCGATTCCAGGCGGGCAAGCTCGGCCTGCTGCTCGCGGATGAGCTGTGCCATCCTGTACAGCATCCGCCCCCGTTCCGCAGGCAGCATCTCCTGCCAGTCCCGTGATTCAAACGCGTTCCTCGCCGCCTTGACGGCCCGGTCAATATCCTCGCTTCCCCCTCGCGGAACCTCGGCAAGCGGTTGGGTCGATGCCGGGTCAATCGAGAAAAACGTCTCCTGCGAAATGCTTTCTGTCCACTCTCCGCCGATGTACATCTGCATGCGTTTCACTGTCATCAATCTCTCCCTCCGACTGCTTCATTGCCATGTTCTCTGGCCCTCTAATTGACGATGATGGACGCTCTCGTAATCTCCCGGCTGGCTGATTTGTCCAGGGCAACGCCGATTTCTTCCAAGTGGAAATCGGCGTCAAGCATCTCTGCGAACGGGTATTTCCCGATCGTTTTGGAGAGGAACGCCAGTGACTTGTTCAAGTACCAGGGGTCATACCGGATGACCGGAATGATCTGAATCGACTTGCGAGTCATCAGTCCAGGGTCAAAGGGGGCCAATTGTCCCGGTGAGATATTGCCGATGCTGACGTACCTCCCGCCCATTCTAAGCAGGTGGATGCCCTCGAGGAACGCTGCCGGCACCCCGGTCAGTTCCATCGCGACATCTGCGCCTTTGCCTCCCGTGATTTCGTTGACGGCGTTCACCCGCTTCTCCAGCGTATCGCATTCCTGCAGATTGATCAGATAATCGGCGCCAAACGCCCGCGCTTTTTCCAAACGGCTTTGTACAGCATCGATGACGATGACGGTCGCGCCAAACTCTTTTGCCAGCGCGCAGGCGTTCAGCCCAAGACCTCCTGCCCCCTGGACTACCACGGCGTCCCCGTAGTGAACGTACGCCTTCTCTAGTCCGTAATACACCTGGGAGAGCGCGCAGTTGGCGCTGGCGGCCGCGGCATCCGGCACATTTTCCGGCACCTTGTAAAAATACTGGTCAGGGTGAATGTAGTAATGGGTGGCAAACGAACCGTGAAAATGAGGCGCTTCCTCAGCATCCTTGGTCCAGTACTTGTACGCGTTCTCGCAAAGGTGGAACTGACCCTGCTGACAGGGCCGGCATCTTCGGCAGGTCAAAAAGTACGCAGCGGCGATGCGGTCGCCCACCTTCACCGGATTGCCGGCGTAGTCGGTTTCCACCCCTGCTCCCAGCCTCTCGATTCGTCCCACCATCTCGTGGCCCATTACTCCGGACTTCTTGGTGGGATGGTGCCCCTGCCAGATGTGAAGCTCCGAACCGCAGACATTGGTGCGAACCACTTTGACCAGCACGCTGCCAGGACCGGCCTCCGGCAATTCGTACTCGGCAAACTCAAGTCTCCCCGGCTCCGTCATGATCGCTACTTTTCCTCTCATTTCTTTCCCTCCCCGCTGCTCGTTCTTATTCGTAGTATCCTTCCGTCGACTTGATAAACTGTTGGAACTGTTCGCCGTCGTGGCCAAACCAAACCTGTGAATTGGTCCTGGCGGCATACGCTTTAATCCGCTCCACGGTATTCACAAAGCCGATTGAGTCGTAGATGATGCCGGGTATTTTCACCGGCGGACCGTAGTTTTGCGCCGAATAGACCGCATCAGAGGCAAGGATGATGCCGCCCGCTCCAGGCAATTGAACATGCAGCCCCAAGAGGCCCCAGGCGTGGCCGGCGCCAAAGTTGAGGATCTTCACGCCGTCTGCCAGCGGCACCTCGTCTTCTCCCGGCTTGATCGGATGCCAGTTTAGGCCGTTTTTTACCCAGGCGTCGATGTCAGCCCAGACGTAGGCGCCCATGTCCTTGTTGATCGCGTACGTTTTCATCGTGTTGGCCAGTTCTGTCTCATGAACGATGATGGTCGCATTCGTAAACATTTCCAGACATCCTGCATGGTCGAGGTGCAAGTGCGAGGCGACCACGTACCTGATATCCTCCGGGCGTACCCGCAGCTGTTCCAAACGGTTGATCAGATAGCATTCTTCCGAAGCGTAGTAGGGGAACAATTGCTGCACACCTTGCGGCCAGCGGCCCTGCTCGCCCATCCCCTCCGGATTGCAGCCGGTGTCAAAGAGAATTTTTCCTTCCGGGTGATCGATCAAGACAGCGTAGACGGGAAACTCGACAAACTCGGCCGGGGTGTTGGGGTCGAGCACTGAAGCCGGTTTGTGCATCGCCACCATAAACCCTTTATCCATTTTCATCCTGCCGGTATCCAGCACGTACAGTTTCGGTGTTGCCATCGCCGCACTACCTCCCTGAATTCATATTTTGCCGACACAGACCCATCTGTCTGATTCGACATGCAGATCCTTTTTTTAGAAGATCCCCCCTGACGTGTTTCACAACGTAAATAGCAAGCTGCGAGCCAAAAAAACCAAAGCGAAAAAACCCGGATACAGCGATAGAATTCGAAATATTGTGTATAATCGCACCAACAAGGAGACTCGTACCGCAAGAGTCGCGATGCGCTGCCGTACCGGCTGGTGTGTCCTACACCACTACTCTATGAGGAAAGGAGAGGTGATTATGAGCAAAGGTTCCATGTCCTGCCCCCGCCCGATCAAGCTGGTCATCCCGAAGGTGTCCCTTCCCGACGTCCTGACACCTGTTCCTGCGGCAGGACATGAAGAAACCCGGCGGAGCGCCGGGCTGAAAGAACGGCTCAGGCTGACGGAGCAACAACTGATCTACGAAGAACTGCAGCGGCATCCCAGTGTCCGTCAGGCGGCTGCCTCGCTGAAGATCGACCACTCCACACTGCTTCGCAAGTTGAAGAAAATGCCCCGGGAGCCTTTAGGTTCATAAAGGAAAAGGAGTATGAGGTTACACCAGGCCGGCCAGCAGCGGCGTCGGGCTCTGGACGGCATAGAGAAGCAACCGGTGCACCGGGCGTGTCATCACGACGTACATTAGCTTGGCATCCTGTTCATTTAGCCCGTAGTGAGCTTCATCTGCATCGAGCAAAATGACGACGTCAAATTGCAGCCCTTTGGTCAGATAAGCGGGAAGAATCGTCACTCCCCCGGGGTATTCTGCATCTTTGTAGCTTAAAAGCTGTACTCCCTCAAGATGAGGCTGCAAAGCTTTCAAGGCTTTTTTTCCTTCTGAAACGGTTTTCGTGACGATCGCAATCGAGGAGTACCCCTCGCTTTGGTATTGACCAACCTGCTGAACCACATCGCCGAACACCTCGGACTGCGTATGGGGACGCAAGAACACAGGCTTCTCTCCGTGGCGCAGAACGGGCTTGGCGAAGGTGATGCCGCTGATCTGGCCGCGCTCCAGGACGTGGTTGGCCCAGTGCATAATCTCTACGGTGGAGCGGTAGCTCTGTTCCAGGGTGTAGTATTCCTGTGGTTGTCCGGCAAACAGCCCGTCGGTCAGCTCCGTCCAGCTTTGCATGCCGCGGTACGAATGGATGCCCTGGGCCATATCGCCGACGACCGTGACCGAGCTTTGCTTGGTCATCAACGTAATTAGTGCAATTTCCAGCGCACTTAGGTCCTGTGCTTCGTCAACAACCGCGTGGTCAAACCGTCCCAGCTTGTCCAGCCCCTCGAACAGGTGTTTGAGGTACAGCAGGGGAGCCAAGTCCTCCGCTTCCAGCCGCTCCTTGGCAAAAATCTCCGCAGAAGTCTGCGTGACGGACTTCACCGTCTCTTCACTGACCGATACGGGAACTGACTGGCGAAGGCTGACCGGATCGGACATTAATTTGATGTAGGCAGGAAAGAACGCAAAGCTCGGCCACTGTTCGAAATAACCTTGAACGATCTGCTCTAACTGGGATTCAAACCTGGTGAGCGCCCTTTTGTCCAAATCGATCTTATGTTCTCGCATATAGGCGAAAAACTGCTTGTTCATCTGTTGTTTGAGGTGCTTGTAGAGGGTGTCGACCCGCTCTTTAAGCGGCTGTTGTCTGTACTCTTCCACGAACAAACGGCGGATTTCGCTTCCCGGAATCTCGAAGACCTGCATCGTCTTTTTGTACGCGAAGCGGAGCGATTTAAACCGGATCTCTTCCTCGACAAGCTTCTTTACATAGGTTTCCATGGTTTGACGACAGGCGAGCGAACCCTTGAACCCCATCCGCTGCCGGGCCGCTTCCGCCTGTTCCGGCGAGACCCCCGGCTCAAAAAACACCAACTGGGACCGCGACGGATCATAGATCCGCCACCCCTTGGGAAAGTCCTTCTTCAGCAGTTTTACCGCCCAGTCAAAAAAAGTGGTCTGCTGGACGTCTTCTACCCCCAATTCCGGGAGGACATCGGATATGTAATGCAAGAAAAGCCGGTTGGGAGCAAATACCATAAACTTCTTCGATGACATGACGTGATGGTAGTTGTAAATCAAATACGACAGGCGGTGCAGGGCGATCGTCGTCTTGCCGCTGCCGGCTACCCCCTGGACCACGACAGGCTGGTTTTTTTCCGCGCGTATGATGCTGTTCTGCTCCGATTGTATGGTGGCGACAATGTCCTTCAAACGGTTGTCATTTGTCTGATTGAGATGGGAAGCGAGAAATTCGTCGATATACCCCTCGTCGAGGAACTCGTCCGGCGCCCCTGCTTCCCGGTTGATCGTTTCTTTTAGCGCTCCGTCGTAAATTCCCTTGATCTTCCCGTCTTCAATCGCGAAGTTGCGCTTTAGCGTTACTTCCCCCCTGACGATTCCTTGCGGGGTGCGGTAGGAAGCCTGTTTGCTCTCGCCGCTGTAATACAAGCTGGCGATCGGAGCGCGCCAATCGACCACGACGGATTGAAAGGAATCGCTCTTGACGATCCCCCGCTTTCCGATATACACCTGATCTCGTTCAAACGTTTCATCCCGGGTGAAATCGATGCGGCCGAAATACGGCTTTAGCCGTGCCTGTTCCAAATAGCGGAGCTCTTTAGACTGAGCGGCAAGCACGACCTGCTTGACGTAATCGTCCGTTGCTTCCCTCAGCCCCTCGCGCAGATCGTCTATTTCTTTATCGATGACAGCGATCGTCTCGTCCAAGTGCATTTGTTCGTCCTGAAAGGCCGGATGGCGGACTGTCACGGTACCTCCTCCTTACACGGCAAAGTTTCCTTTTTATGGTATCAAATTGAGCGGGGCAGCGGCAAATACATCTTTATGGACGGCAAATCCCCTCATCCCGAGTGCATGTACCGGAATGAGGGGGTCTGCCGTAAGTCAATGCTTTATATCGTTCTCATCCACAAAGCGGATGGAGTCCAAATTGGCCTTCAATGATGAGCGTACTGCAGCGATGTACTTCTGCCGAAGCCGCTGTTGTTCCTGTTTTTCCTCGTCGCTTAGTCCTGATTCCTTCGACTTTTTCGCCAACTCGTTAATCCTTTTGATCTCCGCGTCAGTAACCACATCTTTCCCTCCATCTCAGCATCGTCTGTCTATTATAACACACGAATGCCCATTCGTTTACTTTTGTAGGGGAATGATCAGCGTCTGCCCGGGATAGATCGTCGGATCCTCCAGATGGTTGACTTCTTTAAGCAATTGGACGTAATCCCGGATGTCCGCTTTATCCGGGTCGCGGTACTCGGCTGCCAGCTTCCAGAGGCTGTCGCCCTGCTGTACGGTCACTTCCATCCGAATGGCCGCCTGCGGCTCAGAAGCAAAGACAAGACCGCTTAATATGTAAAGGATAAAACAGAAGGTAAACATCATCAATAAGGCTTGTCCGCGCCTAATTCCCAATCGACCCTTGCTTTTATGTACAGTGTTCATCGTAAACAACACCCCACAAACATTTGTTCTGTATTTGTCTTTATCATAATGCGAACATGTGTTCATGTCAACAAAAAAATCGAACTTATGTTTGTCGAACGCAAGATCCCATGGTATAATGTAGAAAAAGATCAGGGAATTGAGGTGTCACTTGTGTCCAAGCTATCCCAACGTCAGCAGGCAATTATCGACTTTATCCGCAAAGAAGTAAAGGACAAGGGCTACCCTCCATCTGTGCGCGAGATCGGTGAAGCCGTCGGGCTGGCTTCCAGTTCCACGGTTCACGGCCACTTGGAACGACTGGAAAAGAAGGGGCTGATCCGCCGCGATCCGACCAAGCCCCGGGCGATCGAGCTGCTGCAGGAAGGCAGCCGCTTCCAGGAAGAGTTCGAACAGCCTGTCGTGCGGGTTCCGGTCGTCGGTAAAGTAACAGCGGGCCAACCCATTACGGCAATCGAAGATGTGGAAGACTACTTCCCCCTGCCAGAACATATCGTTTCGTCCGACAAAGTCTTCATGCTGCGCGTATCCGGAGACAGCATGATTGAAGCGGGCATTCTGGACGGCGACTACGTCATCGTCCGCCAACAGAGCGTAGCCGACAACGGCGACATCGTCGTCGCCATGACGGAAGACGACGAAGCGACCGTGAAGCGCTTCTTTAAAGAGAGAACCCACTTCCGCCTCCAACCGGAAAATGCGGCACTCTCCCCGATCATCCTCGACAGCGTGTCGATTCTCGGCAAGGTGATTGGTGTCTATCGCATGATTCATTAATGCAAAAACGTTCTGTCAAAAAGACAAGGGCTGTACCAAAGCGGACAAATCCGCCTCAAGGTACAGCCCTGTTTTGTATGGCTTGCACTTTTTGCCCCTGCTTGCTTTCGACCGGTCAGATCGCGACAAAAAACCAGATGATCATGATGATCTGGACAGCCACCTTCATCACGGCACTGCTGAAAAAGGCGACCAGCGACCCCAGCCCTGCCATCAACGCCCTCTCTGCCGGCTGATTCTGGAAAATCATCTCGATGGCAAAGACGATCAAGAACGGGAATATGACGATGCCAAACGGCGGGAAAAGGAAAATCCCGAGAATGACACCAGCAATCGCCCCTAATGAAGACCACTTGGAACCGCCGTACTTTTTCACGAAGTACATGCTCATCAATATGTCAGCGCCAAAAATCAAAACGCTCAGCACCGCCATTCCCCACCAGAACGAAGCTGGCAAACCCGCCCCCGGCCCGGCGATGGCAAACTGGTACAGCAGAAAACCTCCCCAGAGAAGCAGGGTATCCGGCAAAACTGGCATGAATACACCGGCGATACTGATCACAAACAAGGCAACTACAATGATCCATAACAATATCTCCATCCCGCTGCCTCCTTTCCTAATACTCTCCCCATTTTTACGTACAGGCTGGCATAAAAGTTACAAATTACCCCGATTTATGCGGCAAACGGCGGCAAAACGCAAAAATGCAGCCTGCTGCTGCCATTTGGCAAGGCTGCATTTTTGCTGCTTCCGGCGACAGCCAGCCAGCTCTTTTCTGCCGAAATGTATACTCCCGTTTCTGCAAATTTCTTAATACGGGTTCCAATTTCATCGCGGACTCGTTGAAATTCCGACCATTCTTTTCCCGCAGGATCGTCAAATCCCCAATGGACACGTTTTACATGAGTTGGTGTGGTTGGGCAAATGGAATCTGCATGGTTGCAAAGTGTCACGACCAGATCCGCTTTGTTTAAAATGGCCGGATCAATAACATCTGAAGTTTGATCGGAAATGTCTATTCCTGCTTCTTGCATCGCTCTGATGGCATTCGGATTGACACCATGAGCTTCAATCCCGGCAGATAGTACATTCCACGTGTCACCTAAGTATTTCTTTCCCCATGCTTCTGCCATTTGACTTCGACAAGAATTCCCTGTGCATAAGAAGTAGATCGTTTTTTTGTTTTCCATGATGTACTCACCTTTTCTGCCTCAATTCGGGTATGTGTTGGCAAAATACTTCCGTTTGAACCATAATGCTACCTGTACCAATGCAATCATTACTGGCACTTCAACAAGAGGACCGATGACAGCTGCAAAAGCGGCACCCGAGTGAATCCCAAACACACCGACTGCTACAGCGACTGCCAACTCAAAGTTATTACTGCCTGCTGTAAACGCTAAAGTCGTAGTAACCGGATAGTTAGCGCCAATTTTCTTCCCCATGTAGAAAGAAATAAAGAACATCACGATGAAGTAAATCAGCAGAGGAATCGCAATGCGAACGACGTCTATAGGTACGCTGACGATGCTTTCCCCTTTCATGGAGAACATGACAATGATGGTAAAGAGTAAAGCAATCAATGTGATTGGACTTATTTTGGGAATAAACACGTTTTCATACCAATGCCTGCCTTTTGCTTTTACCAAAGATAAACGAGTCAGCATCCCTGCAAGAAAAGGAATACCCAGGTATATGAACACCGATTTGGCCACTTCTGACATTGTAATCGAAACAATTGCTCCTTGGATGCCAAGCCATTCTGGAATGATGGTGACAAACACATAAGCATATACAGAAAAGAAAAGCATCTGAAACACAGCATTGAATGCGACAAGGCCCGCTGCATATTCTGTATCCCCTTTTGCCAGGTCATTCCAAACAATCACCATGGCAATACAACGCGCCAAGCCAATCATGATCAACCCTATCATATATTCCGGCTTATCTGGCAAGAAAATGATGGCCAGCAAAAACATCAAGATAGGGCCAATCACCCAGTTTTGTATAAGGGACAGGAAAAGAACCTTTCGGTCGTCAAATACACGCCCCATCTCCTCGTAACGAACTTTTGCCAAAGGAGGGTACATCATCAGAATTAAGCCTGTGGCAAGGGGGATGGAAGTTGTGCCAATTTGTAAGCTGTTCAACCCGCTTGTGAAAGCAGGAACAAAAGTTCCGATAATAATTCCTATAGCCATAGCAAGGAAGATCCAGAGGGTCAAGAAACGATCTAGAAATGATAATTGTTTCATCAAATACTCCTTTTTGGTTTAACAGCAAGAAGCTTTGTTACTTTCTGTATTTGCATCTGTACAGCAAGCTGTGGATTCAATTTTATGAACGTCACGATCAGCCTTTGTGTAAAAAAACTCCCATTCATTGCCGTCCGGATCTGTGACCCAAAATTTATCCTGTAAAGCATAACAGCATGTAGTATCCATCTCGTCACGCGTGAAAAAGCCTTCCTTTTCTAGCCTTTCCTTATGAGCAACGATTTCTTCTGCACTTTCAACTTGGAATCCGAAGTGATTAACTTGATTTCCGCTAACGGCGTCCCGAACATTTAATGTAAAGTTAAGTCCCGGGTTTTCCAATAAGAACTTCGCATAATCTGTCTTTACCTTTACAGGTTCCACTCCAAATACTTTCTGGTAGAATTCAATCGATTTCTCCAGATTCGTTACATGAATCCCAACGTGAACATACTTCATTTCTTACTCCTCCCTTAATTTAGATAATATAAATCAAAAAAAATTGATATAAGTTCTAAAAAAATTAGCAACAACTTCCTTTACCTGTTTTCCTGAAGATACAACAAAGCTCTTCCGATAGCAGTTGATTCACTTCGTCATCATTCAAATCGTAATAACTCCATGTACCTTTTGTCTCTTTCATAATCAGGTTGGCGTCCAGCAAAATCTTGAGATGATACGAAAGCTTGGATTGTGGCATATCAAAAACTTCTGTTAGGTCACATACGCACGTTTTTCCTCTTTGGCAAAGCTCATACATAATTTCTAATCGTTTCCGATCGGCGAGAGCTTTGAATTTCTTCTCGTATTGTTCCATCTTTTGTTTGATATCGTTCATTGGAGATGACCTCATTCATCAATTTTTTTTGATAAACTTATTATAAGCACGGTTCCAAGGAAGATGCAATCATTAGCTTTAAGAAGAACCAGCAAGTTTTGCTCAACAAGCGCATTCCGGTGTGTTACCTTCGCCTGCTCCTCTGCTTTTGCGAAACTGAGAGCTGTTTGCTCTGCCTTCTTAACCATTCCAGTTGGTAGATTAACCTGCTTCTCTTCCCTGACTTCCAAAATTACTTTTAGGTGTTTATGCTCTGACCGGGGCTTTATTTCTGAATATAATGCTGGCGAGAATAGAAGGGAGTGAAAATGGAATGGTTTATCCAACACAGGCACCAACATCCCCGCCACCACAGTATATCCCCCCAAAACCGTCCGTTTCCTATATCGTTGATTGTTTGTACCAATACACGTATGTTTGGCTCTTTAATGGTGATCGTTTTTGGTTTTTTCCGACTCGAGTAGAGTACGGTGAAGTTTCAGGCTATAGATGGAACGGTGCGTTCTGGATTTTTTACGGAATTGACCCTAGATTGGTTGATGCTGTATCTTGCTATCCAACCCCTACCCCTTATTAAGGGATGGGGGTTTTTTCCATTTACCTTTATGCCATTTCCACCACAAGTCATTAGCGCATTTTCATATTCGCCATCACTAGAAAAATGAAGCCGAATAATGTAGTGATGGAGGTGAGTTTACATGAAATACATCAGAAGCAAAATGTTGAAAGGGAAACCCTTAATGAATGATCGTGTCCTGTCCCGTCACGTGCCGGCTACCCGTTGGTATCGTGATACCACTCTAATCAGGATGCTCAGGACCTTCCCCGTATTGTATATCAAACCAGATAAAGGGTCTTTGGGAACCGGGATAATCCGTGTTAAGAGGCTCAGCCGCTCCAAAAGCTTGATTTCAATCAATAACTGGTCTAAAAAGTGCCCCAGTAAAAGTCTCGTAACAGAAGTAAAAAAGAGAATGCTTCGCGGGAAAAAATATCTGATCCAACGGGGTATTCCACTAGCTACCTATCATAATAAGCCTTTTGATCTGCGGGTTGTTCTTCAGAAGCCCTCCAACCGGTGGGTACTTACCTGGATGAGTGCCAAGGTCGCACCAAGGGCTCGTTCAGTCGTCACGAATGTGGCAAAAGGGGCCCGAGATGCACGAATAATGGAAGTCCTGCGAGGAGCCGACCAATCATTTCATGTTTCCAGGGTACTGAAGAAGTTAACCGTCGTCTCCTACAAAATCGCTTATAAATTAGGCTCTCGTTTCCCCATTAGAATCGTCGGATTGGATATGGGAATCGATAAAAAAGGGAAGGTATGGTTTATTGAGGCTAACACCAATCCGGACTTTCGCGGGTTGAAGAAGCTTGATCCTGTTCAATACCGAAGATATCTTCGTGCAAAGCGGCAAATAGAAGCGAAGACCCGTAAAAAGATTTCCCCAAAACGTGCCATCCATACTTCTCCCAAGAAAGTTTAATCCCGCCCTTTTTTAGTAATGCAAGCAGTCATGCTAAAGAAAATAAAATTCCCCTTTCACCTACACAAAAGAAAAAACCCTCACACCTACAGGTGCAAGGGCTCCCTCCCATCAATACATCGTCATGTACTGCTCGCGCTCCCAATCGTGTACACGGGTGCGGAACATATCCCATTCGATTTCTTTCGCTTCGATAAAGTGAACCAGTGCATGCTCGCCCAGCGCTTCGCAAATAACCGAATCGTCCTTCAAGCATTCGATCGCTTCTTTCAAGGTCGCCGGCAGATTGGCTACGCCGTTTTCTTCCCGCTCCTGCTCGCTCATCACGTAGATGTTGCGGTCGACGGCTGGAAGCAGCGGGAGTTTGCGCTTGATCCCGTCGAGTCCTGCTTTGAGCATGACGGCCAGCGCCAGATACGGGTTGGCTGCCGGGTCGGGATTGCGGACTTCGATCCGTGTGCTGAGGCCGCGGGAAGCGGGAATCCGCACGAGCGGCGAACGGTTTTTGCCTGACCAGGCCACATAGCAAGGAGCTTCGTAACCAGGCACCAATCGCTTGTAGGAGTTGACCAGCGGATTGGTGATCGCTGCAAACCCGCGGGCGTGAGCCAGGATTCCTGCCAGGTAGTGTTTGGCGGTAGTGCTCAGGCCGTATTCATCCGACTCGTCATAGAACGTGTTTTCGTTACCGGAGAACAGCGACTGGTGTGTATGCATCCCGGAGCCGGCAACGCCGAACAGCGGCTTGGGCATAAAGGTGGCGTGCAGCCCGTGTTGGCGGGCGATCGTCTTGACCACCAGTTTAAAGGTAAGGATTTGATCGGCTGCTTTCAGCGCGTTCGCGTATTTGAAATCGATCTCGTGCTGTCCAGGGGCTACCTCGTGGTGAGAGGCTTCCACCTCAAATCCCATTTTTTCCAGTGTCAGAACGATGTCCCGGCGGCAGTTTTCGCCCAGGTCAAGCGGCGCGAAATCAAAGTATCCGCCCTGGTCGTTCAGATCCAGGCTGGGATCGCCCTTCTCATTTAATTTAAACAGGAAGAATTCAGGTTCGGAGCCTACGTTGAACTTCGTAAAGCCCATATCCTCCGCTTCTTTCATCGCCCGTCTGAGGATGTAGCGCGGATCCCCCTCAAACGGCGTACCATCCGGATTGTAAATGTCACAGATCAGGCGTGCCACCTTCCCGTGATCATTCCCCCAGGGGAAAACGACCCAGGTGTCGAGGTCCGGATAGAGGTACATGTCAGACTCTTCAATGCGGACGAACCCTTCAATCGATGAGCCGTCGAACATCATTTTGTTGTCCAGCGCTTTCGGGAGCTGTGACAGCGGAATTTCTACGTTTTTGATCATCCCCATCAAATCCGTAAATTGCAGGCGAATAAAATTGACGTTTTCTTCTTCTGCCAAGCGCAAAATTTCTTCTTTCGTGTAACGGCTCATGGTTTTTCTCCTCCTGACTGGATTCTCTATCTATTTCTTCACTAAAAATCAGTGAAAAAAACGTGAAAGTTCGCCGCGGTTCAATAACGTCTCGGGAGAAAGGGAAGGATTGAACAACTGCTGCTTCAGCAATTGGCGCAGCTCCTTGTCGCTCAGTTCTTTCTTTGCCGCTTTCTCCTTTGGTGCCGACAGGACCTGCTGTGGTACAGCCGGCGGCATTTTCAGCACCTGTTTGATCCCCGCGATGTTCAAGCCCTTGTCCAGCAGCTCCTTTATTTCGAGCAGGCGATCCACATCGTTGAAGGAAAACAGACGCTGCCTGCCTTCCGTTCGGGCGGGCTGGATCAACCCATTCTGCTCATAGTAGCGAATCTGTCTGGCGGTCAGCTCTGTTAGCTTCATGACGATACCTATGGGAAAGAGAGCCATGGCGCGACGGTCCTGATCACTCATGCATTACCCTCCCCTATGCTATTCCTTGTTTTTCATTCTACATGAATGTTATCTTTCATGTCAATGCATGTCAGGAAAATTGACATCAAAATTTACACTGCTTTTCACTCGGGCAGCTTGAGCAGTCCTTTAACCAGCAGTTCATCCAGCGCTGTAAGGATTCCCACCTTTACATGGGAGTAGGTCAAGCCCCCCTGCACAAAGCCCAGATACGGCGGCCGGATCGGTCCGTCTGCCGTAAATTCAATGCTGGCGCCTTGGATAAACGTACCCGCCGCCATGATGACCGGGTCCTTGTAGCCCGGCATATCACTGGGCTGGGGCAAGACGTGGGAGTCGACGGGAGAGGCTTTCTGAATCCCCTGGCAGAAGGCGATCAACCGTTCGGCCGAACCGAATGCGACGGATTGAATCAAGTCCGTCCGCGGATCGTTCCAGAGCGGGTTCGTTCTGAAACCCAGCCGCTCCAGCAAGGCCGAAGAAAAAATCGCCCCCTTCAGCGCTTCTCCGACGACGTGCGGAGCCAAGAAGAAGCCCTGATACATCTCCAGCAGGGAGTAGAGAGACGCTCCTCCTTCCGCTCCGATGCCAGGCGCCGCCATTCGGTAGGAAGCGAGTCGGACCAGTTCCTCCCTGCCCACGATGTATCCGCCGGTCTTGACAATCCCGCCGCCGGGGTTCTTGATCAGGGAGCCTGCCATGATGTCTGCCCCTGCTTGCAGCGGTTCCCGCTCTTCGGTAAACTCGCCGTAACAGTTGTCGACGAACACGATCAGCTCGGGATTAAGCTCCTTTACAAACGAAATCATCTCTTCCAGTTTGGCGATAGGAAAGGATGGCCGATCGGCGTATCCGCGCGAACGCTGAATGCCGATCACCTTCGTCGCCGGTGTCAACGCCCTGGCGACGGCGTTAAAATCGACCTCCCCCTCCGCTGTCAGCGGGATCGCCTGATAGCCGATGCCGTACTCCTTCAGCGAGCCTTGCCCGTGTCCGCGGACGCCGATGACCTCCTCCAGGGTGTCATACGGCTTGCCGGTGATGTACATCAGTTCGTCGCCGGGGCGCAGCAGCCCAAACAGCGCGATGGCGATGGCGTGCGTGCCGGAGACAATTTGCGGCCGCACCAGCGCCGCTTCGCCGCCGAACACGTCAGCGTAGATCGCTTCCAGGGTAGCTCGTCCGACATCGTCATACCCGTAACCGGTAGACGGAGCGAAGTGAAATTCGTTTACCTGACGGTCCTGAAACGAGCGCAGCACCTTCAACTGATTGTAATCAACCAGTCTGGCAATCTCCCGGTGCCCCTGCTCGATGAGCTTTTCTACCTCTTCGACGATTGGCCTCAGTTTTTCTCCGTGTGTGAATAAATGAAACATGGCATCCTCTGTCCTTTCTTCGGTGGATGTGCAGCGCAAAAGCAAAAAGCGGCTGGCCGTCAGCCGTCCGCTTTCTCATTCATACTCTTCAACAGATCGGGGCAGGTCCACTCGAAACGATTGTATCCGACCGTATACCGGATTCTCTTGATTGATTCGCGCCTTGATCAGGTACGAGCCTTCTGATTCGGAAAATTCCTGCTCAAGCTCGATTCCTTCGCGATACAACAGCGACAAGATATCTCCCCGCTCCGCCGGCACCTGCAGCGTCATCTCCTGAAACGACTTTCGCACATAACCCTCGATGCGGGCAAGGAGCCGCCCCAGATCTTCATCCGAGAGCGCAGAGATCGTGATCGCATTCTCCATCCGGGGAATGTAGGTGTCTGGCATCACCAGATCTGCCTTGTTGAAGACGATGCACTGCGGAATGGTTTCCGCCTTCAGGTCCCGCAGCACCTTTTCCACTACTTCCAGATGGATTTCAAAGTCCGGGTGATGAGCGTCGACGACGTGCAGAATCAAATCGGCTTCCTTGACCCCCTCCAGCGTAGAGCGGAAGGCGGCTACCAGCGCCGTGGGCAAATCTTGAATAAAGCCGACCGTATCGGTTAAAAGTACGTCCATCCCGCCGGGCAGGTGCAGCTGGCGGGTAGTCGGATCAAGCGTGGCGAACAATTTATTTTCCTGCAGGGTATCAGCATTTGTCAAGCGGTTTAGCAGTGTCGATTTGCCGGCGTTGGTATAGCCTACCAGGGCGATCTGAAAGACGTTGTTCTTCTTCCGCCTTTCCCGGTGCAAGCTGCGCGTCCGCATGACGTCCGCCAGCTGCTGTTTCAGTTCGCTGATCCGCCGGCGGATGTGGCGCCGGTCGCTCTCCAGCTTGGTTTCACCCGGACCTCTGGTGCCGATGCCTCCGCCAAGCCTCGAGAGCTGCTTGCCCTGCCCGGCCAGCCGGGGCAGGAGGTAGTTGTACTGGGCCAGCTCCACCTGTATCTTCCCCTCGCTGGAATGGGCCCGCGTGGCGAAAATGTCCAGAATGAGCTGGGTGCGGTCGATTACCTTGCACGAAAATGCCGCCTCCAGGTTGCGGTTTTGGCTAGCTGAAAGCTCGTCGTTGAAGATGACGACATCTGCCTCAAGCTGACTTGCCCTGGCGGCAATCTCTTCTATTTTCCCGCTGCCCAGATACCAGGCCGGGTCGATTCGCTCGCGGTTTTGGGTAATGACCTCCAGCACCTCAACACCGGCTGTGCGGGCTAGCTCGTGCAGCTCTTCGAGCGACAAGCGGGAGCGTTCCTCATCGCGGTAATCAAGCTGGCAGCCGACCAATATCGCCGTTTCCCGCGTTTTGATCTGTTCCGTTCTCATGTATCTACATCCTTTCCATGCGCATCCAGAGGGCGTCCTTTGTACGCCTTCTAGTGTACCACAAACCTTAGCCGTCACTGCCGAAAGACAAAATCCTCGGCGGCCAGCTGCAGCAGCTCATCCCTGGTCGGGGCGTTCACGGCAAGCAGCCGAACGGCTTGCTGCCTGATCGCATCCTCGATCGCGTTGCGGATGAAACGGGCATTGCTGAAATTGCTGCAAAACGGGTCGTTCCTGCTTTTGGCGATGTGTTCCTTCAATTTCTCCTTCGCAGGCGGAGTAAGTTGGTACTGTTTATTTTTCACAATTAATTCAGAAATCTCCATCAGCTCATCGATACTGTAGTCCTCAAAGCTTAATTGGATGGGAAAGCGGGAGGGAAGTCCCGGGTTCAACTCCATAAAAGAGTCCATCTCATCGTGGTATCCGGCTAGAATGCAGATAAAGTCGTTCTGGTGGTCTTCCAGCGCCTTCGTCAGGCAGTCAATCGCCTCTTTGCCAAAATCCTTTTCTCCTCCTCGGGCAAGCGAATACGCTTCGTCGACGAAGAGAATCCCGCCCATCGCCTTCTTCACCAGTTCCCTCGTCTTTTGCGCGGTATGGCCGATAAACTCTCCTACCAGATCCGCCCGCTCCACCTCGATCAAATGGCCTTTGCTCAAAATCCCCATTTCTTTGAAAATACGTCCAAAAATCCGAGCAACCGTCGTTTTTCCCGTACCCGGATTCCCCTTGAAAATCATGTGAAACACCTGTTTTTCAACCTTCAACTCCTGCTTCGTCCTCTCCTTGTTGATCCGAAGCAGGGCGTATATATCGTACATCACCTTTTTTACCTTTTTTAATCCGATCATCTGTTCCATCTCGTCGAGAACGGCGGTCAAATTCGGACTTGCCGTGACCCTTACGGCATCTGCCAGCGTTCCCGGCGGCTTCACTCTCTGCGGACGGTTAAGCACGATCTGAATCCGGTGGGGATGCCTGTTGATCACATCCGCGGTATCTGCTGACGAGTTTGGTGACTCCTTCACAAGTATCACCTGCCTTCATGTCATACCATTAGTATACTCGTCAGGCGGGGAAAACCTGCGCGAAAATTTGCCCGGGCTTTTTGGCGCTCGGACATGAAAAAGCCCGGAATCTGCGAGAGTTCCGGCCTTATCATCTGTCACTGCTGATTGTTTTCCGCTGCCATCAGGGAGACAGGTCGCTGCGGGGTAAACGTGGAGATCGCGTGCTTGTAGACAAGCTGCTGTTTTCCGTCCGTATCGATTACGATCGTAAAGTTATCGAATGCTTTAATGTAGCCCCGCAATTGAAAGCCGTTGACCAAGTAAATGGTAACCGCGATGTTTTCCTTACGCAGATGGTTTAAAAACGTATCTTGGATGTTGATCGTCTGTTTCATGGTCAATACCCCCTAAAAGGACTTGTAAGTTATATATTCGGCAGTTGGTGAAACTTTCCTGCCAATGTTTGGCTGATTCTCTCCACTACCGATGAATATTCTTCCGAGTCGGTAACGTCGAACCATTGAATATCTGACATGCGCCGAAACCATGACAGCTGACGTTTGGCAAAGTGACGGGTACGCTGCTTGATCGCAGCCACCGCCTGTTCCAAAGGAATTTCACCATATAAATACGGAACCAGTTCTTTATAGCCAAGTCCCTGCATCGACACCGCGGCAGGATCCACGCCGCTGTCGAGGAGCTGCCTGACTTCTTCGACCAGGCCGGCCTCGATCATCAGATCGACGCGCTTGTTAATCCGTTCATACAACACGGCGCGATCCATCGTCAGCCCGATCATGACCAATTGGTAAGGGGAATGCTCCGCCCGCACCTGAAAATCCGACATGCGCTGTCCGGTGACCTGGTAAATCTCGATGGCCCGGATAACCCGTTTCTTGTCGTTGGGATGCAGCCGTTCGGCAGTGAGCGGATCGATCGCTGCCAACTGTCGGTGCAGCGCTTCCACGCCTTCCAACTCTGCAATCTTTTCAAGCCGTTGACGTAATTCAAGATCTTGCCCGGCTTCCGAAAAGTGAAAGCTGTGTGTGACTGATTCTATGTAAAGTCCGGTACCGCCGACGACAAAGGGCAATCGGCCGCGCCCGTTGATTTCCGCAATGAGCTGCCTGGCCATCGCCTGGAAGTGAACTACAGAGTATTCTTCATCCGGATCGATGATGTCGATCAAATGATGCGGAACCATCCGTCGCTCCTCAGGCGTCGCTTTCGCTGTGCCGATGTCCATCCGGCGGTAGACCTGCATGGAATCTCCCGATATGATTTCGCCGTTAAACATCTGGGCAAGCCTCAAACTGAGTGCTGTCTTGCCGACAGCAGTAGGCCCGACAATCACGACTAACTTTTCCTTCGCTTGCACGTCACTCCCCTCCAGTTACCTCTCTATAGCTGTATACAACCTGATGTTCCTTCTTCCGGTATGGCGTGAACCCAAACTGCCGAAAGTACTCGCTTGTCTTCCCCTCTTTCAACACCACACGCCTGCGGGCAACACGGAGGGCCTCTTGCATCACCTGTTTGGCAAGCGGCTCCTGATTGGCAAATGGGCGAAGCGCGGCGATTCCGCTCGAAGCGTCAACACCTGCCACAAACATCGGGTCAAAGTAGACGACGTCCCACGAACGGTCAGACTGCCGCCGAAGAAACTCGTAATGGTGGGAAGCGACTACCTCTACCCGCCTCATCGCTTGGATCAGCGCTTCCGATCCCTGACTCCAGCGGCGCAGTCCGTCCTCTACCATCAGCGCGACTGTCCGCTGTGACTCGATACCGACGACTCTGCCCGACTTGCCGACTGCATAGGCAAACACGATGGCGTCGGCCCCCAAACCAAGTGTAGCATCCAGCACGCGATCACCTGGTTTTATTTGGCAGGCAGAGAGCATAGTATCAGTATCGCCGCGCTCAAGCCGCTTTATACGGAACGCAGCCGTATTTGGATGAAAAAAGAACGGCGGTGAGCCCGGCGATTCAAGCCGTACCCCTTTTGCCGAGACGACGAGCAGCATATCTTCCCCGCTGCGCCGCCGAACTGCCGCAAGTGAATCGAAACGCCGCGGTATGAGCGGTATTCCGAACCGCTCAGCCAACGCTTTGGCGTGTTCCAGTGTCTCTTCACTGGGTTCCAACCCCGTTGTCAGGATCAAGTTGCATCACCCGTTTCAATAATAGCATGTTATCGATAGGAACTAATAGATATATGTGAATTTAGTGCCTAAGCAGTAGATTCCCATTCACGTAAATTTATATCTTTTCCTTCTATGTGTTGTCAAATGTGGAATCGAATCTAATGAAGATTGGGGCAATTAGCCGGCTCCTAGCTTTTTTGGTTCCAAGCCGGGCCGCAGCAAAAGAAGCCCTCCCCCGGTTTCAGAGCCGGCAGGAGGGCAGTATTTACATCACCCGCTTAAACATTTTTTCCAGTTCATAGGTAGAAAAGTGGATGATGATCGGTCTGCCATGCGGGCAGGTAAAGGGGCTTTTGGTCTTCCGCAGGCGCTCGAGCAGCGCCTCCATCTCCGCATGGGTCAGAAAGCTGTTGGCTTTAATCGAAGCCTTGCACGACATCATGATCGCCGCCTTTTCCCGCATTTCCCTGATGTCGATGCGGGCCTGCTCACCCGCCTCCAAAACGAACTGGATCAACTCGTCGATCACTTCCAATTCGCTGCCTTGCGGAAACCAGGAAGGGTGAGCCCTGACGATGAACGTCCGGATTCCGAACCACTCCGCCTCCAGACCGAGGGACTGAAGCAGTTCCAGCCGTTTCAACAGGCGGGCTTCTTCCGCCGCCGTACATTCTACGGTGTGGGGAAACAAGAGCAGCTGGCTGGACGCGCTCTCCTCTCGCAGCTTCTCCATAAAAAATTCGTAGTAGATCCGCTCCTGTGCCGCATGCTGGTCGATCAGGTACATCCCGGTCTCATTTTGCGCGACAATATAGGTCCCGTGTACCTGTCCGACCGGGTAAAGCATCGGGATCGCAGCCGCCGCCACAGAGGCTTCCTCTGCAGACGTGTTCCCCTGGCCCGCAGAGGATTCCGAATCGAATGCCGCTTCTGCTTCAGCCGCAGGAGCTGCCGGATCGAATGCCGCTTCAGCTTCAGCCGTAGAAGCTGCTGTATCGAACGCCGCTTCAACTGCTGCCGCAGGAGCTGCCAATTCGAAATCCATCCTAGCCGCAGCCGCGGGAGCTGCTTGTACAGATGATTCTGCCTCTGCAGCGGGCTCGGTTTCGCGGAACGCGGTTTTTACCCGCTGTTCCGCAGTGGGCTGCTCCGACAACACGCTCTCCTTCACCAGGAACCTTTCGCGAACCTCCGCCTCCGGCGGAAGCCTGCGGGACTGGCCGAATACAGAACCGTCTGCTTTGTCCAGCTTGACCGCAGGCCTGGTATACCCTGCCGGGTTTAGGTCAAACTGAGGCTGGAACAGGGACTCGCCTCGTTCCCGCCCCCTGCGCTCCGCCTGAAGCGGCTGCACGATTCGCAGGCCCTGGCGGAGTGCCGTCTTCACGGCCTGTTCGATGGCCTCGCACAGCTCCTGCTCTTTGCTAAACCGCGCTTCCAGCTTTGCGGGATGCACATTGACATCGACGAGGGTCGGATCCATCTCCAATTGCAGAGCCACAATCGGAAACCTTCCGATTGGCAAAAGCGTGTGGTAGCCGCGCATAATCGCATTGGTCAGCGGATAACTGCGGATGTAGCGCCCGTTGACCAGAGTGGAGATATAGGAACGGTTGGCCCTCGTCACTTCCGTCTTGGCAAGAAACCCGCTCCAGCGATAATCGAGCGTCTCCCCGCTAAATGGGAGGAGCAGCTTGGCCACCTGGACGCCGTAGATCGCCGCCATGACATGCAGCAGTTTGCCGTCTCCGGAAGTTTGCAGCAGCACTTTTCCATTGTGGGTAAGCGTAAAGGCGATCCCGGGGTAAGCCAGCGCCAGGCGATTCACAAAATCGGAGATATGTCCGATCTCCGTGGAGATCGACTTCATATACTTCAGCCTTGCCGGCGTATTAAAAAACAGATCGCGAATGACGATTTGGGTTCCCTGCACGGCGGCAACGTCCGTGACGCCTTGTACCTTGCCGCCTTCGACCACGATCTGTGTTCCCACTTTCCCGCTTGCATCTGTACTAGTCAGCTCGACGCGGGCGACGGAGGCGATACTCGGCAGCGCCTCGCCGCGAAACCCCAGCGTACGAATCTGAAACAGGTCGCGCGTCGTGCGGATCTTGCTGGTCGCGTGCCGCTCGAATGCGAGCAGACAGTCGCTGCGCTCCATCCCGTGTCCGTCATCGACGATGCGGATGGAACCCAGCCCGCCTTCCTCGACGTGGATTTCGATTCGCTTCGCCGATGCGTCGATGGCGTTTTCGACCAGCTCTTTGACCACGGAGGCAGGGCGCTCCACCACTTCTCCCGCAGCGATCATGTTGCTCAGCTGATCGTCCATCACCTGGATGATTCCCATCTCCTCCGCCTCCTTCTCACGTTCCAGTCAATGTTTGCTTCCACTCTGACAGCAGCAGCATCGCCTGCAGCGGCGTCAGGTGGTTAATGTCGATCGAGCGCAGCTGGTCAAGCACTTCTGCCGTTTGCGGATCGATGGCAGGCTCCGGCTTTTCTTCTGCCGCCGCGGCAAACAGCATGTCGAACGTCATCTGCTCCGGTGCGGCCGCAACTTGCTTCGCCTCCAGCTCATGGAGGATCTGCCGGGCCCGGGAAATGACGGAACGAGGCATCTCGGCAAGCTCCGCTACGTGGATGCCGTAGCTTTTGTCAGCGCGTCCCTCGGCAATTTTGTGCAAGAACAGCAGCTTTCCGTCTCTTTCCTCACATCTGGCATTGACGTTGACCACGCGCGGCAGGCTTTCCGCCAACTGGGTCAGCTCGTGGTAGTGCGTGGAAAACAGCGTCTTGGCGCCAATCCGGTCGTGGATGTGCTCAATCACTGCTTGGGCCAGCGCCATGCCGTCATAGGTGGAGGTGCCTCGGCCGATCTCGTCCAGCAGGATTAAACTGCGGGACGTCGCCTTCACTAGTGCCTGCTTCGTCTCCAGCATCTCCACCATAAACGTGCTGTGGCCGCCGACCAGGTCGTCAGCCGCGCCGATGCGGGTAAAGATCTGGTCGACCAGCGAGAGGCTGGCTTCTTTGGCCGGGACAAAACAGCCGATCTGCGCCATGATCGCCATCAGGGCGATCTGCCGCATGTACGTGCTTTTCCCCGCCATGTTGGGCCCGGTTATCAGCAGTACCTGCCGCTGCTCCTGGTCGAGGGCGACGTCGTTGGCTACGTACTTTTCCTTGGACAAAACGGCTTCCACGACCGGATGCCGTCCTTCTCGAACGACAAATTCGCCGCTTGTGACGATCTGCGGCCGAACGTAGCCGCGTTCATAGCTTACCGTGGCGAAGGACTGCAGCACGTCTACTGCGGCCACTTTTTCGGCGAGCGACTGCAATCTGGCGACATGCTGCGCCAGTTCGCTGCGGACCTGGACGAACAGTTGGTACTCCAATTCCACCATCTTTTCTTCCGCTTCGAGGATGAGCGCTTCCCGCTCTTTTAACTCCGGCGTGATAAACCGCTCCGCATTGGCCAGTGTCTGTTTTCTCTCATAGCGCCCCTCGGGAACGTGGGACAGGTTGGCGCGGGAGATTTCGATGTAATAGCCAAACACCTTGTTAAACCCTACTTTCAGGGAGCGGATGCCGGTCGCTTCCCGTTCAGCTTGTTCCAGCTGGGCGATCCAGTCCTTCCCTTCCCTGCTGGCCAGCTGCAGCTTGTCCAGGTAAGCGTCATACCCCGGGCGGATCAGTCCGCCCTCGCGTACAGAGAGCGGCGGATCCTCGACCAATGCCTGCCGCAGCAGGCTGACGAGGTCGTCACATGCGTCCATGCCATCGGCCAGCTCCGAGAGCACCGGCAAACCGCTGTCGGCGAGCCTCACTTTCAGTTCGGGAATGTGTTCCAGTGAAACGCGCAGCTGAACCAGATCCCTGGCGTTCGCATTCCCGTACGCAATCCGCCCGGTCAGCCGCTCGATGTCATACACCTCGTGAAGCGCGGCGCGGATATCGGACGCCAGCAGCAAGTCTTCGTACAGATGATGGACGGCATCCAAGCGCCGTTCGATCTCCGCGCGATCCAGCAGCGGCCGCTCAATCCAGCGCCGCAGCTGACGGCCGCCCATCGCTGTTTCGGTCCGGTCGAGCAGCCAGAGCAGCGATCCCTTTTTGCTCTTGTCGCGAATCGTCTCCGTCAACTCCAGATTGCGCCGGGAAAAAGCGTCCAACTGCAAAAACTGTGCGGTTTCATACACTTCCAGCTGGCGCAAGTGGGAAAGTCCCCGCTTTTGCGTCGTGCCGATATACTGCAGCAGCGCGCTAATGGCCAGCTTTTGGGACTCACCCAGCCCGGCTGCCTGTTCGCCGTACTGGCTGTCGGCGAGGCCGGAATCAATCTGGTCCGGCGCCAGCTTCATGAACGGCAGGTGCAACACACCTTCCGCGATCTCTTCTCCGCACAGCACAAGCTCCTTGGGCTGGTACCGCAGCGCCTCTTCCCAGACTGCATCTGCGCGCGGAGTGGTGACGTACATCTCGCCCGTACTCATATCACAGGCGGCGATGCTTGCCCGGCCGCCGCTTGCGCCGATGGAGACGATGTAGTTGTTTTCCTTGTCGGTTAGCCACTGACCTTCCATCATCGTCCCGGGCGTGATCACTCGCGTCACTTCGCGGCGGACAACACCCTTGGCCGCCTTCGGATCTTCCACTTGCTCGCAGACGGCCACTTTATACCCTTTTTTTAACAGCTCAGCTATGTATGTATCTGCGGAATGGTGGGGAACCCCGCACATCGGGATTCGCTCCTCCCCCCCGCCTTCGCGGCCAGTCAGTGTAATTTCCAGCTCGCGGGACGCTTTTACCGCGTCTTCAAAAAACAACTCGTAAAAATCTCCAAGGCGAAAAAATAAAAAAGTATCGGGATACTCTTGCTTGATCGCCAGATACTGCTGAATCATCGGCGTATATTGTGTCATTGGTACACGACTCCTAGCTTTCCAATCTCGCCCCTTATTATAGCATGGTTATTTTGGGATGTAGAGGGTAAGAGTCCCCAGGCCGGGCGAAAATCCTGCCCGGCTGGCCAACTTTTCCCGGACGTAAGAAAGCGGAAAAACGGTTCCAGCACCTGTTCATAGTGCCGATACATCGGCAGGAAGGTCATTTCTTTCAGCAAATCACGAACAATTGGGCGCAAAAAAGCGGTATCCGCTTTGTAATAAGCCATTTGAACACCGAGATCTGTCGAAGGCATCCTGGACAATAGCCATTGCTGTTCCGCAACCAGCTTCGCCATAGTGAGCACTCCCCTGGCAATCTGAGGCGTGACCAGCCAGCTCGGCAGCGTCCGGTATTCAAATCCGCCATACGGCTGTTTTCGCACATCTCCTAAAAATCCGTATTTCGGCCGGCGCTCCCGGCTTCCTGAATCCTCCACCAAACTAAGCGGCAAGCTGAGGTAACTATCCAGCTTTCTCGCTAAATGAAAAGTCGGGAGAACGCCGCTGAAATGGATGTGTCCGCCGATCGGAAAACCTTGAAACGGCATGCCGCCGGCAATCCACTCCCACGATTCGTCTATTTTGCTTCGGGCAATTTGCATGGCCCGAAAGAGATGGCGGAGCAGCAGATCTGGCTCGTCAGCGGGCTCGGGGCGCAGCTCGACCAGCGGAAAGCGATTTTCCAGGCGATTTTCTGTCCGAGCGAAATCGCATCCCGCGATGCCGTGTTTTCCCAAAAAGGCAGACGCGATCCCCATTTCACCCGTCTTGCTGCGCAGGGCAAATTCGGGGTCGGCCCCAAGCGTTACACCCGTCTGCTTCTGCTGTTCATCGCCGACTTGTTGCAGGAAATTCCGCAGCGCTTCGGCATACACTAATGATAGCGGCTCCCCTCGCTCCATTCCGGGAGCTACATCCATGACCCGGATGCGAGTCGGCGACAAGGCAGCGATGAGGACGGAGCCGTAATCCAGCCCTACAGCATACAAGCTGCGAATCGCACAGGCGATGACCCGCTTGATCTCTGCACCCTCCCGCTTCTGCGCGGGGAGAAAAGCAAGCTCTTCCGGGTTGACCACCTGCCCCATAAGCCACACACCCTGGGATTCGGCCATGCCCAACCCCAGAACGCGTTGCTGAAACAGGTGAACCAGGTAACTGCGCTGGGGCCTGCTGCCAGCTTCACCTACCTGTCCGCGCTGCCGGAGCAAGAGCGT
This sequence comes from Brevibacillus sp. B_LB10_24, assembly GCF_046036945.1. Lineage (NCBI taxonomy): Bacteria > Bacillati > Bacillota > Bacilli > Caryophanales > Paenibacillaceae > Brevibacillus > Brevibacillus sp. B_LB10_24. The sequence goes on along the minus strand of NZ_JBJQOQ010000001.1, from coordinate 451,624 downwards.
CGGTATTCCGTGCAGCTTGAGCACGGACATCATCCTGCGATAGTCGCGGCACAGTTCAAGCGCCGGCACGGGGTTAAGCAAAATCGACATTGTATTTGCTGTTGTCATCCTGTGTCTCCCCTCCGCCTACATCTTATGCAAGAACCCAGCAAGCGGTGAGGGTCGCATTTTCTGCTCGCAAGCAAGCAAAAAAGAGAGGAGTGTGGTTCTCCTCTCTTTAGTCGAGATCGTCAAACAGGGCATCGGCCGATTCAAAATCGTCATAATCCTCGCTGCTATCGCTAAAATCATCGATGACAAAGTCTTTATCATCACAACCGCCGGAGCAGACGACGACACACATCTTCGTTTCGCCGATGACTTCCACCGCGTACTCCATTTCGATACGGATGGTGACCGTACCCCCGCCGGAAATCTCGGCCTTGACGCATTTCGGCTGCTCAACAGCCCGGGCGATGATCTCCAGATCGCCGCGGCAGTTCGTATCGTAGTAGGAAAGCGGCACTGTTTCATGATAGGAAACAGTTTCTTTCTTTACTTCCGTCTGCGTGTTGTCAGCGAACGAATACCACAAGTTGACGTCACAAGTACCGGTAATTTCAATAGCATCTCCGACTTTTTCCGCTTGGAAACTGTTGTTAATCAGCCAGCATCCCAAAATTGTCGAAGGTGTATGAGACGGCAAAATGGTCTGTGTCGTAGTGGAGTATTTCTGGCCTTTGCCACATACGGCTTTTGCGATGAGTTCCCGGCACTGCAGGTCTTTATCTATACCCGACATTTCGTTACCTCCTCCATACAACGTTTCTGTACATTTGTATGCAGGTCATTCGTCTAGGGTGCAAGAAAAGCTTATGCCGAGTTTTGAAAAGCCCATTTTGCGACGATGGCCGTTGCCGAAGGCTACAAGCCCGTCAGCAGCCGCAGCAGCTGTCCGAGTCCTTGCGCTCCGGCCCTCCCCCTGTCTGTCCGGTCAACGGATTGCCGCCGGTGTCCAGGATAATCCGCTCAGACACTGTGTTTGTGATGACGTTTGTCACCATCTGCAGCAAATCGTTCACATCGATTTGCGATTGCTTAAACTCGGCGACGATCGGGATACTGTCCAATTCGTCATGCAGTTGGTTGTACTCCGCCTCTACCTTCTTGGCCAGCTCCTGATTGTTCATCGACTCAAACATCACGAGTTCCTTCTGTTTCCGCTTGAGCTGGCTGATCAACTCCTGCACCCGCTCATTATGCTTGATCTGCTGCTCCGCCCGCTTGTAGAAGTCAACTTCCTTCGACCGGGAAATCATCGCAGCCAATTCACGCGCCCTCGCTAAGATATCTTTATCCGTAATCACTTGGTTTTGTTCCATCATCCTACACTCCTACCTTGGTTACGATTTCACCGTGCAGCGTCCACGTCTTCGCTTCCGTGATACGCACGTGCACAAACTGGCCTATCATGGATTTGTCGCCTGTAAAGTGGACGAGCTTGCCTGTGCGGGTACGGCCGGACAGGACATCGGGGTTCGTTTTGCTTTCCCCTTCGACGAGCAGTTCCACTACTTCGCCTTGCAGGGCGAGATTTTTTTCCAGACTGATGCGATTTTGCAGATCCATCAAGCGCTGCAGGCGTTGTTTTTTCACTTCAGGCGGAACGTTGTCCTCCATGACCGCCGCAGGCGTCCCTTCGCGAGGGGAATAGATAAACGTATAGGCAGAGTCATAGCCTACTTCTTCCACCAGGGAGAGCGTCTCTTCGAACTGTTCGTCCGTCTCACCTGGGAACCCGACGATGATGTCTGTCGTCAAAGCAGCATGCGGAATGGCGGCTTTAATCTTTCGCACCAGCTCAAGATAATGCTCCCTGCTGTACTTCCGGGCCATTTTTTTCAGGACCTCTGTGCTGCCTGACTGCACCGGCAGGTGAATCTGCTCTACCAGATTGCCGCCTTTGGCCAGCACTTCGATCAGATGGTCGTCAAAGTCGCGCGGGTGGCTGGTGGTAAAGCGGATCCGCGGGATGTCGATCTTATGCAGATCGTCGAGCAAATCGCCAAAGCCGTAGGTGATGTCCTCAAAATCCTTGCCGTAGGCGTTGACGTTTTGCCCGAGCAGCATAATCTCTTTAAAGCCCTGCCGCGCCAATTCCCGCACTTCGGCGATGACGTCATCCGGACGGCGGCTCCGCTCTTTCCCGCGTGTATACGGCACGATGCAGTAGGTGCAGAATTTGTCACAGCCGTACATGATATTGACCCACGCCTTGATGCTGCCCTCGCGAAGCTTTGGCATATTCTCGATGATGTCTCCCTCTTTGGACCACACCTCGACGACCATTTCCTTGCTGAACATCGCGTCCCGCAGCAAATGCGGCAAACGGTGGATGTTATGCGTCCCAAAAATGAGATCCACGTGCTGGTAGCTCTTCAGGATCTTGTTTACGACGCTCTCCTCCTGGGACATGCATCCGCAGACACCGAGAATCAGGTTGGGGTTGTTGTGCTTCATCCGTTTCATGTGGCCCAATTCGCCAAACACCTTATCCTCGGCGTTCTCGCGAATGGCACAGGTGTTGAACAGAACGATGTCAGCCTCTGCCTCATCGTTGGCAGGAGCATATCCCATCTGTTCCAAAATGCCGGAGATCGTCTCGCTGTCGTGCTCGTTCATCTGGCATCCGTACGTACGGACCAGGTAACGCTTGCCCTTTCCGATCCCTTCCATATCCTCTGGAATCGAGAAGTTGTAGTGGACGGCAATCTCTTCCTTGCCGCGTTTCTTCGCCTCTTTTAAGGAAGGAGGCTGAAAATAGATCGAGTAATCTTTCTTGCTATTCGACTTTTGGGCGGATTTTAAGTCCGGTGTCGAACTCCCCGATGTTGTCATGATCTATCACCTCAAAATGATTGTTAATGGGTTCACATCAAGACATTATACCACAATTACCAGCTGGACACCTAGAAGCAGCATTAGCAGCGGCTGAAATTGGAATATTGTGTTGGGTAAATTTTACCATAGTCTATTTTTTCTGGGACTTGCAACTTTCCCTCGTCCGACGACGTCTAAAGGAGCAAATCAACCACATTCAAGGAGGGAACCATGCGTAAACTAGCGTTATTTTTTCTCGCCGGCTTGTTGCTGTTTGCCATGATGCCGCTTGCGCAGGCACAGGCTGCAACAACATTCAAAGACGTGCCGCGCAACCATTGGGCATATGAAGCCATCTCTGCCATGGCCGAAAAAGGGATTATCCAGGGGTACACCGATGGCACCTTCCGCCCCAACAATAAAATCACCCGTGCGGAATTTGCCAAAATCATGATCGCAGCAGCAGATATCGAGATCAAAAAGTCCAGTTCAGTCAAACAGACATTTAAAGATGTGGACCGCAACCACTGGGCCTTTTACTATGTGGAGCTGGCAAAAAATTATTTGACCGGCTACAAATCAGGTACGACTTACCTGTACAAACCTGATGAATACGCTGTCCGGGAAGACATCGCCGTCGCCCTCGTCCGGTTGATGGGGTACGATCAGAGCAAGAAAGCGGACCTGTCGATTTTATCGCGCTTCCGCGACTATTCCAAGATATCGCCGAACCTGCAGCCGTTCATCGCCATCGCCGTCCAAACCGACTTGATCAAGGGCTTTGATGACAGGACATTCCGGCCTCAGGATCCGATTACCCGAGCAGAAGCGGCATCCCTGTTGTACCGTGCCGGGTTGGATGAGACAAAGGTCGTCTTCCCGCCGGACGATTCAACAAAACCAAAACCGGAAGATCCGAAAAAACCGATCTCGATCAGCGATTCCTTTTCCAACAAGAACCTCGACAATTGGCTGACAAAGGAAGCAACCGGAAACTGGGGAGTGGTTGGCGGCCGGGCAACAGCCGTATCCAATGAATCCAAGCTGTACCACTACTTCTTGCCTTTAAAATGGAACGAATCGGCCAAACCCGAAAATTATGAAATACAGGTAGACGTTATTGCAGACGGGACAGAAGGTTTAGGCGGACTCTTCTTCAACGGCAAGGACGGCGAGGCAGACGTGGTGACGATCGGCAAAAAGGCAATCACCGTCTCACACGTCAAGGATGCAAAGAACAAGAATACGACTACGTTGGCAACCGTCGCCTACAAACTGCAAACCACCAATAAACTGAAAATCTCAGTTAAAAAGAACAGTTACTCGATATACGTCAATGATTCATTTGTCTTCGGCCAACAGGATTATTCGATTGATGGAACATCACTCGGCCTTTATCTGCACAAGGACGCCACCAAAGATGTACCAGACAAAATGACCTATTTCGATAACTTCCAATTTAAGGAAGTTACGAAATAAGCAAATACGCAAAAGCCGCTTCTTTTCGGAAGCGGCTTTCCTGTTTTTCTTGGTTATGAAAAATTCACAACTAGAAAAAATATAAGGGTACGTGTATAATAATATCCGACTTTTGCCGGTCAAGCTGGCAATTCGGAAGGAGTATTACCTTGTCTGACCTTCGCGTTTCGCAACCTTTTCGCTGGATGGACTCTGGTATCCATACGGCGAACCCAATCGATCCGCTCGCGTTCGATGAAGCCTTGGCCAACAGCCTCGGCAAACCGGGTGCGCTGCCCATTATTCACTTATGGATATACGATCGCGCGCTCTACCTTGGCCGCCGCGATGCCAGGCTGCCCTATTTGTCACAGGGGCTGAAATTTGCTGCCGAACGCGGATTTGGCTGTGTGCTGCGCTCCTCTGGTGGAGCGTGTGTCCCGCTTGATGCCGGCGTGTTGAATGTGGCGATTCTCTTGCCCGATACACGCATTTCCATCGACGACTTCTTTCGCCTCTCGGCAGCGATCATCAGCACAGGGCTTGAGAGTTACGGCCCGGTTGAAATCGGGGAAGTGGCTGGTTCCTACTGTGCCGGCGACTACGACTTCGCAATCAGCGGAAAGAAGCTGGGCGGTATGGCACAGCGTCGCACCCGTCACGGCTCCATCCTTCAGCTGTGCATAAATGTAGAAGGAAGCGGGCTTGAACGCGGAGAGCTGATGGACAATTTCTACAGGGAAGCCGGACTGGCCGAGATGCTTCAGAACAAACCGATTCCCTGGATTGACCCGGCGACGATCGGCAGTCTATCGGAGTTGACCGGCCGATCTGTGACGCTTTCAGAAGCAAAAGAACACCTGTTAGCTGCTTGTGAGAAATTCTGGGCAGTTGAAAAAGTTCCGTTTTCTCTGCCCGTTGCAGACTTTTCAGAAGCACGCACACATCTGACTGAACGCCTTGGTCTTTACGGATACTCGAGCGAGGAATTAAAACAGGCCGACTCACTGTCAAACAGCTGAAATATCCATCTCAGAAGGGGGGAGGATCCATGGAACAGAACCGCAGAGGCTCTTTTACAGATGTAAATGGACTATTTGTCTTCGGTGCCTTCACGGTTTTGGTTATTCACATCCTCGGTTTTTTCATTGCAGCGAGCCAGGACTTTCCGGGAAATTACGATGCACAGGCCCTCTCCATCATTTTGTTGCGGTTTGGCCGTTCTCTCTTTATTTTTGGCACGGGTTTGCTGATGTTCTACTGGTACGCCAACCGGGAAGTGGATTGGCGCAAATTTTGGCGGAAGCGTTGGATCAATGTACTGGTTCCGTACCTGATTTGGACAGGAATCTACACCTGTGTCCGCTTTCAGACCTTGCAGCCGGAGATTGTCGTTCCCGAATTTTTGAAGAGCGTACTGACAGGGAGCGCATTTTACCATTTGTACTATATCCCTTTGTACCTGCAGTTGAACATTTTGTTCATGCTTTTCAAGCGGTTGATCGAACAAAGGCTGCGCTTTGTTCACGTGCTGATCGTCTTCGCCGTTCAGGCAGTCCTGTACGCCTGTTACCGGTACGTATTTGTCACGCCGGGCGTACCTATTGACTGGAATGCATCCGCTTTGATGTCTTTTCTGCAGCAGATCTACAGCTACGGTCAAAATTACGCGTTTATGTACCTCTTTTACTTTCTTCTTGGCTGTTATGCCGGGCTGAACATCGACAAGTGGCGGATATGGGTACACCGCTTCCGATACGTTGCTTTGCTGCTGTTCATTGGACTTACGGCCGTTATTGCCGGGAGTTACCTGACAAGCTATATCAGCTATGAGGAAGGACTCAACATCTTCAGTCCGCTCTACCTGATCTATACGACCAGTTTTATCCTGGCATCCTACCCCTTTCTGGCACACCTTGGGAAGCTGCCTGTCATCAGCGGATGGCTCGCCAAGCTGGCCAAGTACAATATGGCGCTGTATTTAGTCCACCCGATGATTCTGTTTTTGCTGGAGAGTTACGTCATCTACCGCCTGCCTTGGTCGACGCCGGTGTTGGTCGCAGCCATGTTTTTGGTTACCGTCCCGGCCAGCATCTTCCTGTTTCAGCACACCTCCATCGCATTTTGGCTCCAGCGGAAACAAAAGCGGGACAAGCGGCAAACGTCAACAGTGCGTTCCTATCAAACCTGAATGCATCCTCGTCCTGACGGGACTTTCATACCTTGATCCGTCGCCTGGCGTCAGCCGGGCATACTTTTGTCTCGCCATTTGAAAGCCCTTTCAATTCAGGCTGTTTTTAGGGCTCTTACCCTTTACAAACCTACGCATACAACGTATGATGAAGCGGGAGCTAATTTGGTTGCAAAGGAAGTGAAAGTTGTGAATCATCCACAATTCAGCCGGTTGCTTGAACATGAAATTAGTGAACTCATGATTCCAGCATCAAAAGTAGCTCATGTACAGCTGGGAAATTCTCTGGAACACGCCCTTTTGGTGTTGATTAAATCCGGCTACTCTGCTGTACCGGTGCTCGATCTCGATTACAAAATCCACGGACAAATTAGTACAACCCTGATTATGGAATCCATACTTGGCATTGAGCGAATTGAATATGAAACGCTGCATGAACATAAAGTTGAGGAAGTGATGAACCCTAAAATCCCGCGAATCAGACAGCAGGAAAATTTTATGCGGGCGCTTGAGCTTTCCATTAACCATCCGTACGTTTGCATTGAAGACGATCAAGGCGTCTTCCTCGGCATCCTCACCCGGCGGGCGATCCTGGCGATCCTGTACCGGTACTTCCGGGAGAGTTAATCAACTGGCAGAACTGGCCGAAATCTTCGAACCGTTCAAAACGGCAGGGGCATTGCTCCCCTGCCGTTTTTGCCTAACCTGCCTGTCATGTTTCCCCTTCCCACAGTGAAGGGCTTACGTCATCCTCCAATGAATCCACATGCAAAAGCGGCTGTGAGAGCAGCCTGCCCTCTAACAAGCTTTTCCCGTACTCTAAAGGGGTTTGGTACGTCTTTCTGAACATACCCAACTCACCTGCTTTAAAGAAAGAATAACGCTGATCCCGTACGTTTACCTCAATCATGTAAGGTTTTCCTTGGGAGTCAATGCCCATGTCAATACCAATATCGGCGAGTGACGGGTTCTTCAATTCAAGCTGTTTGGCGATGAGAATGCCAACTCTGGCGATATCGAGCTTGATCTTCCTGACTTCTGCCTCAGAAAACATGGAAAGCAGGACCGTGTCGAGCTTTTCAGCACTTCCTCCCTGCGCCAGGTTGCTGAGTTTATTATATCGGTTTGCCAGCTTGGCTACCATTCCCGAAACGGACCACAAGCGCTTCCCATTTTTCTGTATCGATACCCGAATGTCAAACGTTCTATCCTTGTAATGCGCCAATTTTATCCCTTGCTGGATAAGAAATCTGCGGTTGCCCACCCATTTTCTCGCCTGCTGGCGCAAACCGCTGCGGAGGAACGGTTTCTGCTGAATGGATGAAGACGTCCAAAGATATACAGAGCCGCTCCGTTCTATCCGAACGACTCCTTGGCCGACCGAACCAATGACCGGTTTCAGGTAGACAACCTGGTACTGGCCGAGAAGATCCATGAGTCCATCCCATGTGTATGATCTGGAGATTGGAAGATGGGGGCGCAAGGCGGAATTGCTGAATAACAGTCTGTGAACACTTAACTTGTTCCGGACGATGAGGCCGTTATACACCCGCCCGATCGTCCCTAGCTTGCGGATCATTTGCTTCGTAAGTGGGTTTCCTTCCAAAACGCGGTTATGCATCACTCTTGGAATTTTAACCCTTTTGCTAACCAACCTACCTCTTACGAGGACAAGTCCTCTTACTTCCCTGGTTTTCAAGTTGACCTGGCGGGGATGATAAAAAATAGGCTCAAGTCCTAATTTTTCGCCTAACAGCTTATAGTAGCTAAGCCGTTCGTACGTCTGCTTTCCCGCCAAAGCCAGCTTCAGCACCTTCCAATCGAGCATAACACCGATGTTTTTCACATTGATTCCCCTCTTGCACCAAAGATAGAAGGAATATTGCCTGCTTGTTACAAGGTATGTTGCATGCATAGCAAAAGAGTGCCTATTTTTTGGCCGAAATGAAGGCTACGCCTCCCGACTTTCGATCGCCAGCAGGAAGGGGGCTTGGTTTTGCTGGTTTACATATTGGTATCGCAGGACGAGGAACTTGGTTTGATCCAGCGTCCGGCAGTAGTTTTCCACGGCTTCTTTTTCTCCTTTTCCGGCCTCATGCCCCCAATAGACGACGACGGTCATGATGCCGCCGGAACGGAGTGCCTCCAAGCCGGCTCCGATGGCCCGGATGGTGCTCTTTGCTTCCGTTGTCACGCTCTTGTCTCCCCCTGGGAGATATCCGAGATTAAACATGACGGCCCCTACCTTCACTTCAACCTCGCTGATCTGTTCATGACTTTCCCTGTGAAGCTGGACACGCGCCAGTACCCCTTCACGCTCCAGCCGCAGCCTCGTCTTTTCGACTGCCTCTTGCTGGATGTCATAAGCGATAACCAGGCCCTCATCACCGACAAGTTGGGCGAGAAACAAGGTATCGTTGCCGTTGCCCATCGTCGCATCAATGACGGTCTCGCCCGGACTGACCCGCTCGCGGATCAACTGTCTGGCTACCTCCAGTACATTTGGAAACATCTTCTTCTCTCCTTTCTGGGTTTCATCTGCTCAATCTGGGTAAAACGCATGATTGGTGATGCCTGGTCATAAGATGGGAGTAATAAGGGACAAGAGGCAGGAGGCCAAACATGCCAAGCACATGGAAACAAGGCTTGCAAATTGCTTTTACCTACATCGGAACAGTGGTCGGCGCCGGCTTTGCATCAGGACGGGAGATTATCGAGTTTTTCGTGCAATACGGCACGCAGGGACTGATCGGCATCTTTCTGGCATCCTTGCTCTTTGCCTGGAGCGGTGTGCAGGTGATGTTGATCGCCCACCGTCTGCAGGCTAACTCCTATCATCAGATCAGCACGTATCTGTTCGGAAGGGCGCTCGGCACCCTCTTCAACATCATCCTGATCGCCGTCATGCTCGGAACGACCTCCGTTTTGCTGGCGGCCAGCGGTGCCGTCTTCGTCGAAACCTTCCAGGTTTCCGCACAGATTGGCATTTGGTTTAGCATGGCCTGCATTTTCCTGGTTGCTGCCAATGGATTAAAAGGCATCCACTCGGTTAACAGCCTGTTCGTCCCCACCCTTATCTTGTTTACACTGTTTGTCTTTCTCTACAACCAGCCATGGCGATTATCCGAAGGAGATTCCGTCATCCTCGAGGTGATCAAACCGTGGATCTGGTTAAAATCTCCCTTGTATTATGTAGCGCTCAACGTTTGCCTCACCCAAGCCGTACTCGTCCCAATCGGCAAGGAAAGCAAAAGCGAGCGCCCCTTGATTATCGGCGGGGTGCTCGGCGGGCTCGGCATCGGCCTTTTGCTTTTTTTGTCCTACTGTTCCATGCAAGTGCACCTGCCCAACGTTCTGCTGGCGGAAATGCCCAATATCTACATGCTGTCCGGTGTGGGAAAAGGCATCTCCATTGCCTTCGCCCTGCTCGTATACGCCGAGGTATTCTCTTCCTTGGTCGCCAACGTCTTCGGACTTGCCCAGCAAATGAACCGATGGGTCACCGTCTCCCCTTCGCTCGTTCTGCTCGGCATTCTGGGGATCAGTTACCTGATCAGTTTTGTTGGATTTTCCAGTCTGCTCACTTTATTGTACCCGCTTTTCGGGCAAGTTGTCGTCTTCTTTTTGCTGATGCTCGCCGTTCGCCAGTGGAGGTACAGGTATTAAGAAAAAACGCCCCCGCAGTACGGAGGCGTCGGGAAGCTGAGAGTTAAGCGAACTCAGCCATCAATTTATCGAACTCTTCAGCAGACAAGCGAATATCTTGGTTTGCCAATCCTTGCTCTTTAAAGCCGGGAACAAGCGCGTCATACGACGGCTGCTCTGTATCTTGATAAATCAGGCCGGTAAGCATGCCTTTATTCGCCATGGAATAAGACATCGCCTTGATCCGGTCGTGCGAATCGTACCCTTCGATGCTCTCAACCGGTACGATGTTTTCCTTGAACCAGTCATACGTGTTGATCTTGTTGTAGGTGACACACGGGCTGAAGACGTTGATCAGGGAGAACCCTTTGTGTTTGATCCCTCTTTCGATCAGGTCAGTCAAACCTTTCAGGTCGCTGGAGAAAGATTGGGCAACGAAGGTTGCTCCTGCCGACAGCGCCAATTCAATCGGTGAAACAGCCGATTCGATCGAACCCGCAGGCGTCGACTTAGTGACAAACCCGGACGCAGAGCGCGGAGAGGTTTGACCTTTGGTCAAGCCGTAGATTTGGTTGTCCATTACGATATAAGTAATATCCATGTTGCGGCGAATCGCATGGATTGTATGCCCCATCCCGATGGCAAAGCCGTCACCGTCACCGCCTGCAGCGATTACAGTCAGTTCGCGGTTGGCCATTTTCAAGCCTTGTGCAATCGGCAGTGCACGTCCGTGTACGCCGTGGAACCCGTAGCAGTTCACGTAACCAGAGATACGGCCAGAACAACCGATCCCGGATACAACCGCCAACTGTTCCGGTTCAAGACCTACGTTTGCAGCAGCACGCTGAATCGAAGCTTGTACGGTAAAGTCGCCACAGCCTGGGCACCAGTTTGGCTTAACATTATTGCGAAACTCTTTGAACGTCGCCATGTTTGATCAGCCCCTTAATTCCATTATAAACATCTGACGGCAAGAACGGATTTCCGTCGTATTTCAATACAGATTTAATCTTGTCAGCGTTGCCCACGTGCAGCTTCAGCAAATTCGCGATTTGCGCTGTTGCGTTATGTTCCACGACGATGACCTGTTTTGCACTTTCCACCAAAGGCTTGATAACCTCTGTCGGGAACGGATGCAGCAGGCGAATTTGGCCGTGGTTGACCGAAATGCCCTCTGCCTCAAGCCGCTCTTTTGCTTCCTCGATCGTGCCGCCTGTAGAGTTGATGCCCAGTACAAGCACGTCTGGATTTTGGTGCGGAGCATTCATCACGACAGGGTTCGGGAATTTCTTGACAAGGTTGTCAAGTTTGCCCAAACGCTTGTTCATTTGGTCAACGTGGTTCTTCGTACCTTCGTTCGGTCGTCCGATTTCGCTGTGCTCAACACCGGTTACGTGGTGCAAACCGTACTTCTGACCAGGGATCGGACGCGGAGAGATTCCGTCTTCCGTCAACTCATAGCGTTTGAACTGTTCGTCCGGACCCATTTCCGGAAGCTCCTGGCCTGCCAAGAGTTTGCCGCGGCGGATCTCAACCCGGCTGAAATCAAGCGGCTCTACGCTTTGCTTGCCGAGCGAAAGGGCAATGTCCGTCACCATAATGACAGGCACCTGATACTCTTCCGCGATGTTAAAGGCCTCAACCGTATCGTAGAAGCACTCTTCGACAGTGGAAGGAGCCATGACGACTTTCGGAATTTCCCCGTGGGTTCCGTGGATCATCGCATTGATGTCGGATTGCTCGATCTTGGTCGGCAAACCGGTGGACGGACCGCCCCGCTGCGTATCGACGATGACAACAGGGGTCTCCGTCATACCAGCAAGACCGATCGCTTCCATCATCAGGGACAGACCAGGCCCTGCAGAGGCTGTCAGCGTACGAATACCGCCGTAGGCAGCGCCGATTGCCATCGTGATAGCGGCAAGCTCATCCTCCGTCTGAATGACGGTACCGCCAAATTTCGGCAATTTTTTAATCAAGTATTCCATAATCTCGGAAGCCGGGGTGATCGGATAGGCCGGCATGAACCGTACACCAGCAGCGACACATCCCAGGCCGATGGCATCGTTACCGATCATGAACAGGCGCTTTTTGCCGTCGGCTTTATCCAACCGGAATTCCGGCAATTGCCCGCCGGTCAAGCCAGCGACGAATTCCGCACCGCGGGAAATGGCTTCCATGTTCTTTTCAACCACTTTTTCCCCTTTGCGCAGGAACATATCCTCCACAATATTACGGAAGTTTTCTACCGGCATTCCCAATATCGCACTAGTCGCCCCGATCGATACCATGTTTTTCATCAGAGACGTACCAAGTTCATCAGCAATTTGTGTCAACGGCACTACGAACAGACGTACAGGTTTAAGCCCCTCCGGAAGAGTCGGATTAAACTTGGCGTCTGCGATGATGATGCCGCCTTCACGAAGTTCGTGTGCATTCAGGTCGATCGTCTCTTGGTCGAACGCTACCAGAATGTCGAGAACATCGGATACAGCCCGCATCGGCTTTGTACTGACGCGGATTTTGTTGTTGGTATGCCCCCCCTTGATCCGGGAAGAGAAGTGACGATAGCCATACAGGTAATAACCCATACGGTTCATTGCTGTGGAGAAGATTTCACCAGTACTTTCGATACCTTCCCCTTGCTGTCCTCCAACTTTCCATGAAAGTTGACTAATCATGTAATTCCACTCCTTTAGCGACTGTGAAAGGCGTCCATTCTGCTGCATGCACCTTAAAGGGAAACAACAAAATGTGTATGAGCTTTACCAATTGTAGTCCTAGCTATTCAAAATTGCAAGTGCTTTCACTAGAATTACTATTAGAATTGATCTTTGAATGTACCAGGTACATTAATGTTTTACATCTCCTATTGTAACACGCTTTTAAAAACGCGCAACCAGTTTTCGTACATGAATTTCTTTACTTCCGCTTCTGTATACCGCTTTAACAATTCTTCGACCAAAAGCTGGTATTTGCCGGCTGAGCTGAGATCGCCAAAGGTCTTGTCAATCCCGTCAAAATCAGAGCCAAAACCGACGTGATCCACGCCTCCGAGCGAGCAGACGTGATCGAGGTGCCGAAGCAGATCGTCGATCCAGACGGTACGCTTTTCGCTTGTATTAAAGAACGGTACGAAAGACAAACCGATAACGCTCTCCTTCTTTATTAATGCCCTAATTTGCTCATTGCTAAGGTTCCTTTTATGAGAACAATATTCCATCGTATTGGAGTGCGAAGCGATCACGCTCGACTCGGAAAGCTCCATGACGTCCCAAAACCCCGGCTCTGCCAGATGGGATACGTCGATCATCATGCCCAAGCGATTCATTTCTTTGATCACTTGTCTGCCAAACAAAGACAAGCCGCTTGGATGCGGCTCCTCGCAGCCGTCAGCAGCCTCTGTGCGGAAATTCCAGGTAAGTCCCATGCCCCTGACGCCTAAGCGGTACAGTGTTTGCAGATACGTAAGGCTCCCTTCTAACGGATGGGCCCCTTCCAGGAACAGTATGGCGCCGCGGCGGTTGCCGTTCATCACTTCGTCGATATCCTGTCTTCCGTAGACGGGCTGCAATCCGGAACCGACGACCTGTTCGTGAAACAGCAGGGCCATTTCCAACGCAGTGTGAAACCGGCGCCCCGGAGGAACGTTCATCGGAACAAACACAGCAAACACCTGAAGCTGGACATCGCCTTGTTCCATTTCGGGAAGGCTGACATGCAGTTGCCGGTCTTCCTTCGCGAAACGCAGGTCGCGGTTTTCCCACAATTTTAAAAGCGCATCACAATGTGTATCGATTACTTTCATATCCATTCCCCGCTCTATTGTAAAAATAAACATGAAAAAACCTGTTCATTCAACGAACAAACAGGCATGTTCACTCGGTCTACAATTCCATCATCTGGGTTCCACGATTAATTTGATTGCTGTCCGCTCTTCTCCGTCAATAACAATGTCTGTAAAGGCCGGAATGCAAATAAGATCGACTCCACTAGGCGCTACAAACCCTCGTGCAATCGCTACTGCTTTCACAGCTTGGTTAAGCGCCCCAGCCCCGATGGCTTGAATTTCAGCCGCTCCGCGCTCACGAAGCACTCCAGCAAGGGCACCTGCGACAGAGTTGGGGTTGGACTTTGCTGAAACTTTTAATACTTCCATCCTTATTGAACCTCCCGTCTGATAGAATATCTACCATCAATAGAATGATATGCACTTAACCCCTAAAAATTCCTGCTCGGACAGCAATTATTCGCAAAATTCCGATCTAATCATATTATTCCATAAACGGGTGGTCGGCGTCAATGCGGATTCTTTCGACCTTACGGGTATAGCCAGTGGATTTGTCAAGGGTAAACAGGACACCGTTTATCTGCGTCTGCCCCTCAGCCACCTCAAAGCGTACTGGCAGCTGTGTCAAAAACTTCTTGATGATCGTCTCCTTCTCCATCCCCAATATGCCGTCCCGCGGCCCGCACATGCCTGCGTCGGTGATGTAACCCGTTCCTTTGGGCAGGATGCGCTCGTCACCCGTCTGAACGTGGGTGTGTGTCCCGACCATGGCACTGATCCGGCCGTCGAGATACCAGCCCATCGCCTGCTTTTCCGAGGTTACTTCCGCGTGGAAATCGACAAAGATGAACTTGGTTCGCTTCTTTGCCTGTTCAATCAGCTGGTCGGCAGTGACAAACGGGCAGTCCAACGGGGGTAAAAACGTTCTTCCCTGCAAGTTGATGATCGCCGCCTCGCCTGCTGACGTTTTGACAAATGCAAGTCCGGTTCCAGGCGTGCCGGCGGGGAAGTTGGCGGGACGGACGATCCGCTGGTCGTCGTCGATAAAGGAGAATACTTCCTTGTTGTCCCAGGTGTGGTTCCCCAATGTAATCGCATGAACACCGTGCTCATACAATTCCTTTGCAATCTTTTCGGTGATCCCTCGTCCATGGGCGGAGTTTTCACCATTGACAACAATCAGGTCGGGCTGGTATTTCAGCTTGAGCCGCGGCAGATATTCGATCACCATCTTCCTGCCGGGCGAGCCGACAATGTCACCAAGAAAAAGCAGTCGCATTCAATCCGCCTCCTGTTCTTTTGTAATGATATTAAAATAAAGTGGCAGTTTCTGCCACTTTATTTTGCATACTCGACGGCCCTCGTCTCCCGAATAACGGTGACTTTGATGTGGCCAGGATAATCGAGTTCATTTTCAATTCGTTTTGTGATCTCTCGCGCCAATCGAACGGCTTCAGCGTCGTCGATTTTTTCCGGTTGTACCATGACGCGCACTTCGCGTCCTGCTTGGATGGCATAAGACCGCTCCACGCCCTCAAACGATTCGGAGATCTCTTCGAGTTTCTCCAGCCGTTTGATGTAGGTCTCAAGCGTCTCGCGCCGAGCACCGGGTCTGGCTGCCGAGAGTGCGTCTGCAGCGCCTACCAGCATCGAGATGACGGATGTCGGTTCCGTATCTCCGTGGTGGGAGGCGATACTGTTGATCACTACGGGGTGCTCTCCGTATTTCTTCGCTAATTCTACGCCTATTTCAACGTGAGAACCTTCCACTTCATGGTCAATCGCCTTGCCAATGTCATGCAACAGCCCAGCGCGTTTCGCCAGCTTTACGTCTTCGTTCATCTCTGCTGCCATCAGGCCGGCCAGATGGGCTACTTCCATCGAGTGTTTCAATACGTTTTGCCCATAGCTGGTGCGGTATCGCAGGCGTCCCAATATCTTGATCAGGTCTGGATGCAAACCGTGAACGTCCGTTTCAAAAGTAGCCTGTTCCCCGTATTCGCGAATCCGCTCATCCACTTCACGGCGAGCTTTATCGACCATCTCTTCAATTCTGGCGGGATGAATCCGGCCGTCAGCAACAAGTTTATCGAGAGCAGTTTTGGCGATCTCGCGGCGGATTGGGTCAAAGCCAGAAAGAATAACCGCTTCCGGTGTGTCGTCAATGATCAGATCGATTCCCGTCAACGTCTCAAGAGCGCGGATATTGCGGCCTTCGCGTCCGATAATGCGCCCCTTCATCTCATCATTCGGCAGCGTAACAACGGACACAGTCGTCTCGGCTACATGATCGGCAGCACATCGCTGTATGGCTGTCGTGATGATCTCGCGTGCCTTCTTCTCGGCTTCTTCCTTCGCCTGAGTCTCAATTTCCCTGATCATAACAGCCATTTCGTGGCGAACGTCGTTCTCCACATTCGATAGGATAATTGCCTTCGCTTCTTCCTGGGTCAAACCGGAAATCCGTTCCAGTTCGGCTACTTGGTCTTTATATAATTGCTCAACGCTTGCTTTCAGTTCTGTGATCGATTTGTCTCGTTCGGCCAGATCTGACTCCTTGCGCTCCAGCTGCTCGAGCTTGCGGTCGAGCGTTTCTTCCTTTTGCAGAATGCGGCGTTCCTGACGCTGAATTTCATTCCGCCTGTCGCGCAGCTCCTGTTCTGCGTCTGTGCGAAGCTTGTGAACTTCGTCTTTCGCTTCCAGGACCTTCTCTTTTTTGACTGCTTCCGCGTCGCGTTTGGCTTCCTCGACGATTTGCTTGGCAGCCTCCTCTGCGCTGGAGATCTTCGCTTCTGCAATCGACCTGCGCACGAAGTAACCGACGATAAAACCTGCCACCAGAACAACGATGAGCAATATCAATGTAATCGGATTTAATATTGTACCCATAATCGTGCTTTTTTCACCTCCTTGGCGTGTGACATCTCCCCGCTTTCTAAGCATTCAATTTCCAGTCATCACCCTGCGAATTTCGTGTTGTGTCAAGAAACAAATGTATATTCGTCAGGTACATTCACTGGCTTCCAAGTCAGAGGGGAAGCCTAAAAAACAAGACCGATGCTACTCGGTCCGCTGAATCCACGCAGTGATGCGCGGTTGTTCAGTTTTTCCACTGCGAATTAGCAAAAGAAATAGCGAAAAAGTATGATACACCTCATAACACAAACCTATTTTATTATTTGATGACAAGACTTGTCAAGAAGCACCCGGATGCCGCCGGGGCGAAGACAGGCGCCAAGAGTCTGTACGGGCAGGCAGCCTTACTCCAGCGGAAATCGGCCGTCCCTCAGCTCCCGGCGCAGCACCTGCACCGCAGCAGGGCTAAATCCCCGACGCAGCAGAGCTGCCAGCAGCTTCTGTTCTTTTGTCCGGTCCAGCGGCAGAGCTTCATTCCTTAACTTTTTTCGTGCAAACTTCCGGGCCGCCTCCAGTTCTTCCTCCTGTTTTACCTCTCCGAGCGCATCGCCGATAATTTCCTGCGGGAGACCTTTTTGTTTGAGTTCCATCCGCAAGGCGTACTTCCCGCGGGGATTATTGCGCAGGCGTTCCGCGACCCACTGCCTGGCGAAGGTTTCGTCGTTCAGATAGCCCTGAGCGGCACAGCGTCCGCTGACCTGGCTCGCGATCTGTTCGGAAAACCCTTTTTGCACCAGATACTGTTCCAGTTGATGGGTTGTTCGCGGCCGAATTCCCAGGTAGCGGAGAGCCAGCAGGTAAGCCTTTTGGCATTCTTCCGCCTGCAGGACTTCCCGTCCCATTGTTTCATCGATGTAGGTGCCCTTTAATAAGTGATATTTGATCAGTATGTCTTCGTGGACGTCAAAGGCATACTCATCGTCGATGTATACCTGGTAGCGGTGCCTGTTTTTTTTGTCCTGACAGATAGCGGTAACCTGGCCGCTCTTCATCGCCTCACTCCTCTCTTTAGGTCCGGTACAGTGCTGCAGCCTGTCGGACGGCGACAGGCTGCTGTGGTTGACTGCTTATTCAAAATCAAAAACCGGCTCTTCCTCTTGCTCCGGATCGACAACCGCGTCGTCAGTCTGCGGCACCGCACTCGGGTTGAGGCTGAAGTATTCGCGCACCTTGGCCTCGATCTGGCTGGCGATCTCCTGGTTTTCCTTCAGGAAGAGCTTGGCGTTCTCGCGCCCCTGCCCCAGCCGTTCGTCGTTAAACGAATACCAGGCGCCGCTCTTGGCTACGACGTCAATCTCGGCGCCGATATCCAAAATGCTGCCTTCGCGGGAAATTCCCTCGCCGTACATGATATCCACCTCTGCCGTTTTAAACGGCGGAGCTACCTTGTTTTTGACCACTTTGATTTTCGTCTTGGTGCCGATGACGTCATTCCCTGACTTGATGCTTTCCGCCTTCCGCACATCCAGGCGCACGCTGGCGTAGAATTTGAGCGCCCGGCCTCCGGGAGTGGTTTCCGGATTTCCGAACATGACGCCTACTTTCTCGCGCAGCTGGTTGATAAAGATCGCGATTGTCTTTGACTTGTTGATGGCGCCGGAGAGTTTGCGCAGCGCTTGGGACATCAGGCGAGCCTGCAAGCCCACGTGGGAATCCCCCATCTCTCCCTCGATCTCCGCTTTCGGAACGAGCGCCGCGACCGAGTCCACGACAATGATGTCGACGGCACCGGAACGCACAAGCGCTTCCGCGATCTCCAGGGCTTGTTCTCCAGTGTCAGGCTGCGAGAGCAGAAGATCCTCGATGTTGACGCCCAGCTTGGAGGCGTAGACCGGATCGAGAGCGTGCTCTGCATCGATGAATGCCGCTTGTCCGCCCTGTTTTTGCACTTCGGCAATGGCGTGAAGGGCAACCGTCGTCTTACCTGAAGATTCCGGCCCGTATATCTCAATAATCCGGCCGCGGGGAAATCCGCCCACTCCCAAAGCGATATCAAGCGCCAATGCCCCGCTGGACACGGTGGAAACCTGCATCGTTCCCATGTCACCCAATTTCATAATGGAGCCTTTTCCAAATTGTTTCTCTATTTGCCGTAATGCGTTTTCTAAAGCCGCGCGACGATCAGACAATACTGACACTCCCTTTCACTTCGTTTGATTACCTGTAATCATCATACATCGAGATAGAAGCACTTGCCAAGTATTTTTTGCGAACAAATATTCGCATAACGTTTTTTCGGAAAAAAAGCCACCTGCATCTGGTTTGATACAAGCGGCTCTCTCCCCTTTATGGCCCCATCCAGGGCAGTGTATTACCTCTTATTGCGCGGTTTCGCCGGTTCCAGGTTGATTCGTTTGCCGTTGATGCGGGTCTGGCGAAGCGCCTCGTAGACGAAAGGAGCGACCTCCTCCGGCACTTCGACAAACGTAAAGTTTTCGAAGATGTCGATCCGGCCGACCGCTTTGCCGGGTATACCTACCGTTTCGGATATCTCCCGAACCAGATCCTGCGGTTTGACATTCGCGTTCCGGCCGACGTTGAGGAAGAAGCGAACCATGCCTTTAGCCGCACCGGTTTCGCCGAAGTCGTACACTTCCGTTTCCGTGCCGTCCCCGATTTCGTTGTGGAAGGCGAGGTGAAGCGCCGCTGCAGCGATCTGCTCTGGCGAGTAGTCGGCAGCAAGGTTCTGTGCGACCTTCTCGTACATCTCGGCGATTCCATCACTTTCGATCAGGTTGATCAACTGTTCACGCAGCTGCTCCTGCTTCCGTTCGGCCACTTCTTCCAGCGTAGGAACGTTGCGGGAGACGATCGCTGCCTTTGTCTGCTTCTGGATGATCATCATCTGCCTCATCTCGCGCGGCGTCACCAGCGTCATCGCAATCCCCTTGCGGCCTGCACGCCCGGTACGGCCGATGCGGTGCACGTAGCTCTCGGGATCCTGAGGGATGTCGTAGTTGATGACGTGGGTCACATTGCCCACATCAATGCCGCGGGCGGCTACGTCCGTCGCGATCAAGAACTCAATCGTTCCCTCGCGGAAGGCTTTCATCACCTTGTCGCGCTGTGCCTGCGACAAGTCGCCGTGCAGGCCGTCTGCGAGGTATCCGCGCGCCTGCAGGGCCTCCGTCAGCTCGTCCACGCCCCGTTTGGTGCGGCAGAAGATAATGCCCAGCTCGACGTCCTCGCTGTCGAGGATGCGGCACAGGCTGTCCAGCTTGTTTCGTTCAAACATCTTGTAATAGACTTGCTCGATCAGCGGAGCCGTCACTTCTTCGCGGCTGACAGCCACTGTTTCCGGCTTTTTCATATAACGGGTAGCAAGGCGTTTGATCTCAGCCGGCATCGTCGCCGAGAAGAGCAGGGTCTGACGGTCTTCGTTCAGATGGCTGATAATCGTCTCGATATCCTCGATAAAGCCCATGTCAAGCATCTCGTCCGCTTCGTCGAGGACCAGCATCGTCACGTTGTCCAGCCTAAGCGTCTTGCGGCGAAGATGATCCAACACACGGCCCGGCGTACCAATCACCACTTGGACGCCCTGTTTGAGCGCGCGAATCTGGTGGCTGATCGACTGGCCGCCGTAGATCGGCAGCGTGCGGATGCGCTTGTACTTCGCGATCCGGCGCAGCTCTCCAGAAACCTGGATCGCCAGTTCACGGGTTGGCGTGAGCACGATCGCCTGGATGGTATTGGCGGTCGTCACTTTCTCGATCAAGGGAATGCCGAAAGCAGCTGTTTTCCCCGTACCTGTCTGGGCCTGGCCAATCAGGTCGACGCCGGTCAGAATCCGCGGGATGCACGCCGCTTGAATCGGGGACGGTTCTTCAAACCCCATGTCGTGAATGGATTGCATGATACTTTTATGTAGCGCAAAATCAGTAAAATTCGTCATCTTAGTCACCTTTCTTTTAAACGTTGAAGCGTGTAAAACATTGCGTATTTGGCAGCACGCCCGACGATCGCCCGGCGCTGTCCGGCCAGCTGAAGCTCTTTCACAACCGTCGGCATCCCCTCTGCAGCCAGTCCGATGTAGACGAGACCGACGGGCTTTCCTTCCACGGTCCCCGGACCGGCAACCCCGGTAACGGAGACGCCGTACGTCGTGCCGATTTTTTGTCTGACGTTCTCGGCCAGGTATCTTGCGGCCGCTTCACTTACCGCACCGTCATGGTCCAATACCCTTGCCGGCACCCCCAAGAGGTCCCGCTTCGTTTCGTTGCTGTAGCAAACGACTCCTCCGCGAAATGCCTCGGAGCTGCCCGGAACAGAAGTAAGCAAGGAAGCGATCGATCCTCCTGTGCAGCTCTCCGCACAGGCTATTGTCTCCTGCCGCTTCCGCAGTTCGGCGATCAACACTTCATGCAGGGAGGTCTCACCGACGGCGTAGATGAACTCGCCTACCCGCTGACGAATGGCAGCCTCAACAGGCGCAATCAAACTCTCCGCCAAAACTCCGGAAGCGGCCCGGGCAGTGATTCGACAGGTTACTTCAAATTCTTTCGCATAGGGAGCAATGGTAGGGTTCGTTTGCTGTTGAATGAGGTCTGACAATTTGTCTTCCAAAGCTGACTCCCCGATGCCGAAGAAGCAGAGCACGCGGGAGTGAAAAACTTGTTTTTCCGGCTGCAGACTTGCCAGAAACGGCATGAGGTAATTCTCTGTCATCGGGCGCATCTCACTGGGTGGTCCGGGCAGGAGAACGAATGTCTTGTCCAAAGCGGTCAAGCCCATGCCGGGAGCCATGCCGTGGTCGTTGTTGAGGACCGTGCTCCCTTCGATCACCAATGCTTGTTTGCGGTTGTTTTCCGTCATCGGAATTCCCCGTTTGACAAAGAAGGCCTGAATGCGCGAAAGCGCCAACTCGTCCGTGACTAATCTGCGGCCGACATAGTCGGCTACCGCCTCTTTCGTCAAATCATCCTGGGTGGGGCCCAACCCTCCGGTAAAAATAACCGCATCGGAACGGCTGGCAGCAAGCTCGATCGCTTGCGTAAGTCGTTCGTAATTATCGCCAACAACCGTATGAAAATAAACATGGATCCCCAGCTCAGCCAATTTTTGCGATAAAAACTGGGCATTGGTATTGGCGATTTGCCCCAGCAACAATTCGGTTCCAACAGCTACAATTTCCGCTCTCATCTGTATCCTTCCTATTCCACTGCCAAATATGCCTGCAATCAGGAGTAGTGAATGACATTGCGATTCTTCGCAAAGTAGTCATAACCGGAATAAAGCGTGATGATAACCATTGCCCAAGAGGCAATGACGTCAAACGGGATGTGAAAGGGTTCGAAGGGGAAGTTGCGAATCATCAGCGCAACAATCGCTACGATTTGCACCCACGTCTTTAATTTGCCGAGTGCGCTGGCAGCGATGACCTGCCCTTCCGCAGCAGCCACCAGACGCAGACCAGTCACGGCAAATTCGCGGCTGATGATGACAATCGCGATCCAAGCCTCCAGCCGGTGCATTTCCACAAGGGAAATCAGGGCTGCGGATATCAGCAATTTATCCGCGAGAGGATCGAGAAATTTCCCGAGATTGGTAACGATTTTCTTCTTGCGAGCGATGTACCCGTCCAATCCGTCCGTACTGGCAGCTAGTATAAAGACCAATGCGGCAATCACCTCATTGTAGGTCATGCTGATGTTGCCGACAGTAAAGGTGCCGAACTTGTACTGGACCAGCATAAAAAACATCACAACGGGTACAAGGAAAATTCGAGCCAAAGTGATGCGATTGGCAAGATTCACCTACAAAACCTCCCCGGCTAAGTCGTACTCATACGAATGGGTGATCCTCACTTTCACAATTTTGCCCAGTTCGCCTTTATAACCGGAGACAAAGACTTCTCCATCAATTTCCGGGGCGTCAAATCCGCTGCGTCCAACGAAGACATCGCTCTTCCCTTCGTAACGTTCGATCAAGACATCCAGTTCCTTGCCGACAAAACGGTCGTTCTGCTCCCGGGAGATCTCCCTCTGGATTTCCATGATCTGATTTGCCCGTCTCTCTTTGGTCTCTTCGTCTACGTGATCGGGAAGTCTGACAGCCGGCGTGTCGTCTTCACTCGAATAGGTGAAGACACCCAGGCGGTCAAATTTGATCTCTTTGACAAACTCGCACAGATTCTGAAAATCCTGTTCAGTCTCCCCGGGGAAGCCGACGATAAGGGAAGTCCTCACCGCTACATCGGGAACTGCTGCCCGGATTTTCGCGACCAGCTCGCGAATGTCACGCTGGCGGCCGGGACGGCGCATGCGTTTTAGAATCGTATCCTCCGAGTGCTGCAAAGGCATGTCAATGTATTTGCAAACTTTGGGGTTGCTTGCAAAAACCTCGATCAACTCATCGGTGAAAAAACCGGGGTAAGCGTAATGGAGGCGAATCCACTCAATTCCTTCCACCTCGGACAGGCGGTTCAACAGCTCTGCAAGCATGTGTTTGCCGTCGTACAGGTCTGTCCCGTAGTTGGTAGAATCCTGCGCAATCAGGCTGATTTCCACGACCCCTTGCGAAGCCAGGTGCCTTGCTTCTTCGATGATGGATTCCATCGAACGGCTGCGGAAGGCGCCGCGCATCATCGGAATGCTGCAGAAAGTACAAGCGTTGTCGCAACCTTCGGCGATTTTGATATACGCGGAATAGGTGCCGGTTTTGACTTTGCGCTTGACCACTTCTTCATAGGAAAACACCGGATTGCCAATGCGTACGGGCCTTTTCCCCACCAGCGACTCTTCGATGATGTCAGTAATCGACATGAAGTCGCCGGTTCCCACAATTCCGTCCACTTCAGGAATTTCCTGCAAGATATCTTCTTTATAGCGCTGGGTGAGACAGCCGGCCACTACCAGTGACTTTACTTTTCCAGACTCTTTTAGATCCGCCATATCCAGGATCTTGTTGACCGACTCTTCTTTGGCGGCATCAATAAAACCACAGGTATTTACTATCACAACAGTAGCCTGCTGCGGATCGTCTACAAGTTCATATCCTTTCTCATCAATCAAGTGAGCCATCATATCCGAGTCTACGAGATTTTTTTCGCAACCCAATGTAACGATTGCTACTTTTTCCCGCGCGGAAGCTTTTTCTGCCATTCTCTTTCCTCCATTTAGTCACACCTGCCCAATATACACTTAAACAGTATAATATATCGGCCAGAGCAGTGTCAAAAACTAAAGACAAGCGGAAATACATTCCGCTTGCCTTCTCCGGAACCATTGTCTATTCAACTTTCAGTTCGACAAAGGATGGGTAGTGTTCCATATTCGCTGTCGAGACGGCTTGCCCATTCACTGTAAGTTCAACCGCTTTCGGGTCACCCAATTTGAGGTAGGCAGATTTTTCCAGTTCATAGCCCTGCTCCTGCCCCTGCTCCATCATCAAGCTGGCTACTTTCTTCCCGTTCTTCGCTTGATACACTTCCACCCAGCATCTGCCTTTCGACGTCTTCAGATTGATCGAGAGCTTGTCTGCTTGCTGCAGCGCAAAGCTGTAGACAGAGCCGTTCTGGGAGACCGGCGTAATTCCGCTCTGCTGGGAGCCCGTATCGCCCGGCGGCGTGTTGTCGCCTGGAGCCGAACTGCCGCCGCCAACCCCTTCATTGGCTGGGGGCGTATCAGAACCGGATGGAGTATTCACAACAGGTGGAGGAACGGGCGGCGGCGGCGGCGTTGATCCTTCGACTGTGTCTACACCTGATGGAGAGACAGCTGTACCAGATGGTGTCTGGAGTCCGCCGTCGTGCTTGGCTGCGTACGAGTAGATCAGTGCGGAAACCAGTACGATGAACAGCACTACCAAAGACTGGGTTAACCATTTTCCCGCTTGCAGCGGGGTTTTGGCGACAGTGGCACGGCGGCGCCGCAGCCTTTCCAATTGCTCTTGCGGCGGTTGTGCCGGCAGATCGGTTTGGAAGTGGGACAAAACTTGGTTGGAATCGAGCCCAACAGCTTCCGCATAGCTTTTTATAAAGGCACGAGCATAGAAATGACCGGGAAGAACGTGAAAATGTCCTCTCTCTATGGCCTCCAGGTAACGTCGTTGGATTTTCGTGACCGTCTGGATCTCGTCGAGTGATATTCCCTTTTCCTCCCTGGCTCTTTGCAGCACCTGGCCCAGTTCAGACACACTGTTCCCTCCTTACGTCACGTCAAAATCATTAAGAGCCTGATTGTTGAGCATTTCATAGGTGATCTCCTCATCGGGGTTGTGACGAAGTTCAATAATATACTGAAAATCATCAAGTTCATACTCTGATTCCCTGACGAAAATATCAGGGTGTTCAATAACCTTGGCCGCCGGGAAATTCATGATCTCCCTAAGCAGGCAGTGATGCCGTTCGGTAGAGCGAAGTGTTGAGACGATCCCATCAATTAAATATACATGATCAGTGGACATTTCATCAACTGCTAAGGTACTGCGGACTGTCTGGCGCAGCAGCGTTGAAGAGATAAAGGTCCAGCGCTTGTTCGCCGATACACTGGCGGCAATCATCGATTCGGTTTTGCCGACGCGGGGCATGCCCCGGATGCCGACTAGCTGATTGCCTTCTTTCTTAAATATTTCTGCCATAAAGTCAACCAATAACCCCAGCTCGTCACGAATAAACCGGAACGTCTTCTTGTCTTCCGTGTCACGGGCGATGTAACGTCCGTGACGGACAGCGAGACGATCCAGCATCGTCGGGGGGCGGAGCCTTGTTATGGTTATATTGTCCACTTTGTGGATAATGTTGCGA
Organism: Brevibacillus sp. B_LB10_24; assembly: GCF_046036945.1. Taxonomy (NCBI): domain Bacteria; kingdom Bacillati; phylum Bacillota; class Bacilli; order Caryophanales; family Paenibacillaceae; genus Brevibacillus; species Brevibacillus sp. B_LB10_24. The sequence goes on along the minus strand of NZ_JBJQOQ010000001.1, from coordinate 426,019 downwards.
AGAACTTCTATTTTTTCGTCATCATCAGCCATGACCAGCATTCCCCGGCGATTATTTTCAACACCGTTGATCGTGGTGATATTGATATTGAGCATCCCCAGCATCGAAGCCAAATCCCCCAGCAGACCAGGCCGGTCTCTCTGGATTTCGTACTCGATATACCACTCTTTTTTATCTTTTATGTCCACGAGTGACTCCCTCTCTCACGTGATAAATGATCCTCCTCAGTATACCATCTGTGAGCGAGTCGACAAAGGGTGAACGTAAAAAAATCCCCGGTATTGGGGATTTTCCACTGTACCCTTATTTTTGCACGAGTTTTACCATCATGGAAGCGAGCGCGCGCTTCTGCTCCTCGCTGCCCACTTCCCACAGCTCCTTGAGCAGGCGCTCCTGGTCGTTCTTGGGCTGAACCTGTTCAGCAAGATAATCTCCTACCTGAAAGGCTACATTGTGAACCGTTTCGCTTTCCATTCCCGCATCTTTGGCTGATCCAAGGCGTTCACCCAGAAATTGTTTCCAGTCAGAAAAGTTGTCTAGAACCGACATCAAACGTTCCCTCCTCGAGATAGTACCTTCGGGCTTTTTGCCCTGATAGGAATAGAGTGCCATCCCGAGCGCAAAAATATACGTTTTTTTCCTCTCAATTGCTTCGCCGAACTCAGGTGTACCAGCCGCCGTTCGGACTGATCACCTGTCCAGTAATGTAACCTGCTTCCGGCGACAACAAATAGACGGCGAGAGACGCAACCTCCTCCGGCCGACCGAGCCTGCCAGCCGGAATCGCCTCTACGATCTCCTGCACATCCTCGGGGGAGAAGCGGTTCATCATCCCCCCCTCGATCGCTCCCGGAGCAATCGCGTTTACGCTAATGCTGCTGGGGGCCAGCTCTTTCGCGAGCGCCTTGGTAAACGCCAGGACGGCCCCTTTGGTCGTGGAATACAGCACTTCACAGGCACTGCCTGTCAAGCCCCAGATCGAAGACAGGTTGACAATGCGTCCGTACTTCGCCTGAATCATCGCCGGCAGGGCGGCTTGTGTCACGAAGAACGGAGCCCGTACATTGGTGTGCACCAGATTGTCAAACTGCTCTGGTGTCACATCGTGGATCAGCCCTACGTGATCGACCGCGGCATTGTTTACCAACAAGAGCGGCTTTACCGGCATCTGTCCGAACATGCGGTGCACCTGCCCCGGGTCCCGCAAATCTGCTTGGAGCGGGTATGCCGGCACCCCCAGCTCGGTTGCCAGTTGCAGGACCCCCTGCAGTTTATCGCCCGCCAGGTGGTAATGCAGATACAGCGGGATGCCCCGCTTGACCAAAGCGATGCTGACCGCCTGACCCAGCTCGCCTGACGCTCCCGTCACAAGTCCCCACATCGTTTCTCCTCGCACGGCAGACTTCTACTCCTGGTCCGCAGCGGAACGGACAATCGAGACTGCCATCTGGTCAAACCGGAGGTGCTCGCCCATCCGCTCCGTTACATCTTGCAGCGTGATCGACTCCAGTACCGGCACCACCGCAAACAAGTCGGTTCCGTTAAACGTATAGCTGGTGAACTGGTTGGCGATGTACTCAATCGAATTGAGTGAACGAAGGAACTGGCCAATCTTCTTCCGTTTGCTCCGTTCAAATTCGTCCTTGGCAATACCCGCCTGCAGGTAATGGCTGATCTCTTGCTGGATCATTTCTTTCAGCCGTTCGGGATCAGGCGTGTCCCCGCCCAGGAGCGAGTAGGCATAATCCTGTTCACACGTGTAGTCAAAATCGAAGCTCTCCGTGATCAGTCCTGCCTCATACAGTTTTTGGTACAGGGCGGAACTGGTGCCAAACAGAATATCCAGCAGCAGCTTGGTGGTCATCTCCCGGCGCAGCAGTTGTTCACCGGTCAGCCCGACATGTGCGTCCTTGAAGCCGATCATGCATTTCGGCAGCCCGACAGACAGGTGATTCTCCACCTGCTTTTGGGCCAATGCCGCTGGTTCCTGCGGGAAAAACCGCTCGATTTTGGGCGACGGCGAGAATGACTTGCCCTCCTGGTTTTTTCTCACTGTCTGCATGATTGACTCCGGGTCAAACGAACCGACCACAAACAAGATCATATTGCTCGGATGGTAAAACGTCTCATAGCAGTCGTACAAGGTATCTTTGGTTATTTTGGCAATTGACTCAACCGTCCCGGCAATTTCGATCCGCACCGGGTGTTCCTGATACATCGCCTTGAGCAAGCTCATGTACACCTTCCAGTCCGGATTGTCATCGTACATGCGAATCTCCTGGCCGATAATGCCTTTCTCCTTCTCCACGCTCTGTTCGGTAAAGTACGGCTCCTGGACAAAGTCCAGCAAGATGTTCAGGTTGTCTTCCACCAGGTCGGTGCAGGAGAACAGGTACGCCGTCCGGTTAAAGGTGGTAAAGGCGTTGCAGGAAGCGCCGTTGCGCGAAAAGTCCTGAAAGACATCGCGATCCTCTTTATCGAACATCTTGTGCTCCAAAAAGTGGGCGATCCCGTCGGGCACGTGGACCTCTGCCCCGCCCGAGATGCGAAAGTGGCTGTCAATCGAGCCGTACCGCGTGGTAAAAACGGCGTAGGTTTTGCCGAACCCCATTTTCGGCAGCAGGTAAACTTTTAACCCGTTTGGCAGCTGCTCTGAGTAAAGAGTCTCGTTCACCTGTTGAAACGTCTTCGTCTGCACGTTACACACTCTCCTTTCGGTCACGCAGCAGGTAAATCGTATCCATCTGGATCTTGGCCGCCACCCGCTTGACATCCTCCAGAGTGGTGTCGGCAAACGCCTGCAGCATCTCTGTCAGCAGCCGTTTTCGTCCGCTGAGGAGACCGTTGTACGTAAAATCGATCATCATCCGGGCGCTGTCGAGGAGTTCGCGAAATTGATTCGTCAGCGTCGCCTTCGTCAGGTTCAACTCTTCATCGCTGATCTTTCCGGCTTTCACCTGTTCCAGCTGCTCTTTCATGATCGATACGGCCCGCTCGTAATTGGCCACATCGATCCCCGACATCATCATCAGCACGCCCTTGTGGCTCTCCAGACGGGATACGGCGTAGTAAGCCAGACTCGCCTTCTCGCGCACGTTGATAAACAGCTTGGAGTGGGGAAACCCGCCGAGCACGCCGTTGCAGACCTGCAGGGCCGGATAATCTTCATCCTTATAAGTGACATGGGTGCGGCAGCCGATATTCAGCTTGCCTTGGCTGACATCGAGCCGGTCTACCACCTCTCGCACCTGCTGCACATCCTTCTGCGTGTTGGCTGCAGGGAGCGTGACAGGTTGGCTGCGCTCCGGCTGTACGTGTGCCTTGACGTATTCCTGTATCTGTGTGCTCTCCACATCGCCGACGACAAAGACGTCGATCGGATTGTGCGCCAGCAGTTCCCGATAGTATTGGTACAGGCCGGCTCCGTCGATCGCGGCGAGATCCTCGCGCCTGCCGTAGACCAACAGGCTGAACGGCTCGTCTTTGAACATCTCTTCCGTGATGCGCTGATTTGCGTACCTCATTTTATCGTCGATCAGGCTTTCAATCCGCTTCCGCAGCGACTCTTTTTCCGTATTCAGGTACTTCTCCGCAAATGCCTGATTTTCCAGATACGGATGGACCAGGACCTCTCCGGCGAATTGAAACGCTTGTTCCAGCAGCGGGACTGAATCCGACAGGTACTTTTCATTCGGCACTTCCAGATAGACTTGCAGAATTTGGCGCTCCCCTTTTTTGACGACATCTATATCAAAAATGGCCCCATAGAGCATATCCAGGTGTTCGCTGAGCTTCCTGGTATCGGGAAAGCGGGCCGTCGCCCGTTTCAGAACGTGAGCCAGCAGCGCTGTTTTCGTCACATATGCCTGTGACAGCTCCTGCTCTATCATGATCACGATGGTCGTCGTCTTAAATTTCTCTGTTGGCATGATATGCAGATTCAACCCGTTCACCTGGGAAGATTGAAACGAGATCTCTTTAACTGGTGCTGCCATAACCTTCCAACTCCCTTCCACTGGTTTTCTCTTCCTATTGTAACCAAACAAATGGCGATTCAGCAAAGCAAAAGAGAAAAAGGCGCCGCATTGGCGCCTAAAAATCCGAAGAATCCCACTCGTATAGAGCTTCCTTGCTTTCCTCAGCCGAGTCAAACCTGCCGCACTCCGGATTGAGGCAAAGCATCCCCTGCAGCTGGCTGTCGGCGAAAGGCTGACCTTTCACTTCGCCACAGTACGGACACCTCCACATGTTTTTTCCTCCTCGTCTATGCGAATGTGCAGGTAGTTTTCCCGACTCCGTCCGCTTCTATAAGAAAAGCTTCCATCCGGGGAAGCGGCTGCATTCTGCGTGAGAGAAGGAAATCCCGCCAAAAAAAGGCTGCTCCGCGTCATGCGAAACAGCCTTGCTTTCCACTGTTTATCTCGATCCCGTCTCATACGGCTTGCCTGAGGCCGCCGGCGCATTGGAGCGGCCGACGAATCCGGCCAGGACAAGAATGGTTAAAATGTACGGCAGCATGAAGATGACTTCTACCGGGATGTACTGCGTCCATCCATACACCTGCAGAAGAGACATGGCCGCCTGCGCCATCCCGAAGAACAGGGCCGCCCCCATCGCGCCGGATGGATGCCACTTTCCGAAGATCATCGCCGCCAGGGCGATAAATCCTTGACCGGAAACCGTATTGTGCGAAAAGTTGCTGGTCGTCGTCAGCGTAATTGTCGCTCCGCCCATGGCGGCGAGAGCTCCGCTGATCATCACCGCGATGTAACGGATTATACGTACGTTGATTCCCGCCGTATCTGCCGCACGCGGATGCTCGCCCACGGAGCGAAGGCGCAGCCCGAATGGCGTTTTGAAGAGGACATACCAGGAGATGATCACCAGCAAAAAGGCCAGGTAGCTCGTCGGATACCCTTCAAATACGGCGTGTCCCAAAAGCGGAATATCCTTTAAGCCGGGGATGCTCCACTGGGTGAAGACGGCTGCGAGCGTGCTGGTCTGCCCCGCGCCGTGGAAGATGATTTTGGTCAGGTACAGCGTCAGCCCTGTCGCCAAAAAGTTGAGTGCCACACCGCTTACGACTTGATCCGCCTTGAAGGTGATCGAAGCCACTGCATGGGTCAGGGAGAAGATGACACCGGCGATGATCGCAGCGACAAAACCAACCCACGGCGCGACCCCGGGCGACGCCGTTTCGAAGAAGAAGGTCACGACCGCCGCGACAAACGCGCCGATCGTCATCAGCCCCTCGAGGGCGATATTGACGACCCCGGAACGCTCCGAAAAGACGCCGCCGAGGGCAGCGAAGATCAGCGCTGTAGAAAACACGATGGTATCATGTACCAAGTTGCTTACCAACAAACCCCAATCCATTTCCTACAGCACCTCCTTTTTCTTGGCCAGGACCGGTTTTAGCAGGTAGCGAACGATGCCGTGCGCGGCCACGAAGAAGATGACAGAGGAAATGACGATCCGAATCAACTCCACCGGCACTCCCGCTCCAAACTTCATCCCGGCAGCGCCAAAGCTGAGCGCCCCGAACAAAATCGCTCCGAGCACGACGCCAAGCGGCGTATTTCCGCCGATCAAGGCAACGGCGATACCGTCAAATCCGTATCCCGGCAGAGCCGAGGCAATCGCCTGATAGTGGAAGACGCCCAATACTTCGCAAGCGCCGCCCAAGCCGGCGAACAGACCGCCGATAAACATCGCTTTGACCACGTTCTTGTTGACGTTCATCCCCGCGTATTCGGAGGCGTGCGGGTTAAACCCGACAGCCCGCAGTTCAAACCCGGTTTTCGTCTTCCACAGGATAATGTAAAAGACTACGGCAGCGGCCAGCGCGATCAGCGTCCCCCAGTGCAAGCGGGCGCTGTCAAACATCTCGGACAGCCAGCCGATCGAGATGGATGCAGATTCGTGGATATCCCGTGAACGCTGCTGTCCTTCGGGAACCAGGAAGGTTTTTAAGATGTAATTGGAAAAGTACAGGGCAACCCAGTTTAACATGATAGAGGTGATGACTTCATGGACACCGCGCACCGATTTCAAGTAGCCGACGATGGCTCCCCACAGTCCGCCGACAACTCCGCCGACAATCAGAGCCAACGGGACGTGTATGTAAAAGGGAAGATCAAGCATGGCGCCGACGCAGACGGAGGAGACCATCCCCATGATGAACTGCCCCTCGGCCCCGATGTTGAACAGGCCGGTACGGAAGGCAAAAGCGACGGCAAGACCGGTAAAGATCAACGGCGTAATCTGACGGATGGTTTCGCCAAAGTTGTACAGATTGCCAAACACCTTGATAAACAGCGATTCATAGGCGATCAAAGGGTTAAAACCGCCTGCCAGCATCGCGATCGCACCGACGATCAGGCCGAGCAGGATGGCAACGACAGGAACGAGAAACGATTCCTTGATAAAAATCTGGGCGACTTTATTCATCCACAGTTCCTCCTTGCATCCGCTTTCCACCTGACATCATCAGACCCAGTTCCTGTTCTGACGTCTGTTTTGGATTTACTATCCCGACGATCTGTCCTTCGTAGATGACCCCGATGCGATCTGAAAGGTTCATAATCTCGTCTAACTCCAGAGATACCAGCAAAACGGCCTTTCCTTTATCGCGCTGCTCGATCAGCCGCTTGTGGATAAATTCGATTGCACCGACATCAAGTCCTCTGGTCGGTTGGGCAGCGATCAGCAGATCCGGGTCTTTATCCACTTCGCGGGCAATAATCGCCTTCTGCTGGTTGCCCCCTGACAGCGCACGAGCCGCCGTGTATATGCTGGGCGTCCGCACGTCGAATTCTTCAATCAGTCTTTTCGCCTGCTGATCGATTTCCTTGTAGTCAAGGAAGCCGCTTTTGTTATAGGGCTTGTGATAGTAGGTTTCCAGCACCATGTTTTCGCTCATGGTAAAATCGAGAACCAGGCCGCGCTTATGCCTGTCCTCGGGAATATGCGACAGTCCCGCTTCCGAGATGCTCCGCGGCGATTGGTTCATGATCTCTTTGCCGTTTAGCTTCACACTGCCCGACTGGGCTTTGCGCAGACCGGTCAGCACCTCGATCAGTTCACTCTGTCCGTTCCCGTCTACCCCGGCGATGCCAAAGATCTCACCTGATTTTACTTCCAGCGAGATTTCGTTCAGGGTTTTGACGCCGCGGCTGTCCAATGCCGTCACCTTTTCGACGGAGAGGACCACGTCTTTGGTGTTAGCCGGCCGCTTTTCTACAGAAAAGGTCACTTCCCGGCCCACCATCTTTTCAGCCAGGTCATCCGGATTTGTTTCGGCTACAGCAAGCGAGTCGATCACTTTGCCGCGCCGTATGATCGTGACGCTGTCGCAAACCGCCATGATCTCTTTCAACTTGTGGGTGATCAGAATGATCGTCTTCCCCTCGTTGACAAGGTTGTGCATAATGTCGATCAGCTCTTGAATCTCTTGCGGGGTGAGTACTGCGGTCGGTTCGTCAAAGATGAGAATTTCAGCGCCGCGATACAGCGTTTTCAAAATTTCCACCCGCTGCTGCATGCCGACGGATATATCCCGGATTTTGGCGTAGGGATCCACCTTCAGACCGTAACGCCGGGACAGTTCTTCCACCTCTTTGGCGGCTTTGCGGATATCTATAGATAAACCTTTTTTCGGTTCGTTTCCGAGGACGATGTTTTCTGTTACGCTGAATGGTTCCACAAGCATAAAATGCTGGTGCACCATTCCGATGCCCAGGTCGTTGGCGACATTCGGGTTTGCAATCACGACGGGCTTTTCGTTAATCAGGATTTCCCCTTCATCCGGTTGATACAACCCGAAGAGGATGTTCATCAGGGTAGATTTTCCCGCACCGTTTTCACCGAGAAGCGCGTGAATTTCCCCTTTTTTTACTTTCAAACTGATATTGTCATTGGCAATAATACCGGGAAACCGCTTGGTTATACCGCGCATTTCGACGACTGTCTGTACGTCACTCAAACATGTTCACCCCGTTCTTTAATTAAGAAAAGCTATCTAAAGAAGTCCTTTCGAAGAAGCTGGTCCTTCTTTATCGGTTGCTTTTCATGCCGTATCAGGAAGCTGGTTCAGGAAGTGTAAGCTTTCTGATACTGTAAGAAAAGCTATCTAAAGAAGTCCTTTCGAAGATGCTGGTCCTTCTTTAGCGGTTGCTTTTCATGCCGTATCAGGAAGCTGGTTCAGGAAGTGTAAGCTTTCTGATACTGTAAGAAAAGCTATCTAAAGAAGTCCTTTCGAAGATGCTGGTCCTTCTTTAGCGGTTGCTTTTCATGCCGTATCAGGAAGCTGGTTCAGGAAGTGTAAGCTTTCTGATACTGTAAGAAAAGCTATCTAAAGAAGTCCTTTCGAAGATGCTGGTCCTTCTTTAGCGGTTGCTTTTCATGCCGTATCAGGAAGCTGGTTCAGGAAGTGTAAGCTTTCTGATACTGTAAGAAAAGCTATCTAAAGAAGTCCTTTCGAAGATGCTGGTCCTTCCTTAGCGGTTGCTTTTACCGAAGCTAATGCCGGATGAAGCCGCTTGGGTACTTCAGAAAAACTCCAGGTAGGAATGGCAGCGAGGTTTCTTCCGTACTGATCTGACAGGAAAAGATTCTATGTATTTCATAAACAAGTATTTTCCGCAGGTATAGAGGACGCTTTCAAAGCAGGATAAACAGGCGTTTTAACAGGTTGTCCTTTTATCCTGTAAGAGAGAACAAGGCTAGTTTGCCAACTAGCCTCGTTCCATGGAAATCCGTGTAAGCTTTACTTTTCTGGAACAGTAATTTCACCGCTGATGATTTTTTGTTTAAACTCGTCAACCTTTTTCAGGATGTCTTCCGGTACATTCTTCGTCGAGGTGTCAGCCAGGCCTACACCGTCTTCTTTCAGGCCAAGGACGACAGAACCGCCTTTGAATTTGCCGTCGGCAAGATCCTTCGACACCCGGTACACGGCTTCATCTACACGCTTCACCATAGACGTCAGAGTGATGTCATCGCCGAATCGAAGCGATTGGTCTTTGTCAACGCCGATGACCCATACGTTCTCGCCTTTGGCTTTGCGGGCTTTCGCTTCGTTGAACACGCCGTCACCCGTAGCACCGGACGCGTGGAAGATGATGTCTGCTCCTTTTCCGTAGATCTGCGATGCGGAAGCTTTTCCAAGGTCCGGCTTGTCGAATGCCCCCGTATAGACGGTAATGACTTCAACATCCGGTTTTGCCGCCTTTACGCCGGCGACAAATCCTTTTTCAAAACGCTTGATAACCGGAATTTCCGCCCCGCCGACAAAGCCTACCTTATTCGTCTTGGTCATTTCAGCTGCGACCACACCAGCGAGGAAAGAACCCTCGTTCTCTTTAAACGTGACTGATTCTACGTTTGGAGCGTCCACAACATCATCGATGATCGCCAGTTTGGCATCTGGATTTTCTCCCGCCACTTGTTTCACGTGGGCAGCCATTAGCATCCCGATACCCCAGGTCAGATCCCATTTGTCTTTGACAAACTGGTTCAGGTTGGGAACGTAGTCTGAATCGTTTTGGCTTTGCAGATAGTCAACGTCGTTTCCGGTATCTTCTTTAAACTTCTGCAGACCTTCCCATGCACTTTGGTTAAAGGAGTTGTCGTTGACGCCGCCAACGTCTGTAACCATCCCGACTTTAATTTTAGCCGCTCCGCTCCCGGCTCCGGCTCCTCCCGTATTGCCCTGCTCGGCAGGCTTATTGGTGTTTCCGCTGCCGCAACCGGTCAGGACGAGCGAAAGGCTCAGCGTCGCAACAGACAGAACGGAGAAAAGCTTCTTCATTCTCTAATTCCCCCTTATTTTGTCGACGGACAAGAAAACAGGACATCGAATGATCGCATACACGGTGATCCCGATTCCTTGAATCCGTAGAAATTTTAACCCATGGCACACAAAACGACAAGTCATTTTTTGATAAATACTTTATCCAGACCCATTAGGAAATATTACTCTCTGCTGAAGGACGCGGCAGGCGCACCTCGCGCGGTTTGCTTCCCTCATACGGACCCACGATACCCTGCGCCTCCATCATGTCAATCAAGCGGGCTGCCCGGGTGTATCCGACCCGAAGCCGCCGCTGCAGCAGGGAGGCCGAGGCCGTCTGGGCTTCCGCGACGATTTGCACGGCTTGATCGTACAGTTCGTCGTCGATGACCGTCTGTACTTCTTCCGCTGCTTCATCCGGGATCATCTCCTGGTTGTACTTCGCCTCTTGCTGCTGCTTGACAAAGCTGACCACCTCTTCGACTTCCTGATCGGAGACGAACGCCCCTTGGATGCGGACCGGTTTGGAGGCACCCATCGGCAAAAACAGCATATCGCCGCGGCCGAGCAGCTTCTCCGCTCCGCCCATGTCGAGGATGGTGCGGGAGTCAGCCATGGATGAGACTCCAAAAGCAATCCGCGACGGAATATTCGCTTTGATCACTCCGGTAATGACGTCCACGGACGGCCGCTGCGTCGCGATGATCAAATGGATCCCGGCTGCCCGGGCCATCTGTGCCAGTCGGCAGATCGCATCTTCCACGTCCCCGGGAGCTACCATCATCAAATCGGCCAGCTCATCGACGATGACGACGATGTACGGCAGCGGGTTGTCCGTTACCTGCTGGTTGTACATCTCGATGTTTCTGCTGCCCATCTTGGCGAACAGATTGTAGCGCCGCTCCATTTCGGCCACCACTTTCTTCAGCGCCACGGAAGCGCGGCGGGGATCGGTCACGACTGGCGCCAAAAGATGGGGGATTCCATTGTAGACATTCAACTCTACCATTTTCGGATCGATCATCATCAATTTTACTTCATGCGGTTTTGCCTTAAATAGAATGCTCATAATCAAACCGTTAATGCAGACCGACTTTCCGCTTCCGGTAGCCCCGGCTACCAGCAGATGGGGCATTTTGGCCAGGTCCGCGACAATCGGTTCACCGGAGATATCCCGTCCAAGCGCCACAGTCAACTTCGCTGCGGCATCCCGGTAACTGCCTGATTCGAGTACTTCCCGAAGCGTCACCACGGCAACCTCAGTGTTGGGAACTTCGATCCCGATCGCCGACTTGCCGGGAATCGGCGCCTCGATGCGAATGTCCTTGGCGGCAAGCGCCAAAGCCAGGTCATCCGTCAAACTGACGATCCGGCTTACCTTCACACCTGTCGCTGGCTGGACTTCGTAGCGGGTAACCGCAGGCCCGCGGTGCACCTCCGAAACGATCGCACTGACGCCAAAGCTCTTTAACGTGTGAACAAGCTTCGCCGCGTTGGAGTTGTGGTCGACATCTTTTCCTGCGGCATGCGGCTTCGGACGGGATAGCATCTGCAGGTTGGGTATGACGTACTTGCTGTCTTCGCCGGCAGAATGGAGCAGACTGTCGAATCCGCTGTCCGTATTGTCATCCGCAGAGCTGTTCTGCGCTTCTGAACGCCCCGGCTGCTTTGGCTTTACCTTTATCGTCAGGGTTGAATTGACCTGTGGCGGAGAGGCAAGCGCTCCAGCCGGCTCAGGTTCGTCATCCAGCCGCTCCGTAAAGTCGCGAATGACCGGAGCAACCGGTACAGCCGGGTTCTCCTCCTCTTCAGGTTCACCCTCATCCCAGTCCGCCGTATGGGAAGCGGCGCCCTCGCTGCCAGACGAGGCATGTGCATCTGCCGCCTTCGCCTGTTCCGACCGTTTTTTCCGTTTTTCCTCCTGTCGCTGTTTGCGCTTTTCTCCCTCTTCGGTCAACAACTGCACGGATTCTTTGATCGAATCTTTTGTCTTCCGGTATGTATTTTGCAGCTTTTCCTTGAAAAACAGCAGAATGTCCACATAGGAAAGGTTGAAGATAAACATCAAACCGACCAAAAAGAGCAGTCCGATCAGCAACCCTGTGCCAATCATGCCAAACAGCCCTTGACTAAACGCGAAGAGAACGGCTCCGATCATACCGCCGGCTACCTCTGTCGTCGACACGTCCTGTTTGTGGTCAAGCATCAAATGGTCAAACGTCACGCGGATGATGCTCTGCCCTGCAAAGCTACCATTCGCCGTAATCTCCTTGTAGAACAGCTGGTGGTCCCACGTCAGCACCGCCATAAAAATCAACAGGCAGCCGAACAGCTGCGGCGTCAACCGCGGCGTCTTGCGGGTGAACATCAGCCGCAAGGAAAAGGCGATCAAGAGCAGCGGGATGATGAAATCCCACGAACCGGCGGCGAAGCGAAACAAAAAGCCGAGCACATTTTTTCCAAACCAGCCGCTCTTCCACAGCCCGATCAGGGATAACACAATGATCACAAGGCCCGTTAATTCCAAACGAAGGACTGAGGACCATGGTGTTTGATTTTTTTTTCTTCTGGCCATGGCACGCCTCCTTCCCCGGTACAGAATGAAAAGGCAGCCGAGAACATGCCGGCTGCGTCTCTTATCGAATCTAGTATACCACAGGAAAATAGAAGAAATACAGATAGTCTACGAGAAATCAGGACGAAAGGCAATTTTTTGGCCGGGTGCGAAACGCGGATTCAGATAGTCCTGCGGATTGGGGCTGATCAGACGCACGATTTTGGCTTCGTAATGACTTACAGGTTCTACCAGCATCGTTGCGGAGCCGAGGGTGATCTCGCGAATCTCTTGCTTTTCTACCTGATCCATGTTTTCGAAGACGATGTCAAGCGGCATAGTCGTATAGAGGATCACTGCATCACCTGCTCGCTCGTGCGCACGCTGTCCATCAGTGCGTTTAATTTGGCGATCGCTTTGCCAAGTCCGCCCACTTCGTCAATCAACCCGTATTTCACCGCGTCCGCTCCGATCACATTCGTGCCGATGTCACGCGTCAGTTCTCCGGTCCGCAGCATGAGATCCTTGAATTTCTCCTCGGTGATTTTCGAATGGCGGGCGACGAAATGGATGACGCGATCCTGCATTTTGTCGAGGTATTCGAAGGTCTGCGGAACGCTGATGACCAAACCGGTCAACCGGATGGGATGGATCGTCATCGTCGCCGTTTCCGTTATGAAGGAATATCTGCCGGCTACGGCAATCGGCACTCCGATGCTGTGCCCCCCTCCCAGCACGAGCGTCACCACCGGCTTGGACAAGGAAGAGATCATCTCGGCGATTGCCAGTCCTGCTTCGACGTCACCGCCGACCGTATTGAGAATCACCAGAACCCCTTCGATTTTCTTGTTCTGTTCGGCTGCGACCAACTGTGGAATGATATGTTCGTATTTCGTCGTCTTGTTCTGAGGAGGCAGTTGTACATGTCCTTCTACCTGACCGATGATCGAGAGGCAGTAGATATTGCTTTCCAGCTGCGGCACGTTGGTTTGCCCCAACTGTGTGATCGTGTCCAGAATCCGCTTCTTCGAGTCGTCATTCCCGGGATTTTCGTCAGGTGACGGCTGCTGTGGCGGGTTGTCGTTCGTCAGCATTTCCATACCTCCTTCGCTGGGCATCTCGCCTTCATAGTATGGATTGCCAGCCGCCAAATCATGCGTTATTCTCTCATGCAAACAGGCAGCGAATGATCGCTGCCTGCCGTTTTTTATACCTCCATGATGATCGGAAGGATCATCGGACGCCTTTTTGTCTGCTCGTACAGAAAACGCCCCAACGCATCTTTCACGTTGTTCTTTAAAGAGGACCATTCATTTACATTTTCATCCATGCATTTTTGCAGTGTTTGGGTGACAAGGCGATTTGCTTCATCAAGCAGTTCCTCCGATTCACGGACGTAGACAAATCCGCGAGAGATGATATCCGGACCGGATAGAATCGTGCCATTTTGTTTGCTGAGTGTAACAACAACCACCAGTATTCCGTCTTGTGATAGTAATTTGCGGTCACGCAATACGATATTCCCTACATCGCCTACACCCAATCCGTCGATCAACACGTTTCCGGAAGGCACCTTCGGCCCGTAGCGGGCGACACCGCCGGAAATTTCGACTGTATCCCCATTGTCCAAGAGAAAGATGTTGTCCGGTTCAATCCCGACTTGTTCCGCGAGAATGCTGTGCATCCGCAGCATGCGAAATTCACCGTGGATGGGAATAAAGTACTTCGGTTTGATTAAATTGAGCATGAGCCGCAGGTCTTCCTGACTGCCGTGACCAGATACGTGAACCGTACCGTTGGGACCGTGTCCGCCATATATGACATCTGCCCCCGCCCGGTAGAGCTGGTCGATCGTCCGGGCGACGTACTTTTCGTTTCCAGGAATAGGTGTTGCTGCAATGACAACTGTGTCACCTGGCAGGATGTCTATTTTCCGATGGGCGGATCGGGCCATACGGGTGAGCGCAGACATCGGCTCTCCCTGACTTCCTGTAGACAGTATGACAACTCTTTCGGCTGGAAGCTTGTTTATTTCTTCCGGTTCCACAATGATCCCGTTTGGAACGCGCAGATAGCCCAGGTCCATGCTGATGTTCATCACGTTTACCATGCTGCGCCCGACTACGGTTACTTTTCGATTATGCTCCACCGCTGCATCGATCACTTGCTGGATGCGATGAACGTTGGATGCAAAGGTGGAAACAATGATCCTTCCCGTCGCCTTGAGGAACACATCCCGCAGCGCCGTTCCTACGGTCCGCTCCGAGGCCGTAAAACCAGGCCGTTCGGCATTGGTGCTGTCCGAAAGCAGACACAACACGCCGCGCTCTCCGATCTCGGCCATCTTGGCAATGTCAGCGTTTTGATTGTTGACCGGCGTCATGTCAAACTTGAAATCGCCCGTGTGAACAACCGTGCCTTCCGGCGTTTCTACACAGACGCCGACAGAATCGGGAATGCTGTGATTTGTTCGAAAAAACGTGGCCTTGAGTTTTCCAAGGGTAATCTCTGAGTCTCCATTGATAAGATGACGCTTGGTTTCATTCAGTATGCCCGCTTCTTTCAGTTTTGCTTCGATGAGTCCCAGAGTGAGTTTGGTTGCGTACACAGGTACGTTGAGGTGTCGCAAAACGTAGCTTAAACCGCCGATGTGATCCTCATGCCCGTGCGTAATGATAATTCCGCGTACTTTTTCGCGGTTTTCCTCGAGGTACGTGATATCCGGTATGACCATGTCAATTCCCAGCATTTCTTCTTCAGGGAATTTTAGGCCAGCATCAATAACGACGATGTCGTCATCAGCCTGAATCACGTACATGTTTTTCCCAATTTCGCCTACTCCGCCCAGGGCGAAAATGAGAACTTGATGATTGGACTTCGCCAAATTCTTACCTCCTATATTTAGTTGTCGTTACACTTACTAAACCGCCCCAAATCACTTATGTATATTATACCCGATAATAAAAAGAAAAAACAAGAACAATACAACGTCAGAATGTCGTGTTGAAAAGAGAGCATCCGGGCGGGGTCCAACCCCGTAAAAAAACGCTCCCGATACGTATCGGAAGCGTTGAGACACTTTTGTTTGTCTATGCGTTGTCAGAGAGGAGCGAATGGATAAAGGCCCGTTCCTCATCGCTGGCCGGGACGAGGGGCAGCCTGACCCCGCCGACAGCTACGCCCATCTGCTCGAGGGCCGTCTTCGTCGGCACCGGGCTGGGAAAAGCGAACAGCCCTTCAAAAATGGGCAGCAGCTTTCGATGAAGCGCCGCTGCGGCGTCCAATTTTCCAACAAAGAAAGCTTGGATCATTTCCTGCATCTGCGCCCCGACAACGTGGCTGGCTACGCTGACAACTCCTACACCGCCGATCGACAGAACCGGCAAGGTGATACCGTCATCACCGCTGTAAACTTCAAAGCCTTCCGGCGCATGTTCGATAATCTTCGCGATTTGCGACAGATTGCCGGATGCTTCTTTCACGCAGACGACATTGGGCAGTTTCGCCAGGCGCAGGGTCGTTTCCGCTGTCATGTTGACCGCTGTTCTTCCCGGTACATTGTACAGCATGACAGGCAGGCGAGTCGACTCTGCGAGTGCTCTGAAGTGCTGGTATAAACCCTCCTGGGATGTCCGGCTGTAGTACGGAGCGACAAACATGACGGCGTCCACTCCGGTAGCCTCGGCGGCCTGGGTGAAGGCGATGCTGGAAGCCGTATCATTGCTCCCGGTACCGGCAATGACCTTGCAGCGACCGTTCACATACTGGACAACATGGCGAAATAGCGCCAACTTCTCTTCTGATGAGAGCGTCGGCGACTCTCCCGTCGTGCCGCTTACTACCAGCGCATCGGTGCCGGTCGACAGAAGATGGTCAATCAGGCGCTCGGTTTTTTCAAAATCAATCTGTAATTGCTGGTCAAAAGGAGTGACCATTGCTGTAGCCAATCGGCCAAAAAGTGCCACGATTTCATTCATCCTTTCTCTACTCTACAGTGGTACAGCGTACCGGTTATCCGCTTAGATGGAGTTGAAATTGGCGATGCAAGGATCGGACCGCTTTCACCATGTCTACTTGGCGAACCAGTACCCAGATTGTAGTGTGGGAGTCTGCTGATTGTAGTATTTGAATATCCTCGCTTGTCAAAGCTTCGACGATCTGTGCCATGACGCCCGGCACCCCGGCGATTCCCGCGCCAATGACGGATACTTTGGCACAGCCCGGAAGGATTTGCGGTTCGTAATCCATGCCGTTCAGAATCTTCGCAGCCCTCTCGCCCATCCTGTCGTGGACTGTGTACGCGACACAGCGCGGATTGACATTGATAAAATCAACGCTGATTCCGTTGGTCGCCATCGCTTTAAAGACCTGAAGCTGGGTATCGTACCTGCCTTCCTTGGAAAACACCTTGATCTGGGTAATGTTAGGCACATGGGCAATCCCCATGATCAGGCGGTCGTGAACCGAGATGTTTCGCTTCTCTATGTCGTGCAAACTGGTGACCATCGTGCCGTCATCATCTGTAAAAGTAGAGCGGACACGGATCGGCACGTTACCCTGCATCGCGATCTCCACTGCTCGCGGGTGGATCACTTTGGCGCCCAGATGGGCCATATTGCAGATCTCCGTGTAGGTAACGGTCGACAGCGGTTGGGCTTCTTCCACAATCCGCGGATCGGCAGTCATGATTCCTTTCACGTCCGTGAAAATATCGACCATCTCCGCCTGCAGCGCAACGCCCAGCGCGGTCGCTGTCGTATCGCTTCCCCCGCGGCCGAGCGTCGTGATCTCCCAATCTTCAGTGCGCCCTTGGAAGCCGGGAACGATAACGACATAGCCGCGCTTGAGTTCGTGAAGGATGCGCCCCGGGTTGACGGAATGGATCTGGGCATCCGAGTATTCGTCCGATGTAACGATGCTCGCCTGGCCGCCGGTCAAAATCGTGGCCTTGATGCCACGGGACTGCAGCAGGCTGCACATGACGGATGCCGAGATGATCTCACCGGTGTGCAGCAGCAAATCTGTCTCCCGCGGAGGAAGAGAGTCGCCGTTTTGCGAAATGAGTTGAAGCAAGGTATCCGTGGCGTAAGGATCACCTTTTCGTCCCATGGCGGAAACGACAACCACTAACGCGTAACCTTCTTTGATCGATCGTTCCACATGATGCAGCGCTCTGTTACGGCATTCTTCGGTCGTCAGTGATGACCCACCAAACTTTTGGACGAGAATTTTCATCAAAGATCCTCTCTCCTATTGTCTCGCCTTCAGCATTTCCTCGGCGATTTGGACAGTGTTCCAGGCCGCTCCCTTCAACAGGTTGTCGGATACAATCCACATGTGCAGACCGCGCGGGTGGTTGAGATCACGCCGCACTCGGCCGACAAAGACGTCCAGCTTGCCCACGGCTTTAGTCGCGAGCGGATAGCGCTGCTCCTCTGGCGAATCGACCAGCACGAGGCCGGGGGCATTGGCGAGCAGCGCCGTGACATCCTCCAGCTGGTACTCTTCCTTCAGTTCGACGTAGACCGACTCGCTGTGGCCGCTGACGACCGGGATTCGTACACAGGTAGCGGCTACCTGGATGGAATCATCTCCAAATATCTTCTTGGTCTCATTCACCATTTTCATTTCCTCAAAGGTAAAGCCGTTATCCGTAAATACATCGATTTGCGGAATCGCGTTAAAGGCGATCTGATGGTGAACCGGCAGTTTGCCTACCGGGAGAATTTTCGCCTCTGGCTGTTTTCCTTCCAGGACATCGGCACTCTGGTTGAGCAATTCCTGGATCGCGGAAGCTCCGGCACCAGAGACCGCCTGATAGGTGGAGACGATTACCCGGTCTATTCCATAACGGTCATACAAGGGTTTCAAAGCGGCAACCATCTGAATGGTCGAGCAATTTGGATTGGCGATAATTCCCTTATGCTGCAGAGCCGCATGCATGTTGACCTCGGGAACGACCAGCGGGACCTCCGGTTCCATCCGATAGGCGCTGGTGTTGTCAATGACGACCGCTCCGTGAGCGACAGCGTGCGGCACCAGTTCCTTGCTGATAGCTCCTCCGGCGCTGAACAAAGCAAAATCCACACCGGCAAAGCTTTCCGGTTTCGCCTCTTCAATGGTGACATCCTGGCCCTTGAAGCGGACGGTCTTGCCTGCCGATCTCCCGGATGCGAGCAATTTCAGCTGGGCAATCGGAAAATTACGCTCCTCCAAAAGTGAGACAATTTGCTGTCCCACCGCTCCTGTCGCACCTACCACTGCGACGTTAACCTTCATCTGGTTCTCCATCTTTTCCTCTCCTCCTATGACACTAACGAAATCTAATAGTTGAATCTTTCTATTAGCAAAGGCTGCAATTGACGCCCCTCCAGGGCTGCCTCGCATGAGTCTTTGATCAAGTCCATGTGAGCCACCAGTGAAGTAGGCTTTTTGTCAGGTGCATCCTGGCCAAACGGAACGAAGTAAATGTTTTTTGCGTTGAGCAATTTCCCGATGTTCATGGCATTGAGGCCAAGTCCGTCATTCGTGGAAATGGCAATGACCACGGGACGCAGGTTGCGCATCGTCGCCTTTGCCGCCATCAACACGGGGCTGTCCGTAATCGCATTAGCCAAACGGCTGGTGGAATTTCCTGTACAAGGGGCAATGACCATCACATCCAGCAGTTTAGACGGGCCCAGCGGTTCCGCTTCGGGAATTGTCGAGATGATCTTTTCACCCGTAATCTCCATCAACTGTTTTTGCCAACTTTCAGACGTTCCAAAACGCGTATCCGTCGTCATCAGCGTATGCGTTACGATCGGAATGACCCTTGCACCCGCGTCGACCAGCCGCCGGATTTGCGGCATCGTCTCCTCAAAGGTGCAATGGGATCCGGTTAATCCCCAGCCGATTGTTTTGCCACTCAGGTTGCTCATGATGGTTCCCCCCGGTCCTTGGATTGATCCGCAATCAGGCGGGACACCGTGTTGGCGATGATCTGTCCAGCCGTTTTGGGAGCAACGATTCCGGGTAACCCAGGTGCCAGGAGTGCCTTGATCCCTCGTCTTTCAGCGTATCGAAAGTCTGTTCCGCCCGGCTTGGAAGCCAGGTCAATGATCAGCGTGGCCTGCGGCATCTGTGCGATCACTTCAGCGGTAATCACCAACTGAGGTATCGTGTTGAAGATGATGTCAGCATTTGCAACTTGCGGTCGCAGCTCACTTAGATGAAACGGAGTGAGACCCATTTCATGAATCCTTGCCATGTGCTCCGGACGTCTGGCACCTACCCGAACGCGGGCACCGAGAGCATGAAGGCTGCGGGCCAGGGACATTCCCGTCCTGCCGAGTCCAAGCACGATCACCTGTGAACCGTGGATCGTAATGTCCGTGTTTTGGATTGCCATCATGAGCGCGCCTTCTACGGTCGGGATGGAGTTGTAGATGGCCACTTCATCTCGGTCGAGCAATTCTACCAGAGTGATTTGCTGTCTTAACAAGAGTGTTTTCAGGTATGATTTCGCCATACCCGTATAGACGACGCAGTGCTTCTTTAGGCAGGCGGCATGCTCACTGAGAAACTGCAGCGGTTTTGAACAGAAAACACTCTCGACGAATCCGTCATTATCTGTGCCGACAATAGGCAGGATAAGTGCGTCCACGTCTTTTAACACATCGCATGTTAAAGGTTTTTTCGTTGCCCCGGTAAAACTGCTCTCCAGGTTGTCGAAGCCGATCAGCGTTACAATCGCGTCTAGTTGAATGCACTTTTTGATGACTTCCAACTGGCGGGCGTCACCCCCGATGAAGGCAACATGAATACCCGTTAGCATGCTGTGTTCCCCTTTCCAAACATTTTACTGCATAAACGGTGAAACGCAAATGGTTTTTCCTAGGGCAGAGGGTTTCCCGGAAATCGTTACGGTCTACCCCATCCTATTCGCCGCCAGATCGTCCGGTGACAATCGTCGTCTATGATAGGTGATCGGCATGCCCGCGAAGCGAGACAATCAGCGTATCCGGACCGATCTTGACGATGTTTTTCCACGGGATGACAAAGTCCTCACGGCGCTTCCCCCAGCCGAAAAAAGAACTGCCCGGCAGGACGATCGCCGATATTTCACCCGTACCGGGATCAATTTCCAGATCGGAATTTCGCAATTCTCCCATTCTCTCGCCGTTGTCAAGGCCGATAATCTCCTTGTTGCAAATTTCGCTAAACCGCATGCTTCCGCCCCCTTTTCCCTTTCACAATAAGATTTATACTGCCTTATTGCGAAAAAAATCCGGTCTTGGCCCGGATTATTTCTACTTGATCAGTACATCGTTCTGCACATTGGCTGGGAACTGTTCCAGCGGACTTACCATCGCAATCGCCAGCTGGTTGTGAAACAGCTGTCTTGCTGCCGCCAGTATGGAGTCATGGGTGACGGCGTCGATTTTTTCCGTCATTTGGTCGAGGCTGAGGTGGCGGCCGAGCAGGAGTTCATTTTTGCCCAAGCGGCTCATCCTGCTGTTCGTGCTCTCCAGGCTTAGCATCAGACTGCCTTTCAACTGTTCCTTTCCCTTGCTGAGCTCTTTGGCGGTAATTCCGTGTTCGGTGACATCACAAAGAATGTTCGTGACGATGTCAAACACCTCACCGACCTGATCGGGCGCGGTTCCCGCGTAGACGGTATACATCCCCGTTTCCTTGTACGCCGTATGATAAGAGTAGACAGAGTAGGCAAGGCCCCGCTCTTCGCGGATCTCCTGAAACAGCCGGGAACTCATGCTGCCTCCGAGTACGTTGTTCAGCAAAATCAGCGAGTAGATATCGTCATGGCCGGCCTGAAAGCCTGGGAGCGACAAGCAGAGATGCGCTTGCTCCGTCGCCTTGTGGCGGGCGGTGGTCCTGGCGACGAACGCTGGTTGTTCCACCCTGGCCTGCCCGCCTGAACGCCTGAAATGTCCAAAGCGCCGCTTAATTTCCTCGATCAGGCCGTCGTCGAAATTGCCGGCTACCGCTACCACAGTATTGTCGGGCGTGTAGCGCTGATCGATGTAGCGGACCAGGTCATCCCGCGTCAAGCTGCGCAAAACGCCTTCCGTGCCGAGGATGGAATACCCGAGCGGATGGTCTGCGAAGCTGGCGCGTGCGATCAGGTCGTGAACCAGGTCGTCGGGAGTGTCCTCATACATGCTGATCTCCTCAATGACGACATTCTTCTCCTTCTCCAGCTCGCCTTCGTCAAATACGGAGTGAAAGTACATATCGGCCAGCACGTCGAGGGCGAGCGTCGCGTGCTGATCGAGCACCCGGGCGTAGTAGCAGGTATACTCTTTAGAAGTAAAGGCGTTCACATTGCCGCCGATCTCGTCAAAAGCCTCTGCAATCTCCTTCGCGGAACGGGACTCGGTTCCTTTAAAAAACATATGTTCAAGGAAATGGGAAATTCCGTTATTGCTCTCCTGCTCAAATTTCGATCCGGTTCCCACCCAGATGCCGAGCGCAACCGAACGCACGGAGGGAATTTGCTCCGTTACGATGCGCAGTCCGTTTCCACAGTCATGTCTTTGAATCACGCAGATCCTCCTCTATGAACCAAGCTGGGGCGGCATTGCATGGATGCCCCAAAAGATGCCAACGATCGAGATAAACACGTTTAACTATAACAAACTTCGCGGGTCACTACAACCTTCCAAAGAGGTCTCTACGGCAGATCGAGCCGCTTGCTGGAAATCACTTCGGAGACCGTCATCGGCGCGAGCCCTTCCGCTTTAGCCATTTTGATCAGCTGCTCGAGGGCAGACGAGGAGGAGGCTGTCGGATGCATCAGAACGAGGACGCCGTTGTCCATTTTTTTGCGGACGCGCTCGATTACCGTACTGACAGGCGGATTTTGCCAGTCAATCGTATCAGCCGTCCACATGATCGTCTTCATCTGGAATTCGTTTGCCGCAATGTCCACCACTTGCTGGTTGAAGGCGCCGGACGGGGGAGCAAACAGCGTCGGCCGGAAGCCGATCGCTTCCTCGATCACCTTCTGTGTCCTGCCGATCTCTTCGCGGATCCGCTGGCTGCCAATCGCACTCATGTCAGGATGGGAGTATGCGTGATTGCCGATTTCATGTCCGTGTTTGGCAATTTCACGGGCCAGCTCAGGATTCCGTTTGACCCAGGAACCGTCGAGAAAAAACGTCGTTTTGATCTTGTACCGATCCAGCGTTTTGAGCATCGGTTCCAGGTACTCGTTGCCCCAAGCCACATTGATCATAAAACAGATCGCCGGTTTTTTGGGATTGCCGCGGTAGACGGGATTGGGTCCAAGCTGCTCCAGCGTAACGCCGGGAAGCACTTCCTTGTAGACCAACTGGTCCGGGGTGGTCATGCCCGTCGACCGCATCTGCCGGATCGACGCCTCAACGTCGACCAACCGTCCGTTGTAACCGGGGACAGCTGACTTCCACGCCGGATCGATCTTGGCGTCGATCGGCTGCTCGTCCTTCTGCTGCTTCCACTCCAGCACCTGCCTGCGCAGCGGATCGTCCTGGCCGGCCGGCTGTGCAGGCTGGCCTGTGCTTGTCTCCCGTTTGATCACACTGACGTATTCATCAATCGGATCCGAATTGACCGCCGCGTAGAGAAAAAAAGCCCAGATGACGCCCGCAGCAATCAATTTTCCCGTCTGTTTGTTCATCGTACCACCACCCGCTCCCCCCAAACATTCGTACAAAGCTGCATACACTCTTTGTCCAAATGTATGAATCAGAACGTGGCGGTAGAAGCAAAAAACGCCAAAAGATGCGCAAAGAAAAAAGCTTTGCCTACTCGAAGCGTTAAACTCGTGTAGCGAAGCTTTTCGTCTTGCACCTATTCTGTTGTTCTACTCTGCCTTTGCCGGAGCTCCTTCATCTGCCTGCTGCTCCTTCAAAACCGCTTTGCGCGACAGATTTACCCGCCCCTGATCGTCAATCTCTGTCACCTTGACGAGAATTTGATCGCCGACCTGAACGACGTCTTCCGTTTTGGCGACTCGCTCCATGGCCAACTGGGAAATGTGGCACAGCCCCTCTTTCCCTGCGAACAGTTCGACAAACGCACCATATTTTTCCACGCGCTTGACTGTTCCCAGGTAGGTTTGGCCAACCTGCACTTCGCGGACGAGATCTTCGATGATACTCTTCGCACGCTGGTTTGCTTCCGCATTGACAGAGGCAATAAAGACGCGGCCATCCTGTTCGATATCGATTTTCACGCCGGTCTCTTCGATGATTTTGTTGATCACGCGTCCCTGCGGCCCGATTACGTCGCGAATCTTGTCCGGATTGATCGTCATCGTGAGAATCTTCGGCGCGTACGGCGACAGCTCCTTGCGCGGTTCCGGAATCGCCTCAAGCATCTTTTGCAGGATAAACATGCGGCCTTCTTTCGCCTGCGTCAGGGCCTGCTCCAGAATCTCGCGGTTGATCCCCTCGATCTTGATATCCATCTGCAAGGCGGTTACGCCTTTTGCCGTACCAGCCACCTTGAAGTCCATGTCGCCGAGATGGTCTTCCATCCCCTGGATGTCCGTCAAAATGGAGAAGTGTTTGCCTTCCGTATCCATGATCAGCCCCATCGCGATCCCCGCAACAGGCGCTTTGATCGGCACACCCGCATGCATCAGGGCGAGCACGCTGGCACAGATGGACGCCTGTGAAGTGGAACCGTTCGATTCGATCACCTCTGATACAAGGCGAATCGTGTACGGAAACTCGGTCTCAGGCGGGATGATCGGCTCGATCGCCCGCTCGCCAAGCGCACCGTGACCGATTTCGCGGCGGCCAGGAGGACGCAGCGGACGCGCTTCCCCTACGCTGTACGGCGGGAAGTTGTAGTGATGCATAAAGCGCTTTGACTCTTCCAGTCCGAGGCCGTCAAGAATCTGCACATCACCGAGAGCACCCAGTGTACAGACGCTCAGCGCTTGTGTTTGCCCGCGGGTAAACAGGCCGGAACCGTGCGTTCTTGGCAGGATGCCCACTTCACAGGAAATTGGACGAATCTCATTCAGAGCTCGGCCATCCGGACGAATTTTCTCATGGGTGATCAAGCGGCGAACTTCTTCTTTGACGATGTCGTGCAGGACTTCGGCAATATCGGCAGCTTGATCGGGAAATTCCTCAGCGAAGCGAGCCTGAGTCTCGGCATTGACAGCCTCAATGGCATCAGCACGGGCCTGCTTTTCTTCGATGCGGATCGCATCGCGCAGCTTGGCGTCGGCATAGGCGCGGACCGATTCGTTGATAGCTGGATCAATCTGGTGCAGGACAACCTGCATTTTCGGTTTGCCGATTTCCTCGACGATTTTCTTCTGGAAGTCGATCACCTGCTGGATGACGCTGTGGCCAAACATGATCGCCTCGAGCATCACCTCTTCCGGCACCTCGTTCGCACCCGCCTCGACCATGTTGATCGCGTCGCGGGTTCCCGCTACTGTCAGGTGAATGTCGCTTTTTTCCGCTTCGGCAATCGTCGGGTTAATGACGAATTGCCCGTCGATCCGGCCGACGATGACACCGGCGATCGGTCCTTTAAAGGGAATCTCGGATACGCAGAGAGCCGCCGAGGTGCCGATCATCGCGGCGATTTCCGGCGAGCAGTCCTGATCGACGGAGAGGACGGTATTGACCACCTGTACGTCGTTGCGGAAACCTTCCGGGAACAGCGGTCGAATCGGCCGGTCGATCAAACGGCTGGCCAGGATCGCCTTCTCGCTGGGGCGTCCTTCCCGCTTGATGAAACCGCCGGGAATTTTCCCGACTGCGTACAACCGCTCTTCGTAATTGACCGTGAGTGGAAAGAAGTCGAGATCTTTTGGTTCTTTGGAGACGGTGACAGCCGAGAGAATCGCGGTCTCACCGTAGCGAACCAGGACCGAACCTTGCGCCTGCTTGGCCATTTTGCCGAACTCAAGCGTTAATTTTCGGCCTGCCAGTTCAAAATCGTATGTACGGTATTGCTCCATTTTGCTAGCAGTCCTCCTTTGTGACAGTTCTGATATTTGTTTTTCTGCTTCTACGTATTATTTCCTGCTGCCAGAGAAATAAAAAGCCGAAAAGAAAAAGCGGGTCTCCCCCGCTTTTTTAAGTTGCTATTAGCGACGCAGACCCAGTTTGTCTACCAGCGTACGGTAACGGGCAACGTCTTGGTTTTTCAAGTAATTTAACAGGTTACGGCGTTGACCAACCATTTTCAACAAACCACGACGACTGTGGTGGTCTTTCTTGTGCGTGCGCAAGTGCTCGTTCAAGTTGTTGATGTTTTCGGTCAGAATCGCGATCTGCACTTCCGGCGAACCTGTGTCGCTTTCGTGCGTGCGGAATTCATTGATCAACTGTGTCTTGCGTTCTTGTGTAATCGCCATCTCAACTCACCTCCCTAATAAAATCCCCAACAGCCGAGTCTCCGCCGGTGAGAGTCGGTAAACCAAGCTGTGGTTGGTAACACAACAAAGAGATTATAGCACAGAGGTTCGGCAGAAGTAAAGAATTTCTGCTGTCTTAAAACGCTTCCGTCGCTAAGCGCCGCCGGGCTTCAGTCACATCCTGTTCAATCTGGGCAATCAGCGACTCCACCCCGGCAAATTTCTGCTCGTCCCGCATGAAAAAGAGGAATTCCACTTCGACTTCTTTTCCGTAGATGTCCTCGTCGAAGTCGAACAAGTGAACTTCCAGCGACTTTAGCTTCTTTTCCAGCTCGAATGTCGGCTTGATGCCGACGTTCATTACACCTTGGTACGCCCTTCCCTCAAGGGTGAAGCGGACGCCGTAGACGCCGTTTTTCCCGATCAGATACGGCTTATCTACCCGGATGTTGGCTGTCGGAAAACCGATCGATCGGCCGCGCTTGTCCCCGTGAACTACCGTGCCTTTCACCTTGTACGGCCGGCCCAGCAAGAGGCGCGCTTGTTCGACGTCCCCGTCGTGCAAGTATTCGCGGATGACCGTACTGCTCACTTTTTCACCCAGGCGGTTGACCGGTCCGATGATGTCCAGCCCGTACCGTCCGGCGCTTTTTTCCTGCAGCGTAAGGGCCGTTCCCATCCCCCGGTAGCCAAAGGTATAGTCAAATCCGACGACGACGTGCTTGACCTGGAGCGGCATGAGGAACTCGTTAATGAAATCTTCCGGATAGATCGACGAAAAGGGAATGTCAAACGTGACGATATAGACGATATCTACACCCATTTTTTCTATCTGTTCCAACTTTTCTTCAAGCGGTGTCAAGTAGCGAGTATACCCCGTTTGGCCCAGCACTTCCCGCGGATGCGGATCAAATGTCATCACAGCGCTCCGCCAGCCGCTCAATGCCGCAACGTCAATCGCCTTCTGAATCACACGGCGATGCCCAATGTGCACACCGTCAAAATAGCCCAGCGCCAGGGAACAAGGGCCGGCGTCAAGCTCGGCCGGCAAGGGGTATGAGAGTCGAATCGTTTTCACTTTCCCACCTCAAGACTGAAAGACTTTTTCTGCTTTGGCAAAAGGCCCACGCGGCCCCATGCAAACCCGGTGAATACCGAGCAGCGCTTCACCCGCGTACAGCCGAATCAGGGTTCCTTCCGCGTATTCCGCGCCCGGCAAGGCCGTTTCCAATCCGTTCAAGACCGCTTTTCGGCGGTGCTCCGGGACCTCGCAGCGGGGCAGAAACGACAGCGCCTCATCGATGCTGACCAGTACCCCGGTCAGGTCTTCTCCGCTCTGACACAGGGTTTCCAGAGAATCCAGCGTGACTGCCTGTTCCAGCCGAAACGAGCCGCTTTCGACCCGGATCAGCCGGGCCATATGGGCAGGATAGCCCAAGGCGGCGCCCAGGTCAACACAGAGGGTGCGGATGTACGTACCTTTGGAGCAGCGGCAGTAGAATGAAATGTCGATTGCATCGGCATAGGCGATATGGTGCAGCAGCAGTTGGTAAACCGTTACCTTGCGGGACGCTCTTTCCACCACTTGTCCCTGCCTGGCCAGCTGGTGCAGCCGTTGGCCGTTTACTTTTACCGCCGAGTACATCGGCGGCACCTGCTCGATCTCGCCGGTAAACTGCTCAAACAGGGAAAGGACGCGCTCGGCGGTAATCGCTGATGCATCCACCTGGCTGACCTCGACTGCTTCGCCCCCCGCGTCCTCTGTCGTCGTCGACATGCCAAGCCGCAGGACCGCCTCATACGCTTTCGGCAAATCCTGCAGGTATTCGACGATCCTCGTCGCCTTTCCGATACAAATCGGCAAGACGCCCGTCACATCCGGGTCAAGCGTGCCGATGTGGCCTACTTTTTTGGTTTGAAACAAGCGGCGCACGCGGGACACGCAGTCGTGTGAGGTCATCCCCGCCGGTTTATGTAGGACGAGAACACCGCTTGGCTCAGTCACGCAGACCCACTCCTGCCAGCGCCTCGCCGAGCTTGGCAAGCACGAGTTCTTCCGCCTGCTCCAGACCGCCCTGAAGCGTACAGCCCGCGGCCCGTGCGTGACCGCCGCCCCCGAGGCTTTTCGCGATCTCGGCGACGTCGACTAGGCTGCGTGAGCGTAGGCTTACCTTGACGACTCCTGGTGCGTTTTCCGTCAGCAGCACGCCGACCTCGACACCTTCGATATTGCGCCCGTAGTTGACAAGGCCGCTCAGGTCTTCCGGCGAAGCGTTCGTTTCTGTCAGATCGGCATGACTTACCTTCAATGCGGCAACGCGGTTGCGGTAGTGAAGCTTCAGCGCCCCGAGAGCCCGCTGAAGCAGGTGCACATGCTCTAGCGTGATCGATTCGAGACAGCGTTCTGCGATCTCGCCCGGCTTGACGCCGTAGGCAAGCAGGCGGGCGGCAATCTCCATCACGCGTGGCGTAGTGTTGGAATAGCGAAATCCTCCCGTATCCGTAAGCAAACCCGTGTAGATGCAGGTGGCGATCGACTCGTCTACGGGAAACTGGCCGGCGGCAGCCAGTTCGTAGATAATCTCCGCAGTCGCAGCGGCATCCGTGCGGATGACGTTCACCTGACCGAAGCGGTCGTTGGTGGGATGATGGTCGATGTTGACGACACGGGCGTCCGGCGCCAGCAAGGAAGCCGCCTCGCCAATCCGTTTGGAATCAGCGGCGTCAACGGCAATAACGCAGGAAAACGTCCTGCCCAGCGGCTGCTCCCGGAGGTTGACGATTCGTTCAAACCCCGGCATAAAGCCGAATTTTGCCGGCGTCTCCCCTTCGTTGACCAGCGTACAGCGCTTGCCTAATTGCTCCAGCATCAGTCCGACTGCCAGTGCCGATCCTGTCGTATCCCCGTCCGGACTGACATGGGAGATGATCAGGAAGTCGTCGTGTTCCCGCATAAACCGGGCAGCATCCTGAAGCCGAGCGGTGTACTCGCTCATCCCTTGTCCTCCTCTTCAACGGAAATCTTGCGCAGGATGGACTCGATCTTATTGCCGTAGTCGATGGATTCATCCAATTTAAATATGAGATCGGGAACGTGGCGCAGTTGAATCCTCCGGCCGATCTCCGTGCGCAGGTAACCCTTGGCTTTGTGCAGGCCGGCGAGGCTGGCTTCCCGCTGCTCAGGGCTGCCAAATACGCTGACGTAGACCTTTGCCTGCTGCAGATCGCTCGTCACTTCCACTCCGGTCACCGTGACGAAGCCGATGCGGGGATCCTTCATCCCTCGCTGCAGGATGAGGCTCAGCTCTTTTTTGATTTCCTCCCCCACACGGCTCATTCTTGTTTTATTCATACTCATGTTCGTTCACCTCCAGCAAGGCCTAGTCGTAGTATTCCGTCTCGCTGCGGATCAACTCGACATCCGGGGCGTTCTCGACAAAGCGGACGCACGCGGCCAGCTCTTTTTGTAAAAAGGCCATGTCATTGGCAACGGCAGCGATTACCAATTCGGTACGCTGCCATTGCTCCAGATAGGTCATTTCCGCTACGGAAACATTAAATTTGCCGCGCAGGCGATGAATAGCGCTCTTCACGATCGCGCGTTTATCCTTCAAGTTCTGGCAAGCGGGCAGATGCAATTCTACTCGTGCCACCCCAACCATCAGGCCTTCACTTCCTCCATCACAAACGCTTCAACAATGTCGCCCTCTTTAATGTCGCTGAAGCGCTCCAGGGTAAGACCGCACTCGTACCCGGCTGCCACTTCTTTCGCATCGTCCTTAAAGCGTTTCAACGTATCCAATTTCCCTTCATAAATGACGACGCCGTCGCGGATCAGGCGGGCTCCTGCGTCGCGGGCAAGCTTGCCTTCCGTCACATAGCAGCCGGCGATGTTGCCCACTTTGGACACTCTGAACACTTGACGAATTTCGGCCTGACCGATAACCGCTTCCTTGTACACCGGATCTAGCATACCTTTCAGAGCAGCTTCAATCTCTTCAATTACGCTATAAATAACGCGGTGCAGGCGGATGTCAATCTTTTCTTGTTCCGCCATATTACGGGCATTCGGCTCTGGCCTTACGTTAAACCCGATGATGATCGCATTGGACGCGTTTGCCAACGTAACATCGGATTCGGTAATAGCTCCAACGCCGGTATGAATGATTTTGACCCGCGTTCCGTTCACATCGATTTTTTCCAGCGAACCGCGCATCGCTTCCACAGACCCATGTACGTCTGCCTTGACGATCAGGTTGAGCTCTTTGATATCGCCCTCCTGGATGTGTTGGAACAGATCGTCAAGCGATACCCGGGTGTTGGCTCTGCGTTCGGACTCGCGCTGCTTGGCCGCCCGCGATTCCCCAATCGAGCGGGCCTTTTTCTCGTCCTCAAACACCATAAACTGATCGCCGGCCTGCGGTACGTCGTTCAAACCGGTTATTTCCACCGGTGTCGACGGGGCCGCTTCCTTGATCCGCCGGCCTTTGTCATTCACCATGGCGCGCACGCGTCCAAAAGCGGAACCGACGACGATCGGGTCGCCAATTTTCAGCGTTCCGTGCTGCACCAGGACAGTCGCAACCGGTCCGCGACCTTTATCCAGCTCGGCTTCGACCACTGTACCGCGAGCCCGCTTGTTGGGGTTGGCTTTCAGTTCCTGTACCTCTGCCACCAGCAGAATGTACTCCAAAAGCTCTTCAATGCCGCTGCGCTGTTTGGCCGAAAGCGGGCAGTAGATCGTATCGCCGCCCCATTCTTCTGCAACCAGGCCGTACTCGGTCAGCTCTTGCTTGATCCGATCCGGGTTGGCTTCGGGTTTGTCAATCTTGTTGACCGCGACGATGATCGGCACGTTGGCCGCTTTCGCGTGGCTGATCGCCTCAACGGTTTGCGGCATAACGCCGTCATCTGCAGCGACGACGAGGATCGTGATATCCGTAATCTGCGCTCCGCGGGCACGCATCGTCGTAAAGGCAGCGTGCCCAGGTGTATCCAGGAAGGTGATCTTCTTGCCTTTGATCTCTACCTGATACGCACCGATGTGCTGGGTAATCCCGCCTGCTTCTCCGGCTACGACGTTGGTCGAACGGATCGCGTCAAGCAGCGTCGTCTTCCCGTGGTCGACGTGTCCCATAATCGTCACGACCGGCGGGCGCTCCAGCAATTCTTCCGGATTGTCCGTCTCCTCAATCGTCTCAAAGTTGGTTTCGTCGATGATGATCTTCTCTTCCACCTGTACATTGTACTCGGCGCAGATCAACTCGATGGCCTCTTTTTCAAGATCCTGGTTAATCGTCGCCATAATGCCGAGGTGGAACAGCTTTTTGATGATCTCAGCCGGTTCCTTGCGCAGTTTTTTCGCCAGTTCGCCGACCGTAAGCGACTCGGTAAAGACGATTTTGCTCGGCGGTTCGGCTGCAGGCCGCTGTTGTTCGCGAGATTGATGCGGAGTGCGGCGGTCCTGACGGCGAGGATTCTGCTTGTTAAACGGCTGGTTTTTCTTCGTCTCCTCAAAGGTTTTCTTGCCGGCGGGGCTTTTCTTGATTTTTTCCCGCTTTTCGGTAGAGACTTTAGCGGGAATTTTCACCTTGTCCTCGTAATCGTCGATCTCTTTTTTGGCTGGCGTTTCTTGGCTGCCCTGAATCCCTTGGGTTTCTTCTCTGTTTCGATCGGTTGGTTTTGTCTGTTTTTGATTTTTCATATGGTTTGGTTTGCGCTCCTGATTTTTCCCCTGATTTTGCTGCTGACCGCGCTTTTCCCCATGCTGAGGCTTTCCCTTGCCGTTATGGCGATTGGCGTCAGCCTTGCCTTGTGTTTGACCTCTTCTATCCGTTCTCTCCGGATTTGATTTCGCCTTGTCTGCGGTGTTGCCGGAAGTGTTTTTCGCCCTGTCCGGGGCAACGGACGCCGCCTGCGGAGCGGACGCCGCTGTTTTTTCGGCGCGGGCGGAGTTGCGCAGCTTCTCCAAATGCTGCTCTACCTTTGTGATCGTCGCCTCATCCATGATGCTCATATGATTGGCGACATCTATATTTAACCGCTTGAGCAGGGTGAGAATCTCCTTACTACTCATGTTGTGCTTTTTTGCGTATTCGTACACGCGTGTCTTCATACAATCACCTCTCAAGAATTAGGTGTGTGAAGAAAGTGTTGGATGCGATCAGCGATCTGGGCATCCACGACGGCGACTGCAACACGTGCGTCTTTGCCGATGGCGCGCCCGATCTCGTATCGATCAAACAACATACAGAACGGTACACCGTAGTACGAGCATTTATCTGACACTTTCTTGGCTGTATTGCTGGATGCATCGGAGGCCAGCAGCACCAGATGCGCCCGCTTCGTCCGGATTGCGCGGATCACCAGCTCCTCGCCAGTGATGATCTTGCGGGCGCGCATCGCTATTCCGAGCAATTGTCCCAGCTTTTGATTCACTTGTCGATCAACTCCATCCAATCGCTGCGGAATTGATCGTACTGTTCTTGTGAAATGGTCATATTTAACGCACGTTCCAACACTTTCTTCCACTTTCCGGATGCAAATGTATCCGGGGTCATGCATGTTTCCCGACGGCACACATACGTCCCTCTGCCGGCTGCTCTTCCCGTCATATCGATGACAATTCGTTCATCGGGAGTTCTGACGACGCGGAGCAGTTCCTTTTTGGGGTGCATCTCCTGGCAAACGATGCACTTGCGCAATGGAATCTTCTTTGTTTTCATTGCAGATCAACATCCACCGTTTCTTCGTTTAAGGCGGTTTTAGGATAGGTGATCCCCTCTTGTTCCGCCTGGCTTTCACTCTTTATGTCAATTTTCCAACCGGTCAATTTGGCTGCCAATCTGGCATTTTGCCCCCGTTTGCCGATCGCCAGCGACAGTTGGTAGTCGGGAACGATCACTCGGGTCACTTTCTCTGCCGCGTTGACATCCACATAGACAACTTTTGACGGGCTAAGGGCATTTGCGACGTATTCCGCAGGGTCTTCAGACCAGCGGACGATATCGATTTTTTCGCCTTTCAGCTCGTTGACGATCGCCTGTACCCGCATCCCTTTGGGTCCGACGCAGGCACCCACCGGATCCACCTCCGGATTGATCGAGTGAACGGCGATTTTAGAGCGGTCTCCGGCTTCTCGAGCTACCGATTTGATCTCAACCACCCCGTCGAAAATTTCCGGAACCTCCAGTTCGAACAGCCGTTTCAACAGTCCGGGATGGGTTCGGGAGACGACGATTTGCGGTCCTTTGGTCGTCTTTTCCACCTTGATAATGTATGCTTTTATCCGATCCTGGGGTTTAAAATTGTCGGTCGGCATTTTTTCTGTCAGCGGCATGACGGCCTCTACCTTGCCCAGATCAATGTAGTAGGACCTGGCGTCCTGACGCTGGACAACTCCGGTAATGATGTCGTCTTCGCGTTCAATAAATTCACTGTAGATAAGTCCTCGTTCGGCTTCGCGAATGCGCTGCGTAACCACCTGTTTTGCCGTTTGGGCGGCGATCCGGCCGAAATCGCGCGGAGTCACCTCGATTTCCACGATGTCTTCCAGCCGGTAGTTGGGATCGATCTCCTGAGCGGCCTCGAGCGATATTTCCAACCGCGGATCGAGCACATCCTCCACTACTTCCTTGCGGGCAAAGACGCGAACCTGACCAGTAAAGCGGTTGACGTCAACCCGGACGTTTTGCGCTGAGTTGAAGTTGCGCTTGTAGCCGGAGATCAATGCGGCTTCAATCGCTTCGATCAGCACTTCTTTGGCGATTCCCTTTTCTCTTTCAATTTCATTAAGTGCATCAATAAACTCTGCATTCATTTTGATGCAGTCTCCTCCTTTCGACAACTAAAAGACGACAGCCATACGGGCTGTGTCGATTAACTCCAGCGGAATGGAATGCGTTTGTCTGGCTTCTTTCACCGTCAAATGCACACCGTCAAACGCGGCGAGTTCCCCTTCAAAAATCGTATGCCCATTAATCTCTTCCTTGGTGACGACATGCACGTGTTTGCCGACGGCTTTGTAAAAGTCTTTTTCTTTTCGCAGCGGACGCTCCGCACCTGGAGATGATACTTCGAGAAAATAGGCGTTGGGAATCGGATCCACTTCGTCCAAGCGCTGGCTCAGCCGCTCGCTCACCGTCCCGCAGTCGTCGATGTCAATCGTACCTGTTTCATTGTCAATGTAGACGCGGAGGAACCAGTTGCTGCCCTCTTTTTTGAATTCAACTTCCACCAATTCCAGGTTCATCTCTTCCAGAATCGGCGTAAGCAGATCAGCTACGATTTCCGTTACTTTACTCACAAGTACCTCCCTCACATTTCCATACGCGAATTCACCCAGAAAGAAAGAGTGGGTTTCCCCACTCTCCATCGTCGTGTATCACCAGTATTTCCAAAAAAATTATAGCATAACATCAACCTCTTGACAACCGGACAACCGCGATACATCTGGAGTCCGCAGGGCGCCGGCTGTTTCCATTAAAACAGGCTGAGCTGGTTGGAGTCGGGCAGCCCTTCCAGCGCCCCCTGTTCTTCCAGGTATTCCAGGATCGTTTTGGAGATGCGCGAGCGGTTCAAGAGATCCTCCTTGGAGAGGAACTCCCCTTCCTCCCGCGCTTTTACGATGCTGATCGCGGCATTGGTGCCAAGTCCCGGGAGAGCGTTGAAGGGGGCCAGCAGGCTGTCCCCGTCGATCAGAAACCGGGTCGCATCCGAGCGGTACAGGTCGACATTTTGAAAGCGAAATCCCCGTTCGACCATCTCCAGCGCCATTTCCAATACGGTCAACAGCGCTTTTTCCTTCGGCGGCGCTTCATGCCCCTTTGCTTCGATCTCTTCGATCTTCTGCCTGATCGCCGGCCCGCCTTTGACCATCAGCGGGATGTCGAAGTCGTCTGCGCGAACCGAGAAATACGTCGCGTAGAACGGCAGCGGATGGTGCACCTTAAAGTAGGCGATCCGTACCGCCATCATGACGTATGCGGTGGCGTGGGCTTTCGGGAACATGTACTTGATCTTCTGGCAGGAGTCGATGTACCAATCGGGCACGTTGTTCTTGCGCATCTCTTCCTGATCCTCTTCGTTTACCCCTTTCCCCTTGCGCACGGACTCCATGATCTTGAATGCCCGGGACGGCTCGAGACCCTTGTAGATCAAGTAAACCATGATGTCGTCGCGGCACCCGATGACGTCTGAGAGCTTGCAGGTACCGTTTCTGATCAGTTCCTGGGCGTTGTTCAACCAGACGTCCGTACCGTGCGACAAACCGGAAATCTGCACCAATTCCGCAAAGGTGGTCGGTTTGGTATCTTCGAGCATCTGGCGAACGAATTTGGTCCCGAACTCCGGTATGCCGAGCGTACCCATATTCGTGCGGATCTGCTCCGGCGTGACGCCGATCGCTTCCGTCGTGCTGAAAATGGACATCGTCTGCGGGTCGTCGAGCGGAATGGTCTTCGGATCGATGCCTGTCAAGTCCTGCAGCATCCGAATGACCGTCGGATCGTCGTGTCCGAGAATGTCCAACTTCAACAGGTTGTCGTGAATCGAGTGGAAGTCGAAGTGCGTCGTCCGCCATTCCGACTGGTTGTCGTCAGCAGGATACTGGATGGGGCAAAAATCTTCAATTTCCATGTAGTCGGGTAGGACGATAATGCCGCCGGGATGCTGGCCTGTCGTCCGCTTTACCCCTGTACAGCCTTGCACGAGCCGGGAAATCTCGGCTCCGCGCAGCACCTTGCCCCGTTCCTCGGCAAACTTGCGGACGTATCCGTACGCCGTTTTCTCCGCTACGGTACCGATCGTTCCGGCGCGGAAGACGTTGTCCACCCCGAACAGCTCCTGGGTGTACTTGTGGGCCCGCGGCTGGTAATCCCCGGAAAAATTCAAGTCGATATCGGGGACTTTGTCCCCTTTAAAGCCGAGGAACGTCTCGAACGGGATGTCCTGGCCGTCCTTGGCGTAGCGCTGGCCGCATCGCGGACAGTCCTTGTCCGGAAGGTCGAAGCCGGAGCCGATCGAACCGTCGGTGATAAATTCGCTGTGCTGGCAGTTTGGACACAGATAGTGCGGCGGGAGGGGATTTACCTCGGTGATGTCCGACATCGTCGCAACTAACGAGGAGCCGACCGACCCCCGCGAACCGACCAGATAGCCATCAGACAACGATTTGGTCACCAGACGCTGAGAGATCAGGTAGATGACGCCAAATCCGTGCGTGATGATGCTGTTCAGTTCTTTTTCCAGCCGCTGCTCGACGATTTCCGGCAGCGGATCTCCGTACAGGCGTTTTGCCTTGTTGTAGCAAATGGTCCGCAGCTCCTCGTCCGCCCCCTCGATGATCGGGGTATACAGCTTGTCCGGGATCGGGCTGATCTCCTCAATCATCTCTGCAATCCGATTCGGAGCCTCGACGACTACCTCTCTGGCCAGCTCTTCGCCCAGGTAGCTGAAGGCTTCCAGCATCTCATCGGTCGTCATCAAATACAGCGGCGGCTGGTCGTCCGCATCCGGGTCGCCCTTCGACAGCAAAAAGACTTCGCGAAAGACGTGGTCCTGCGGATTGAGAAAGTGGACATCCCCGGTCGCGACAACCGGTTTTTGCAAGGATTTGCCGATCTCTACCAGCATGGTATGGTAATTTTTTACAACGTCAAGTGACGGAATATTTTCGTTGCGCAAAAGCGGTGCGTAGTGTTCGATCGGCTGCAGTTCGATGAAATCGTAAAAACGGGCTACCTGCTCCAGTTCATCCCGCGATTTTCCCCGCAAAATAGCCTGAAACAACTCGCCTTCCTTACAGGCGGTTCCGACGAGAATGCCCTCCCTGTACTTGTTGATCTGGCTGCGCATAATCCGCGGCACGCGGTAGAAGGTCTCAACGTGGGAGCGGCTTACCAGCCGGTACAGGTTTTTCAAGCCTGCTTGATTCTGGGCCAGCAGGGTGACGTGAAACGGTCGGGTGCTCTTGTAGTCGGCCTCGGCGTTGCTGCGCTCATTGCACTCGCTGAGGCTGCCGATGCCCGCCTCCTTCATCTCCTTCAGCATGTAGCTGAAGACATGGGCCAAGGCTACCGTATCGTCAAGCGCCCGGTGAGCGTTGATCAATTCCACGTTGAGCCGCTTGGCCAGCGTTCCCAGTCGGTAGTTGCGCATGCCCGGATAGATCATACGCGCCAGCGGCAGGGTGTCGAGCACCGGATTGGTCCAGGGCTCCATGCCGATTCGCTTGCCGCAGGCATTCAGGAAGCCCAGGTCAAATTCGGCGTTGTGGGCGACGAGGATTCCGTCTCCCGCGAATTCCCGAAATCTCGGCAGCACCACGTCAAGCGTCTCTTTTCCGCGCAGCATTTCGTTGGTGATTCCCGTAATTTCAGTCGTCTTCGGACCGATCTCCAGCCCGGGATCGATCAACTCGGTCCATTTGTCGACGATTTCCGTACCGCGCATTTTAACAGCGGCAATCTCGATAATCGTATGCTCAGCCGCATTTAATCCGGTCGTCTCCGTATCAAAGACGATATACGTAGCATTCTCGTCCAGTTTGACATCGTTCGAACCCGCCGGGTCCAGGTTGTAGACGATATCGACCCCGTCTTCCACCACATAGGCTTCCAAGCCCAAGATGCACTTGATGTTGTTCTTTTTGGCGATGCCGTAAGCCTCAGGGAATGACTGAACGACACCGTGATCGGTGATGGCAATCGCCTTGTGGCCCCACTTGGCCGCGGTCGTAATTAACGACTTGACGGAAGCGACGCCGTCCAGTGCACTCATCGGCGTATGGCAGTGCAGCTCTACCCGTTTTGCTTCCGCCGTGTCCTTCCGCCCGCCTTGCTCGATCTGGTTGATGTCATTTGCCATCATCGCCAGTTCCCGCATGAAGGTGTCGTACTGCACGCTGCCGCGCACTTTCAGCCACATGCCGGGCGTAATCGCTTCGAGCAGCTTCACATCTTCTTTATCGCGGGAGAAGATCTTGACCGACAGCGAATCGGTGTAATCCGTCATTTGGAAGGAAAGCAAATAGCGCCCGCTTCGCAGCTCCTTCAATTCTGTCTGAAAGACTGTTCCCTGGATCACGATTCGCCGTTCTTCTTCCTGGATCTGCTGAATCGGCACGGCGTCTTCCTTGATCTCATAGCCGATGACGAGCTTCGTAATTGCCTCCGGAGCTGCCTGGGCCTGCTCTTTTTCCTCTTGTGCGCTCATCACCTCTTGCAGCAGAGCCCGCTCTTCCTCCTGCCTCTGCTCAAAAAACGCCTGATACGTCTCGGCTTTTTCTTCTACCGTAAACGCAAAGCGCGGCGTGGTATCGGCTGCTTTGGCAAAGGCCGCTGCCAATTCTTTTTCCACCTGCTTTTTCTTTGCCAGCTCGGCGCTCATCTCGGTAGGCAGGCAGATCCTTACCTCTTCCTCCAGCACCTGCCAATCAGCCTGGCGAATCGTAGCCGCAAGCCCGTTCAGCTTTGGCTCTAGCAGCTTGATCACGACATGGCGATACGACTCCACCACTTGTTCGAGCGAGGGTTTCTGCTCGTATTGGATCATGCTGTCTACTTTTGCCAAATGGGCGAACGCCTGCACGAGCCGGGAGGTAAACGCCAGGTAAACCTCGGCAGGAAGCAGCTGCTTGAGTACAAAGGTAAACATCCATTCGCGATTACTTCTATGTACTTCCAGTTTGGCGATCCGACCTTCGGAAAAATAGGCCGGAATCCATTCCGGCGAAATCTCCAACTGCTGCAGAAGGACAGAAAACCGCTGTTTCTGTACGTCCACGATGTTCACGTAAAAACCACCTCATTTCCGAAACAAAAGAGGTACCCCATCTTCGGGAGTACCTCATCGATTTTCGACAAAATCATTCACGATTCCTGCTTGACATTCGTCTTTTGACTAAGCATCCAGTTTTGTCAGCAAATCCTGAACAAAGCCGGTCAGCTCATGCACGGGGACCTCGTAGGTTTCACCTGTGCGGCGGACGCGGACCTCGACATGGCCCTCCTGCGCCTTATCGGAAACCGTAATACGCAGCGGCAGGCCGATCAAGTCAGCATCCTTGAACTTCACACCTGCGCGTTCCGGACGGTCGTCATACAGGACCTCCAGCCCCGCCGCCGTCAAGGATTCGGTGATCTGCTCGCTTAGCTTGCGCTGTTCTTCCACCTTGGCGTTGATCGGAATCACGTGCACGTGGAACGGCGCGACTGATACCGGCCAGATAATGCCGTTCTCGTCGTTGTTCTGTTCGATGACAGCAGCCAGTGTCCGGGAGACCCCGATGCCGTAACAGCCCATGATCATCAGCTGTTCGCGGCCATTTTCGTCGAGGAAAGTGGCATCCAGCGCCTTGGAGTACTTGGTCCCGAGTTTAAAGAC
This sequence comes from Brevibacillus sp. B_LB10_24, assembly GCF_046036945.1. NCBI lineage: Bacteria > Bacillati > Bacillota > Bacilli > Caryophanales > Paenibacillaceae > Brevibacillus > Brevibacillus sp. B_LB10_24. Next base: position 386,917 of record NZ_JBJQOQ010000001.1, on the reverse strand, counting down.
GTGTCCTACTTCTACGCCGCGGGCGAAAGCAATCTTGCCGCCGCCGCGCGGACAGTCATCGCCCTCAACGATATTGCGCAAGTCAGCGTAGCGGGCGACCTGAAAATCACGGCCCGGCACGACGTGTTTTAAGTGGTAGTCGGCTTCGTTGGCGCCGGCTACGCCGTCATGTACGTCCTGAACGTAGTTGTCCGCGATGATCTCTACTTCTTTCGACGCAATGCCGACCGGTCCGACAAAACCTGCGGGGGCTCCCACCAAGCGGCGAACTTCCTCTTCTGTCGCCAAACGCACATCAACGGCGTCGTAAAGATTTTTGAGTTTTACTTCGTTTACTTCGTGGTCGCCGCGAACGAGCACCAGGACGAATTGATCGTCCACCCGGTAGAGCAAGCTCTTGACGATCGCAGAGGCGGCTGCTCCGAGGCTTGCGGTCAACTGCTCGATCGTCCGAACTCCTGGAGTGTGGATCTTTTCAACAGATGGAACTGTCCCCTCCGGCTGTTTTCCAGACGGCTTGTACACGACCTCTGCTTTTTCCAGGTTGGCAGCATACGTGCCGTCTGTCGCGTAGGCGATAGTGTCTTCGCCGATCTCACAGAGGGCCATGAATTCATAGGTCCCGGTCCCGCCGATCGACCCGGCGTCCGCTTCAACTGCACGGAAGTTTAGCCCAACCCTGGTGAAAATCCGCGTATAGGCATCAAACATCGCGTTGAAGCTCTTGTCAAGCCCCTGCTGCGAGGTGTCGAAGGAGTATGCGTCTTTCATGATGAACTCCCGGCAGCGGATCAGCCCGAAACGAGGACGAACTTCATCGCGGAACTTCGTTTGAATCTGATATAGATTGAGCGGAAGTTTTTTGTACGAATTTACCTCGTCGCGAATCAGGCTGGTAATGACCTCTTCATGGGTCGGTCCCAAAGCGAACGGACGGTCATGGCGGTCCCGTAGCCGCATCAATTCCGGTCCGTATGCTTCCCAGCGCCCGCTCTGCTCCCACAGCTCTGCCGGCTGAACCGTCGGCATCAACAGCTCCTGGGCACCCGCGCGGTTCATCTCTTCGCGAACGATCGCCTGAATCTTGTGGATGACACGCAGGGCGAGCGGCAGATAGGTGTACACGCCGGATGCCAGCTGGCGGGCGAGTCCGCTCCGCAGCAGCCATTTGTGGCTGGCAATCTCAGCATCAGCAGGCACTTCGCGAAGCGTGGGGATGAGTAATTGACTTTGCTTCAACACACTTAGGTTCCTCCTTAACTGGCGACAACTACGTCGAACTTGCATCTATGCGAGCCAGTAACGCGGTCCCGACTAGGGGGCTCCTTAACTGGCGGCACTTCATATTACACCATGGAATGAATCTCTTTCATTAATTCTTCGAACAGTTCATCCTCTTTCACCTTACGGATAATTTCTCCGTTGCGGAAGATAAGTCCTTCTCCGTTGCCGCCGGCTACTCCGACGTCCGCTTCCCGAGCTTCGCCCGGGCCATTGACGGCACAGCCCATGACGGCAATTTTCAGAGGCTTTTTAATCGTCGTGACAGCCTCTTCCACTTTGGTTGCCAAGCCGATCAGGTCGATCGCGCAGCGGCCGCAGGATGGGCAGGCGATGACGATTGGATCGTTGTTGACGATGTCGAGGCTGCGCAGGATTTGTTTAGCCGTTTTGATCTCTTCAACCGGATCGGCGGTCAGCGACACCCGGATCGTGTCGCCAATGCCCGCCGCCAGAACGGTGCCAATTCCAACAGCCGATTTGATGCTGCCGGCAAACTGCGTTCCCGCTTCCGTCACACCGACGTGAAGCGGGTAGTTCCGCTTTTCGGCCATCAGTGTGTACGTTTGAATCATCGTCGGCACATCGGACGATTTTAACGAGATCACAATGTTGTCGTAGTTTAGTTCTTCGAGGATGTGAACGTGATCCATCGCACTTTCGACGATTGCCTCCGGGCTTGGGTACCCATATTTTTCCAACAAACGCTTTTCAACCGAACCGGAGTTGACGCCGATCCGGATCGGTACGTTGCGTTCGCGGCACGCTTCCACAACAGCTTTGGTTTTTTCCTTCGAGCCGATATTGCCTGGGTTGATCCGAATTTTGTCAATTCCGCTCTCCAGGGCAATCAGGGCCAATTTATAGTCGAAGTGAATGTCAGCGACGAGCGGCAGCGGAGAACGCTCTTTGATTTTTTTAATCGCTCGCGCCGCATCCTCATTAATCACAGCCAGACGAACAATTTGACAACCCACGTCGTTCAATCGGTTGATTTGCTCCAACGTCGCTTCGACGTCGCGCGTATCTGTCGTCGTCATCGATTGAATGACAACGCTCTTCTGTCCGCCGATCTGAACGTCCCCTACAAAAACCGGTTTTGTCTCCTCACGTGTAAACATGTCAGGCACCCCTTTGGGCTTTTTAATTTTTTGCTTCTCAGTACCTTATCTATTGTTCATGCTAAAAGAAAAAGCGATGCAAATCATTCCACGTCACAACCAGGATCAACAGCATCAGGAAGGCAAAACCCAGGAAGTGAACCATCCCTTCCTTGTTGGGATCCACCGGCCGGCCGCGCAGTGCTTCAATGACCAAAAAGACGATGCGGCCGCCATCCAGTGCCGGCAGCGGCAGCAGGTTGAACAGACCAAGGTTGACACTGAGCAGGGCCGCCCAGCGCATCAGCATTTCGATCCCTTCCTGGGCAAATTTGCCCGTCATGACAAAAATCCCTGCAGGACCGCTTAAATCTTTCATCCCGACCGCGCCGGTAAACAACTGCCCAAGGCCCTTCAAAATAAGCATCGTATAGCCGTAGGTCTCCTTGGCACCGCCGATCACCGCATCAACCGGCGAGTAGGTAACCGGCTGGTACACCATCATCTTGCCCATCCGGTCTTCTTCTCCGATGTGGACAGGCACGGACTTCTCTTCACCATTCCTGCTGATCACAAAGGTAAGCGTCTTGCCGGGCGAGCTGCTGACCGTCTGGACGATCTCGCTCCAGGTCGAGACCGGCTTTCCCTGGATGGAAATGACACGGTCGCCCTCCTGCAGCCCCGCCATCGCAGCCGGGCCGCCTGCCTTGACCTCGCCGATGAACGGCTTGTCGGAAGGCACTCCATATAATAAACCGGCCGCTGCGAACAAGACAAAAGCTAGCAGGAAGTTCGCTGCCGGACCGGCAAAAATCGTCCAGAAACGCTGCAGTATCGTCTTTCCCTTGAACTGCCGGTCCAGTGGGGCAATCTGGACTTCATGACCGTCAACGATCAAATTGGCCGCCGGGTCGACAGCAAATGTCTGCTGCTCTCCCGCGATGTCTAACGTCATAGTCAAACGGCGTTCTAAATCGCTGCGGATGACTGTCCCGCGAACGAGATTGGGCTGGTCGGCTTTTTGCGGCTCCGGGTACAGGCGGTACACGCGGCCTGCCTTGTCGAGCAGTACGCCGATCTCCATGTTCGGCTTGACCAACTCCATCTCCGGATCTTCGCCGGCCATCCGCACCATCCCGCCAATCGGGAGCAGACGAATCGTATACTCTGTCTCCCCCCGTTTGAAACGGAACAACTTCGGCCCCATCCCCAGCGCAAACTCCCGGCAAAGTATACCGGCCCTTTTCGCAAGCAGGAAGTGTCCCAACTCATGAATCAGCACCAGTAAGCTAAACACCACGACAATTGCAAGTATGGTTCCCAATGAGTTTAAGCTAGGTATAGGCAAAGGGATTATCCACCTTTCTCTCCAAATGGTATCGCCGGATCAGGTCTGCCGCAGTTACCGTGCAGCCGCCTGCCTCGCCCATGCGTCAGCGGCAAAAATCGCTTCCAGCGTCGGCTGCTTCACGACATCGTGGCTCTCGCAGACAGATTCGACGATCTGTTCGATTTGCAAAAACGTGACCTCTCCCTGTAGAAAACGCGCGACCGCCACCTCATTGGCCGCATTTAGCACCGTGGGCATCGTACCGCCCAGCCGTCCGCATTCATACGCCAGCTTCAACATCGGAAAACGGGCGAAATCCATGCGGGCAAAGTGCAGGGTTCCCGCTTTGATGAGATCAAGCGGTTCTGTCTGCAGGCCGAGCCTCCTCGGGTAGCTAAGAGCGTATTGAATCGGCACCTTCATGTCTGGAGTCCCCAGCTGCGCGATCACTGCTCTATCTTTGTATTCTACCATAGAGTGTATGATACTTTCACGGTGGAGCACACACTCGATTTGGTCAAAGGACAGGTCAAACAGCCAATGGGCCTCCAAAACCTCAAATCCTTTATTCATCATTGTTGCCGAATCGATCGTAATTTTTGCACCCATGCTCCAATTTGGGTGATTGAGGGCGTCGGTGACCGTAACGTCAGCCAACTGTTCACGGGTAAGGTCGCGGAAGGAACCACCCGAGGCGGTCAGAATGATCTTCGCCACGTCTTCACGCCGCCCCCCGTGCAGGCACTGAAAGATGGCCGAATGTTCGCTGTCGACCGGTATAATCTCTACACCGTGCTTCTTGGCTGTTTCCATGACGATGTGGCCGGCACTGACGAGGGTCTCCTTGTTGGCAAGTCCAATGGACTTGCCCGCTTCAATCGCCGCCAGCGTCGGGGACACCCCTCTGCTCCCTACCACTGCCGTCATGACGAAGTTGGCGGAAGGGTGGCTAGCTACCTGCAGCAGTCCTTCTTCACCGTGGACGATCTCCGGCTTGTACGACGCTCCCAGGCTGTGGCGGAGCTCGTCGGCCAGCTCTTTGGACCCCACCGATACCAGTTCCGGCCGATATAGCTTGATTTGTTCCTGCAGGAGGCGAATGTTGCTCCCGGCAGCCAAAGCCACAATTTGGAATTCATCGGGCTGCTGTGCCACTACTTCAAGTGTATTCTTACCGACTGAACCCGTCGAGCCGAGCAAGGCGATCTTTTTCACCCGGTTCACTCCTTCCCGTTATTCGAGTGTCTCTTCTGATCCATTTTTGGCTGCTATAACAGATGGAGCAAATGCAAGATGGGAAATACGAACAAAAAGCTGTCGAATCTGTCCAAAACGCCTCCATGCCCGGGAAAAATTCGTCCGGAGTCCTTGACGCCGAAGTGCCGCTTCATCGCAGATTCAACCAAATCTCCTATCTGGGCGGCAATCGCCGTAACAAAAGCGATCGCCGCAGCTTGCCCGAAGGAAAGCAGCCCGATGATGGCATTGATGCCTACTACCACGATCAAGGCGATCACCAATCCGCCGATCGAGCCTTCCACTGTCTTGTTCGGGCTGATGGCTGGCCACAGCTTCCGCTTCCCCATCGCCCGGCCGACGAAGTAAGCTCCCGAATCGGTCGACCAAATTCCGAGCAAGACAAGAATGGTCAGCCACAATCCGACATCGCCGGGAGCGATATCACGAGTAGCTGCCATGTACCTGAAACCGTATCCTATGTATAACGCCCCTAAAACCAGCAGGGCGATGTGTTCGATGTGAAGTTGATTTTTGCTCAGCACGGAGTAAAAGAGCATGAGCAGCAGTATCGGCATCAACACGCTGGATAAATCAACGCCGGCAAACGTACCTGAGAAAAGAAAAGGCCAAATCGTGCCAAGCAATAGCAGGTAACTGAGGAGACCAGGCAGTCCCAACGGCCGGAACCCTGCCATTCGCAAGAACTCATAGAGGCCAATCAGGGCTAACAAAAGAATAAAGATGGAGTACCATAGCCCCCCCATAAACACCATGGCCAGGAAAATGATCCCCCCCAGGACTCCTGTAATGATACGTTGCTTCAATTTTGTTCCACCTCTTCGATTCAAACCCCGCCATAGCGACGAGCTCGACCTTGATATTCAGCGATAGCTTGATGGAAATGCTGTATGGTAAAATCCGGCCAGAGCACATCAGTAAACCACAGTTCCGTATATGCTAATTGCCATAGCATGAAGTTACTTATCCGAATCTCGCCGCTAGTGCGTATTAAAAGATCCGGATCTGGGATATCAGATGTGTACAGATGCTGGGAGATCACAGCTTCATCAACTTGTTCCGGCTTCAACTTCCCCGCCTGAACCAGTTGGGCGAGCTCTGTTACAGCCTTCACGATGTCTGTACGACCGCCGTAATTCAGGGCAAAGTTAAGCTTCAGACCGGTGTTCTCTTTGGTCCTCGACTCTGCCATTTCCATTGCAGACAGCGTGTAGTCAGGCAATCTGTCCCGACTGCCTACCATGCGAATGCAAACGTTTCGTTCAATCAATTCTTCCAATTCTGTAGAGAGAAACTCTTGCGGAAGCTTCATTAAAAAGTCGACTTCATCTCGCGGACGCTTCCAGTTTTCTGTAGAAAAAGCATACATGGTCAAGACTTTCACGCCAATTCCATCCGCCGCTTTGACGATTTCCTTCACCGTTTTCATACCGGCGCGATGTCCAGCAATGCGCGGCAAGCTGCGCTGCTTCGCCCATCTTCCGTTGCCGTCCATGATGATGGCAACATGCTGCGGAACCTCTCCGTTCAGATCCGGAGCGGATAACCTTTCTGCTGCATTGGGCTTGTTCGTCAAGAATTGACCGAGTCGTTCTAACATAAAGTGTTCCCCCAGAAAGAGAGATGTAGACGTGATTACTCCCCCTCGGCAGAGGGGAAGGGAATCCGTCATCCGGTAAAAGCCGATTAGACTTCCAAAATATCTTTTTCTTTATCTTTTACCAGCTTATCTACATCTGCAATGTACTTGTCTGTCGTTTTTTGAACGGTTTCCTGGTGACGGCGCGATTCATCCTCGGAGATGGTTCCCGCTTTTTCCAGCTTCTTTAACTCATCGTTGGCGTCGCGGCGGATGTTGCGGATCGCCACTTTTGCCTCCTCGCCGTCTTTTGACGCGACTTTAACCAATTCCTTGCGGCGCTCTTCCGTAAGCGGCGGGATGGCAATTCGAATGACATTGCCGTCATTGGATGGGGTTAACCCCAGGTCCGATTGCATGATCGCCTTTTCGATGTCCTTCATCGCCGATTTGTCCCACGGTTGAATTTGCAGCAGGCGCGGCTCGGGTGCATTGACATTCGCCAGCTGGCTGATCGGCGTTGGCGTTCCGTAATAGTCGACGACAACCTTGTCAAGCAGAGCAGGATTGGCACGGCCTGCTCGCAGCGAAGCCAGATCTTTCTTTAATGTAGCGATCGCCTTTGACATGCGTTCTTCTGCATTTTTTAAAATGGATTGTGGCATTAGGCATCCCCCTTAATGATCGTTCCAATTTTTTCACCCATCACAGCGCGGCGGATATTGCCGGGTTGTTCGATGGAAAAGACAATCAGTGGAATGTGGTTATCCATGCACAGGCTGGATGCTGTCGAATCCATGACACCCAACCCTTGATTGAGCACTTCCAGGAAGGTAAGCTCATCGTATTTTTTCGCGGACGAATCAACAGTCGGATCGGCGGTGTAGACCCCGTCCACTTTGTTTTTTGCCATCAGGATCACTTCTGCTTCGATCTCGGCAGCCCGCAGTGCCGCAGTCGTATCCGTTGAAAAATACGGATTGCCAGTACCCGCTGCGAAAATCACCACTCTGTTTTTCTCCAGATGGCGAATGGCCCGACGGCGTATGTAAGGCTCGGCGACCTGGCGCATTTCGATCGACGTCTGTACTCTCGTCGGGACGTTGACACTCTCCAGCCCGTCCTGCAGGGCCAGTGAATTCATCACAGTTGCCAGCATGCCCATGTAATCGGCAGTTGCCCTGTCCATTCCTTTGGAGCTTCCGGACAATCCCCGCCAGATGTTACCTCCGCCGACGACAACGGCTACTTGCACGCCAGACTCGACAATTTCCTTGATTTGGTTAGCAATGGAAAAGATTACATTTGGGTCAATTCCGTACCCAACTTCCCCGGCCAGCGCTTCTCCACTTAACTTTAACACAACACGTTTATATACAGGAAGTGGCATCAGGAAAAGCCTCCCATCATCTATCAGTTCTCGAACGTTTTTTTAAAAAGAGGGAACACACAGGTGTTCCCTACTTCTTCTTGGATATAGCTGTATGACGTTACTGCTTGTTGACTTGCGCCATTACCTCTGCAGCAAAATCTTCTTGTTTCTTCTCGATGCCCTCGCCCACTTGGAAACGGGTGAACGCTTTCAGGCTGGCTCCAGCTTCCTTCAACAGAGCAGATACCTTTTTGTCAGGGTCTTTCACGAATGGCTGCTCAACCAATACGTATTCTTCGAAGTACTTGGACAGGCGGCCTTCTACCATTTTCTCCACGATATTGGCCGGTTTTCCTTCGGACAAAGCCTGATTCTTCAACACTTCGCGCTCGCGCTCGATCTCGTCCTGGGATACTTCTTCACGGTTGGCAAAGCGCGGGTTGGCTGCTGCTGCGTGCATGGCGATATCTTTAGCCAGCTCCTTGTTGTCAGTGCCTTCAAGCGCTACCAGAACGCCAATTTTCCCGCCCATGTGCAGATATTCGCCAAACACGCCGTTATCCGACTTTTCCAATACGGCAAAGCGGCGCAGCGAAAGGTTTTCTCCGATGGTGGCGATTTTTTCGTTGATCACATGGGCCAGGTTTTCGCCTTGTCCCTTGAATGGTTGTTCGAGGGCAGCTTCTACTGTTGCAGGACGCTGGGAGACTACATGCTCAGCAATGTCTTTCACCAGTGTTTGGAATTCAGGGTTTTTCGCAACGAAGTCAGTTTCGCAGTTGACCTCGACAATCGCGCCTACATTTCCCGTAACAGCGGTTGCTGTCAGGCCCTCAGCGGCAATTCGTCCCGCTTTTTTCGCAGCTTTGGCAATGCCGCGTTCGCGGAGCAAGTCAATCGCCTTTTCCATATCTCCGTTCGTTTCTTCCAACGCTTTTTTGCAGTCCATCATCCCTGCGCCCGTTCTTTCGCGCAGTTCTTTTACGGATTGAGCACTAATTGCCATGGATAAAATCCTCCTCATCTGATATTGCATACTATTTCACAAGATATGCGATACGGTGCAAAAAAAGGTGGACGGGGTTCTGAAACCCTCAGTCCACCCTCGTTACTTATGCCGTCGTGGTTTGTTCTCCGCCTTGGCTTCCTTCCATGAGGGCATCAGCCATTTTGCCGGCCAACAGCTTAACGGCACGGATCGCGTCGTCGTTCCCTGGAATGACATAATCGATCTCATCCGGGTCACAGTTTGTATCGACAATCGCTACGATCGGAATACCAAGCTTGCGAGCTTCGGCAACCGCGATGCGCTCTTTGCGCGGGTCGATGATGAAAAGCGCGTCCGGCAGTTCATGCATTTCGGCAATACCGCCCAGGAATTTTTCCAGGCGCTCTTTTTCTTTGCGAAGAATGATGACTTCTTTTTTCGGCAGGACTTCAAACGTTCCGTCCTCTTCCATCCGCTTCAGCTCAGCCAAGCGAGCTGTACGCTTTTGAATCGTAGCAAAGTTAGTCAAGGTTCCCCCCAACCAACGTTGGTTGATGTAGTAGTGGCCTGTGCGCTCAGCTTCTTCCTTCACAGACTCCTGAGCTTGCTTCTTGGTGCCGACAAACAGCATTTTTCCGCCGTTTGCAGCCAATTCGCGCACGAAGTTGTACGCTTCTTCCACTTTTTTGACCGTTTTTTGCAGGTCGATGATGTAGATACCGTTACGTTCGGTGAAAATATAGCGATCCATTTTCGGGTTCCAACGGCGAGTTTGGTGACCGAAGTGAACACCAGCCTCGAGCAGTTGTTTCATGGAAATTACCGCCATATTGTCACACCTCCTCTGATTTGGTTTTGTTGTGTCTCCCCTCCGCCTCCCGCATCTTCCAAAGCGAGACTACCGAAAAAGTAGCACCGTCGCTGGAATTGGCAGACGTGTGAATTTAACACCTAGAAAACTATAACACATGGATTTTGCAAATGCAAGAAAGCATCCGGTAAAAAAAATCCCCCTCAATTTGGCGGGGGAGTCGTCATGACGCGGATGATTTCCTCGACACTGGTGCCTTTGGCGAACTGGTAGGTCCCGGTTCGAATGCGGTTCAGTTTCTGCTTGGTCCGCAGCGTGTCGACAAAGCGGTTGTCCGCATCAAGCAGCCCTGCATTGACGAGCATGCGGGCGACTGCGGTACCGGACATTTTGGGGGTAACCTTCACTGTGACCAGCTCGGGCTTCGGTTCCGCTGGCTTGGCAGCAGTTTCCGCCGGCGAAGCGCCTCCCTGTGGCAGCGACTCCGCCGGCAGCGCTTGTTCCGCGGGCGGTACTGGTGGTTTTTCCGGCGTCGGCTGCGGTTTTTTGCCTCTCTCGACCAGCTCGTCATACTCTTGCTGTGACAGCACGATGAGCTGCTGCTGCATCGCCGCCGTGCGCAGCTTTTCTTCCGTCGCCACTGCCGGTTCTTGGGCCAGCCCAAGTATGTACAAAAAGGCTGCCGCCGCAATCAAGCCGGTCCCGAAGCCAAACAGCCATCTACCCATGGGCCCCTCCTTTTCCCGTCGGTGCGGCAAGCGAGAAGATCAGCTCAATTTCACCCTGTCCTGCTCTTAGTTGTTTGGCTATTTCCTCAATCGGCATACCCTTCGCTTTCAAATCGAAGGCCTGGCGGTAACGCTCCCGCAGCAGCAGCGCATCTGCCGCTGCGGATTCACCTGTCTGCTCCTCCTCTGGAGCAGGCGCAGACGCGGAACTGCCGCTGCGAGTGTGCCCGGCCATCTCCTCTTCGAGGGCTCGAAGCCGTTCACGCAGTTCCCGCACCTCCGAGAACAGCTCCGATTTGGTTTCCCGCATGTTATCTATTACTCGCTGATTGTCTGCTTTCACTTGCTCAACAAAGTGCTGCAGAGTCATTTCCAGTTCTTTGTGCTCCGCCTGATTCTGCGGTTCGAACTGTTTTTGTCGGGAATCCCGGCGCGTCCGGCGGGGGAATAAGAGAGATACGATAACGATAAGAACTCCTGCCGCAAGCAGCAGATAAAATGGCTGCTCCATCTATAACTCTTCACCTTTCATGCGCTACAGCGTGATGTCAATATGGCGTCCGCGAACGGGATCGACCGGCTGACCTGTTTCCCCGCCTGCTGTCTTGTTTGCCGCCTGGCTGCGGCTGCCTGCCTCACTGCGCCGGCGCTTCTTCGGTTTCTCCTGTTTGTCCCGAACCTCCAAAGGACTGGGTTCATTCACCTCTGCCGGCCGCTGGCGCATCGCTTCATCCTGCGACTTGCGGTCGGCAATCATCGCCTGCTGCTCATGCATGGAACGCTGCAGGTGCTGGTCCTGAATCCGGCCGACCTCCTGTGTCCTGGGTATGGCAATTTGCAGCTCTACAGCCTTGAGACTCACAAACGGTCATCTCCTTTAGATAGATACCTCAGTATAGTGGGGAAAACGTGATTTCTCCATCTTTCACGTGAAATCGGCAGCGGGAAAACTCTTGTTTGATAAAACGCACCAGCTTGCCGAACACAAGCTTAACTCCAGGATACATCACGACTTGTGCTTCGACAACGGCAGGAATCTCGTCACGAAGCTCCTCTTCCAGCTCCCGGTAGCGGTTTTCCAGCTCTTTGATCTGTTTATCCAGCGCCATCCGCGTGTTGGTTAACTTGATCTGCAGCAGTTTCTTGTCGGGAGGGAGCTGGCCTGCCGTGTTCATTACTTTGTCGATCACACCAAGGCCCTGATCCGTCTTTTTCAGCGTTTCGTACAAGCTTTGAAGTTCGTTTGAAATCGATTGCATTTCCTTGCGGATTTCTGGTCTGGCTCCTACTTCCACGTTGGTCGGAGTTGAGCTTGAATTGCCGATAACGCGTGCCACAACCATTTTTCCCGCCTGTATCAACCCGCCGATGATGCTTCCCTTTGTCGACGTACAGATGACATTTCTGCCTGCCCGCACCTGGGAAAACATGATGCTCTGCGCTACGGTAATATCATTTCCGGCAGTCACGTTGCCATTTTGTATATAGGAAGCGACGACGTCATATCCGGCGTTGACATGCCCTTTGTCCTGCGCGGCAATTCCGTTTTTAATGTGTACGGAGCCGCCCGCCTCCAGTTCTGCCCCTTCAACGCTGCCATAAATGCGAATATCCCCTGAGGCTTTGATGCGAAATCCGCTGGGGACATTGCCGCGTACGACGACAGTGCCGACAAAATCGATGTTGCCCACGCTAAAATCGACGTCGCCGTTTACTTCGTACACGGGAAAAATATTTAATTTGCCGCCTTCTGAAAAGGAGGCCTGTCCGTCGATTGCCGCATACAGCAAGGTCTTGGTTTGGTCAAGCAACACGTTTTTTCCTGCTTTCAGCGGGAGATCCCGTCCCGCCTTTGCGGCAATCGGCGCTCCGTCCACACCCATACCGTCGATCCCCGGTGTAGGCGGATGCTTCCGCGCCAGCAATTGCCCGCGGACAATGTTGGAGATCTGGGTGACGTTGTAAAAATCGACACGCCCGCCATCCAGCTCCTTCGGTTTCGAGGCGTCCTTCTTTTGTTCAAAGGTGTACTCTACTTGTGCGTCTACTCCATTCTCAGGCGGTTTGCCGACTGCTACGGTGACAGGGATATCCATGTACGACTGTGGAGAGTTGCAAACTCGGTCGACCACATCCTGCAAGATTCCGTACGTGACCTCATGTTTCTGCAGCTCAGTCATCAGCTGGTTCGCAGTGAGTGAAAGATGGCTCCCATCTCCTCGCAAAATGAGGTCAGCAGCAAGCTTGTCGGCTGATACGCGCACTTCCATTTGAAAGGGTTGCTGTGCCATACATTACCTCCCAGGTTAAGTAATGTCTTACATCAATTGGCTTTTCCACCGTGTCAGCGATGAACGCAGACGAGAGACTGCTTTTGAATGCAATTGGGAGATTCGTGATGGGGATAGATTCATTACCTCAGCAATTTCAGTAAGTGTCAACTCCTCAAAATAAAACAGGGATACGACTAGACGCTCTTTTTCCGGCAGCTTGTCTATCGAGCGGGACAACACCTCCTTTAGACTTCCCAGTTCAGCCACCCGCTCGGGTCCCGGCGTCGTATCGTCGACAATGTATGTATGGCGGGCGGTTTTTTGCTCGTCTTCATCCCCTACAGCTTCGTCAATGGAGATCATCGTCGAAATCGAAGTGTCGTAGTAGACCTGCCTGAGCTCCTTTTCGGTGATTCCAAGATACTCGCTTACTTCCTGATCGGTCGGTGTCCTCAGGCAGCTTTGTTCCAGTACCGTGTGGGCTTCCTCGATTTTCTTCGCCTTGTCGCGAATCGTTCGGGGGATCCAGTCTGCCTCCCGCAAGCCGTCAATCATCGCGCCGCGGATCCGCCACATCGCATAGGTTTCAAACTGGAGGCCGCGGGTATGGTCAAATTTGGCCAGGGCATCCAGCAATCCGAAGCGGCCGTAGCTGATGAGATCGTCTTTTTCCACGCTTGCCGGCAACCCGATGGACAATCGGTTTGCTACCTTGCCCACCAGCGGCAAAAACTGCTCGACAAGTTCTTCTTCAGCCGACCTGCTGCCTTCCTCTTTCCACAGAACCCACTTGTCAAACTCTTTGGCTTTGTCACGAACACTTGCGCGAGCCATGCAAAACACCACCTTTACTCATCAGAAAATCGTCGAATGGTATGGACTAGATCGGACGTCCGGTAAGCGTCATCCTGCTTTTCCAGCCGCGGAATCAGCAGCGGTGAAAACTGAGCATCCCCTTCTTTGGGCTGCGGTGCCGGTTCACCTGTTTCCGTATTCGCCGGCATCGGTTGACCCTCTCCGCCCTCGTCTGGTGTTGCCTCGTCAGGCGTGACCAGATCGACGCGATTGCCGGTGCTCTCCTCTTCCGGCGGTTTCCCGAGTATCAACTGAAATGCCCAGCGCACCACAAAGGCAGCCAGAAAGAAGATGACGAACGCGTAACAGCCCCGCACCAGTGAAACCGAGAGCAGATTGCCGGGGAGCGCAAATATGAACGTCAAGATAAAGGCAGTGAGGCCAAGTGACAGATTGATAGAAAGAGATCTGATCATTGCTCAAACTTCCTTCGTTCCTTGATTTACTGTGCGGATCATCAGCATTCCGGTTTGCGAATCCAATTCGATGGTCCGGCCGAAGCTGCCGCCTGTATCCTCTGCCACAATCGGTATGTTTTTCAACGCTAGCATCTCTTTGCAGGCGTCGACATTCCGCGGACCAATCCGCATCGTATCGCTGCCGGAGAGGAAGGAAAACATCTGGGCCCCTCCAGCCAGCTTTGCTACGGTATGGCGAAGGTGGGCTCCGGCTGTTTCCATCTGCTCAATCAGCGCCGGAATCGCGGTATCGGCATATTTTCCGACGCTGGTTGCAGCCGTTTTGCCGAGTGTTGAGTGGGGCAGCATCACGTGGGCCATGCCGGCGACCTTGTTCCTCTCGTCGTAAAGTACGACACCGACGCAAGAACCAAGGCCCGTCGTCCTCAGCCGGCTCGGCGGTCTTGCCACCCCCAGGTCAGCCATGCCAATTTTAATAATTTCCATCGAACGGAACTCCTAATGAAGTAAATAGTTTTTCAAAAGATCCTGGATCGGGAATCAGCGAGAAATGGCCCTGAACCGCCTCGCTGCCTTCAAAAAACAAGGTATCGATCGTCAGTGCGTAATCCCCCACCTGTCCCAGCTGGGTCAGCCCGTGGCTAAGCAGCGCACCGGCCATGTCGATCGCCAGCGACGGCACAGAGGGCTGCATGGCCAGTTGGGTAAAATCGGCAAGGGAGGACAGGTAGGAACCAGCCAGAATGTTCCCGATCTCCCGAAGCGCGGAAACCTCAATTTCCGACATCGGCTCCTCTTCGTCCTTTTGCTCCAGGCCGAGCAGCTCAGTCAGCATATTGCGGGCGGACGGCAGATCGATGATGAAAAACATATTTCCCGGACAGTCCCCTTCCACCCGTAAAAACACCGAGACGACAACTTCTTCGGGCCCTCCGACGAACTCGGCGATTTCGTCAAAAGGAATGATGTTAACCTGCGGCACTCTCATGTCAATGTTTTTCTGAATCAATTGCGATAAGGCCGTAGCCGCGTGACCGGCACCGATGTTGCCTACCTCGCGGAGTACGTCTAGCTGAAAAGCGTCAAGCTTCGTAAGATTTGCCATACTTAAACCTCGAGAACATCAAGCTGTTTCATTTCATCGGTGTTGAGCACCTTGTCCAGGTTAAGCAGGATCAACAGGCGCTTGTCCAGTTTGGCTACCCCGCGCAAATAAGTGGCTTTCACTCCGCCTACGACCTCAGGCGGCGGTTCAATCGCGCTCTGCGGTATGTCAATGACGTCGTTCGCGGCGTCGACGATTAAGCCTACTTCCAGTTCGCCGAATGCAACGATGATAATCCTCGTCGACTCCGTATAATCTCCCTCTTCAAGACCGAAGCGGCTGCGCAAGTCGATGATCGGCGTGACTACGCCGCGCAGGTTGATCACGCCCTTGACGAATTTTGGCGTCCGCGGAACACGGGTGATGTGCTCCAGCTTCTCAATCGAGTTCACCTGGCTGACCTCTACTCCGTACTCTTCGTCCCGCAGCCGGAACACGATGACCTTCACTTCTGCCTCAAGCTCTTTATGCTCGATCATGAAAAATCCCTCCCTTTATCTAATCAACATATTGCAATCGAGGATCAGCGCGACCTGTCCGTCACCGAGAATGGTCGCCCCTGAGATTGCAAATACATTCGTCAGGTATTTGCCCAATGTTTTCAAGACGATTTCCTGCTGTCCGATGAAGGAGTCTACGACAATCCCGGCCATTTTATCTCCTTTCCGGACGATGACGACGGACACTTCGTCCGTCTCGGCAGGGTTCGGAATCGAGAAGATCTCCTTCAACATGACGAGCGGTACGACCCTGCCGCGGAAATCAATCACCTTTTGACCGTGAACCATCATGATCTCCTCTTTGCGGTATACGGCAGTCTCAATGATCGAACTGAGCGGAACCGCGTACTTTTCGTCGCCGATTTGTACCAGCATGGCCGAGATGATCGAAAGGGTCAGCGGCAATTGAATGAGGAACGTGGTTCCCATCCCCAGCTTCGAGTCTACGCTGACCGATCCGCCGAGCGATTCGATCTTCGTCTTGACGACATCTAGGCCGACGCCGCGTCCGGAGATGTCGGAGACGACTGCCGCCGTGCTGAACCCGGAGTGGAACAGGAAGTCGAACACCTGTTTGTCACTCAGGCCCTCCGCTTGTGCCGGCGTGATGATGCCCCGTTCGATTGCCTTGTTCAGAATCTTGTCCCTGGGAATGCCGCCCCCGTCGTCGCTGACCTCAATCAACACGTAATTGCCGCTGTGATAAGCCTTCAAAGCAACGGTTCCTTCCTCCGGCTTGCCGGAAGCGAGGCGAACCTGCGGCGATTCGATGCCGTGGTCGATCGAGTTGCGTAGCAGATGGACAAGCGGGTCGGCGATTTCATCGATAAAGGTACGGTCCAACTCCGTTTCCGCGCCCTCGATTTCCAAATTCACCTTTTTGTTCAATTCCTTCGCCAAGTCGCGTACCATGCGAGGGAAGCGATTAAACACTTGTTCTACCGGCACCATCCGCATCGTCAAGATGATGTTCTGCAGATCTCCGCTGATGCGGCTCATATGCTCTACCGTTTCCTGCAGCTCGCTCTTGCCTAAATCGCGGGCCAGCTGTTCCAGTCTTCCGCGGTCGATGACCAGCTCACTAAACAGATTCATCAAGATATCGAGCCGCTCGATATCCACCCGGATCGTCTTGCCGCCCTGCCGTTTTACCGCCGGAGCAGTACCGGTTTCAGCAGGTTTTTTGTCGGGTGATGCCGGTGCGGAGGCCGCGACCTCCTGGGCGGCGCTAACAACTTCAACGGTTTGCTTCGGCAGCTTGATTACTTCAATCGCTACATCGCTGATTTCGGAAACGCCCTCGATCAGGGAGCGAACCTCAGCTTCCGTCTTCGTCGACACGTACACGACCTCAAAAAACGTGTCAAAGCGCTCATTTTCAATCTCCTCGACGGATGGGACCGCTTTGATCACTTCCCCGTTATTCTCCAATTGGTCAAATACCATATAGGCGCGGGCCGCTTTTAGCACGCAATCCTCACGCAGACTGATGCGGATGCCAAACAGGTTGTAACCGTTGGCTTGCGACTCTTTCATCACGGAGACGGCGTAGTCGTCCAGCTGGTAATGGCGCAGGCCGTCTGCCGAATCCGCAGAATCTTTGCCGCCGGATTGTTTTGGCTCCTCAGACGGGCCGCCTGCGATTGCCTGCAGGTCGCCTGCGACGATCGCCCGCAGCTTTGCCACCGGTTCAGATACATCTGCCGAACCGTCACCGCCGTCAATGATGTTGTACACCATCGTCTCTATCAAATCGACACTTTGAAAGATGACGTCCATGATGCTGCTGTTGATCGTCAGCTTGTGGTTGCGAACCAGATCGAGAACGTTCTCCGCTTCGTGCGTCAGACTTGCCATGTCCTCAAAACCCATCGTAGCCGCCATCCCTTTCAACGTGTGGGCAGAGCGGAAAATTTCATTGACAATCGCTACGTCATCCGGTTGGTTTTCCAGCTGCAGCAGGTTTGCGTTAATCGCCTGCAGGTGTTCTTTTGACTCCTCGATAAACATATCCAGGTATTGATTTAAATCCATACCTTCCACCTCCCGCGGTCAGATCACAATTCGTACAAGCGTTTCAGCGATTTGTTCCAGCGGGACGATCTGGTCCGCCAGGCCGGCCTGAATCGCTGATCGCGGCATTCCAAACACGACACAGCTGGATTCCGCTTCGATTACGCTCGTCACCGTTCCTTGTTCTTTCATTATTTTTAAACCCTTCGTACCGTCGCTGCCCATTCCGGTCATGATGACCGCCCACTTTTTTATGTTTTGCAGCTTTCCAACCGATTCAAACAACACGTCGACAGCAGGGCGAAGCCCGCCACGCGGTTCGCTTTGATTCAAGCTGGCGTACAATCTGCCATCGTCATTTTCTCTCACCTGCAGGTGGTACCCTCCGGGAGCGATATACGCGGTCCCGGGAAGGATCTCGTCTCCTTCTGCGGCCTCCACGACGCGAATCGCCGACAGTGCGTCCAGACGCTGCGCAAGTGATTTGGTGAAGCCTGGCGGCATATGCTGGACGATCAGAATCGGTGCTGGAAAAGAAGCGGGCAATGACGTGAGCACACTTTGCAGTGCCTTGGGACCGCCTGTACTCGTGCCAAGGGCGACGATTTTGCGGCCCGGCTTCACGTTGGGCAAAGGGGTATACAGCTTGGGCGCTTTGGGCAGCGGAACCTGCCACGGTTTACGCTTGGCGACAGACGCCAGCTTGACCCGTTCGATCAGTTCATCTGCAACTTTATGTATATCAAGTGAGATCGGGCCTGACGGCTTGGCGACAAAATCAAATGCCCCAAGTTCCAGTGCTTGAACGGTCGCTGTCGCCCCTTCCGTCGTCAAGCTGCTCAGCATGATCACCGGCAGCGGGGAGAGGCTCATCAGCTTTTCCAATGTCTCCAGGCCATTCATCACGGGCATTTCGATATCTAATGTAACGACATCAGGCGAGTGCTCTTTCACTTTTTGCAGACACTCCCGGCCGTTTCTGGCCTGGCCTACCACTTCGATGCCGGGATCATTGCCCAGGATGTCGGTTATAACCTTACGCATGAAGGCTGAGTCGTCAACGACGAGGACACGGATGTTTTTCATGACGGACAAATCCCTTCCTTATCGGTTCACATCACTTACGAATCCATTTTGTTATCCGGGTTAAAAACCCGCCTATTCCTTCTCCTTGCACCCCTTCGGCCCCTTTCTGCAAAAAGGCGTCAACAAGCGAACTGATGCTTTTAGACGCTTGTGTCTGGGGGTAGAGAAGGAAAAACGGAGTTTGCTGCTTTACCGCTTTTGATACCCGGATATCGTCAGCTATGTATCCCAAGGTCTCTACGTCCATCCCGAGAAATTGACGCGCGACCAAGGTCAGCTTGTCGGCTGTCTGTTTGCCTTCCCGTTCGGATGCGACCCGATTGATCACCATTCGAATCCGCATTTGTGCGTTGTGGGAATGAATCATTTTGATCACTGCATAAGCGTCCATGATGGCGGTCGGCTCAGGTGTCGTAACCAGCAGGACTTCGTCGGCAGAGAGCATAAACTGCAAGGACTCATTGGTGATTCCACCTCCGGTATCGAGCAGGACGGTATCGACATGCCCCTGCAGAGAGCTGATCTTGCCCAGAAACCGGGACAGATCCGCATCGTCAAATTGCGTTAATTGGGTAAATCCGGAGCCGCCGGCGATGAACTCCAACCCGTCCGGACCGCGTTCGACGACATCCCAGACCGTTTTATCCGGCTGCAGCAGATCAAGCAAATGGTGCTTGGGGGATATCCCCATCAGGACATCCAAATTGGCGAATCCGATATCGACGTCAAGGATCATCACCTTTTGCCCTTGGGCTTTCAGTCCCAAAGCGAAATTCAATGTGAAGTTTGACTTGCCAACCCCGCCCTTGCCGCTTGTGATCGTCACGATCCGCGTCTTGCGCATTCCCTCTCGCAGAAAAAGGCGTTCGCGAAGCTGCTTGGCCTGATCATGCATCAGCATCGTCTCCCAAAATGTAGTTGGCTACGACCTCCGATGTAGCTTCGACGATATCATCCGGCACATTTTGACCTGTTGTGATGTACGAAAGAGAAAGGTGGAATCGACAGGCGACGTTGACGATCGAACCGTACGTGTTGGTTTCATCCGATTTCGTAAAAATCACTTTGCTGACGGGAACGTCGGAAAAATTCTCGATGATCGCTTTCGTATCCTCATATTTTGCGGCGAGACTGAGCGTCAGATAATGTTCGCACTGTTCTCCCTGGCGCAAGAGCGCTTTGATCTCGCGGATAAACTCTTCGTTGCGGTAGTTGCGTCCGGCTGTGTCTACCAGGATCAGATCGCAGGCGCCGAGCCTGTCCTTTGCCGCGTCTATCTCTTCCGGAGTGAAGACAACCTCCAGCGGCGCGTTGAGGATGTTCGCATAAGTCTTCAACTGCTCCACTGCTGCAATCCGATAGGTGTCAGAGGTGATAAAGCCAACCCTGCGCCTTTCCTTGAGCATGGCCTCCGCAGCCAGCTTGGCGATGGTCGTCGTCTTGCCCACCCCTGTCGGTCCAAAGAAGAAAGCGTATTTGACAGCCCGGGGGATCGTCCGCGACCTGGCCATACTGTTGTCGAGCATTTGCTTCAGCAGCTCCGCGGCACGGGCAAATACCTCAGTCCGGCTTGCCGCAACCGGATCGGCAAACTGCCCCAAAAGCCGGGTCATGAGTTCTGCAACGATCTCGCGCTCTACCTCCTGATTCAGCAAACGATTCCTGACGTCGAGAAAAGCCGATGGCAGCGTGCTGCTTGCTTCCTCCTGGAATAGCATTTTTTGGAATAAAGAGCGCATCTGGCGAAGTTCGCTGACCAACTCCTCGCTTTGCGGTTTCACCGGGACCGGTTCCGGCTTGCGTCCGGCCTGGACTGGGTTCTGCACCCTGGGCGGTTCCGCCACCGAGGTGCCGCCCCGCCCGTATGCTTGCCTGGCCGCAGCCATCGGCACCGCTGTCGCTGCAGGCGCTGGCGCACTCCTGGCTGCCTCGCTAGGCTGTCTCTGCTCGTTCTGATTGGGTTCGACGGCTGCGATCACCTCAATCTTTTCCTTGCCAAAAAATCCGAGGAACCCCCTGGTCTTCACCGGTTTGGTGCCCAGGATAATCGCGTCCTTCCCAAAGTCGACCTTGATCTGTTCCAAAGCGTCCGGCATTGAATCGACAACATACCGCTTTACCCTCATGACAAGTTCACCATCCCTACGCTTTGTACTTCAATATGGGGTTCAAGCTCGTTGTAAGAGATCACAGGGATATCGGGCATCATTCGCTCCATCAGCTGCCGCAGATACATGCGGATGGCCGGCGAAGCCAAGACGATCGGCTGCTGCCCGGAATTGACCATTCTGCTGATCTCCTCTGACATGCTGTGATAAATCCGCTGTGAGGTTTCGGGATCCATCGCCAGGTAGCTTCCCTGTTCCGTTTGCTCGATTCTCTCCGATATCGCCTTCTCCAGCGACGGTCCAGCCGTAATGACGCGAAGCGGTTGGCCTGGCTCCGTATACTGTTGGGTGATCTGTCTGGATATGCCCTGCCTCACGTACTCCGTCAGAACTTCCGGGTCTTTGGTGTAAATGGCGTGGTCAGCCAACACCTCCAAGATAGCCGGCAGATTTCGAATCGACACTTTTTCCTTCAAGAGCTTCTGCAGGACTTTTTGTACCTCGCCAATCGACAGGAGTCCCGGAATTAATTCGTCGACCAGTACGGGACTGGTTTCCCTGATGTTGTCGATCAACGTGCGGGTCTCCTGGCGTCCGAGCAGTTCGTGAGCATGGCGTTTGATCACTTCGGTCAGGTGTGTCGCAACCACGGACGGCGGGTCGACTACCGTGTAGCCGGAAAGTTCGGCAATCTCCTTATTTTCTTCTGTTACCCATAATGCCGGCAGTCCAAACGCGGGCTCCGTTGTTTCTATTCCGACAACCGCATCATCCTCAAAACCCGGGTTCATCGCGAGGTAGTGATCGAGCAGAATTTCGCCCGCCGCCACCTGATTCCCTTTGATTTTGATCACGTACTCATTCGGGCGAAGCTGAATGTTGTCGCGGATGCGGATGACCGGAACCACGATTCCCAGTTCGAGGGCGCACTGGCGGCGGATCATGATCACCCGGTCGAGCAGGTCCCCGCCCTGCTTCGAATCCGCCAATGGAATCAATCCGTAGCCAAATTCAAACTCAATCGGATCGACCTGCAGCAGACTGACGACGCTTTCCGGACTGCGAACTTCCTCAATTTGCTGTTCTTCCTCCTGCAGCGCCGTCTCCACCATCTGCGTCTTTCTGCTCCGGTCAAGCTGCCAGCCGAGAAAAGCCAGCAGCAGTCCGACCGGGATGGTCGACAACGGACCGATCGGCGTGACGATGCCAAGCAGCGCGATCACCCCTGCAACGATGTAGAGCAGCCTGGGGTATGCAAACAATTGCGCCGTGATATCGTCGCCGAGTCCGCCTTCCGAAGCGGCCCGGGTCACGATGATGCCGGTTGCAGTCGAGATCAGCAAAGCCGGAATTTGTGCGACCAGCGCGTCGCCGATCGATAGCTTGGTAAAGGTCTTGAGCGAAGTGGCAAAGTCCATGCCGTGGATGGCCATCCCAATGATGAAGCCGCCCAATACGTTGATAATAAAAATGATGATTCCCGCAATGGCGTCCCCTTTTACAAACTTGCTCGCGCCATCCATGGCTCCGTAGAAATCTGCTTCCCGCTCGATTTTTTGGCGGCGGCTGCGCGCTTCCCCTTCCGAGATCATCCCGGCATTCAGGTCGGCGTCAATGCTCATCTGCTTCCCTGGCATCGCATCCAGCGTAAAGCGGGCTGCAACCTCCGCGACCCTCTCCGACCCCTTGGTGATGACGATGAATTGGATCACAATCAAGATCAGAAACACGACAAAACCCACTACTTCGTTGCCGCCTACGACAAAACTGCCGAACGCTTCGATGACTTTCCCGCTTTTCCCTTCATTGAGGATATTCCGGGTAGTCGATACGTTCAGGGCCAGACGAAACAGTGTCGTGATCAACAGCATCGTCGGAAAGATGGAGAATTGCAGCGCTTCCTTGGTGTTCATCGAGACGAGCAGGATGACCAGAGCGAGAGAGATATTCATCACCAGAAGAACGTCCAGCAGCGCCGCAGGCAAAGGGATGACCATTGCGACCACGATGCTGATGACGAAGAATATGACTCCAAATTCTTTCAGCTTGCTTCCCACGTCGTCTCTTCCTTTCGTTCTCTATCTTCTTCTTGCTGCCTTTCCTTGCAGCTTGTACACGTATGCCAGCACTTCTGCTACTGCTTTGAACAGTTCCTCGGGAATTTGCTGGCCGATCTCCACTTGGCTGTACAGCGCTCTGGCAAGTGGCTTGTTTTCCATGACTACGATCCTGTTTTCCTTGGCGATCTGCTTGATTTTTAATGCCAGGTAGTCCTGCCCCTTGGCAATCACAGTCGGCGCGCTCATCTGGGCCGCCTCGTACTTGATCGCCACAGCGAAGTGCGTCGGGTTGGTAATCACGACATCCGCCTTGGGCAATTCCTGCATCATCCGGCGCATCGCCATCTGACGTTGGCGCTCCCTGATCTTGCTTTTGATCAGCGGGTCCCCTTCCGTCTTCTTATACTCGTCTTTAATGTCTTGCTTGGACATCCGCAGGTTCTTTTCGTATTCGTACCGCTGATACAGGTAGTCAAAACACGCCCAGACCAGCAGCAGAACACCGATCATCAGCCCCAGCTTGACAGCCTGTCCGGCGGTAAAGGAGAGCACGATTTCCACTGTCTTCATCGGCAGTTTGATCAACTCGTCCTTGGCTGCCAGCAGGATGACGTAAGCGATGTACAAACCGGTACTGATCTTAAGCAGGGACTTGGCCAGTTCTACCAGGCTGCGCAGAGAAAAGATGCGCTTGAAGCCTTTGATCGGATTGATCTTTTCCAGCTTTGGCTTGATCGGTTCGACGGTGAACAGATTGCCTACCTGCAAGTAATTGGTCATTACCGCCGAGATGAAGATGACGCCCAATACCGGAGCTGCGATCTTCCCTCCTGCAAAGGCAACCTGCTGGATCATGACCTTCAGATTCTCCTCGTTTACCTCCCACAGCGTGTAGGTCATAAGCGACTGGCGGAGAATGCTCTGGAACACTTCCAACATCCACGAGCCTGACATCAGCAACAGAAAAAACGTCATGACAAGCGTGATCGCCGGCGACAGCTCAGAGCTTTTTGCCACCTGGCCTTTTTTTCGCGCATCCTGCTTTTTTCGCGGCGTCGCCTTTTCCGTCTTTTCGCCGTTAAAGTACTGCAGGTCGATTGGAAACAGCATGTTTGTCTGTCTCATCACGTGCCTCCCAGGAGCTTCATCATGTCGGACATCGCGGCAAACATCTTTCCGAACAATCCGCTCAAGACGTAGAAGAAACCGGGCAGGACGATAAACAGGATGAGCAGGCCAGAGACAATTTTTATTGGCAAACCGACCACAAAGATATTAAACTGCGGCACGGTTTTGGCGATAATACCAAGAGAGAGATCTACGAGAAAAATTGCCACGACGACTGGCGCGGCCATCATGAAGCCGCTCATGAACATGTAGGAAAATACCTTTAGGACCAGTTGAACGAGCGACTCGCTGCCAAACGAAAGCCACGCCCGGTCGATCGGAACCGCCTGATAGCTGGCGAGTATGCCGCGAATGATCATGTGATGGCCATTCGTCGCAAGCAAAAACAAGGTGGCCAAGACGTTTTTAAAACTGCCGGTAAGCGGCACGTAAGCGCCCGTTCGCGGATCGATCACGTTGGCCAGCGCAAGGCCGAGCTGCATATCGATCATCCCGCCGGCAACCTGAACGGCGTAAAACAACAGCTGCAGGATCGTTCCCAGCAGCAGGCCGACCAGCGCTTCCTTGACAGCGTAAAGGACAAAGCCCAAGTCCAGCGGGATCGGACCGGTATAAGGTACGAGCGAGTAGCTGATAAAAGCTGTTGCAAGCGCCAGGCCGATTTTAAACTGATTGGGCACGCCACGGAAAGAAAATACCGGCGCCGAGACGAAAAAAGCGGTCAAGCGGACAAACACGAGTAAAAAAACGGATAATTGCTGCTGAATCAACTCCATATGCTATCCCACAAATCGGTGTAAATTTCCGTAGATGCTCATTGTAAACTCAACGAGAGTTTTCAACATCCACGGAGCAAATACGAGCAGGGCCAGCATGACCGCGACAATCTTCGGGATGAAGGCAAGCGTCTGTTCCTGAATTTGCGTGGTCGCCTGAAAAATACTGACCAGCAATCCGACGACCAAGCCAATCCCCAGCGCCGGAGCGGTGACCATCAAGATGGTGGAAACGGCTCCCTGGGCTATCTGCAATATCAATTCTGTACTCATTTCGCCCTCCTTCGCCTGTTCAACCGGCCTAGTAGCTGGCCAGAAGCGATTTCACAACCAGATGCCAACCGTCGACCATAATAAATAGAAGAATTTTAAACGGAAGCGAAATCATGACTGGCGGAAGCATCATCATTCCCATCCCCATCAGGATGCTTGACACCACCATGTCGATGACAAGAAACGGGATAAACAGCATAAACCCGATCTGAAAAGCTGTCTTCAACTCGGAGATGGCGTAGGCTGGAACGAGTGCGGTCAGCGGAATGTCTTGGACACTCGTCGGCCGCTCTGCCTTCATGTAATCGAGAAACAGTGCCAAATCCTTAGCCCTCGTCTGCTTCGCCATAAATTCCTTAAAGGGAATGACTGCCTGACTCAGTGCCTGCTGCTGTGAAATCTGGCCTTGCAAAAACGGTTGGACCGCCGTTTCATTCACCGCGGAAAAGGTCGGAGCCATGATGAAAAAGGTCAGAAACAGAGCGAGCCCGATCAGCACCTGATTCGGCGGCATCTGCTGAGTGGCAAGCGCATTGCGGACAAATGACAGGACGATGACAATGCGCGTAAAGCTGGTCGCGAGCAGCAAAATCGCGGGAGCCACGGAAAGGACTGTCAGAATCAAAAGCAGCTGTACAGTCGTGGCGGTCTCCGACGGACTGCCGGGATCCCCTCCGCCGATTTTGATGTCGATTCCCGGCACAGCGGAAAGCTCTGGTGCAGCGTGCACCTGCGCTGGGAGCATGACTAACAGAAAAAGGATAAGTAGAATGGACAAACGCTTATTCATCTCTGTTCCCCTTTTGCCGCTGATCGCCTTCCCACAAAGCCGATTTGCTGTTTAATTCCTGCAAGGCATTCAACTGTTTTTCCAGTGTCTGATCAAAAGAACCTGTTTCGTTTTCGAACAGCTCTCCCTGTACCCCTGCCTTTTTACCGGACCTAAGTTCAGACAGCCATCCGGCCAATCCCTTCGCAGCCAGCGGTTGCATTTCAACTTCTTGGAAAATCGAGTCAAGTTCGTCCCCTGCCGGTATGTGGCGCAGCAACTGAATGTTCTCGCCAACCCCCAATACGTAAAGAGAGTCGCCGATCATGACGCACTGTACTGATTTACCACTTCCCAGCGGTATGGCCCCGATGACTTTAAACGGCCCTCTGCCCATACTCCCCATCTGTTGATGCTTGAGAAACCGCAGCAGCAGGTAAATGAGCACGATGATGACCCCTAAGGAAAACAGGATCTGCAGGAGAATCTTCCATCCGCTGGGGGCAAAGTTGTCTGCCGATTCTGTTGCCGTAGGCAAATTGCTCTCCGTTTGCGGCGTCAAGCTGCCCGATTTGTCGAACTCTTCCATCACAGTCGTATCATTGCCTGTGCTTTCAGCGTGGACGGCAGCGGGCAGACAGCCAAACAGCAAGAGCAAGATGCCGCATAAACCTGCCAGCATTGCCTTTCTGCAGTGAAACATCATCGTGTCAACCCAGCGTCTTCTTGATCGCTTCGATTACGCGGTCGGCTTGGAACGGTTTGACGATAAAGTCTTTTGCCCCCGCCTGGATGGCGTCGATTACCATTGCCTGTTGACCCATTGCGGAGCACATGATGATCCGGGCGTTAGGATCCAGCTTCTTGATCTCCTTGAGCGCGGCAATTCCATCCATCTCCGGCATGGTAATATCCATCGTCACCAGATCAGGGCCGAGCTCCTTGTACTTTTCCACGGCCTGTGCGCCGTCGCTCGCTTCTCCGACGACCGTAAAGCCGTTCTTCGTCAAGATTTCCTTGATCATCATCCTCATGAAAGCAGCGTCATCCACAACCAACACTTTGTTGGACATTTTCGTTTCCTCCTTGTTTATGAAAGATTATTGCAGTTTTTGGACGCGATCCCATTGACTGATAATATCTGTGACCCGTACGCCAAAATTTTCGTCGATCACCACGACCTCGCCTTTGGCGATCAGCTTGTTGTTGACTAAGATATCAACCGGTTCACCGGCAAGCTTGTCCAATTCGATAATGGAACCGGAAGACAGCTCCAGGATCTCCTTGATCAATTTCTTGGTCCTGCCCAGTTCAACCGTCACCTTTAACGGAATATCCAGCAAAAGCCCCAGATTGTCCTCCGTCAAGGTTGCCGGACTTGGCGTCAGCGGCATAAATTCCGCCGGACGAACATTTGCCGTAGCGTTCCCGTAAGAGCTAAATCCCCCGATGTGCTGCGGCGTATGCCCATAAGCGGGAATCCCTGCCGGTGCTGAAGGAGCCATTGGCGGCATCTGCGGTGCCGGCTGGCTGTACAGTCCTGCAGCAGGCGGTTGTTGCGCTGCCGGGATTGCCGGCTCCGCAAACGCAGCAGCAGCGGCAACCGGTGCCGGATCGTACGTTACAGTTGGGCTGGCCAGTTGTGCGGTCTCTGTCGAATCATCCCCGGCTCCCATCAGCCGATCGATCATTTGCTTGGCAAATTGGACCGGGATGAGCTGCATGATTTGGGAATCGATCAAATCTCCCACTTTCAGGCGGAAGGAGACCTTGATCAGTGTATCTTCATCAGGGATGACTTCGGCGCCGCTCCCTTGCGCCAAGTCCATAATGTCGACGCTTGGCGGCGAAATGTTGACAAACTGATTGAACATCGTCGACATCGAGGTCGCCGCCGAACCCATCATTTGGTTCATCGCTTCCTGAACCGCGCTGATCTGGATATCGGTAAATTCAATTGCATTCGGGTCCCCGACACCGCCCATCATCAGGTCGGCAATAATAGCGGCATCAACCATCTGAAAGACCAGCACATTGACTCCCTGGAAACCATCTGTGTATTTCACGTGAACAGACACATGCGGCTGCGGAAATTCGGCGCTCAATTCGCTTTTGCGTATGGCGGAGACCGTCGGAGTCGTAATGTCAACCTTTTGGCTCAGCAATGTGGAAAGTGCGGTTGCCGCACTGCCCAGCGAAATGTTCCCGATTTCACCCAGTGCATCCTGCTCCAATGGCGTAAGCAGTTCTGACACATCCAGGCCATCTCCAGGTTCTTCATCTGCTGATGAGTTGCTGGCGCGAAGCAGCGCATCAATTTCGTCCTGCGACAACATATCTTTACTCATCATGTTCCTCCCTTTGCTCCACGACTTCGTCGATCTGAACAGCGATCCTGCCCTTCATGGTTCCGGCCTGACCGCGAAACTTGACGGTGCTGCCGACGAGGACGTTCAGCTTTTGATCGATAGACTGGTCTAATTGGATAACGTCCCCTTTGTTCAGGTGAAGCAGTTCCCCGACACTGATGGTCGCGGTACCGATTTCTGCGATTAGTGGGAGCTTGGCCGTTTTGACCCGCTCTTCCAAAATCCGCTGCGCCCCCTCATTAGGCGTCTTGCGTGAGGAAAACCAGTACTGCCCGGACAGCTTTGGCATGATTTGCTCAAGAACCACGTGCGGCAGACACAAGTTGATCATGCCGGTGGTATCGCCAATTTTGGTGCTGAAGGAGATCACGGCGACGATTTCATTCGGGGAGACGATTTGCATGAACTGCGGATTCATCTCCATCATATCCAAGTAGGGCTCCAGGTCTGTTACCTGTTTCCACGCTTCTGAAAAACTTTCCAGGGCATTCCTGAAGATTCGTTCCATGACAGTCGACTCAATTTCCGTCAGCGCCCCTGTTTTGACCGGGATGTTTCCCTGCCCCCCGAGCAGACGATCAAGCATGGCATACGCGACGTTGGGATTTACCTCCATCACCATTCGCCCTTCAAGCGGAGGGGCTTCAAAAATGTTGAGAATGGTCATTTTGGGAATGGAGCGGATAAACTCGTCGTATGGTAATTGATCAACAGAGGCGACATGAATCTGCACAAAGGTTCTGAGCTGCGCTGAGAAGTAGGTTGTAAGCAATCTGGCGTAATTCTCATGTATGCGCGTCAGTGCGCGAATCTGGTCTTTGGAAAAACGCAGCGCCCGTTTGAAGTCATACACCCTGACTTTCCGTTCGCTCTCTTCCTTTTTCAATTCATTCGCATCCATCTCCCCCGAAGACAGAGCAGCCAACAGCGCATCAATCTCATTCTGTGAGAGAACCTCGGCCATAGCGGTCACCTCCTTTATCGTAAACCCTGCGAAAACGCTAGGTCATTTTTTTCACGGTTGTGATGACTTGCAAAATCTTGCCGTCTTGCATGATCGCGCTAATCTCATTCATGATCTTGGCTTCCAGTTTGTTCAGACCCTCTGTTCCCTTGAGGTCTTCCGGAGTCAGTCCCGCTAGTGTTTTATTGATGATATTCAACACCTGGGGTTTCCGTTTCTCCAGCTCTTCCTTGGCGGATTTGCTGTCTGCCGTAATGCTGAAACGTACGACAATAAAGTTGTTTGTCAACAAATTGGTGGTGATTTCATCCGTGTCTACCGTGTATTTCAGCATTTCATCGGCAGTTAAAGCCGTCGTCTCTTTGGCATCTGCCGGAGAAGCGTAATACGTTTGCCATAAGACAAAACTGACCACGCCGAGCAAAGTAATTGCAATAATAATGATAAGCGCCATATTAAATAACCGGTTTTGAAACATGGGTAGCCTCCCGCTATTCATCTGATTCGCTCGTCGACCGCGAAACCGTAGAGGCCATCGGAACCGCCTGATAAAACGAAGTGATACGCGCGGCTATCTCCTCGGCAGCCTCTTTGACGATGTATTTTTTCCCGCTGGTCAGGGTAATGACCGTATCAGGAGTTGACTCAACTGACTCGATGTGAGTGATATTGAGGTAAAACGTTGTTCCGTTAAAACGGGTCAGGAAAACCATCAAATATCCCCCTAAAAGATGGCAGTCAGGAGGGGCGAGCTTCCCGCCCGCTCCCATCTCCACCCTTGTTAGCTATTACCGCTTCAGGTTGACGACTTCTTCCAAGATACTGTCGGACGTGGTGATGATTCGCGAGTTGGCTTGGAAGCCGCGCTGAGCGACGATCATTTCGGTAAACTCTTCCGTCAGATCGACGTTGGACATCTCAAGCTGGCCAGAAATGATCGAGGAGTTCGCCTCAGCCGGAGTTGTCACTTCGAACTCTCCGTCCGGATGCGCATTCGGCGTCAATTCGAACAAGGAATTGCCCACCTTCTTCAAGCCGCCTGGATTGCTGACGACTCCTACGCCAATCGTGCCGATCTCTTCATTGGTTCCTTCCGGAGTCGTCCCGGTGACAACCCCGTTTTTGCCGATGGAGTATGACACATACTGGTCGCGCGGAATCTCAATCGGTCCGGATCCGCTGTCATCCATCACGTAATACCCCTGCGAGGTGACCAAAAATCCATTGGCATCCCGCGTAAAGTTGCCGGCCCGAGTCAAATAGAATGGTTCTCCATCCTGTGTGGGGCTGACGATGAAAAAGCCATCGCCTTCAATCGCCAAATCGGAAATCAGGTTGGTCATCATCGGACTTCCTGGCGAATGGACGACGTCGATGGCTGCCACGGTCGAACCCAAGCCGACCTGGCGTGGGTTGACACCGCCAATACCGTCATCAGTCGGCGCGGTTGCACCGGAGATATTTTGGCTTAAGATATCCTGGAACATCACCCGGCTCTTCTTGAACCCGACCGTGTTGACGTTGGCGATATTGTTACCGATCACATCCAGCTTGGTTTGAAAGCCGCGCATCCCGGAAACTCCTGAATACAAAGAACGAAGCATGTTTACTACCCCCTTATACTGTTATGACGGTTGCTTCAGTCAGTCCGCAACCGCGGGCTTCCTCGATGAGGGCCGGCCCATTTATGCAAATACTGCACTGTCAATATTGGTAAAGACGTTTTCCTTCATATGTGCCTGATCGAGTGCCGTCACCACTTTGCGACTCCTGATGTTGACGACGTATGCGACATTGTCCATCAAGACGAGGGCGTCTTTGGCCCCCTTCGCTGCAGCCCGCTGAACAGCTCCTTCCAGCCTGGCCACTTCTTCATCCGCCAGGTGTATGCCGCGTTCCTGCAATCGGTTTAATGCGTGATGGCTAAACGACAACTTTGGTCCTTCGACTGCAGCTGCCGTGTTTTGCTGGAGTGTCTCATCCAGCCAATGTTGAAAGGGCTTTGTGACAGCAGCGGCCGGATTTGGCTGATTGCCGATTCCACCCGGCTTTGATGGATAGTACGCCTGCCCGACGCGAAACGATTGATTCATGTCGGCACAACTCCTTACACCCTGCGCATAGTCCCGGACGAAGCGTCATCGGCTTCCTCTAGCAGACTGTCGAGCGAAAAAGCTTCCGTCTCTTCCTCCTGCTGCTGGTTCTGCCGCTCCGGTGTCTGCTGGCGGCGGCCCTCCTGCTGCTGGAAGTCGTATGACGGCTGTTGCTGTTGCTGTTGCTGTTGCTGCAATACCTCCAGGCGATCCACCTGCAATCCCTGCTGCACCAATGCTGCCCGAAGCTGCGGCAGCTGGTTGTCCAGCAAGTCTTTCCCCGCTTTCGAATCAGCCAGGAACTGAGCCGATATCAATCCGTTGTGAACGACGATTCTTACGTCCACCTGTCCCAATGAGCGCGGGAACAACAGCAGCTTCGCATGAGAAATGCCATCTTGGTTCTCCAGCTTCATCTGTTTGACAAACAGGCTGCTGACGTCCTGGGCAAGGTGGTCACCCCGTGTCTGATAGACGGCTGCCCCGTTGCTTGCCGCACCTGACGCAAACTGCGTTCCCACACTAGCCGGGGAAGGTGCAGCGGGCACCGGAATAGCGCTGCTGTCAGGCTGTTCTGCCAGCTTAGGATCCAAATTTGCCAGTTCTCCGCCCGCCTGGGTCACATTGACTGCAGGTTGGCGGACTTGCACCGCTGCCTGGGCTTGATAGCTGAGCAAGGCCTGATTAACCCGCATCGGTTGAATAGGGGCCGTCGTCCCAGCCATGGCCTGTGTCATGAACGGCTGATATCCCGATCCTTTGGAACCGGTCTGCTTCACGGTCGGAACCTGGCTGCCATCCGTTTCGCTTTTGTTCCCTTCAAGCCCTAATTGACTCAGCAATAACTTCAGCTGGTCTGTCCCCGTCAGGTTTGGGCTCAGCTGAACGGACTGCCCCTCCTTGGCCGAGGCTTGCAGAAGCTGAAGGACTTGTGCGTACGCACTTTGCTGTCCCGGCTGCTCACCGGCCTTGAACAATGGAAGCAGCTGCTCCGGGGAAACGGAGAGAGTTGCCGCCTGCTGTCCTCCTGCGAGATCCGCTTGCTGAAGCGGCTGCAGATTCGCCGCATCCATAAACGGCTGCAAATCGTCATTCAGGTTTACCTGTCCACCCGCAAGCGACTGCTGCAGCAGAGCCAGCAGCATTTCCATCTGCTCTTCGCCGGGCTCGTCCTGCAGCGGCAAAAGCTCACTGGTCCGGCCTGTTTCGTCCGTATTCTGGAGCGCACTGCCGAGCTGCAGGGCAAAAAGCATCCCG
Source organism: Brevibacillus sp. B_LB10_24 (assembly GCF_046036945.1). Taxonomy (NCBI): domain Bacteria; kingdom Bacillati; phylum Bacillota; class Bacilli; order Caryophanales; family Paenibacillaceae; genus Brevibacillus; species Brevibacillus sp. B_LB10_24. Next base: position 354,423 of record NZ_JBJQOQ010000001.1, on the reverse strand, counting down.
AGCAGATCTGTCGGAGTCGAGGCTTGTCCCTTTTCTCCAGGGAGTCCCGGCACTGTGCCTGGCACCGCCGGCGTCGTCATCATGACATTCATTTCGTCACCTCCTCGTATTTGACAAAGAATAGTTGCTATGTAAACGATAAGCGGATCATACCGGTTATCGGAGCAACTCGCCAGTTAAACGAGCGGCCAGCGCCTCGTCTTTCTTGGACAGCGAAGCCAATATCTGCGCCCGCCTGTCGCTTTCCATGCCGGCAAGGATGGAAATCACTTTTTTTCGATCGGATGCGGCCATGCTTTGCAAAATGTTGCCTGCGTCGTCTGCGTTCATCTGGGAAAAGCTGCTGATCAGCGACTCGAGGGTAGCCGAATCCTTGCGAGCCGCAGCCAATTCGCCGGTTAAGGCTTGTACGCGCTGCTGCAGGGCGGCGATGTCTTCATCCTTGTTGACTGTCGTGTCCTTTAGCAGAATCGAAATATCGGCGGCCTTTTTCGGATCCATTTTGGCCAGGATGTCAGCCTGCTGTTCGGGTTTCATCTTGCCCAGCACGGCGACGGCTTCCTGGTCGGACAAGTTCCCTACGATCGAGGCGGCATTGCGCGACGACATCGAGGTGTAGACCTTGGCCAGATCCTGATACTGTTTCTGCCTCGCCTCTTCGTCTGCCCGTTTGTCGTCCAATTCCCGTTTCAGGTCGTCCACCTGTTTCTGCATGGCCTGGATTGTCGTGTCTTTTTCAGCCGCTGCTGATTTCAATTGTTCGATTGTCTGGTTCGTTTCGGCCTGCTTTGTCTGAAGCGGCTTTTCCTGTGGATTTGCCGGCGGTGCAGCTGGATCGCTGCCGCTTTTTTTCTCGCCGCCTGCAAGCTGTCCGACGTACGGGATCGCTTTCGCCGCGGAAGTCAGTTTTCCGACGACGTCTACGCCGAGCAGGCTCAGGAGAACTCCGCCCAGAAGGCTGGCAAAGAGCGCCGGTATGATCAACATGTAAAAAAACCATTCCCATTTGCTATACGCTCTCTCTTCCTGGATCTCTTCCATGGGGAACCTCCCTTCAGGCTTGCTTCACTCGCTGGATGTAGCGGGCTACGCCCATTTCGTCCAGCTCTTTCTGCTCCCGCTTTCGCTCGCTGTCTTCAAATTGCTCCTTGGCCCTCTCACGCATTCGCTCCCATAATTTGGACTCCTGCATGTGGTAGGTCAACCTGCGCTTGCAGCGTTCCAACTCCTGCTCACAACCGAACAAGGTCTTCTGCTGCGTTGCAATCGCCCTCTCCACCGAATGCCGGTAGCGGGCGATCTCCATCAATTCGGCTGCACTGCAGGACTGATGCTGCAACTCAAACAACGACTGGGTCACTTCTTCGCGATGCTGGTCAAGCTGCATCAGCTTTTGCTCTTCTTCCGCCTTGCGCTGCTGGGAGAGGCCAAACGCCCACTCAGCCTGTTCCTTCTCTTTTTCCTTCAAATCGACGATTTTTTGCAGTTGGAAGCGAAATGTACTCATCTGTGCCCACCCCCAAATTTTGCAATCAGCTCGCTAACGCTTGTTGAAAGCTCCGCCGGCTCGTGCGTCCCCTGTACGGCAAACTGGTGAATCAGCTCACGGCTGCGAATCGCCTCGTCAATTTCCCGATTCGTCCCCAGTTTGTACGCGCCAATATTGATCAAGTCCTCTGACTCCCGGTATGTTGCCAGCAGCTGCTTCAACCGGCGGGCCGCTGCCAGGTGTTCGTCGGTACAGATCTCATTCATCACACGGCTTACGCTCGCCAGCACATCTATGGCCGGAAACTGCCCTTTTTGGGCAATTTTACGGTCGAGCACGATATGGCCGTCGAGAATTCCGCGAACCGCGTCGGCAATCGGATCATTCATGTCGTCCGAATCGACCAGCACGGTGTAAAAAGCGGTGATGCTGCCTTTCTTCGCCGTACCGGCCCGCTCCAGCAGCTTCGGCAGCAGAGCAAATACCGACGGCGTGTATCCGCGGGTTGCCGGCGGTTCTCCAATCGCCAAGCCGACCTCGCGCTGAGCCATCGCAAAACGCGTAACGGAATCCATCATCAGCATCACGTTAAGACCCCGATCGCGAAAATACTCTGCGATGGAGGTGGCGATCATCGCTCCCTTGATCCTGATCATGGCTGGCTGGTCTGATGTGGCGACTACAACGATCGACCGCTTCAAACCTTCTTCGCCAAGGTCGCGATGAATAAATTCCATCACTTCCCGTCCGCGCTCTCCAATCAGACCGATGACATTAATATCGGCACTGGTATTGCGGGCAATCATCCCGAGGAGCGTACTCTTTCCCACGCCTGATCCGGCGAAAATTCCTACCCGCTGGCCTTTCCCCACGGACAAGAGGCCGTCGATGGCTCGAACGCCAACACCCAGCGGCTCCGAAATCCTTGGGCGCTGCAGCGGATTGGGCGGCAAGTTGTTCGTCGGATATACCGCCAAGCCGGACGGCAGGCTTGTCCCGTCCAAAGGACGTCCCAAACCGTCAAGCACCGTCCCGAGAATTTCCGGTCCCACTTTTACCGAAAGCGGCTTGCCGGTCGCGACCACGTCGCATCCGGGGCCAATCGCCGACAGCTCTCCGAGCGGCATTAGCAATACCTTGTGATCGCGAAACCCGACGACTTCCGCGATCAGCGGTTCCTGGTTGTGCTGCGGATAGATGAGACAGATCTCGCCAAGCTTGGCCTCGGGTCCCTGGGCTTCCACAGTCAATCCGACGACCTGGGTCACTTTTCCGTTGACGCGGACCGGATCGAGCATCTGCAGGGCCTGCGTGTATTTCGTGAGATCAAGTAGCCTCATATGCTTCACTTCCCCGCGCGATCTCCAGCAAAACCTGCTTGATCTCCTTCAGTTGTGTGTCCACTTTTGCATCCACGCTGCCGAGCGGAGTCCGGATGACACACCCTTCGTCCTGAACGGAGTAATCCGGGATGATCGACAATTCGGCTTGTCCGTCCAACAGCGCCAACAGCTCGGCTCGATTTTCCGCGACTAAATCGTAGAAGCGGTGGTTGACGCAAACGGTAATCTCGCCATGCACGCGAGAGCGGCGCAGAACCTCGGCAACCATCGCCAGCACCTGCTCGGGCGCGGCAGCCAGCTCCTTGCCGATGATCTTCCTGGCGATCTCGGTGCTGAGACCGACGAGAAACGGCTCCGCTTCGTTGATCATGCGCTGTTTTTCGCTCTGTGCCTGCTCCAACAGCCGGCCTGCCCGTTCAACCCGCTCCCGCTCTTCATCCAAGGCAGCTTGCTTGCCGGCCTCGTGTCCGGCAGCAAACCCTTCCTGCTGCGCCTGCTCATAGCGCTGCCGGGCGATCTCCTCTATTTCCTGCAAGCGTTCTTCTCGCCATTGGGCGATTTCCTTTTCCGCCTGTTCGCGCTGCAGCTCTGCCTGCCTGGCAGCTTCCGCCAGCAGCTTTTCCGCAGTTTCTTCCGCGTCGCGAATGATGGCGTCCGCTTCTTTTTTGGCTTCTAAAAAAATTTTTTGATTTTCCTGCAACCTTTCCTGAACTTGTTCCGTCTTTAATGTCGGAGCGGTTACGGAAAGGGCGATTTTTTCAGAAGAAGGCAAATATCCCGAAGCTTTGATAATCCTAGACAATGATATCATCCCCTCCGCCGCGGGCGATGATGATCTCACCCGCCTCTTCTAGGCGGCGAATGGTCGCGACGATCCGCGACTGAGCCTCTTCAACATCCCGCAAACGGACAGGCCCCATAAATTCCATTTCTTCCTTGAACGTCTCGGCCATCCGTTTGGACATATTCCGGAAAATCGTCTCTTTCACTTCTTCGCTGGACACTTTCAGCGCCAATTGCAAATCGGCGCCGTCGACATCCCGGATGACCCGCTGGATGGAGCGGTTGTCAAGGGTAGCGATATCTTCAAAGACAAACATGCGCTTCTTGATTTCTTCTGCCAACTCAGGATCCTGGATTTCCAGAGAGTCAAGGATCGTGCGCTCGGTACTTCGGTCTACTCCGTTGAGGACCTTGACGATTGCCTCTATGCCGCCTGCCTGCGTGTAATCGTGGCTGACGGTGGCTGACAGCTTCTGTTCCAGCACCTGCTCTACCTGGGCAATCACCTCGGGAGATGTGCTGTCCATCATGGCGATGCGCTTTGCCACGTCTGCTTGCCGATCCTGCGGGAGCGCCGACAGGATCATCGCTGCCTGCTCCGGGTCCAGGTAGGACAAGACCAGTGCAATCGTCTGCGAGTGTTCATTTTGAATAAAGTTGTAAATTTGGCTGGCGTCGGCTTTGCGGGCAAAATCGAACGGACGCACCTGCAAATTTGCGGTCAGGCGGTTGATGATATCGATCGCCTTGGATGCACCCAGCGCTTTCTCCAGAATTTCCTTGGCGTAGGTGATCCCGCCTTGGGCGATCACTTCATTCGCTACGGCTATCTGATGAAATTCTGCCAATACCTTTTCTTTTTCCAGGTTGTCTACCTTTCGCACATTGGCAATTTCCAAGGTCAGCTGTTCGATCTCGTCTTCACGCAAGTTTTTAAACACTTGAGCGGATACCTCTGGACCAAGCGTGATCAGCAGAATTGCCGCTTTTTGTCTGCCCGTCAGTTCTTTCGTTCCGCGAACCATCTGTTGTTCACTCCTAATCCTCAGCCAGCCAAGTTCGCAGCAGTGTGACAAATTCGTCGGGCTTGCTGCGGGCCAGCTTCTCTAATTGTTTGCGGACAATGACTTCTTCGCTATCTTCACGCTGAATATCCGGGATTTCGCTCAACTGCGGAGCAGGCATATCATCGATTGCTTCCTCCAACGGCTGATCCGTACGGCTTCTGCGGCGGATAACAAGAAAGGCAACGGCGCCAAGAGCGAGCAGCGCCAATGCGCCGGCACCGTAAAGAAGGTAAGGACTGACCGCAGCTTGCTGCTGATCTGTCGCTTTTCCGGCAAAGGTGCGTGGAATCACAGTGATTCGCTCGTCGAGGTCTTGTTCAGACAACTGTACGTTCTTTCTGCTTAGCGTTACCCTGACGACATTGCGCAGCACCTGTTTGATATTGTCTAATGTCGCCTGATCCAGCTGCCCACCGTCAGGCGGTTCGACGCCGACGTTGATCGTCAAGTCTTCAATTTGGTAGGGACTTGTCGTGATATTCCGGGTGATCCGGTTGACTTCCCGGTTGACCTTGTCATGCAATTCCTCGTAGTCGCTGTCAGCACCTTGTCCGGCAGCGGAAGGAAAACTAGGAACGTCATTGGGACCTGTTCCGGCGATGCCGCCGGCCGGGGCGCCTTTTCCGCTAAAGGTCTTGGAGATCTTCTCGGCACTGATGATAATCCCTTCGTTATTCTCCTTGTCCACCGGCTCTACCAAGTTTTCGACGCGGTTTTCCTTGTCGAAGTTCATCTGGACGGCCGCGTGAACGATCACCTTGTCTCTGCCCATGATCGTACCGAGCAGATTGTACAGATTTTGCTGGATTTCTCTTTCGATGTTGGCTTTGATTTTTTCTTGCTGTTGGAATCCGGTCAAGCTGCCAGCGCTGTCCTCGTCACCCGTCATCTCCAACGGATTGAAGTACTGGTCCGTAACGGTAATATTTTCGACTGGAAGCTTTTCCACACTGCGGGAAATGAGATGGTATAAGGCCTTGATTTGCTGCTGGTTTAACTGTGTACCCGGCTCCACATCGACAACGACGGAGGCCGTGGCAGAATCCGGCTTGTCCGTTACCCAGACTCCCTCTTCAGGCAGGGTCAACATAACTTTCGCTGAGCGAACTCCGCGGACCCGCTCCAGCATTTTTTGCAGATCCAGCTGCAGGGCGTCCTTTTTCAGCATGTGAAACTGATTGTCAGTGATGCCAAACGGGCCGGCACTGGAAAAAATATCAGAGCTGATGCTGGCTTCTCGCGGTATTCCCTGGGCCGCTAATTCTACGATCGTGTCCTGGGCGACAGCCTGCGGCACTTCAATACCCGTTCCATTTCCGACGATACGGTACGGAATCTGCCTGCTGTCTAATTCCTGCTTGATCGTCCCTACTTCTTGTTCACTCAATCTTTGGTTGTACAAGGAGACGTACACCGGTTTTGAAGCTATGTATGCATAGAGGCCGAGTGAGATCAGCAGAAAGAGCACGGTCCCTGTGATCAGAAGCTTTTGCTTGCCTGTTAGCCGATTCCACGTCTGCGTGATTCGTTCTTTATATAGCGTCAGTCGTTCGTTCATAATTCACCTCACCAAGAAATTACCAACCGTATCAGAGCGGCATGCGCATGATCTCTTGGTAGGATTCTATGACTTTATTTCGCACTTGCACGGCAAGCTGCAGTTCCGTCGACGACTTCACTCCTGCGAGCATCACCTGGTGAACATCCTGGATTTCTCCTGCGACAAACTTTTCGGTCAGTGTCGCTGCCTCTACCTGAGAATTGTTTAACTGCTCAAGTGAATCAGATAAAAATGAGGCAAAAGATTTCGCGGTATCCGCAGCCGATGCCTTTTCTGCCGGCGCCGCTTGCGGCAGCATCGCGACCTTTGCTATCTGGTTTATTTCCATTAATAATTACTCCCCTTATCTCCCGTTGATTTCCAACGCTTTGATCATCATGCTTTTAGCGGCATTTAACACTGTCACGTTGGCCTCGTATGATCGAGAGGCGGAAATCATGTCGACCATCTCCTTCATGATGTCGACATTTGGCATAAGCACATAGCCGTCTGCATCAGCATCGGGCGACTCGGGATTGTACACGCGTTGAAACGGGGTTTCATCTTCCCGAATCGCCGAAACTCTCACGCCTTGTTCGGGGCGGCTGCTGACGTTTCCAACGGCTGCCTGCAGCAAATTCTCAAATGACTGATTCGTCTTGGGCTGCACCTCGACGACCTTGCGCCGGTACGGCTCCCAAACGCCGTTTACCATCCGGGCGCGGGTCGATTTCGCATTGGCCACGTTGGCAGCAATCGTATCAAGCCGGAGCCGGTTGGCCGTCAAAGCCGATGCCGATGTATCCATTCCCTGAAACAAGCTCACTTCAGATTACCTCCCCCCGCCGTCGATTACGGTCTTCAATTTGGTAAAATACCCGTTAGTCATCTGAACTAAACCGTTGTACCAGATCGTATTTTTCGCAAGCTGATTCATTTCGTATTCAACATCCACGTCGTTGCCGTTGTTCTGCACCAGAGCGTCCGGATTGGAGACGATCTGCGGAGCTGGAATCGCTCCAGCTTGTCCCGAACCAAAGGAAAGATGGCGCGGGTCCGTTCTGTAGGCGGCCAGTCCGCTGCCTCCTGCTTCACTCAACTGTTGGTGCAGCAGGTCTTCAAAGACGACCTGTTTGCTTTTAAATTGCGGAGTATCCATGTTGGCAATGTTGTTGGCGATCGTACGCTGCCTGAGCATCCCCACGTCCAACGACCTGGCCAACAGCTGCAATTGATCCATGCTCATCAACCGTTCCTCCTCCGTTTGCCTTATAGATACAAATACCCTCTTCACCCATAACAAAAACATCTAACTGTGAAATTCTGTGAAAAAATGTCGATTTTTTGGGATTATCCGTACTACCCTACAAAAGATAAGAAGATTCCTGTTTTTTCGACATTACAACTCGAATAAATCATATCAAAATCAATTTCGTTAAAAAAGCTTTTTTTTACAATATGATACAATTCCATACCAAAGACTCAATTCATCAGCCATCATGCGCCACCCGGCAAACTGTTTTACCTATTTGCCAGTTTCAATCATATTAAAAAAAGGGACTTTTGTCATGAAAAAATCCCCTCTCACTTCTCCAGACTAAAATCCGTGATTCCTGCTGCTTCCAATGCTTCTTGCGTGTCATCAGAGCCCGTATTCTCAAAACAGAAAGCAGCCGCGTCATTGCGGCTGCCCTGTTTGTTACATTCTTATGAAATATTCTACGTGGTTTTCAGTTTTTCCAGTTCCGGAAGCAATTTTTCGTTCAGCACCTTGATAAAGGTCCCTTTCATTCCCAAAGATCGAGATTCGATTACCCCTGCGCTCTCCAATTTACGCAGAGCGTTCACAATCACCGAACGGGTGATACCGACGCGATCGGCAATTTTTGAAGCGACCAGAAGACCTTCTTTTCCGTCCAGTTCCTCAAAAATGTGTTCAACTGCTTCCAATTCGCTGTAGGAGAGCGAGCTGATCGCCATTTGGACGACAGCTTTGCTGCGCGCTTCTTCTTCGATCGCCTCGGCGCGCTCGCGCAGAATTTCCATACCGACGACTGTCGCCCCTACTTCAGCGAGGATCAATTCGTCTTCACCAAATTGCTTGTTGACGCGGGCGAGAAGCAGGGTGCCCAGGCGATCGCCGCCGCCGATGATCGGAACGACCGTTGTCAATCCGGAGCTGAATACTTCTTTCATCTCTACCGGGAATGCGGTGTACGGGCTGTCTACCCCAAGGTTTGCCGATGTCTCTTCCACTTTCAGCAGGTTTGCGCTGTAGTCTTCCGGAAAACGGCGTTCGCTTAACATAGCGCGAATGCGCTCATTGTCGATTTCCTGGGCGATGCCGTAGCCGAGCATTTTGCCTTTGCGGCTGACGACGAAGATGTTGGCGTCGATGACATCACTCAAGACCTGCGACATTTCGTTGAAGTTGACTGCATGACCTGCTGACTTTTGCAGCATCCGGTTGATTCTTCTGATTTTCGATAACAAATCCATGACTCTTTTCCTCCTAAACTTCTCTGCGATTGATGCCCTACAAGATGTACTGGCTTAAATCTCTATTTTGTACAATACTACCTAACTTTTCCCGAACATACTCGGGTGTAATCGTCACAACTTCAAGATGGATATCGGGAGCCTCGAAGGAGAGGTCTTCCAGCAGTTTTTCCAGCAGCGTATGCAAGCGCCTCGCTCCGATGTTGTCAGTGGTCTGGTTCACCTCTGTTGCCAGTCGGGCGATCTCGAATATCGCCTCCTGGGTAAATTCGATGCGGATGCCCTCTGTTTCCAGGAGGGCGACGTACTGCTTGATCAAGGCGTTTTTCGGCTCAGTGAGGATTCTTACAAAGTCCTCCACTTTCAAACTGGTGAGCTCGACCCGGATCGGAAAACGTCCTTGCAGCTCGGGAATCAGGTCGGACGGTTTTGCCGTATGAAAGGCTCCCGCTGATATGAACAAGATGTAGTCTGTTTTGATTGGACCGTACTTGGTCATCACCGTAGATCCTTCCACAATCGGCAGGATATCGCGTTGGACGCCTTCGCGGGAAACGTCGGGTCCCCGGCCGTCTTTACCGGCGATTTTGTCAATCTCGTCGATAAAGATGATTCCATGCTGCTCTGCCCGATAAATGGACTCTTGAATCACTTCATCCATATCTACCAGTTTTTGCGCTTCTTGTTGAATTAATACCTTTCGCGCTTCTTTAATTCGCAATTTTCTCTTCTTGGTCCGTTTTGGCAGGAAGTTTCCGAGCATGTCTTGCATTTGCATGCCCATCTGTTCCGCCCCGGGAATCTGGAAGAGGTCAAGCATCGGCGAAGATTGATCTTCCACATCAATCTCGATTACCTGGTCTTCCAGCTGCCCGGAGGCGAGCTGAAAGGCCGCTTGTCTGCGCTGCTGCTGAAGCGAAGCCTCTTCGCCGTCGTTTTGCTGCGACTGGTTTTGCTGGTTCTGAAACAGCATCTCAAACGGATTTTTAAAACCGCTTTGCTGCTTTTTCGACGGCACGAGAATGTGAACGATCGCTTCGTCTGCCAGCTTTTCCGCCTTCTCTTTGACTGTTTCCATCTTCTCGCTTTTCACCATGCGAATCGCCGTCTCAATCAGATCGCGTACCATGGATTCAACATCGCGTCCAACGTACCCAACCTCAGTAAACTTCGTCGCTTCTACTTTGATGAACGGCGCTCCCGTCAGGCGGGCAATCCGGCGGGCTATCTCCGTCTTTCCCACCCCAGTCGGCCCGATCATCAGGATGTTTTTCGGAACGACTTCCTCAATCAATCCTTCCGGCAGGCGGCTGCGGCGGTAGCGGTTGCGCAGTGCCACGGCAATCGCCCGCTTCGCTTGCGACTGACCTACAATGTATTTATCAAGGTGTTCCACGATCATTTTCGGAGTAAGCTGTTCGAGTTTGAGCATTCCGTTTTCACCCCTTCGTGGTGGTCATCTCTTCGACAACAAGGTTGCTGTTGGTAAACACACAGATTTCCGCAGCGGTCAAGAGTGCGGCCTCGGCTATCTCTTTGGCGCGCAAATGGGGTGCAAATTTTTTCAGGGCGCGGCCTGCAGCCAGAGCGAATCCGCTTCCCGAGCCGATTGACAAGATCCCGTCGTCGGGCTCAATGATCTCCCCGTTTCCGGAGATGAGCAGCAAGTTTTCCCGATTCATCACGATCATCATCGCTTCGAGGCGGCGCAGGACTTTGTCGGAGCGCCACTCCTTTGCCAGCTCAACGGCTGCCCGCTGCAGGTTTCCATGAAATTCTTCCAGCTTTGCTTCAAACTTTTCAAACAAGGTGATTGCGTCAGCGACGGAACCGGCAAAGCCGGCAATGACTTCTCCGCGAAAGAGCCTGCGGACTTTCTTCGCACCATGCTTCATGACCATGCTGTTGCCGATCGTCACCTGGCCGTCTCCGGCCATCGCAGCTTCACCGTTGTGGTGAACCGCGAAAATGGTCGTGGCGTGAAATTGTTCCATCTTCGGAACGACCTCCTCGTTTTTCTGCCCGCGGATGTGCCGAATCATACACTTCCCGCAAACGCTCCTTTGTCACATGTGTGTAGATCTGGGTTGTCGAGATGTTTACGTGGCCTAACAGCTCTTGGACTGTACGCAAATCTGCACCGGCGTTCAGCATGTGTGTGGCAAAAGTGTGCCTCAGTGTATGGGGCGAGATTGAAAGCCGCAAAGCCGCAGCCTGCACGTATTTGTCCACCACTCGGCGTACGCTACGGTCAGAAAGCGGTTCTCCACGGTAATTGAGTAACAATACTCCGTTCTCCTGTTTATCCGCAAGCAAAGAAATTCTACCCACTTCTATGTATTGCCGAATGGAGCTCACAGCATAACTGCCAATCGGGACATATCGCTCTTTGGCCCCTTTTCCGTACACCAGGGCGACACCGTTCGACAAATCAATCCTGTCGCAAGTGAGCGTCACCAATTCAGAGACGCGAATTCCTGATGCGTACAACAGCTCAAAGATGACCAAGTCACGCTGTCCGAGCGAAGTTGTTGAATCCGGCAACATAAGGAGAGTTTGAATCTCCTGTGGGTAGAGAAAAGACGGGAGTTTCTTTTCCAGTTTGGGTGTAGACACAAGTTGAAACGGATTTTCCGAGATGCGGCCTTCGCGCATGTGAAAGCGAAAAAAACTGCGTAAACTGGAGAGTTTACGTGCCATACTCCGCCGAGATAAACCGCGTTTGGTCAGATGGGCGAGAAAAGAACGTCCGTGAAAGTACGAAACGGCAGCCAAAGTGTCGATCTGGTGCTGTTCCATAAACTCGGCAAATTCAGAGACGTCCCCCATGTACTGTTTGAGAGTATGGGGTGAGGCGTTTTTTTCCACCTTCAGATAGCGTACAAAGTCTTCGATCCAAACAGCCAGATCGGCTTTATTGTCCATCTCACACGCACTCCTTGAAGGCAATACTATATTACCACAGTAAAAAAAGAGTTATCAACTTCAGTTGTGTCTATTTTGTGTAAAATTCAGAATAGTGGACAACGCCCGCTTAGCCAACTGCTCGTTTTTCTCTTTTTTGTTGCGGATTCTGACCGGCAGTTCGGCAACCAGCCCGAAGTTGGCGTTCATCGGCTGGAAGTGCTTTGGCTCCGCCGTCGTGATGTAATGGGCCATGCTTCCGATCACTGTCTCCTGTGGAAGGACAACCAGTTCTTCCTTCTTCGCCAGACGGGCAGCATTCATGCCAGCCATCAGCCCGGATGCCGCCGATTCCACGTACCCTTCTACCCCGGTCATCTGTCCGGCAAAAAACAGCGTCTCCCGTTCCTTGTACTGATAGGTCGGGTGCAGCAGCTTCGGAGAGTTGATAAACGTATTGCGGTGCATGACGCCGTAGCGGACGATCTCACACTGCTCCAATCCCGGTATCAAGGAGAAGACCCGCTTCTGCTCCGGCCACTTCAAATGCGTTTGGAACCCGACGATGTTATACAGGGTGGCGGCACTGTTGTCCTGGCGGAGCTGAACGACGGCAAACGGCTGTTTTCCCGTGCGCGGATCGATTAAACCGACCGGTTTGAGCGGGCCGAACAGCATCGTCTGGCGCCCCCGTTTGGCCATGACTTCAATCGGCATGCAGCCCTCGAAGTACACCTCTTTTTCAAACTCTTTCAGCGGTGCCGCTTCTGCCGTAATCAGCGCTTCGTAGAAGCGGTCAAACTCTTCTTCGTTCATCGGGCAGTTGAGGTAGGCCGCTTCCCCTTTGTCGTAACGGGAAGCGACAAACACCTTGTCCATGTCGATGGAATCCTTTTCCAGAATCGGCGCGGCTGCATCGTAAAAGTACAAATACTCTTCTCCGGTCAGCTTTTTCAGCTCCTCGGAGAGAGCAGGCGAGGTCAGCGGGCCGGTCGCAATCACGACGATCCCCTCCGGGATCTGGGTAATCTCTTCCGTTTTCACCTCGATCAACGGGTGATTGCGGACAGCCTCGGTCACATAGGCGGCAAATTCATGCCGGTCGACAGCCAATGCTCCTCCCGCAGGTACGGCACACTTGTCGGCTGCCGCGATGATCACCGAGCAGAGACTGCGCATTTCCTCTTTCAACACGCCAACAGCATTGGTAAGGGAATTGGCCCGCAGCGAGTTGCTGCAGACCAACTCGGCGAATTTATCGGTATGGTGGGCGGGCGTTTGCTTTTGCGGACGCATTTCATACAGTGTCACTGCGACTCCCGCTTCAGCGATCTGCCAGGCAGCCTCGCTGCCTGCCAGGCCGGCCCCGACGACCGTTACATGTGGTTGAGTCATGATGAACCCTCACTATCTGTTAAGAATCGGCTTCCTCTTGATAATCGCACTGGGTGCAGACGACGCTGACCCCTTGCTTTTTGCGCTTTTTTTCTACCATCAAGCTGGAGCATTTGGGGCAGGGGCGAGCGATCGGCTTATCCCATGAGACGTACTCGCACTCGGGGTAATTGGAACACCCGTAGAACAACCGGCTCTTCTTGCTCTTGCGCTCGATGATCGAGCCCGTTTTACACGAAGGGCAGCTTACCCCGATTTCCTTGACGATCGGCTTGGTAAAGCGGCACTCCGGAAAGCCTGAGCAGGCCAGGAACTTGCCAAAGCGGCCCAGCTTATACACGAGGTGGCGTCCGCACACTTCACACAATTCGTCGGAAACCTCATCCTTGATCTCCACCTCTTTCATCTGTTCCTCGGCGACTTGGAGGCGCTTGGCGAATTCGCCGTAAAACAGATCAAGCACCTTCACCCAGTCGGCCATGCCCTCCTCGATCTTATCCAGGTCGCTCTCCATCTGCGAGGTAAACTCGACGTCGAGAATCTCGGGGAAGAACTCTTCGATCAGCGTGATGATGATTTCTCCTAATTCGGTGGGAATAAAACGCTTGTCTTCCAGTGCGACGTAGCCGCGCTTCTGGATCGTCTCCAGCGTCGGCGCATAGGTGGAGGGGCGGCCGATGCCGTTTTCCTCCAGCGTTCTGACAAGTCTGGCCTCTGTATAGCGAGGCGGAGGCTGAGTAAAATGCTGATTGGGCTCCGTCACCTGGTGCTCCAGCACTTGTCCCTCTTCCAGCGGCGGAAGCAGGGTATCTTCCTCCTTGCCCCCGTCATCGCTTCCCTCCACATACACCTTCATAAAGCCGGGAAACTTCACTTTCGAGCCGCTGGCACGGAAGTAGATCCCATTCACTTCGATGTCGACGGACATGGTATCGAGGACGGCCGAAGCCATTTGGCTGGCCAAAAAGCGCTCCCAGATCAGCCGGTACAGCCGCATCTGATCGCGGGACAGGTACTCCTTCAAGTCATCAGGGCGGCGCAGCACGGACGTGGGGCGGATACCTTCGTGGGCATCCTGCGCTGTCTCCCGCTTGCTGTGAGTCCGGGCTTCGGCAAGGGCGTACTCCTGGCCAAACTGTTCCGTGATAAAACCTTTTGCCTCTTCTTGGGCGGTGGTCGAAATTCGAGTCGAGTCGGTACGCATATAGGTGATCAAACCGACCGTGCCTTCCTTGCCCAGATCGATCCCTTCGTACAATTGCTGGGCGATCATCATCGTCTTGGCCGTGCGGAAGTTGAGCTTGCGTGCCGCTTCCTGCTGCAGCGTACTGGTGATAAACGGCGGAGCGGGATTGCGCCGCCGCTCCCGCTTGGTCACCTTTTGCACGACGAACGGGCGGTCTTTGATCTGCTCGAGGATTTTTTCTACTTCAGCTTGAGAGCGGATGTCCGCTTTTTCCTCGCCAAAACCGTGGAAGCGGGCTTCAAACGCCTTGCCCTCGGAAAGCAGCCTGCTGGTGATGGTCCAATACTCTTCCGGCACGAACTGCTGGATTTCTTTTTCCCGGTCGATAATCATCTTGACCGTTACCGATTGAACCCGTCCAGCACTCAGTCCTTTGCGAACCTTTTTCCACAGCAGCGGACTGATGTTGTACCCAACCAACCGATCCAGGATTCTTCGCGCCTGCTGAGCATTGACGAGGTCCATATTAATCCGCCGCGGCTGTTTAAAGGCGTCCTTTACCGCATCCTTTGTGATCTCGTTGAACACGACGCGAATCGGATCGGATGTGTTCAAACCCAGATACTGAGCCAAGTGCCAGGCAATCGCTTCCCCTTCGCGGTCCGGGTCGGCTGCGAGATAGACCTTTTTGGCTTTTTTGGCTGCGTCTTTGAGCGTTTTCAAGACGTCGCCCTTGCCGCGAATGGTTATATATTTAGGGTCAAATTGATTGTTTACATCTACGCCCATCTGACTCTTCGGGAGGTCACGCACATGGCCCATTGACGCTTTTACCATGTATTTGCTGCCAAGATATTTTCCGATTGTTTTTGCTTTCGCCGGTGACTCGACGATTACAAGCGTATCAGCCATTATTTTCCTCCCCCTTCGGGAAATGAATCTCCCTAATTATTCAATATGCGTTTTCATTTGTCAAACGTCGAAGACACATATCCATTTTCCCTCCGCTTCACGTAAAATCCTCCAGGCAGGCAAGAAATAAATCCTTTTGCCTCCAAGAGCACCAAATGGCGGTCCAACTCACGCCGCTTCTCCTCATCTATTTGCCCGTGCAATTCATCCCAATGCAGCGGCTCATAGGACAAAAGTTCAAGTACTTGCCGCTCTCCAGCACTGACCGACGGCTGCAAAGAATCGGGCATATCAAGCGCTGAAGGGGCCAATCCAGGGTATTCCTCAAGGATGTCCTCCCAGTTTGTTACGAGTTTTGCCCCTTGTTTGATCAAGTTATTCGGCCCTCTGCTCACATTTGAAAAAATCGGCCCCGGAACGGCGAACACGTCTTTCCCCTGCTCCAGCGCACAGTCAACGGTTATCAGCGAACCGCTTCGCTCCGCCGCCTCCACGATCAGCACGCCGCGAGACAGCCCGCTGATCAGCCGGTTGCGTTCAGGAAACAATCCCGGGACGGGCTGCACCCCTGGCGGGTACTCGGACAGGATCAGCCCCTCCTCGGCAATTTGCCGATACAGTGGGAGGTTTTGCCGGGGGTAGATCTGGTCGATGCCGCAGCCAAGCACGGCAATCGTCTTGGACGGCGTTTTCAAGGCGGCGCGATGAGCCTCCGCATCGATGCCGTGAGCCAGTCCGGAGACGATCACGAAACCGGCGTTCGACAAGCCAGTCGTCAAATATTGACAGACGGATCTGCCATAAGGTGTCGGTTTGCGCGTTCCGACGACAGCGAACATCGGCTGCCGAATCAGATCGATATTCCCCTGATAAAACAAAAGCAGCGGCGGGTCGGGCATCTCGCGAAGGGCGGACGGATAAGCGGGATCCAGGAAACAGGTAAACGACAATCCGGCGGCCGTACGCTGCTGCTTGTCCAGGCTTACCTGATGCGGCTGAAGCTTTTGCTGAAGGGCATCGCGAACAGCTGAAGACAGACGCAGCCCCTCCAGCTGGTTTACTATTTTCATAGACAACCCAAGAAAAGAACCGGCGGTCTCGTAAATGCGGCGAAGCGTCTTGCGTCCAATCCCATTGATGCAGACCAGGGAATACAGCCAATCCCGCTCTTCAAGCTCTACCGAGTATACCATGCGGCAGCTCTCCTCCACCGTTTTTCTTCATTATAAGAAGAGACAGACATGGCGACAAAAAAAGAAGAGGAGACTGTTTTGTCCCCTCTTCACGTTGGCTTAGCGAGAAACCATCACTTTATCCAGCATGCCTTTTTCTTTTAACACTTCAACCAGCGTCTCTCCGATGACAGCAGGTGTCTTCGCGACACGAACACCGCAGGATTCCAGTTTGGCAATTTTTTCGGCAGCAGTACCTTTTCCGCCGGAGATGATTGCGCCGGCATGACCCATGCGCTTTCCTGGAGGCGCTGTTTGCCCGCCAATGAAGCCGACAACCGGTTTTTTCATGTTGGCCGCGATCCATTCAGCTGCTTCCTCTTCTGCGGTACCACCAATTTCCCCGATCATGATCACTGCTTCTGTATCTGGGTCTTCGTTGAACAGGTGAAGCACATCGATAAATTCCATGCCTTTCACCGGGTCTCCACCGATCCCTACAGCAGTGGATTGGCCGATGCCGCGAGTAGTGGTTTGATGAACCGCTTCATAGGTCAGGGTACCGGAGCGGGACACGATTCCCACTTTGCCCGGGAGATGGATATACCCAGGCATGATCCCGATTTTGCACTCGCCCGGAGTAATGACACCTGGGCAGTTAGGCCCGATCAAACGGGTTTTTTTGCCTTCCATGTAGCGTTTTACCTTTACCATGTCGAGAACTGGGATACCTTCTGTAATACAAATAACCAGATCCAGCTCCGCATCTACTGCTTCCATAATCGCGTCAGCTGCAACCGGGGGTGCTACGGAGATGAAAGAAACGTTTGCCCCCGTTTTTTCCACCGCTTCTGCCACGGTATTGAAGATCGGAAGCCCTTCAATCTCCGTGCCGCCTTTTCCTGGGCGAGTACCGCCTACGAACTGCGTGCCGTACTCGATACCTTGTTTGGTGTGGAACAGCGCAGTTGCACCAGTAATCCCTTGTGTAATCACCTTTGTATTTTTATTTACAAGAATACTCATCGCTTATTTTTCCCACCTTTATTAACATCTCGGAATCTCTCCGTCTTATTTTACGAGCGAAACGATTTTTTCCGCGCCGTCTGCCATCGAATCTGCCGCCACGATGTTCAAACCAGACTCATTCAGGATTTTCTTGCCCAATTCAACGTTGGTTCCTTCCAGACGAACGACGAGCGGACGATCCAGTTTCACCTGTTTTGCTGCGGCAACCACACCGTTTGCGATGATGTCGCACTTCATGATACCACCGAAGATGTTGACGAAGATGCCTTTTACTTTCGGGTCTTTAAGGATGATCTTAAATGCTTCGGTTACTTTCTCTTCCGTTGCGCCGCCCCCTACGTCGAGGAAGTTGGCCGGTTCGCCGCCGTAGAATTTCACGATATCCATGGTGGCCATCGCCAAACCTGCACCGTTTACCATGCAGCCGATGTTTCCATCAAGAGCGATGTAGGAGAGATCATACTTGGATGCTTCGATCTCTTTCTCATCTTCCTCATCCAGGTCGCGAAGTGCAACTACTTCGGGATGACGGAACAGCGCGTTGCTGTCGAAGTTCAATTTCGCGTCAAGCGCCATCACTTCGCCGTCTCCGGTCACAACAAGCGGGTTGATTTCCGCAATGGAGCAATCTTTGTCAACAAATGCTTGGTAGAGGCTCATCATAAATTGAGCAGCCTTGTTCACCAATTCACTTGGAATGTTAATCGCAAAAGCAAGTCGGCGAGCTTGGAAGGCATTCAGCCCCGTTACCGGATCGATTTCTTCTTTGAAGATTTTTTCCGGAGAGTGTGCAGCCACTTCTTCGATTTCCGTACCGCCTTCTTCGGATGCCATCATTACCACGCGGCCGCTGGAACGGTCAACAACAAGACCTACGTAATATTCCTTCTTGATATCGCAGCCCTGTTCGATCAGCAGGCGCTTTACTTCTTTTCCTTCCGGGCCGGTCTGGTGGGTGACAAGCACTTTACCCAGAATCTCGTTTGCGTATGTACGCACCTCGTCCAAATTCTTCGCTACCTTGACGCCGCCTGCTTTGCCGCGGCCGCCGGCGTGAATCTGCGCCTTGACTACCACGACCTGTGTTCCCAGCTCCTTAGCAGCCTCGACAGCTTCGTCGACGGTAAAGGCAACTTGGCCTTCTGGAACTTTTACACCGTATTGCTTCAGTATCTCTTTACCTTGATACTCATGAATGTTCATTCTCCATCCTCCTATTACAGTCTTAACCCAACATGATAGTATTCTCTTTCAAGCAAAAAAATCCTTCAATGCATCGAGGTGCTATAGACATTTTACGACAAAAAACGAGCGTCTGTCATGCCCTCCATACAAGTTCTTTCTTAGCGTCACCAAATGTACAGCTTCTCATGAAGATTTTTTCGGTTGTTCAAACATCCCAAACAGCGTCAAAATATCGCGTCCTGCATTCTTGCGCTCAAACCAGCTGCCGCCGGTCGAGAAAGCATGTTCATAGACAGCGACTTCCGTCACTTTTTCTCCTACGGTAAACCTGAGCACGTACTCGGCCCGGTTTGCCGCTTGCTCCGGTTTGCCTGCCAGGGCTGTACCGTGCTGCAGCACCCGCACCACCTGATGTACGATCCCCTGCTGGACGATCGAATCGGCTACTTTCCAATCAAGCGCCTCTGCCTTGCCGCCAGCAGGCAGCAGTTTTACCCCAGAGGCTTTAAACAGCATATGTACCGTCTCTTCATCCGGCTGTTGGAGCGGAAGCTTGCCTGTCAACCACGCAAACATCTGGCCTGAAACATGATAATAGATGATTTCCTTCCCCATTTTCACGGAGACAAGGGCCGGTGTCAACACGGTGACTTCCATGATGTTTCTGCCTGTATCAAACTTTAGCCGATAGTAGGGGTAAAGCGGAAACTGCCGGTTGCCCGGCTTTTCACGGTATTCTCCGCTGCGCAGATATTCCCAAAGCTCATTTGCTTCCTGCTTTTGCAAAAACTGGGACATGTTGAGATCGGAAGCGACGATATCCACCGATTCTACCTGGTCTTGCTGGAAGAGGGCAGCGCCGATCAGCTCCCTGACCCAACTGTAAAAGTTGCGCGCCCCCGGCCCGCTGTACGAAGCCTCACCGATTCGGCAGACGTTTTCACCGACGTCGATGATCAGCGGAGCTTCTACGGCTCGGTAGACGATCAGAGAAAATTTAACATCTTTTTCCGGCAGCGGCTGGTCCGCCGTGGTTACCTCCCCCGTCAGCTCCAGCAGCCCGCGGGAAAAGTCTTTCACATCCAAAGGGATATCCTGGCCTTCCGTCGTCAGTACAGAAACCTTTTCTACAGAGTCGACATTTTGGACAATCAGATTGCGCTCAGCGGCGTTAGGTTTTTGCGGGTTCGCAGAACAACCGTAGAGAATCAGACATACCAGACACATTAGGCCAAGCCTGATCCGCCAAAGCTTTTCCATCAGCGGCCTCCTTGTATTAAAGTAATCCCAACCTTCGGCTTACCTCGCTTCCCAGTCTTCTCTTCACGTAAATTTCGCCAATTTGATGGGGGTCCTTGACCATGACCGACCGGTTATTGGTGCGGATGCTGACGAATTTTTCCCCGTTTTTGTCCAGTCCGCATATCAAGTCGGAAGCCACTTCAACAAAGATGATGACAACGTATTTATCCTCCACCTGCTTCAGCGATATCTTGGGAAAGGGCGCCAGCAGGGGAGTTGTCTTGTCCTGGATATACTGTGTAATCGCCAGAATGTACTTGTCGGGGTCCTCGTACTGGCTCAATTCCTCATTTACCCCGACAATTTCCCCGTTGTCGTCGATGCCGAGAAACAAGTTCCCGTTGTTGCTGTTGGCAAAGGCTACGACTGTTTTGATGATATTTCCTTTCGACTGCAAAAAATCGCGCTTGAATTCGATCATGTCGTTTTCGCCCAGTCTTACGGCTGTATGCGGATCGTCTACCTTCCCCAGATAGCGGAACCTGCTAAGGGCGCCCAACCGGTAGACGTACTCTTCAAACAGGTCGGCCGGCAGCGAGATTTCTTCGATCATGGCGTCGGTATTTTGCCAAAGCTTGTATGTCTGCGGTGAAAAACACATATCGAACAGGACAGTTGTGCCAAGCGACTTGATATTCATCCCGATCGCTACCGGAGCCACACTGGAAGGCCGGTACGAGTCAAGGCCCTGCGCTTCCATCACTCCGCTCTGCACGAGAAAGTCAAAGTAGCGCCGCGGCAGGCGAACGGATTCCTTGATCAGCTCGCGCCGCTGCTGTTCGCTGATCCGCTTGGTCACGTGGTAAAGATCAAATAAAACCTCGGACGGGTCGGCATGAATAATGGTAGCCAGAAAGAAACAGAATACTCGCATCGCTCACCCTACTCTTTGTCGTAGTCCATTAGTCTTATTGTAATGACTTTTCCTTTTGTTTGCCACTTTTTTGGGTTTATTTAACAATACTAGATTTTACAGGATCTCTCCCGGCAGCATTTTTGTGCAAAAAAAGAAAGGCAGCCACTACAGCTGCCCCTCTTCATTTCGTTGCCGCTACTTCGATGGAATGCCGACTCTGCTTGCTTCCAGCAGAATCTCCTGTTTTTCGTTTTCATGTACCAGGATCGCCTTTTTATCTGTTTGGAAGTCGTAGTGTCCTTTCTTTAAAAAGTCCTCGACTTCTTGCATTTGCTCTTGGTTCAATTCATAAGAAAACAACGGCACGTACGGCGTGGTATTCCGCGTAGAGAAATACACGGCCGCGGCAACGACAATCACGAGTACCAGTACTCCAATCAAAATCGTGCGTTTGCGTTTATCCGCCATCTTTCGTGTCCTCCAACTGTTAGGCTAAAAAACTAGTACCATCCTAACATGTTTTTTGGAGAACGGTCAAATACTCTCCCCGCTGTCGGCCGAGCGTTCCTGTTCGTGCAGATCAAGCAGAAAATCCCCGATCTGCCGCCAGTCGTCAATCGAAAAGACCGGAAGCTTTTGCGGCGCAAGCGGCACCCAGCTGACGATGCCGCAGCAGTTCGTCACCTCGGCGAGCAGCGGCAAATCCGCTTCGCTGCGTATAAACGCCAGCTTGCGGTAATCCGCCCGTTTGAAGCCTTCGATCAGCACGATGTCTGCCCCCGCCGCTTCCATTCTCGCGACGAGCCGTTCCAGCGGTACAGCGGCCTGCTCAAACCAGCCTGTTTTGCTCTGTGACTGAATCGCCACGAGCGGCGCGCCAGCCTGGCGAAAACGATGTGTATCTTTTCCTTCGTCCCAATCGTGGTCATGACCATCGTGTTTGATCACGCCAACCCGGTGATGCCTGCTTTGAAAATCTCTGACCAACTGCGTCACGATCGTGGTCTTGCCGGAATTGGCGAAACCCACAAACTGCATAATCAAGGGCAATGCCGCCATGGTGTCACCTCGCTTCTCATCTCGAAGACGATCACTTGCGAAACGGAATTATTTCTACGACTTCTCCGGCTGACCGCCCCCTGCCTCCGGGGGGGATGACGATCAAACATTCGGCGTCTTTTAGCGTCCTCAGCATCCCTGACTTGTCAAACCCGTCAGGAATGGCATACAGCGTCGTCTCCTGCAGCTGCAGCCGGCCGCGCAGATAGCGGGGGTACGGACAAGGTTTGTGATAGTCGCAGATGAGCAGCGCTTTTTCGCTTCGCATCGGCGAGGCTTCACGTCTGCCTGCCAACCTGGCCAGGAGCGGCCTGACCAAGAGGTGAAAACCCGTAAAACACGCACCGGGATTTCCCGACAAAGCACAGATCAGCCTGCCGCTTTGGCGTATGGCGGTCGTCGGGCTGCCCGGGCGCATCGCCACGCGGTTGAACAGAAGCTCCACGTCCGGTTCGTCAACAAGCGACGCGACGATGTCTTTGTCCCCAACAGAAACTCCGCCGGTCGTCACCAACAGATCAACCTGACCAAGCACCTGGTCGATCTCTGCCTTTGCCGTCTCCAGGTCGTCCGGCAAACGCTGGCATACAAGCGGGATTCCTCCTGACTCGTGAATCAGGCCCCAGAGCATGATCGTGTTGCTGTCGCGGATTTTCCCGGGCGAGGGAGGCTGCGCGGGATCGACCAATTCGTCGCCGATCGAGAGGATGCCGATGCGCGGCTTTTGGTAGACGGGGACCGGCGTCATCCCGAAGGTAGCGAGGACGGCCAAGGCTCCGCCTCCGATCTGCTCGCCGGCCGCCAGCACCATTTCCCCAGAAGTAATTTCCTGTCCCTTGTAGGCGACGTTCTCTCCCGGCTCCAGCTCCCGCTTGATCAAGACGGCGTCCAGCCACTCTCCCGGATTCTCCGTCTGCTCAAACATGACGACGGCATCAGCTCCCGCCGGCATCATTGCTCCGGTCATGATTCGCACCGCCTCGCCGCGTTTGATCGGCCCTGCGGGAACGTCACCCGCCTTCAGACAGCCGGCTACTCGCAGGCGCACCGGTGACTGCGGGGCAGCCCCGGCGGTATCCGCGGCCCGAACGGCATACCCGTCGAGTGAAGCCCGGTCAAACGAGGGCAGAGCGCAATCCGCCCGGCAATCCTGGGCCAGTATCCGTCCGTGCGCCTCGGCAAGCGGCACCTCTTCTATGCCGATCGGGGCTGCGCCTGCCAACAGCCTGCGGACTGCTTCCTCAACAGTTACTGTCTCCCGGTGAAAGCGCATCTCTTCTCCTCCTCTCCGCCAACGCCCGGCGATAATCGTCAGGGGTGTTCATGTTGAACGTCGCCCACTGGTCCAAATACCCTTCCGCGATCCGCTTCACCCGCAGCTTTTCCAGGACCGACATGATCCGGTACTGCCTGGCAGCAAGCGCTTCCTCCCAAACCGGCAGCGTGCGGGCGTGGTACAGCGCAAACAGCGGGTGAATCCGCCCGCCCGCTTCCGGGATCAGCGCATCCCATTCGTTCAACTCTTGTTTCAGCGCTGCCAAGTGCATGATTTGTCTGGAGTCCGCAAACGGCAGGTCACACGACAGGATCAGCAGCGCATCCTTCCTTGCGCTCTTCAAGGCGGAGCAAATCCCGCTGACCGGACCGTGTGAGCCCCCCTCGTCACGGATCACTTCGATCCCCTGTTCCTGTAGCCTTCGCCAGCGTTCGCCTGAGCCCTCGCCTGCAGCCACCAGGCAAGGCAGTCCGGCTGTCCGCAAACCCTCAAAAAGCTGGAAAAGGAGCGGACGCCCGCCCCAATCCAGCCACTCTTTTGCCGTTCCCATCCGCCGACTCTGCCCTCCGGCCATAATCGCTGCGCCCAATGTAATCTCTGTCATCATCCAATTCCTCCCGTACGAGCAAAGCGCAGTTTTAGCCGACAGACATCTCCAGCTCTTCTATCCTTTTTTCTACGTACTTGGTGTCCTTGTGAGCGTGGTAGGTTTCCGCTCTCTCCACTATGACCGCCGTATTGTACTCCGGAATTCCGGCGAATTCTTCATATACCCCTTTGGGGATCAGGATGTTCCCTTCGGGCCAGTAGACTTGGATATTGCCAGGCTTCGTCTCGGCCAATTTGGCCCATCCCTGGAATACCCCGTGTTCATTGTACACGACAATCGCTGTCCCTTCCAAGATGTCGAGCTTTGCCGCGTCCTCCGGATGGATCAATACATCATACCGGTCCGCCGCGTTAAACGGATCTGTCTCGCTGTAGATCATCGAGTTAAACTGTTTGCCGCGCCGGGTCGTCACGTAAAAGTGGCCTTCCGGCTTGCGCAGCTCCGGCTGATCGATCGGGATCAGGTTAGCCCGGCCGTCCGGCGTCGGGCAGATCCCCCCTTCGCACAGCCAGGCACCGCCCCACTGGAAGACATCCCCACGTTTTTCCAGGTGCTGTATGCCGTCGTAATTGGGATTGGCCCGGGCGATCTCTTCTCGGATCTGTCTGGCGTCGCCAAAGTGGATCAAGTGCTTTTTCTCCGGGTAGACGCGCGAGGCCAGGTCGACGTAGATCTCCCACTCCGAGCGGGCCTCGGCGATGCGCGGCCCTTCGATTTCCGGCGTGAAGTAGACCATCCGCTCGGTGCTGGTAGACGTCCCTCCGCCCGGCTGTTCGTATCTCGTCATTGCCGGCAGGACGATCACTTCTTCTTTGGCGTCAACCAGTGTCGAGGTGTTCAAAATGATATCCTGGTGTACGCGCAGCTCAACCGCTTCCAGACACCGCTTGATAAACGCCGGATCCGGCATCGTCTCCAAAAAGTTTCCGCCGCTGGTGTAAAACAGCCGCGTCTTCCGCTCATGCCCGTCGGGAAGCAGGGTATTTTCCAGGCTGACACCGACGATATCTCCTTGCCAGCGAGGGATTTCAAATCCCCATAAGGCTTCCATCCGCTTGATATTTTCCTCGTCGAGCGGCACCCCGCCGGGCAGCGACATCGGCTCCGCTCCCATCTCGCCGGAGCCTTGCACCCCGCTGTGGCCGCGAATCGGCATCACGCCGCAGTGCTCCCGTCCGATAAATCCGCGCAAAATCGCCAGGTTGGCTACCTGGGAGACATTGTCGGTGCCAAACCGGTGCTGGGTCAGCCCCATGCTCCAGACGAATACTCCCGACTTGGCCTCTGCCAAAAGCTTGGCAAATTCGCCGATGCGCTCCCGCGACAGCCCGGAGGATTTTTCGATCAGTTCCCAGTCCTGGCTGGTCACATGGGCCTTCAGCTGCTCAAAGCCGTTGGCGTGGGCATCGATAAACTCCCGGTCAATCGCCGACCCCGGCGCCGCCTCCTCCATCTCAAACCAGTGCTTCATCACCCCGTTCATGAAGGCGATGTCGCCGCCGATGTTCACCTGGTAGACGTCATCGACGATTTTCGTGCCGAACAGCGCGCTCTCTGGAATAGAAGGGATCCAGTAGTTTTCCATCGCCGGTTCCCGGTAGGGGTTGATCGTGATGATCTTCGTCCCGGCTTTTTTGGCTGCGTACATGTACTTGGTGGAAACCGGTTGGTTGTTGGCCGCTACCGAGCCCCAGAAAACCAGCACATCTGTCCCGATCCAATCCTTGTAATTGCAGCTGGAGGCGCCGATGCCGAGCGAGCGCTTCAGCGCGGTTTTGCTGGGCGAGTGGCAAATCCGGGAAGCGTTGTCAATATTGTTCGTCCCTAAAAAGCGGGCCATTTTCGTCGCGGTGTAGTAGACCTCATTGGTGATTCCCCGCGAGGTCAGGTAAAATGCAAGCTGCTTTGGATCGATGCTCTTGATCTTCCGGACGATCCGGTCCAGCGCTTCATCCCAACTGATCCGGGTAAATGCCTTTTCTCCCGGCTTGCGGGAGAGCGGGTACGGAATCCGCCCCAGCTTGCGCAGCTCGGTGCTGTCCAGCTTCCTCAGCGCTTCGACATCCTCCAGCCACTTGGCCTCGATGGCCGGCATGGTGTTCAGGCGCAGCACATTAAGCCTGGTCGTGCAGACATGCGGTCCGGTCAGGGTCTGGTCGTACAGCCCTGACACCCCAAGCGCACAGCCGTCGCACACCCCTTGGGACAAAATCCGCCAGGCATAGCCAAGGTTGTCCTTGTTTTCGTAGATGACCTTCATGGTGTCGCGAATGTGGTGCGGCTTGACCTTGCCGAGCCCCATCGGCATGTAGCCCGCCCACAACGACGGTTTCCAGGAAGTGTCCAGTTTAATCGGACCGGTGTGTTTTGTTTTCCCCATCTGTCGCTACTCCTTTCTTGAAGCAAAACGCTCGCCATGAGCAAAAAACCACCGGGAAATCATCTTTTCGCAATGCTGAAAAGAGGAAATCACGGCGGTTAATCTTGAGCAGGGTCGCTACCAAGTACCAACATCGCACCTGTGTATGTTATGGCGCCGAGCCGCCGACAGGAGCGCTGTCGCGGCGTGCAGCAGGCTGTTACGCCTTGTTAAATTTCTCTTCGATGTTTTGATCAAAGACAAAAATCGACATGCCGTAGTCCCTGTCGATATCGATATCGACGAACAAGTCGACAAACCGGGCACCGAGAAACGCTTCCATCTCCACCGGCCGGTTTTTGCGGTACATCTCCTTCACCATTTCCGTCCTGGCTGCCCGCAGCATCTGTTTTCCTTCATCTGCGCTGGCAATAAACTTTTCGACCGGTGAAAGATTGCCTTCCATCACGCAGATCGCCCACTGTTTGCAAAAGGTCGTGTGAATCTTACTCGGACCTTTGCCCATGTGACGTTTCCGAAATGCCCGGACAAGATTGCTGAATTCCGCTTCATATTTGTTCATGGCAAGCCATTTCCTTTTACATTCTTAGCGATGAGAATATTGTAACACTTGACTGCTTTTTTCGCAATTCTGACGCTGTCAACCCCAGCAAGATTTAGGCCTGTGCCCGCGCCTCCAGTTTGGCCCGCAGCCGGGCGATGTCCAGCCGGATCAAGAGGGAGATCGCCAGCGCCACGACAAACATCCCGGCAAAAATATACATGATCAGCGAGTAGCTGTTGACTGTTTCACGCACCCAGGACGCGAAGATCGGCCCGGCCAGTCCGGCTGCGGCCCAAGCCGTCAAAATGTAACCGTGAATCGCCCCCAGCTGCTTCTTGCCAAACAAGTCGCCGATGTAGGCCGGAATCGAAGCGAAACCGCCGCCGTAGCAGGTCATGATCAAGAAGATCAGCAGCTGGAAAAACAGGGCGTTAGAAATGGACGGCAGGATGAAGAACGCGACCAATTGGATGGCGAAGAACGCCGTGTACGTGTTGGGCCGCCCAATGTAATCGGAAAAAGATGCCCAGCCGATCCGTCCCATTCCGTTGAAGAGTCCCATCAAACCTACCATCGCTGCGGCTGTGGCCGGAGTCATCCTGGCGATTTCCTGAGCCATGGGCGATGCGACGGCGAGAATGGCGATGCCGCAGGTGACGTTGATGAACAGCATGAGCCACAGCAAGTAAAACCGCCGGGTTTTCACCGCTTCATTCGCCGTCAGCTCTGACAAGTCGACGGCCAGCTTTTTCTCGCCCGACTCCACTTTTTGCTTAAATCCTTCCGGCAGCCACCCCTGCGGCGGCGGAGCCAGATAACGCGCAGAAGAGAACATCAGGATAAAAAAGATAATGCCCAAAATGAAAAAGGTGTTGGCAATCCCGACCGTTGAGATCAGCTTGGCCTCGATCGGACTGAAAATTAATGAAGCGAATCCGAAGCCCATGATGGCCAGTCCTGTTGCCAAGCCGCGCCTGTCCGGAAACCATTTGACCAGTGTTGAGACGGGCGTGATGTACCCGACGCCAAGTCCAATCCCCCCGAGAACCCCGTAGCACAGGTAGAGCAAGGGGAGCGACCCGAGGTTGACAGCCAGTCCAGCCCCGACGGTCCCGACCCCGAAAAAACAGGCAGCGAGTGTGCCGGATTTTCGCGGGCCGTGCTTTTCGACGAAGTGGCCCAAAAAGGCAGCCGACAGTCCGAGGAATAGAATCGCAATACTAAATGTGAATGATACCTCTTTCAATCCCCATTGAAACTGGTTCATCAGCGGCTTCGTATAGACGCTCCAGGCGTACACGGAACCGATGGAGATGTGGATTCCAACTGCCGAGGCCGCAATCAGCCAACGATTTTTTACATGTTCCATTCTTTTTCCTCCTTTTTAATTTTATTGCCGGTGCGGGCAGCAAGCCGCCTTCATCCACCAGCATATGGGCAAAAGAAAAACTGCCGTCTTTCAATGTGGGTACGGGCAAAACACCCTCTTCACAGTGAAATGCGACAGTTAATCTTCAGCAGGAACACTGCCAAGTATCAACAGCACACGCGATACGCCGGAATATTGTTGATCGGCAACAGGATCGCTATTCCGATACAACAATACGGTCCGGACCTTTTGGCGGGAGTTAGAAGCTCATCACCTCAAACAGAGCCAAAGCGTATGTTACAATTTTATGACAAGTTCTAGGTCTAATACTAGCATGTATGCGGTTTCATAGCAACCATTTTTAGACATTTTTTTCGTTTTGTCTTCTCAGAATTGTTTGACGCAAAAATATGCTATGATAAACGCATCCTGTACAGAGGAGTGGGAGCAAGATGCATGAGATGCCCATTACCATCAGCAGATCCGTGGCGAAATACCGCGACAGTGCATTTACGCTGGAAGATGACGAGATCGTGGCAGAGTATCCATTGACGATCTTTGTCAACGATCAGGAATTTGCGACTGTCGTCTGTACGCCTGCCGACCTGGAGGAATTGACCATCGGCTTTCTGGCATCCGAAGGAGTGATTCGCTCCGCATCAGAAGTGAAACAGATTGCCATCGATACAGGCAAAGGTTTTGCCTACGTCGACCTTCATCAAGCCTTCAAGCTGCAGCAGAGCTTCTTCACCAAGCGGCGGATCACCTCTTGCTGCGGCAAAAGTCGCCAATCGTTTTACTTTTACAGCGATGCCAGAGCGGCCAAACCCGTCGATTCGCAGCTGAGCGTCTCTGTGGAGCAGTGTTTTCACCTGATGGACGTCCTCCAGCAATCCTCCCAGATCCATCGCCAGACCGGCGGCGTCCACAATGCTGCACTGTGCAGCGGCCAGGAGATGCTCGTCAGCTACTCGGATATCGGCCGCCACAACGCACTGGATAAAATCTACGGCTACTGCCTGCGGGAAGGAATCGAAACCAGCGACAAGCTGCTCGTGTTCAGCGGCCGAATTTCTTCCGAGGTCCTGTTGAAGGCGGCGAAGATCGGTGCGGCCATTCTCCTCTCCAAATCAGCTCCGACCGATCTGGCCCTGCAGATGGCCGAAGAGCTGGGAATCACCGCCGTCGGGTTTATCCGGGGCGGCAAGCTGAACGTGTACACCAGGCCCGAGCGGATCACGGCCGGTACGCTGCCGGGCTAGGCACGAAACGCGAAAAAAAGCAGCCGTCACGATGCCGCGGCGGCTGCCAGTTTTTCCATCTGTTTACGCCAAAATCGCAAAGACGCCTGCATGACCGGGCCGACCATCAGAACGGATACGAACGTGCCAACTGAGACGGGTCCGGTCGCCAGCCAGCCGAGCAGCAGAGCGGTACCTTCCAAAATCGTCCGCACCAGGCGGATCGACCAGCCTGAGCGTTCTGCCAAAAGCAACGTAAGCCCGTCCCGCGGTCCTGCACCAATATTGGAGGCGACGTACATCCCGGCGCCGAATCCCATCAAGACGATGCCAAACACCAGCATCAGAATTCTCGCCCACAGGAGTTCAACCGCTGGCACGATATCCAATGCCAACAGCCAATTCACAAAGTAGCCAATCAAGACAATATTTAAAACACTGCCGATCCGCGGCCATTTGCGATCCAGCACGCAGGTGATCCAGATCATCAATATACCGATGATCTGGATCCACGTACCCATGGACAAAGCCGTCAAATGGGTCAAGCCGATATGCAGCACATCCCATGACGCCACGCCCAACTTCGCCTGCATCATAAACACGACGCCCAATGCCAATACGAACAGTCCAGCTAAAAACACAGTACATCTGACGGTAAATTTCGTCCCTTTCTCACTCACTCCACTACCTCATCCTTCTCATCTTTTCGTAATAAATTGATCATCATCTGTTCGATGACGCGATTGAATACGGCGAGCTCCTGCTCATCGATATTCAGCAGTGCCTTTGCTTCCAGTTCGTCCGACGCCTGCTGCCAGCTGCGAAACTTTTCGCTCGCCGCCATTGTCAGACAGACCTTCCGCTCCCTCCGGTCCGTCCCCTTTTCCCGGACAATCCAGCCCAACTCTGCCATTCGCGCCAGCGTGCGGGTCATCGTCGGGGGTTCGACGCACAAGTAATCGCTCAACTCCGTTTGCGTACATGGCCCCTGCTCGAACAAGCGCAGGATCACGCCCCATTGTGCGTTGTACATGCCGAGGGGGGATAACTGCTCATTCAGCTTTTTGGAGAATACCCTTGCAGCCTGATTGATCTTATGGCCGTAAACAACCACATATGGTTCCCCCTTTAAATACTTACCTAGCTAAGTATAATTCGAAAAGGTCATTCCGTCAATGAATGAACTTGACGGGAGGAAAGCATTGCCGGCTGGATTTCCGTAAAAAACCCCTCTGCAGATTGCTCCGCCAGAGGGTTGCAAGTTCAAAGCCGCTCCTTTACCGAACGTTTCGCCAGACATTTACGGCAAACAGAATAATCCCGATGATTGTGACAATCGATCCAATGATGATCGCCGCTTCCATCGCCTTATGACCTTGCAAGAAAAAGAACAGACCAATCATCATCACCGGCAAACCAATGTTGTGCAGCCAGAAGTGCCATACACCCAGACGGCTCTCGGCGGCTTGGGGGAACAAATGATAAATAAGACCTGCCAATGCCAACGATACCCAGCCGAGCAAATTGATG
This sequence comes from Brevibacillus sp. B_LB10_24, assembly GCF_046036945.1. Classification (NCBI taxonomy): domain Bacteria; kingdom Bacillati; phylum Bacillota; class Bacilli; order Caryophanales; family Paenibacillaceae; genus Brevibacillus; species Brevibacillus sp. B_LB10_24. The sequence continues at coordinate 323,752 of NZ_JBJQOQ010000001.1, read as the reverse complement.
TGGGCGTGCACCCCGATCTGCGTAAACATCTGCGTCATGGACATGTACATGCCAAGCAGTACGCCGATGACGAAGTAGACGACAGCTATTTTTAACAGACGAGCTCCCATTTTTCTCCTCCTTCCTCAATAATTTACTACAGTATATTGAGGCAAAAGTCGGGTATGCCAGTCGTGTGCGTTTTCTCCCGCTATGACAACCCATAAAAAATAGCGGCTTGTCTGGCCGCCGCTTCTACCCTTTTACTGATTCAAGCCATTCTGCGTAGCATTCGTCACAAAGCAGTTCACTGTGTTCTCGCTCAGGTTCGTAAAAGGTGACGTAATGGACACTCTCCGTCTGATGATCGCAGTAATAGCACTGGTAGGCCATCTTGTTTCCTCCTTGGTGTACATTGTTTTGACGGTAGTGTTTCCTGCATTTGCGATCTGTTCACTTTGTAAATGATTCCAGTTTACACGTTCTGAAGTTGATTCGAAGCTGGCGGGATTGTGGTAAAATGACACTACATGTGGGGAGGAGATCTTGATGGAATTATCTTCTGTATTGCCTTTTATCGGGGTATCCATGCTGCTGACGCTGTCCCCCGGCCCGGACAATCTGTTTGTGGTGGCACAGAGCGTATCGTACGGCCGCAGGGCGGGATTGGCGACAGCGCTTGGTTTGTGCACAGGCATCACGGTTCATACGCTGGCGGCCGGGTTGGGATTATCCGCTATTTTGTATCAGTCCAACCTCGCCTTTCAAATCGTCAAATACGCTGGTGCAATCTATTTGCTGTACCTGGCCTGGCAGGCTTTGCGGGAAGGACCGCTGACCGCCCAGAAGGCCCTGAGGCTGAGTCTTCCCGCTCTTTTCCGCAGGGGGATTTTCATGAATGTGCTGAACCCGAAGGTATCTCTGTTCTTTTTGGCGCTGCTGCCGCAATTTGTCTCACCGCATCAGGGCAGTCCTGCTTTGCAGATGATTGAATTGGGACTCATCTTCATGGCCCAGGCCATCCTGCTGTTTTCGCTGCTCGCCCTGTTTGCCGGAAGCGTCGGACAAAAGCTGGTTGGCAAGCCGCGCGTCGCGCTTTGGATCAACCGGGCAAAAGCCGGCATCTTCTCCTTCATTGCCATCCGGCTGGCTTTGCTGGAAAAGTAAAATGTTGTGGGAAACAATACGATTTTTCTAAAAATTTTCATCATTCCTGTTGCAGTTTGCCCGAATAGATACTACAATAAAACTCAATCCAATGATCAGAATGATCGTCTGCGGTTTTACTATATCAAACAAAGATGATTTGCACGGTAGTGATTCAGTCCGTTGACCGCGCCCTGCAGATTCTCGATTTGTTCGATAAACAGACGACGTCGTTGAAAATAGCCGAGATTAGCGAGCTTATGAGGCCGCACAAAAGCACCGTTCACTCTCTGTTGAAGACGCTGCAAGACCGCTGGTAAATTGGAGCATTTTGCCGTAATGCTGTGGGAAGCTGCGCAGGAAATGTCTGCCGAGCTGGGGTATGGGATGCTGGAAAGAGGCTAGGTGTTCCTTTTCATGTCATTATTTTAAAACTTAGTTTTATAATATAAAACAATTGGAGGTTTCGCTCATGCGCATTATTCGCTATCTAAATGAACATTCTGTTCCTGCCCTCGCCGCTGTCACCGACGAGGAGCACGTCTACACGCTGCCGTACGGCGATTTTCTGGATTTGGTACACCAGGCCCGCCAACGGGGGATCACACCGCTCGCCTTGATTGGCGAGACCGTCTCCGCTTCCGCCCCCCTTGCCGCTTCCATGGAAAGTCTCTCGCTGCTGACGCCCATTGTCGCCCCGGAAGTGTGGGCAGCAGGTGTCACCTATGAGCGAAGCAGGGAAGCCCGGAATTACGAAGCAACCGGCGGGAAGCTGGATACAACCACCTTTTACGACAAGGTTTACGATGCCGAGCGGCCGGAGATTTTCTTGAAGTCCACTCCTTCGCGCACAGTCGGTCCTGATCAGGCGGTATGCCTTCGCAGTGATTCCCATTGGCAAATCCCTGAGCCGGAGTTGGGGCTGGTGCTCGACAAAACGGGACAAATCCTCGGATATACGATCGGCAATGACATGAGCTGCCGCGACATCGAGGGAGAAAATCCACTCTACTTGCCGCAGGCGAAAATCTGGAAAAACTCGTGCTCCATCGGCCCTGCGATCCGTTTGGCCGAAACGGTTGGCGATCCGTATCAATTCCAGATGTCCTGCCGGATTTTTCGCAATGGAGAAAAAATTGTCGAAGGCTTCGCCCATACCGGTCAATTACACCGTTCGCTGGATGAGCTTGTCTCCTTTTTGCTGCGAGACAATGAATTGGCCGATGGAACCGTGCTGTTGACCGGAACGACAATCGTCCCTCCCAACGACTTCACATTGGCCGACGGTGACAGGGTTGAAATCGAGATATCCCAAATCGGAACCTTGACCAACCCCGTTTGCCAGATCGGGGCATAGTATGAAGCCAAAGGCCGATTCCACGATCGGAAGATGAACAATCGGTAATACAGTGTTTGAAAGGCAGGCAAAGAGAACAAGGGATGCCCGTGGAGAATTCATCCAGCGGCATCCCTTTTTTCGTTGATCTTGATATCTTCGTACCGGATAGCGCAAAAAAATAGGCCATCACAAAGGATGGCCGATGGTCTCGCCGATGGTTCACTTGTCGTACAGTTTGATGAGCGCCTGTGTGCCGCTGTTTTCTTCCCCTTGGGCGGCCAGTTCTTCGTACAGCGATTTTGCCAGCTCCAGTCCAGGAGTCATCAGGCCCATCTCTTTGGCCGAGTCAAATGCAATGCCGATATCTTTAATAATGTGCTTGACGTAAAAGCCCGGGTCGAAATTACCTGCGATCATTCTCGGAGCCAAATTGTTCAAGGACCAGCTCCCTGCCGCCCCTGTCCCGATGCTTTCCAGAACGCGGGTGGGGTCAAGTCCGGCTTTTTTCGCGTAAGCGATTGCCTCGCTGACTCCGATCATGTTGGACGCGATCGTAATTTGATTGCACATTTTGGTATGCTGCCCTGCCCCCGCTTTTCCTTGCAGCACGATATTGGTTCCCATCAGACTGAGGATCGGTTTGACGGCTTCGAAGTCTTCCTCGTCCCCTCCGACCATAATCGTCAAACGGGCTTCCCGCGCCCCGACATCTCCGCCGGAGACTGGCGCGTCCAATGCGTGCATGCCGTTCTCCTTCGCTCGGGCGTAGATCTTTTCCGCGAGTGACGGCGTCGAGGTCGTCATGTCGATCAGATAGCTGCCGGCTTGTCCGTTGGGAATAATTCCTCCCGCTCCCAGGTAAACCTCTTCTACATCCTGCGGATAGCCGACCATGGTGATCACGACATTGGCCCGAGCGGCAACTCCTGCAACAGTATCCTGCCACTGCGCTCCGGAAGCCAGCAGATCCTCGGCTTTGGCCTTGGTGCGGTTGTAGACGACCACCTCATAGCCGGCTTTTAAAATATGGGACGCCATGCTTTTGCCCATCACGCCAAGTCCGATGAAACCAACAACGGTATTTTCTTTCGTCAATGCCAATATCCTCACGCCTTTTCATATTTTTGTAATATTTTATCATATATTATGGGCAATGGCATCCCTTACGTCATCAGCCTCTCCGGCCGAAACAGCTCGATGGGATGTGACGTTGTGCCGACAGTTGTCAAGTCAGCCAAAATCTCTCCCACCACACTGGCAAATTTGAAGCCGTGCCCGGAAAATCCGGCGGCTATGGCGACCTGCGGGTGCCTAGGATGCGGGGAGACGACAAAGTGCTGATCAGCGGTAAACGTAAAGAAACACGTCTTGGCCCGGATGAATTTGCCGTTTAACGCTGGAAAGCGATCTCTGATGTAGCCCCGCATTTCCTCTATCTCATGATCGTGTACCTGACGGTCGATCGTGTCTGTCGTACATGGGGTCCCCGCGTAGAAACCGCCGATCTTGACCCCTTCACAGGACAGACCTTGAGCGGGAAAACCGTACAGATGGGCTCCATCATCCTCCCAGATGTAGATGGGATGCTTCCCAATTCGAAACGGCTCCAACCCGTTCACGGGCTCAAACCACATCATCAGCCCTCGTTCCACGGCAAAGCTTACCCCCAAATCGGCCAGTACATCGGGTGCCCAGGCACCCGGGCAGACGATCAGCCGTCCCGCCTCGTAGACCCCCTTCTCTGTAGTGACACGGACGCCTTCGCCGTATGGGGCCGCCTCCCAAGCCGTGACTGCCTCGTGAAAGTGAAGTTCCGCTCCGTGCCGCTCTGCTTGACACAAATGCGTATACACGCTTGCTTCGGGACGGACAAAGCCGCCGTTTGCTTCGTAAAGGCCGACGAGATCGGGGGTGGGATTGAAGGCGGGAAAGCGGCTTTTGATCTCTTTTGCATCCAGCATTTCGTAGGGCAGGTTCCACCGCTTGGCGCTCTCCAGGCTGCCCCTTAGCGTCATGCTGTCCGGTTTTCCCATCATCAGGCCACCCGTGATGGTCATGATGTCGGCACCGCTCTCCCGTTCAATCTGCTCCCATAATTCATAGGCCCGAAGCAGCAGCGGGACGTACGCCGGGTCTTCAAAATACGCCTGCCGGATAATCCGCGAGCCGCCGTGATGGGACCCCTGATCGTGTGCCGGGCCAAAGCGTTCCAGTCCGAGAACGCGCTGACCGCGTTTCGCCAATTGATAGATTGCCGTACTGCCCATACTGCCCAATCCGATTACGATGACATCGAAAGATTTTGACATGTCCATTTCCCCTGACTGGTAAGGTTTCTACTCTTCAAAATTATATTACCATTATTCAGAGAAATAAAAATAGCCGCATTTTTCGGCGGCTGGGACGCAGCGGCAAAAGCTTGCCTGCGATCAATGACAGTGCTCCCGCGCACTGCCACACATGAACTCATATCGAATCGAGATTTTTCATCATCTGCTGCAAGACACGCTGAAATACAGCCAGGTCGTGTTCTTCAATGTCTTGAACCACAACGGTTTCCAATTCGTCTGCCGCCTGCTGCCACAAGGGAATCGTCTCGATTGCTTTGGGAGTTAAAAATACCTTCCGCTCCCGCTTGTCCTCCCCCGCTTCTCTCACCACATACCCAAGCTCCTCCAGCCTCGCCAACGTTCTGGTAATCGTGGGAGCTTCCACGTTGAGATAACAGCCGATCTCGATTTGCGTGAGCGGACCGCGAATATGCAAGTAATAAATAATCGCCCATTGTGAGCTGTACAAGCCCAGACAAGAGAGCTTTTCGTTTGTTTTCTTGGCAATTTTCCTCGCTGCCTGGTTGATTTTATGTCCATAGAGATCCATTTTTTCCCTCCTAAACGAATGATCAAACCGTCTTGTTTAAGGAGATGGAACACGGGCAAATCCCGAACTGCTGCAAACACAGCATGTTCGATGCTTGTTTCTCATCGTTGCTCAACGTTATTTATATTATCAAAAAAGTTGTATAATCACAAATCGACTTCGTCCATCTTTTGGGAACCAGCTTGTACCCAGATCCTCAGAGCATCGTGCTGTCTTGTGCAAACCGGACGCAGCCAGATTACGCGTACTGTTTTTCCGGTGCCGGGCCCCTCTTGCCAAGCTTGTGCTTGATGTACAGGTATTCTTCAATCTCGTGCAGCAGGTAGAAAAGCGCTGCGCGGGTCTCAAATTCTTCGGTCGTCTGCGGAAGCGGGGTTTCCCGGATCTCCTCGCGCATCAGGCGCAATTTGTCCAAAAAGCGATAGGCTGTATTTCCGGGATGGATCGAATGACTCAACTGATCCAAAAAGTCCGCAATCTGCTGCCCTTGAGGCACCTGTACACTCAACGTCGATACGAGCGGGAGCATTCGCTCCAAATATTCAAACTGCTTTTCCCGCATGACAAAATAGTCGTAAAACGAATCTTCCTTTCCGCCAATCCTGTTTTCGACATCACGGGCGGCTAAAAGTTTGGCTTCCTTCAACAGATTCTCCGTCTCCAGCATCTCACCCCCGTTCCAATCGCTTTGACCGTGGCGCAAGTAGTAGCAAAACTCCTGCAAAATGATGGCGAAGTTGCGTTCCACCGCAGTCACCATGCCTTTCAGTTCCTTTTCCAGGCTGGGCATGTAGAGATTGGCCAACAGGGCGACACCGGCCCCGATGACGAGTAAGGCCAGTTCATTCAGTATCGCCGGCATATCCAGCCGTTCCAGAGAATAGAGGTGCAAGAGGACAACCATGCTGGTGACGAACCCCTCTTGAATCTTAAAGCGGACGGCCAGCGGCAGATAGACGAGAATCAGCAGGGACAGCGTTACCGGCTGAAATCCGAGCAAGGCAAACAGGGCGACGCCAATCGCCAGCCCGAGCAGGCAGGCCAGTATCCGTTTGACTGCCGTCTGAATCGACTGTTTGCGGGTCACCTGAATGCAGAGAATCGTAATCGTCCCGGCAGCCGCGTAAAAGGCGAGCCCCAACTGCTGGGCGATCAAGATAGAGACTCCGGTTCCGATTGCGGTTTTTATGGTGCGATAACCTATTTTAAAAGCCATAAGCTCAATCCTTCCATCCTCATGCTTTTCCGCCAAAAATGAAGTACCCCACAAGTATACCGCAACCCAACAGGACTGCAAAACCCAAGAATTATTCCCGTCGTCTGCATGCCCTTCCGCCCTGCCCGGCCCCGGGAAAAAGCGCCCCGTTTCCACTGCAGCCGGTCATGAACTGACAGAATTAACAGATGGTTTGACAGGTATAATCATCAGGAATATTATTATCTAGGTAATTGTTACTTAAGTAACTTTACTTTTTTCAGGGGGGAATCCATAGGGACAAAGTATTGCTTATGTTTACGTGAAGTCTTGTTATGCACCAGAGAGAAGGGAAAGAGGAGGAATTGCGATGGCAGATATCCATTCGAAACAGCCGAAGAGCAACTCCCGGCGCGAATTCCTGAAGAATTCGGGGATTGCTTTGGGGGGACTCGTCGTCGGGGGCGTACTCGGCGGTTCACTGATCGGCAATAAGCAGACAGAAGTAGAGAAGGTCGTCGAAAAATCAGTCGACTACAATCAAGCCTTGATGTTCTTCAATCAAGAGCAGTACCAATTGACGGATGCCGCCTCTGAGCGCATCTTTCCGAAAGACGAAATTGGCCCTGGCGCGAAGGAGTTGGGCGTAGCCTTCTACATCGACCACCAGTTGGCCAGTCCGTGGGGGATCAATGCGAAAGACTACATGACAGGGCCGTTCTATCCGGGCGAAGCGACACAAGGCATGCAAACTTCGCTGAAACGCTCAGAGATCTTCACCTTGGGCCTGCAAGGGTTAAACGACTACAGCCAAAAGAAATACAACAAGAAATTCACCGAGCTTGCAGAAACAGAGCAAGACGACGTGTTAAAGGTATTTGAGGAAGGAAAAGAATTCCAGCTGACAGGTCTTACCACCAAGGAATTTTTCAACCTGCTGCGCAGTATGACCCTTGAAGGCGTTTATGCAGATCCCATGTACGGCGGCAATAAAGACATGCAAGGCTGGAAAATGCGCAACTATCCGGGCAACCAGATGAGTTACGCCGCCATGATCGAGAAGGATGAGTTTGTCAAATTAGATCCAAAAAGTCTCCGTGACCACATGGGTCATTGAGATCAGGAAGGGATGACATAGATGAGTAAGAAGCTTCCTAAAGTTCCGGTTGTAATCGTCGGGATGGGCTGGGCCGGCGGTATTATCGCCGCAGAGCTGACCAAAGCCGGAGTAAAAGTAGTCGGACTGGAACGGGGAAAAGGACGAAGCACTAGTGATTATTACATGGCCCACGACGAACTGCGCTATGCCCAGCGTTATGAACTGATGCAAAACCTCTCCCTGGAGACCGTCACTTTCCGCAATAACGAAAAAATGCGCGCACTCCCCATGCGCACGTACGGTTCCTTCCTTTTGGGCGACGGTGTTGGCGGTGCAGGTTCCCACTGGAACGGCCAGTACGGTCGTTTCCTGCCGTACGACTTCGAGATCAGATCGATGACTGTGAAACGCTACGGCGAAAAGAAGATTCCCAAGGGCATGACGATTCAGGACTGGGGCATTACCTACGACGAGCTGGAGCCTTACTTCGACAAATACGAAAAGATGGCAGGCATTTCGGGCGAGGCCGAAGACAACCCGATGGTCGGCAAACGCTCTAATCCATTCCCTACTCCTCCGATGAAAGTAACCCCTGCGATGAAACTGTTTTCGGATGCAGCCAAAAAGCTGAACTACCACCCGTACATCATTCCATCGGCCAACCTGACGGAGAACTACAAAAACCCGGACGGCGTCGAGCGGGCCGCGTGTCAGTACTGTGCCTACTGCGAACGGTTTGGCTGTGAGTACGGCGCCAAAGCCGATCCGGTCGTGACAGTCATCCCGGTCGCCCAAAAGACAGGAAATCTCGATTTGCGCACTCATTCCAATGTGACAAGAATCCTGCATGACGGAAAAAAAGCGACCGGTGTCGTCTACGTCAATACCATTACCGGCGAAGAGATCGAGCAGCCGGCAGATCTGGTGATCTTGACCAGCTTTACCATGAACAACGCTCGTCTGCTGCTCCTCTCCAAGCTGGGTAAACCGTACGATCCTGTTACCGGTACGGGTGTCATCGGGAGAAACTACGCGTACCAAATGAACGGCGCCAAAGCAACCGGTTTCTTCGACGACAAACAGTTCAACACCTTTATGGGAGCGGGTGCCCTCGGTGTGGAGATCAGCGATTTTAACGGGGACAACTTTGACCACAGCGACCTCAACTTCCTGCATGGCGCGGGCATTCGCTTCACCCAGACCGGGGCTCGTCCGATCGCCAGCAACACGGTGCCCAGCGGAACTCCTTCCTGGGGCAAGGAATTCAAGCAGGCATCGATCAAGTATGCGAACTCAACGCTTACCTTCTCTGCCCAAGGGGCAAGCCTGCCCTGGCAGCATCACTACATCGATCTGGATCCGACGTACAAAGATGCGTACGGCAACCCCCTGCTGCGGATCACCTTCGACTGGGAAGATCAAGACAGGGAAATGACCAAGTTCCTGGCCGGCAAGGTTGGCGAACTCATGAAAGCCATAAATCCGACAAGTGTACAGGTAAGCGATACGTTGAAGCCGTACAACATTACACCGTATCAATCCACCCACAACACAGGCGGCGTCATCATGGGAGCTGATCCGGCCACATCCGCCGTCAACTCCTACCTGCAGATGTGGGACGCAGAAAACGTGTTCGTCGTCGGCGCATCCGCCTTCGCCCACAATGGCGGCTACAACCCGACTGCAACTGTCGGAGCGCTGTCCTACCGGGCCGCGGAAGGCATTTTGAAATACATCAAGCAAGGCGGACCACTGGTCTAGTCTGATTCAAGCGACAAGGTTATATAGAAAAGCGATTTTCGCTTTTCTATATAACTTTTATTTGAGGGGTGTGTATGCAAAACAACCAGGAATTTGTATCCCATTTGACCGAACTGCGGAAACGGCTCATCTGGGTCATCGTCTGTTTTCTTTTGTCTCTTTGCATCGGCTTGGCCCTATCCCCTTCCATTCTGTTATTCATAAAGTCTCAGCCTGTAGCTGCCCATATCGTCTGGAACGTGTTCTCATTTACTGATGGAATGTTCATTTATATGAAATGCGGCTTTCTGGTCGCCCTCTTTCTGACGCTTCCGCTCGCCCTCTACCAGGCGTGGGCATTTGTCAGACCGGGCCTGACCGACGATGAGGCACGGAAAACGATCTGGTTCGTTCCATTGTCGTTTTTCCTGTTTCTCTGTGGGGTGGCGTTTAGCTATTTCGTCGCCTTTCCGATGATGGTTTCCTTTCTGTCGAACGTGAACCGGAGCATCGGAGCAGTGGAAACGTATGGAATTGATCGCTTTTTCTCGTTTATGTTCAACGTCATTTTTCCCATGGCGGTCGCATTTGAGATGCCGGCAGTCGTGTTATTCCTGACCAAGCTCGGCCTCATCAATCCCGCTCAGTTAAGGTCATTCCGCAAATACGTCTATTTGGGCCTGGCGATTGTCGGGGCGATGATCTCCCCGCCGGATTTTGTCTCGCATTTATCAGTCACGATTCCGCTCATTCTCCTGTTTGAGCTGAGCATTATCTGCTCGGGATGGTATTTGCGCAGATCAAACCGTTCGCTTGCGCCTGAGTCGTAAACAAGAGGAGGAAACTACAGTGTTTAACAACATCGGAATTCCCGGATTGATCATCATTCTCGTCATTGCATTGGTTGTCTTCGGACCGTCAAAACTTCCGCAGCTGGGCCGAGCGCTGGGTGATACGCTCCGCGAATTTCGCTCTTCCACCAAAGGAGTTGTCGAAGAGATTACGGACGAATCAAAGGGAACAAACACACAAAACCCTGAAAAAAAATAACAGCAGCTTCCGCATGGACGTGCAGCAGCATCCGCCGGTGATAGTGATGGGTGTAGCTAGCACGTCTATTTTTTTTGCCTTGCTGCCTTTTTTCTCCGCCTTCAACGATTTGAACAAGGCCGCTGACATCAAGAACAAAATCAACGTAAACGGAAGGCGGCGTCAGAAAATGGCTCATCGGCTCGGCGACGCCCCAAAAGACAAGCCTTACGCCGTACCCGGCACTAAACAGCATGCCGATCCATGTAAAATACGGGAACTCTGGTTTATCCTCGTCCTTGCCGTCGCATACCGGGCCATCATGTCAGGCGCCGCGATCCCCCAGAGAACAAGGGCCGTTCTGAAGTCCACTTTCCCTGCAAAAAAACACGCTTATCCGCTCATCCGGCATAAAGCGGTCTTTCCAACTGCTATCGGATGCTTACTCTCCAATCGAGAACTCATAGGCGGCGAAAGCGAGATTGCAGGCGTAAACGGCCGCCAGATAATCTGCCTTGGCTTTGTACCACGATTCTTCCGCCTGCCTTCGTTCAGCCAGGGTCATCCTGCCTTTTTGGTATTCTTCACTCGCCTTCTGATCGGCCTCCTCTGCAGCCTGCAGCGCCAGACTCATCTCTGCCTGCTTCGCCAGGGCAGATTCGAGCTTGCCGTAATTCGCCGTCACATCCTTCTTCGCTGCCTCTTGCAGCTTTATGAGCTCCAATCCCGCTTTCTTCACATCGTTCTTGGCGATTTGCCCCCGGTACGTTTCCAGGGAGGAATACAAGTAGATTATGTTGGCTCTTACTTCAAATGCTTTCAGTTCCGCCTGTTTTTTGAGAATTTCTGGCCGCTGCTGCCAGGCCTTTTCAATCGCAAGCTCAAGTGCGGGCAGTTCGTTGGATGGGAGAAAATGACTCTCGTTTAGTTTCCACTGTACGTCGTCACTCTCACCCATCCATTCATTTAATCGGGACAATGCCTTCTGAAAATTGTCTTCGGCATCCGCTATCGCCTTTTTCCCCTCTTCATTCTCGCTTTGGGCAAATTGCCGCATTTTTAGTTCCAGATTTTCCTGTGTGTAGAGCACTTCATAAAATGCCCTGGCGGTGTCCAGCTTCAGCTTTTTTTCCTGCGCTTCTACGGAGTAGCGCTTCAGTTCCTTTTCCTTTTCGGCTTTGGCTAGGGATTCGTATTTGCTCAACGCCCGGTCCAAAGTCATTTCCAATTTCGCGTTGATGCTTTTGGACGCGAAGCGGGCCAACTGCAATCTCGCTTCTTCCGAATCCAGATCAAGCCGCAGGATCGCCAGGTCGATATTGCTCCCCAGGGTTTTTTCTACTGCTTCCTGCAGTGTTAAATCGGTAAGCTGGATCGATTGATAAGATGTGTCAGCGGCTGCCTTCATCACAGGTGATCCGGCCAGCATCACCGCAGCCGCTGCCGCTGCGATCAGGGGACTACGCAATCTCACAAAACTAGCACCTCGTATCTGACTGATGGTTGCGGCAGGCAAAGCTTCCCTCTGCCACGCCTCTACTATAGGACGGTGCTGCGTGTGAATAGTTACAAGGCAAATCGATAAAATTCTTTTCGGGGGAATCAGTTACCGTTTAGTGCGGAACCTCGTCAGGAATGATTGCAGCCGCGGACTTTGCGGATTACCGAAGATCTGGTCGGGCGGGCCCTGTTCGACAATTTTTCCTCCATCCGTAAAGACCACGCGGTCCGCCACTTCTCTGGCAAATTCCATTTCATGCGTGATGAGAAGCATCGCCATCTCCCCTTCGCGGGCGATCTCTTTGATTACGGCGAGGACTTCGCCGACAAGTTCCGGATCCAGTGCGGAGGTCGGTTCGTCAAACACCATGACCTTTGGCCGCATGACGAGCGCCCTGGCGATGGCAACCCGCTGTTTTTGTCCGCCTGACAACTGGGAAGGATAGGCCTCTGTTTTATCTTCAAGCCCTACCTTTCTCAGCATTTCTACAGCTCTCTCCCTGGCCTCCTCTTTGGGCATGCCCAACACGTGAACGGGCGCTTCCGTACAATTTCGCAGAATTGTCATATGCGGAAAAAGGTTAAAATGCTGGAAGACCATGCCGATATTTCCGCGAATTCTGTGCAAATGCTTTTCGTTAGCCCGGACCAGCTTTCCATTCACTCGTTTGTGCCAAAGCAGTTCCCCGTCCACCTCGATCGTTCCGGAGGTGGGCTCCTCCAAGGTCATCAGCAGACGGGCGAGCGTCGTTTTGCCAGAACCGCTGGGTCCGATTACCGCCACTTTTTCGCCGGATGCGATATCGAGATTGATTCCATCGAGTATCTGCTGTTCCCCAAACGACTTGCTGATATTCTGATAGCGGACAAGCGGACTGATCCTTCCGGCAACCGGCGTAGCTTCCTCTTTCGTTGCGAGCGGCATATTCATACGATCTATCCCCTTTCTTATTTTAAGCTGATTCGCGCTTCCAAGCGCCGGATGAGCAGGGCGGACGGGTAGCTGAGCAGCAGGAACAAGAGACCGACAACGGTAAATGCTTCCACATAGCGGAAAGAAGCGGCGCCGATCAACTTGGCCGTCGCCATCATCTCCACCACGGTGATCGTCGAAAGCAGCGGCGTCTCTTTGAACATGACGATGAGGTAGTTGCCCAGCACCGGAGTGATCGGCCGAATCGCCTGCGGCAGGACGATTTTCGTCCAGGTTTTCCATCTGGAAAAATTGAGCGCGGTTGCCGCTTCCCACTGACCTTTGGATACGGCCTCGATGCCGGAGCGGTACACCTCTGACAGATAGGTGCTGTAGTGGATTCCGAGCCCGAGCACCCCGATGGTCAAGGCGGAGAAGTGAATCCCATAGACAGGGAGCGCAAAGTAGAGAAAGTACAACTGGATCAATAGCGGCGTACTGCGGATAAATTCGGTCACGGCCGCAACGGTCCAGGACAGCGGCTTAAACTTTGCGCGCCGCCCCAAAGCGAGCAGCAATCCAAGGATCAAGGCCAGGAAAAACGCAAGAATCGTCGTCATGATCGTGATGTGAATGACACTGAGCAATTTGGGCAGCACAGACATGGCGAATTCCCAATTCCACATACCTATGTCCTCCCCGCTGTAACAAATTTTTCAAGCAGGCGAACGCCAAGCGTGACGACTGCCGCCATGACGAAGTACATGATCAACAACAGCCCCAGGATTTGCGGGGTGCTGGAAATGTCAAACGTGCGAAGCAGCATGCCCTTGAACGTCAAATCGGCCAGCGTAATCAGCGAAACGAGCGATGTCCCTTTTAACAGCTCGATCAGCAGGTTGCCAAATGCCGGCAGCATCATGACGACCGCTTGGGGCAGGACGATTTTTTTCATGCGCTGGAAGGGCGTCATGTTGAGCGCAATGGCTGCCTCGATCTGCCCCTTGGGGACCGCCTGAATCGAACTTCGGACAATCTCCGAGCCGTATGCGCCATAGTTGCATCCCATCGCAATAAGTCCGGCTGCCATTGGTGTGAGCTCGAAACCGAGCAGCGGCAGGGCAAAATACAGCCAAAACAGCTGAATCATCAGAGAGGTACCGCGGAAAAATTCGACGTAGACCGCCGTTGCGATGCGTATCGGGGTATGCTTTGACATCCGGCCGAAGCCTGCGAGAAAAGCAATGGCGATGGTGAGAACAGCCGAATAGGCAAATATCTGTGCCGTCATTCCGGCGCCGCTCATCAGCGGCGCCAGGAACCCGGCCCCTGCATCTGTATTCATAAGGTGCCTGCTCCTTTCTGTCTACTTCATTCTTTGACAAGCTGTTCTGCTGTCATGTCACCCGGCAATTCTTGCTCCGTAAAGCCGAAGGGCTCCAGAATTTCCAGCAGTCTGCCGGACTCCTTCAGCTTTTGCAGCTCGCTGTTGTACGCCTTGAGGAAATCCTGATCCTCTTTGCGGAACGCAGCAGCTCCGTAACCGCGGATACTCTGTCCATCGATGACCGGCTGATCGAACTCCATGACCCGCTCGATGCCGCTATCCTTTGCCGAATCCAGCACCGCTTGCAGAGACGGCCCCGTCATCGTAATCGCGTCCACCCGGCCTGACTGCAGTGCCGCCACAGCCGATGGCTGGTCGGTCACGATCACCATCTGGTCATCGCCAACGCCCGACTTTTTTAAATAGTCAATCTCTATCGCGCCGCTCATCACGCCGATTTTTGCCTTCTTCTCGGCGATATCCTTATAGCTGTGGAGATCCTTGGGATTCCCTTTCTTCACGGCCAAAGCCTCGCCAATGCTGTACTCCGGGTTGGCAAAGGCCACTTCTTTCGCTCTCTCGGGTGTGATGTACATCCCCGCCGTAATAATGTCAAAGCGTTTGGCATTCAGTCCCGGGATCAGCGAGCCGAATTCGGTCAGTACCCCATTCATCTCGTCTATGCCCATGTTCTTCAGCACCTCTCTCGCTACCTCGACCGCCTCACCGCTCAGCTTGCCGTCCGGTGTCTGATACGCGTACGGCTTCTCATTGGCAAATCCGACCGTCACAACTCCTTGCTGCTTGGCTTTTTCAAGTGTAGAGACTCCGCTCTCCTCATTCGCCCCACCCCCGGAGCTGCTGCAGCCTGCCATCAACAACCCTATCGACAAAACTCCTGTAAGCAAAAATGAAAGCCCCTTTTTGTTCAATGTTCTTTCCCCTTTCTAGCTGGTGCCTAAAAATAAATAACCGGTGCCTGCTCTTCCCCTAGAACCGAAGTTCCAGGAAAAAAGTCTGCACCGGTATTCATCGCCTGATTATCGGTCTGGCCTTAAAACGACCATACCTCAGACCGTGCTCTGCTCGCCAAATAAACGGAATATTCCGCCTATTTATGCGACCCGTTTTCCAGGATCTTCTCTGCATTAGCCGGCGAGGTTAGCTGACGGGTAGGATGGCAGAGAAGCTGAGCTCTAAAACATCCCTCCTGATATCACTTCAAGGATTAACCCCAAAAACCTGGTTCCCCCGCTCCCATCCAAAGATGGAATTAGGCCTTTTGTATTCAGTTGTAAAAGCAAGCCTTGAGTCTGTGTGCCGCTTTGTTGTTTTCTATGGTACCACAGCAAAAATTTCAACTCATCCTCGATATATTCTGATAATAGGCGAGATAGCCGGCTCTCTTTCCGATACTCCCGCTGACCGGACCGAGCCTCCCTTTTCCTCCCAATTGGAGCCAGATGCTGGCAAGTCCACCTTTTAGAAGGCGCAGTGAGGGTTGGCTACCGTGCCGGACATGGACATTGCCTGATGAATCGGATGGAAAAAAATGGACTAAAGGTTCAAGTTTCTGGTTACGAAGTAGCAGAAACAGATGATTCCGTTAAAAAAGGGAGCTAAATTACCATGCGTTACTAGGAATTCGGTTCCTGTACAAGCCATCGCGCTTTCCTTATATATAGGGTGAACCACACATATATTTCCATTCTGGTGAAAAGGAGTGTGACAAGCATGTGGGCAAGAGAGACAGATAGGTGCAGCTTCCAGCGCTTGGCCATGCGGACAACCGTCTTTTTTCTGGCGGTATTCCTCTGTCTATGCGGACAAGCTGCCGCGGCGGAACTGGAGCCGCAGATGAAGTGGTCGAAACGCTATGTCAAGGATGAGACGCGGGAATTGGTGAAGAAGGTCGTGGCCGCTCGAGACGGCGGAGCGCTTGTCTGGGCAGACGAAACGGATACTGCCTACCATATCCTCCCCCCGCTGCTGTTGAAAGTAGATGCGGCCGGTGAAGAAGAATGGACCAAGCGGATGCCGGAGGACTTCTGGATTGCCAGCGTCAAGCAGGCAAAGACAAGCGGTTTTCTCGTCATGGGGGCGCTTCGCTCCCAACCGGAAAAGCTGCAGTTGGTCCGCTTGAGCGAAACCGGAAAAACGGAGTGGACGAAACAGATCGCAGTAGAAGGCGGTGCGATGATCCCGCAGTACTATTCCCTGTTGTACAGCGATTTTGCGGAAACATCCGACGGCGGCTGGATCGCTGCTGGACGTTACTACCCTGGCGGCTACGACACAGGCAAAAAGTCTCTCGTCCACCTCGTAAAAATCACAGCTTCAGGCAAAGTCGAATGGGATAAAACATGGGACACACCGAACTTCAGCTCGGCAGACCGGATTATCATTACGGACAGCAAAGACGTCTATCTGCAAGGGACAGTATCTTCCGGCGACTCGCAGCTGTACATCGCAAAGCTGACCGAAGATGCCGAAGTCATCTGGAAGCACACCTATGATGAGGTTGGTTCTGTGACGATCCACTCGGTCCTGCCCGCAAGCGACGGCGGACTGCTCATTACCGGTTATGTAAACCGGTACAGGTACGATCCTGCGTACAATGACATCTTAGCCTGGCACATCAATGCCAAGGGAGATGTGGTCTGGCGGCAGCAGTACGGAGAAGAAGAACGCGGTGAAATCGGCTTGTCCCTGACTGAGAGGGCTGACGGAGGCTATATGCTGATCGCGCTGCTCGGGTCGGAACGGAATGAACCCTCAGACTGGAGTTTCATGACGCTGGATGATTCCGGCAACCTGTTGGATGAGAAAACCGTCACCTTCCCGCAAGTGCGGGTGATCGGGGCGGTTCCCCAGGGGGCTGGTGAATATCTGCTGTTGGGTCAATATTGGGAAAAAAGCACGACCCTTGCTGACAAGCGGGACATCTACCTGATTAAATACGGAAAGGCAAAGACGCTCATCTCGCTTCAACATGCCTACGATCACAAATTGAAACTGACCCTCGGAGATACCACACAGCTTCAGGTCAAGGCCGTTTATGATGACGGAACGGAGGAAGCTTTGACAAGCGCGGTCAAGTGGCAATCATCCGACGAAAACGTGGCCGCAGTAGATGGAGACGGACAAATTACGGCAAAACAAAAAGGCAAGGCGAAGATTACAGCTTCTCTCGAAGGGAAAAGCGCAATGTTCACGATCCAGGTGAAAAAGTAGCATTCCATGTAAAAAATCGCCCTTGGCCGGCATTCAAAGCGAGTGTCGGCTTGGGCGATTCGTTAGTCGCTTCTACCAATTGGCCGGCAGGCGATAAGTCGAAGCGCTACTGTGAAAATTGCCTCAGATCGATAACCCTGCTGCAAATCCGCTTGATCAGGCTGGCATCATGGCTTACCACGAGCAGTCCCATCTCATGCCTCTGGACATGTTCAAGCACTACGCGCCAGATCTGCGCCTGTGTGATGGCATCGAGCATCGCGGTCATTTCATCGGCAATCAAAAAACGAGTCTGCGGACTCAGCGCCCGCGCTACGCAAAAACGCTGCAGCTCTCCTCCCGACAGCTCGTTTGGCCAGCGGCCCAGCCACTCCTGCTGGATCCCGAGCGCTGCGAGCAGCGAATCGTCCGGCGTCCCGCCCTCCATCAAGGTCTGTCGCATGCGCCAGCGCGGATTGACTGCTTTCTCGGGATGCTGGAAGACAAGCTGAACAGGGTGATACCCCGTAGTCGGCAAAGATGCCCCGCCGAGTGTCACGCTGCCTTCATGAGGGCGCTCATAACCGGCCAGGATACGTCCCAGCGTCGTTTTGCCGCAGCCGCTCGGCCCCACCAACCCGACCGCTTCACCCGCCTGGATCGTGATGTCAACTCCCCGCAGCACCCAGCGGTCACGGCCGTAGCGAAAACCAATCTGCTTCGCTTCAAGTTGCATGGATGCACCTCACAGTTCCCCCGCGCACATTCCGCTCTTCCGGGCGATCGGTGTCGCACTCAGGCGCAGCCATGGGACAGCGGGGGTGAAACAGGCATCCGGAAGGCAGCGCATGGGGCGGAGGCTGAAACCCCGGAATCGGTTCAAAACCGTTTTGCGGCAGCGCTCTCCACAGTGCTTTGGTATAGGGATGGCGGAGCGCCTCACCCTCTCCGGTAAAATCCGTCACAAGCGCGGTCTCGACTGTCGTGCCCGCATAAAAGACGGCGATGCGGTCGGCGATCTTGAGCGCTGTTTCGATATCGTGCGTGATCAACATCACACCTCGGCCCTCTTCTGCCAGTTCCCGAAAATACCCCAAGGTTTCCTCGACCGCCGCTTCATCAAGTCCGGGTGTCGGCTCGTCAGCGATCACCAGCCGAGCACCGCTGACCAATGCGGTAGAGACAAGGACGCGACGCGCCATGCCTCCTGACAATTGAAAGGGAAACAGCCGCTTTGTATCAGGGGGCAGATTGTACCTGGCAAATACCTCGCGCTGGATGTCGGCAGCTTGGCCGCCATTCACAGCCGTACGCACCTGTTTACCCACTCGCATCAAGGGATCGAGGTAATTGACGGACTGCGGAATCAGCGCGATTTCCCGTCCTCTTAGCGATGCCTGCTGCTCTGGTGTCAGCTTTTGGCCGGCAAATACGATCGAACCGGAAGTGACGGCATTGCCAGGCAGAAGACCGAGCACGGCATGGGCCAGCAAGCTTTTGCCGGAACCGCTCGCACCTACGACAGCCAGAATTTCTCCGGGATAAATCGATACGGACAGTCTGCTGATCACCTCCAGGCTCCTTTGCCGCAGGCCGCCCGAATACTGCACAAATGATACGTTCAAGTCCTGCACCTCGAGGATCGGTGCGGTCACTGTCTGGGTTCGCACGTTCCTTCCTCCCTCCTCTCTGCTTCGATTCGTTATACCGGTTTGTCAGCCGATTTATTGATGGGCGCGATGGGGATCAGCCAGCATGCGCAGGTTGTCGCCTAGAATATCGAAGGCCCGGACGATGACGAGCAGGGACAGCCCCGGAAAAAAGGCAAGCCACCACATGCCTGTCGTCAAGTACCGCATTGATTCCGAGAGAATGATGCCAATCGCCGGCTGGTGCGGGGACAAGCCAAAGCCCAGGAAACTGATCGCCGCCTCGTGCAAAATGGCGTGGGGAAACAGCAGCACGAAGCCGACGAGCAGCTGCGGGATCAGATGGGGCAGCATGTGACGGCTGGCCACCCACCATCGCGACTTGCCCAGCCGCCGGGAAATCTGGACAAACTCGGCCGAACGAAGCTGCATGACCTCGGCCCGAATCACCCGCGCCAGGCTTGGCCAATGGGTGAGCGCAATGCCGGCCACTACTCCCTTCATTCCCCCTCCCAGCGCAAACGAAATCAGGATCAGGGCAACCAGGTGAGGAACGCCCAAAAACAAATCGATCAACCAAGAGATGGCGGCATCGACAGCCTTGCCCATCGTGGCTGCCAGCATCCCCAATGCAAGTGCAACTGCCGTACTTGCTGCGGCAGCGGTGATGCCAACGCCGATACTTACTGTCAGCCCTTTCACCGTCCGGGCAAACATATCCCGGCCGAGCCAATCCGTCCCGAACGGATGGTCAAACGCGGGAGAGATATTTCTCGCCCCCAAATTTGTCGTGATCCGCTCATCGCCAAGCAATAGTCCGCAAGCGATGACAACAGTCAACAGCAGAACGGTCAGTACAGTAGAGATCAGGGTTTTCTGCCTGCGGTTCACGCCGCCTCCCCCTTCCTCATCCTCGGATCGACCAGGCGGTAGATGATATCCGCGACAAGGTTGCCGAGAAAAACAAAGAGAGCGGTAAACAGGACGATCCCCAAGAGCAGCGGTACGTCCCCCCGCAGCCCCGCCTGAACCGTTGCCTGACCAAGGCCCGGGTAAGAGAAGACCTGTTCCGCCAGGACGGTCCCGCCGACCAGCTCACCGAAGGAAGCGAATTGGATCGTGACGGCCGGCAAGGCGACATTGCGCAGGCCGTGCCGCCAAAACAGCAGCAGCCCGGCCTCTCCGCGGGCCCTGGCAAACAGGACATAATCGCTGGCCAGTACGTCGACGAGCTTTTGCCTCGTATGCAGGGCGACATTGGCAACACCGAGAATGCTCAGGGTCAGCGCTGGCAGGATGAGATGGTGGATGCGGTCGGCGATCGTCACATCGCCAGCCAGTTTCCCCGCCGGAACCCCTAAGCCTACCGGAAACCAACCCAGCCATACGGCAAATACCATCAATAGCAAAAGCCCCAGCCAAAACGCGGGAGTAGATGCAAGGGTAAAGCAGTACCATTTGACGAGGCGATCCGCCCAGGTGCCCTGTTTCATCCCGGCAAGTACCCCAAGCGCAAATCCCAGCACCCCGGAAAACAGCCAGGCTGCACCCATCAAGGACAGTGAAGACAGAAAACGCTCGCCGATCACCTCTGCAACCGGACGGCGAAAGATCATCGAAGTCCCCAAATCCCCGTGCAGAACTGCTGATCCCCAATGGAAAAACCGCGTCAGCGGCGGCTGGTTCAGTCCCCAGTACTCGGCAATCACTTCCCGCTGCTCGGGACTTACTCTCGTCATGTCAGCCCCGACATATGCTTGCACCGGGTCCAGAGGGGAGCAGCTGACCAGCCAGAAGGAGAGCGCGCTTAGAGCGATTAGCAATGTTGCCATTCGAAGCAGTTTTCGCAAAAGAAAAAAACCAAAGCCTCTAACGTCCAACCCGACTTCTCCCCCTTGCCCGTCATTCCTTCCAGGACCATTCTACGATGTTGTCTGTAATGGGCCATCCATGTCCGTGGGGCTGGATTTTTGGTTTGCCGATATCCAGGCCATCCCGTACCAGATACAGGTGCTGCCGGTTGACTAACCAGGCCCAGGGCGCATCCCCCTTGGCGCTGAATCCCGTCTTTCCGTCCCATTGCGCTTTTTTCCAATAGACCAGCGCCTCTTCTTCGCTCGTCGCCTTGAGCGCCTTCTCCATGTATTCATCCACGGCAGGGTTTGCGTAGAAGCCGGTATTGTACCAGCCGGCGCCTGCCGTCTTGCTGCTGTACAGGTTGTACATCTCCAGCGGATCATAGCTGCCCCAGCCAAACAGCACGGCATTCGAATGCATCATATGTTCGATGTCGTCCCAGCTCTTGCCTTCCACTTTGATAGCGATTCCCAGCGGCTTCAGCATATCGGCCACGGCGATCGCGAGCGATTGGCGCGATTCGTCGTCAGCCTGGTAAATAAGCGTAAACTCCGCTTTCAGAGAGCCTTTCTCCAGGATTCCGTCGCCGTCGGCATCCTTCCATCCGGCCTCCGCGAGAATGGTTCTGGCCCCTTCCAGATCGCCGTCCTCCATCACTGTATCCGGATTCCACCAAGGCATGCCGTCAGCCACCGAGTAAGCAGGCGTGCCAAAGCCTTCAAAAATCCCATCAACCAGCTTTTTCCGGTCCACTGCCAGGTTAATCGCCTTGCGAATCGAGCTATCGGCAGTCACATCATTCCCGATGGGAGCTCCGTCCTTGGTTGTTCCGCCGGAGCCTACCGTAGGAAAGAGAATTCCCCGGTTGTCCACGCTGTCGACGGCGACGAGATGCATGCCGGGCACCTCCTGCCGGGCGACGGTCGGCAGGACGAAAGCCATGTCTACCTCACCGGCTTTGGCAGCGGCAAATGCGGCATTCTCGTTCAGGAAGAGAAAGGTCAGTTTTGTAAAGGCCGACTTCGGTCCGTAGTACTCGGGGTTGGCCTCGACGATCAACTGCTGGCCTGCATCCCACTGCACCAGCTTGTAAGGTCCGGATCCAATCGGTTTTTTGGCGTAGTCATCACCATGGGCGTGCTTGGGTACAATCCCCGTGGCAACCAGGATATTGACGAAGGTGGACTGCGGGTGCTGCAGCGTAAACTTGACCGTATGGGGATCGGCGGCCTCTACGTGTTTCATCACGCCAAGATCGAGAACCGAACCGCTTTTCGCAGCGGTCTCGTAGGTGTACACCACGTCTTCAGCCGTCAACGGCCGGCCATCTGAGAATTTTACATCATCGCGAAGATGGACCGTCCAGACCAACCCGTCATCGCTTACTTCGTATCCCGTTGCCAAATCGTTTACGATCTTCAGATTGTTGTCACGCTTCAAAATGGTGCTTTGGAACAGCGGCGAGCCGTAACGTCCCCATCCGGTAGTCGGGTCGAAGCCATCTTCCGGCTCGTAGCCAATCGCGAGGATCAATTCATCCTTCTTCCCTGCCGTTTCTGCTGTACTCCCCTGATTCTTTGCCGTTGCACAACCGGTTAAGAAGAGGAGAGAAAACGCCAATAGCGATATAGCTGGAATTAATAACCATTTTCTATACATTTCTAAGATCACTCCATTCCAAACGTACCCATCATTTTATCTCGTCTCTATATATGTAGATTCGTTTCTTCCTTACCTGCAGCAAAGATAAACTGCTGACAGCTGCATGGACTGCCGTTGTTAGATTCATTGCTTTCCGAAAACTTTCCACTTCTTTAATAGAAGGATATGGCTGCATTGGGGGAAAAACAACTATGTTTGGCGGTCGCCAGAAAAATAGGGGTAACGAACTGCTTCGGGGAACTGTGTATGGATCATCCCGCATGCCGCAAGCAGACTATCGGCACCCGCGGAAGCCAATAAACCTACTATATTATATGTTTTCTAAACCGTATAATACAAGGAAAACAAAAAGGATGTCTCCCAGACACATCCTTTCATTTATTAGGGCGCTCTATTTACGTTTTTGGATCCATCGGCCATCTTCAACCCGAAGGAGGCTGTGGCTGCCATCTTCGAAAATGAAGGTTTTCTATCTAACCGGCGACTCTCGTTTGCAGTGATTTTTGAGTGTTGCCGAGCGTCATGCAGGCAATGATCGAAATCACAGCGGAGAGAATGAGGAACCAAAAAGCGGCGTCATAGGAGCCGTTAAATGCGGTGATTAAAAATCCCATGACCATAGGCGAAACAAAACCAGCCACCTGTCCTCCAAAATTGATCATGCCGGAGGCTGAACCCATCACTTCGGTCGGAAGGATTTTTACAGGCAGGGACCAGATCCCCGCGAATCCGGCATAAAGGAAAAAGGCGGAGAGAATCTGGTAGAGAATCGCCGACTCCAGCCCCTTTGTCGTAAACATCAGGTACAGGAAAATTACCCCTGCTATTTGGACCACGATGGCAAAATACTTTTCACGGCCTGCAAAGTACCTGTCGACCAGCCAGCCTCCGAGAAGCATGGCAATCCCCCCGGCGAAAAACGGCAGGGAAGCTACATAGCCGGCCTGCAGCAAATCCAGGTTACGGACTTTTAACAGATAGGAGGGCAGCCAGGAGGCAAAACCCCATAGCACGACATCCAATCCAAACCAGGCAACCACTAGTTTCCACATGGTCGGCGTCTGCAGCAAATCTTTCAGGGACATGCTTTGCTCGGATGGCTTTGCGCTGTCGTCCCCCCTTTGGACAGGCTTGCGCAGGAAAATTGCGTACACGACGGCGAGAATGAATCCGACCAGCGCAATCATCACAAACATCTTTCGCCATCCCAGCCAAATCATCATCGGTGCCGCAAACAATGGAGCGAGGGCGGCACCGAACGCATTGGACGACAACATCGCCGATTGCGCTTTTGCTCTTCCCGCTTTAGGGAAGTATTCGGCTATCGCCTTGGAGCTGGCTGCCGGAAACCCGCTTTCACCGATCCCAAACAAAAACCGAATGGCCAGCAGCGACATCAATGACCACGCCAACCCTGTCATCGCGGTAAACAGCGACCACATGATCAGCGCCACGATCATGATTCTTTTTGATCCGTACTTATCTGCCAGCCAGCCGCCTGGAATCTGCATCAATGCATAGCCGGCAAAGAAACTGCTGAGGACAATCCCCAATGAACTTGCCTCCAGGTGCAGGTCGCTTCCAATCGAGGTCAGGGCAACACTGATGACCATCCGGTCAAGGTATGCAAGAATCCAGCCGAAAAAAAGCAGAAAGAGAATAAAATAGTTATTTCCTGCCAAAGCGGCAATGCGGCTCATAACGTTCCCCCTTATGAGGCGAATGGACTGATTTGCCGATGTTGCAGACAGCTTCCCTATATCTTTTTGATAAACCTGCCTTGCTTCACCATGTAGAAGATTCCGTTTCGAACAACGGGAGTTCCATTTACGAAGACGTGGTGAAATCCGACAGCTGTTTCGGAAGGAGACTCATATGTGGCGGCATCCGCAACGATGTTTGGATCGAACACGACGAGGTCGGCAAAGGCTCCTTCACGAATCATTCCGCGATCCCGCAAGCCAAGTTTTTTCGCGGGAAAAGAAGTCATCTTCCGAATGGCATCTTCCAGGCAAAGCACTTTTTCGTCCCGCGTGTAGTGCCCCAAGACTCTTGCAAAGGTGCCAAAGTAGCGAGGATGGGTTTTTCCGGGGTCGGGAATCCCGTCCGATCCGATCATGGTTTCAGACTGCTTCATGATAAAGCGAACATCATCTTCACTCATCATGAAGATGACCATCGTCGCGACCCCTTCCTCCTCGATGAGGGTGTCACACAGTGCCGTCACTGGATCCTGCCCGCGCTCCTGTGCGATGTCCCGTAAGCTTTTGCCTTCCAGTTCTTTGCGGTATTTGGCTGAGGCGATGAATACCTGATCCCAGCCTGCATTCTTGGCGATATTTTCCCATCCAGGGATTCCGCGCTCCATATCATTCATAATCTTCCGTCTATTATCGGGATCGCGAAGCCGCTGCAGCATTTCCTGAACCCCTCCCTCGTGACACCAGGGGGGCAGCAGTGCGGACAGCAGCGTACTTCCCGCCGTGTAGGGATACAGGTCCATGTCGACGTCGATTCCGTTTTCCCTCGCCTGCTTGATCATGGCCACGGTTGTTTTCGGTTTGCCCCAATTTTGTTTGCCGGCCGCCTTATGATGGGAGATCTGTACCGGAATAGCTGCGCTTCGCCCAATCGCGATGGATTCCTCCACGGCTTCTACAACCCGGTCCGACTCGTTTCGCATGTGGGTTGCATATATGCCGCCGTGTTCCCGAACCACACGGGAGAGCTCGATCAATTCTTCCGTAGAACAGAAAACACCCGGCGGATAAATCAGTCCGCTGGAGAGCCCAAATGCCCCTTCTTCCATTGTCTGCGCGACAAGCTGTTTCATCATATCCATTTCTTCCTCTGTCGGAGGACGTTTATCAAATCCCATGGCAGCAATGCGGATGGCTCCATGTCCAACTAATGGGATCAGATTCGTCACCATTCCCAAAGACGAGCAGACCTCGGCATATTCAGTGAGTGAAAACCAGCTCCATTCCAATTCTCCAAAAATACTGCTTACGTACTGCTTTAACAAGTGAGCATGGGCGGGATTGACGGGAAAGGCACTCATACCGCAGTTGCCGATTACTTCCGTTGTCACCCCTTGCATCACTTTCCCTTTTGACAGCTCCGGAACAAACGGCGCGTTATCGGAATGGGTATGAATATCGATAAAACCGGGTGCAACCGCCAGCCCCTGAACGTCGATCTCATCTTCTGCCGAAAAGCCAGCCACGCTTCCGATTCGCTCAATGCGATCGCCGTCGATCGCAATGTCTGCTTCATACCAGGAATTGCCGGTACCGTCATACACCCGGCCATTTCGCAGAATTCTCCTCATCGCAAACACCTCGCCTTCTTTATATGCATGCTGTCGGCAAGTGAAGGGAAGACACCTGCTCGTTCTTGTGAAGTCTACACTTCATAATATGTGTCAATATTGAAGCGTATGCTTCCATAGCATCCAATTCCTTCAAACTGAATCCCCCTCTAGCGCACCAGTGCGTATTAGAGGGGGATTCAGTCTACACGATGTACTGTTTCTGTTCGCCGTAGTAGTATCTGTTTTCCGCGAGCTGGTGCAACGAGACGCCGATGGCAGAGAGGCCTTTTAAGGAGATGCTCGTATTAAAGCGGTCTTCTTCATTGTCAAAATCGATCTCCAGGATCTCTTGGATTCTTCCCAAACGGTACTTGAGCGTATTGATGTGAATGTGCAGCTGCTGGGCGGTGTGATGATAGTTGTACGTCTCCACGTACTTCTCCAGTGTTTCAATCAAGGCCTTTTTGCTTTGATGGGAGTAGGCGAGCAGCGGAGCGAACAACTCTTTTGCAAAGTCGAGGATCTCCACGTCGTTTAATTTCAGGAAAAGCTTGGTGGCCCCCAACTGGTCGTAGAAGACAATGTTTGACCCATGGGCCAGCTTTCTGCTGTATTCGAGGCATTTACCAGCGTCCTCATAGGACTTTCGCAGTTCCGGCAGCTGCTGGCAGATGCGGCCGACTCCGGCGGAAAAAGTGTCGTTGTACCGCTGATGGGCGATGCGCTGCTGAAGCTCCGTCAAACATCGCTTGACCCGTTTGGCGATCTGTGCCGAGTTCTCCCTGGTCTCATAATGAAACAGAATCACCAGATACGTCTGCCGAAAGATCACGTTTGCTTGAAGGTGCATCTCGCCGGCCAACTGCGTAAAGATGTCGAGCAGCTTGCGCATCCAGGTGTGACCCGACGTATAATCAGGCAGCTCCGGGCGGGAATCCCACTCCAGGATGACAAACTGATGCTTCTGGCTGGTGTTGATGCCGAGCAGGCCCGCCCGCAGCTTCATCCTCTCCTCATCCATACTGGTCAAGAGTTCGGAGAGAAACTCTCCCCGCAGCCGCTGTTCGGTCTCGAAGATAGCGGTTTTGCGCAGGATGTCCAGGGCGAGGATCAGGCTCACCTGCTCGATGAAACGGATCGACTCCGGGAGCAGCTTTCCCTGCTTTTCCACGACGATCAATACCCCCAGCCGCTCCCCGCTTGAGAAGATCGGCACGATGTAGACGGGGTACACGATGGGAAAATCGATACTGGGATCAAGCCGCTTGGCGATCCGCTCTGCGTAGATCGACTTCAGCTTTGACAAAAACGGCGGGGACGACAGCGAAAAGCCAAATGTCTCCACACCTGTCTCATCTTGTGACGACGCTACATGTGTGAAGCGCTGGTCGTACATGACGACCGGATTGCCGATCAGGGTAGAAATGTGCCGGATGATCTCAGTGATGTCCCGTTCCATCAGCAGCAATTCCATCAGCTGGGCGTGGTGTTCAAATTGCACGGTAAGCAGGTTATTCTGCTCCTTGATCCGCTGATTCAACTGCTCTAAAATGCCGTTGCGCTGCCTTTCCCTGTGAAATGTCCTGGCGTTTTCAATCGCAATCGCCACCGTATTGGCCATGATTTGCAAGAATTCGAGGTCAGCTCTAGCAACCGAATCTACCTCTGCGTAGAAATCGAGCGTGATGACGCCAACTGCCTTTCCCTGCCATTTCATCGGCGTACAGATGACGGAGTTGATCTGTCCGAGCGATTGTGTGGATTTTTGGTTAAAGTACCTGTTTTCCGGCGACATGGAGGCTGTTTGCTGCTCGATCTGCCTCTTTCCCGACAAGAGCAGCGGCTTTTCCTGCTGAAAGCAGGTACCTGTAATCGATTCACCAGGCTTCAGGCGGACGTGCTGCAAATATCGATAGTCAAAACCGACACAGCTTCGCGCCACTAATGCCTCTTCCTTGTCGTCGTAGAGAAAGATCACGCCGGCAATGGCTCCTTCAAACAACAGAATGGTCCGCTCCATCAGCTCGTGCAGGACCAGATCGAGGTCAGCGCTCGAGGAAATCGTCTGAATCGATTCGACCAATACATGCATCCGTTTCAAGTCAATATCCGCTCTGCAACGCGGTAGAGAACGGCTATCATCAAACACGCTGTTGGCCCCTCCTCTGCAAGAAGAAAAGCTTCAATGGAAGCCCCTCAAAGATGTGGTGAAGTCCAGCTTTCAAGACGCGAACAGTCCACCGGCGCGGGGAAGCTGCACTCAGGTACAGGCGGCGCGGCGCCATCTTCCCCGGTCGGTGGACAAGGATGGTTATATGTTGACTACCATATCTTCCAACGATCTGGAATAAGTCGTCAAGTATTCGGGTTCGCCATCGGTCACCACCACAGTGTCGGAGATGCGAACCCCGCCCAGCCCCGGCACGTAGATGCCCGGTTCACTGGAGAGAACCATGCCGGGGCGCAGCGGCGAGTTGTCTCCGTCCATCAGCCAAGGCGGCTCATGTCCTTCGATGCCCAGCCCGTGTCCCAAGCGATGCTTGATATACGCTCCCTCCCCTGCTTCCCGGATGACGGCCAGCGCCAGCCGGTTGGCTTCGGAGCAGGTTCGCCCGACGGACAGCGCTTCACAGCCCACCTGCTGCGCTTTTCGCATCAATTCGTACAAGCTGGCCTGCCGTGTGCTGGGTTCGCCGAGAAAAAAGGTGCGTTCGCTTTCGGTCGTATAACCGCCGACAGAACAAACGAAGCTTAAAATCAGATTGTCGCCCGGCTGCAGGCGCCGGCTGCTGGGCAAGCCATGGGGAAGCGCGGAACGCTCTCCGGAACAGACCAGCCCCATCGCTACGCCGGAGGTGAAGACGATTTCATCCAGTTCCGCCAGCATCTTTTGGACGACGCGCTGCATGACGGTTTGGTGAATCTCCAATTCGCTGATCCATCCCCGCTCCCGGATGACTTCCACACCCGCGCTCACCATGTAGTCGGAATACGTGCCGCACAGGCGGAGCAATTCCAGCTCTTCTTTCTCTTTCACCAGCCGCATATCGGACAAGATGTCTCCCGCAGGCACCCAGTTTACGTCCGGCAGGGCCTGGTCGATCATCTGCTTGTAGGCCCAGGGAATCGAGCCTTCAAAACCAAGCGGCTGTCTGGAAATCCCCTCGTTTTGCAGCTTCTGGCAAATCCACAAAACCGGGTAGGTTTCACCGGGGTAATCGAAGTAGACTTCCACCCGGTTGATCCAGTTCTCTTTGATGTGATCGACCTCCAGTTCCGGGACGTAGGCGATCGGTTCACCCGCCGCCGGCACGAATACGCCGATCGGACGCTCTGTCGGAATGTGAAAGAACCCGATTAGGTAGTAGATGTTGGTCGGTTTGAGCAGAAGCATGCCTGCCAACCCTCTTTTTTGCAATTCCGCCTGCAGCTGTTTTACTTTTCGTTGGTAAAAGGACGCCTGCAACCTCATGGACAACACCTCCCGTTTTCCTTAATAGCCTGCCATCTGATCAGTGGTTGTTGGCCTTCCCCTTTTTCAATTCGTACGTCGCCGGCAAAAACCTTCTGAATATTCGAACGAAACTAGGAGCAAATAAGGGAATCAAGGTCTCGGGGATAGTAGGTGAGCCGCTCCATGCCGTCCTCCGTAATCAACACGGTGTCCGAGTGCCGGAAGCCACCCACACCCTTGACGTACAGCCCTGGTTCCACGGTGACGACCATGCCCGGCTGCATGACGGTATGGTCACCCAGATCGAAAAAGGGCGCCTCGTGTCCCAAGAGTCCGATATTGTGGCCGGTGTGGTGGCGGGTAAGGTGCTGAATCCCGTTATCCTGCATGAATGCTGTGACTGCCTCGTCAACCGAGGAAAACGGCTTGCCGGGCTTGATGTGGGCAAAGGCGATCTCCTGTGCCTGGCACATCAGGTGAAAGTACTTCTCCTGCTCACGGCTCACCTCGGCGACAAACATGGTGCGTTCCAGTTCGCTCTTGTACCCCCAGACGTCGGCCGCCGCCTGCGACACGAGCGTGTCTCCTTTTTTCAGCACCATGTTTTGGGTGACGGCATGCGGAAACGCCGAGTGCGGCCCTACCTGTCCGCGGTAAAAGGCGTTTGCCGGGTTGCCATGCGGCTTGTAGTCCGGGCCCAGCGTCTCAATCATCGCCATGGTGGCTTCCGTGGTCGCCCTGCTGGTAATCTCGATCTCGCCAACTCCCGCCTTGGTGTACTTCTGCAGCAGCCGGTGGGCCAGGTTGCCCCAGCGGCACGACTCTTGAATCAGTTCAATCTCGGCGGGCGACTTGACCATGCGCATCTCTTCCACGATTCCCGCGACTGACTTCCACTCCTTCGCCGGGGTGATTTCGCTCAGTCTCGGCCCGCGATAGCCCATCGACGAGCCGTATCCATCAGCGTCGTATCCGGCCGCCTTTCCGCTGAACCCCGCCTGCTCCAACACCTCTTTCAACTGCTCCAATGGATGCTTCAGTCCCGGGTACTCCGGATAAGAGTGAACGGCGTCAACGCAGGCGAACTCCTCGGCGTGCTCATGCTCCAGTGCCGGAACAAACAGGCGGGTCGTCTGGCTGGGATCCACCACGAAGCACATCGGCCGCTCCGTCGGGTGAAAGTGAAACCCGGTCAAGTAGAAAATATCGGTCACGCCAAACAGCACCGCGCAGTCCGCCCCCGCCTCCTGCAATTTCTGCAGAAACCGATTCTGCCGCTGCCTTAGCTCATCTTTTCCAATCGCTAATCGCATCTGCTTCAACCTCCTCGAATTTGTTGTCTTCTCAGCCGCAAACAAGCGATGCCAAGTCGCGCGGGTAGTAGGTCAGCATCTCCATGCCCTGATCGGTGACGAGCACCGTGTCGGAGTGACGGAAGCCGCCCAACCCCTTCACGTAAATCCCTGGCTCCACGGTGAACACCATGCCCGGCTCCATGATGGTTTCATCGCCAAGGTCAAAGAACGGAGCCTCATGCCCCAACAGCCCGATGTTGTGGCCTGTGTGGTGGCAAGTGAGGTGCTGGACCCCGTTTTCTCGAAAGAACGACTGGACCGCCTGTTCGACCGTGGAAGCCGGCTTGCCCGGCATGATGTGGCGAAACGCCACCTCCTGGGCCTCGTACATCAGCTGAAAGTACTTTTCCTGCTCACGACTCACTTCTTCCACAAACATCGTCCGCTCCAGCTCGCTGTGGTAGCCCCAGACGTCTGCGCCGGCGCCGGTGACAAGCGTGTCGCCTCGCTTCAGTACGAGATTCTGGGTGACAGCATGCGGAAAGGCCGACATCGGGCCCACCTGTCCGCGAAAGACAGCCCGGGCGGTCACCGTATCGCCGTGGGGCTTGTAGCCGGGACCCAGCGTCTCCACCATCGCCATCGTCGCTTCCGCGCTGGCCCTGCCGGTGATCTCAATCTCGCTTCGCCCCGGCTTGCTGTACTTTTGCAGCAATCGGTGAGCCAGATTGCCCCAGCAGCAGGACTCCCGGATCAGTTCGATCTCCGCCGGCGACTTGATGAAGCGCATCTCCTCCACCCAACCGCGGATGGACGAAAACGCCTTAGCCGGCAAAAAATCTCTCAGCCGCGGACCGCGATACCCCTTGGCGGAACTGTATCCCTCCGCGTCAAGCCCTACCGTCCTCTCCTGGAACCCCGACTCCAGCAAGGCCTCCTTCAGGTACTCCATCGGATGGCGCAGGCTGGGATACTCGGGGTACGAATGGACAGCGTCGACGTATGCGTACTCTTCGGCGTGTTCCCGCTCCAATGCCGGGACGAACAGATGCGTCTTTTCCTGCGGATCGACGAAAAAGCAGATCGGCCGCTCCGACGGACGGAAGTGAAACGCTGTCAGGTAGAAGATGTCGGTGACGCTAAACAGGATGGCACAGTCGATCCGGTTTTCCTGCAGCCTGGCCCGCCACTTTTGTTGGCGCTGCAAAATCTCCTCTTTGCCAATTGACAGCCGCAAAAGGATCCCCTCTTTCTTCTTGGTTTAGTTGTATAAATGACAGGCTACCACGTGGTGTTCGCCTGCATTTACCATCGGTGGCGCCGCGGTTCTGCATATCTCCATGCAGCTTGGACAGCGGGGGTGAAAAGCACAGCCTGGCGGCGGATTGACCGGGCTGGGGACGTCGCCTGTCAAGAGGATCCGTTCCCTTTTCTCGTCAGGATGGGCAGCCGGTACGGCGGAGAGCAGCGCCTTGGTGTACGGATGCTTCGGACTAGCGAAGATCTCTTCTGTCGCCGCTACTTCCACCACTTTTCCCAGGTACATCACCGCCACGCGGTCGGAGATGTGCCGAACCACGCCCAGATCGTGGGAAATAAACACGTAGGTCAGCGAGAACTCCCGCTGCAGCTTCAGGAGCAGATTGATCACCTGCGACTGGATCGACACGTCCAGGGCAGAGACCGGCTCATCCGCCACGATCAGTTCAGGATGCAGGATCACCGCTTTGGCGATCCCGATCCGCTGCCGCTGTCCGCCGGAAAACTCATGCGGGTAACGATCCAGATGATATTCGGAGAGGCCGACGATCTCGAGGATCCGGACAGCCTGTTTCACCCGCTCTGTCGGGCTGGCTACGCCGTGAACGCGCAGGGGCTCGGTGAGAATCTGCCGGATCGTCTTTTTCGGGTTGAGCGATGCGTACGGGTCCTGAAACACCATCTGCATCTTTCGCCGCAGCCTGCGCATCTCGGAGTAGGAGAGGCCGCTGATCTCCCGGCCGGCAAACACGATCTGGCCGGAAGTGGGATCGTGAAGCCGCAGGATCGTCCGCCCTGTCGTCGATTTGCCGCAGCCGCTCTCTCCGACCAGGGCAAATGTCTCCCCTTTGTAGACCGTAAACGAGACATCGTCCACCGCTTTGACCACTTTTCTCGGTTTGAACCATCCCTGGTCGATGGTGTAGTACTTTTTCAACTGTTTGACTTCCAGCAGCGGCTCAGAGTACATGGCCCACCGCCTCCCCTTCTGCGCACTCATACAGCCAGCAGCGGCATGATCGGCAGCCCAGCTCAATCAGCGGCGGCCGTTCCGCCAGACACTTGGAAAAAGCCTGGGGACACCGCGGCGCAAACGGGCAGCCCGCGGGCAGTTCGTCCGGCCTCGGCACACTGCCTGGGATGGAGTAGAGCTCCTGCTTTCGCTGATTGGCGTTTGGCATAGAGGCGAGCAGCCCGCGCGTATAAGGGTGCCTCGCGTCGTTGAAAATCGTGCGGACATCGGCACTCTCCACCACTTGCCCGGCGTACATCACCGCCACCCGGTCGCACATCTCCGCCACCACCCCGAGATCGTGGGTGATCAGCAGCATCGACATGTTGTGTTTCTCCTTGATCGTTTTCATCAGCTCCAGAATTTGCGCCTGAATCGTCACATCGAGGGCCGTCGTCGGCTCATCGGCGATCAGCAGCTTCGGCTGACAGAGCATGGCCAGCGAGATCATCGCCCTCTGCCTCATACCCCCCGACAGCTGGTGCGGGTACTCGTCAATCACCTGCTCGGCCCGGGGTATGCCCACCTGCCGCAGCATCTCGATGACTCGCTGCCGGATCTCCCGCTTGCCCAGGCTGGTGTGCTGCCTGAGCGGCTCACTCAGCTGCTGACCGATGGTGAAGACGGGGTTGAGCGAGGTCATCGGCTCCTGAAAGATCATGGCGATCTCGTTGCCCCTGATTTTCCTCATCTCTTTTTCTCCAAGACGCGTCAATTCCGTCTGCTGAAACCAGATTTCACCGTCTGCAACCCTGGCCATTGGCCTCGGCAAAAGCCCCATGATACTCAGGGAGGTGACGCTTTTGCCGCAGCCGGACTCGCCGACCAGCCCCAGCGTCTCTCCCTCATACACCTGCAAATCGATTCCGTCCACCGCTTTTACCGTACCGCGAGCGGTCGAAAAGTGCGTCTTCAGATTGCGAACCTCCAAAACCGATCTGCCCGTTCGCAAATGGCCTCCCCCCTTATTTCCCTTTCATCTCCGGGTCGAGCACGTCGCGCAGCCAATCGCCGAACAGGTTGACGCCGAGCGCCGTCAGCACGATCGCCACTCCCGGGAACGTGATCAGCCACCACGCGCTGAAAATGTAGTCTTTGCCCTCGCTCAGCATGTTTCCCCAGGCCGGCTGCGGGGGCTGCACTCCAAAGCCGAGGAAGCTGATCGAGGCCTCGGCGATGATGTAGGTAGCGATCTGCAGCGAGGACAGGACGATGATCGGCGTAAACAGATTGGGCACGATGTGCTTCACGATAATTTCCCAGCGCGGGACGCCGGTGGCGACGCAGGAGAGGATGAACTCCTTTTCCCGCAAGGCCAGCACCTCGCTGCGCACCACTCGGGCATAGACGACCCAGCCGGCCAGGACCAGGGAGATGATGATATTGCGCAGTCCCGTTCCCAGTACGGCGTTGATCACAAGCACCAGCAGGATAAAGGGGAAGCTTAGCGTCACATCGACGATGCGCATCAGCACCACGTCGATCCAACCGCGAAAATAGCCTGCGACAATGCCGATCGCCGTCCCGGCCGATCCCGCGGCGATCACCGTGGAAATTCCGATGATCAGCGAAATTCTGGTCCCTGCCATGATTCGCGACAAGATGTCCCTGCCCAGTTGGTCCGTGCCCAACAGATGGCCTTCCGTCAGCGGCGGAAGCAGTTTCTTGGCAAAGTCCGCCTGTGTCGGGTCAAAAGGGGCCACCCACTCTCCGGCGAAGCCGAAAAAGACGACGCAGACGATGATGGCAAGCCCGAACATTGCCGTAGGGCTTTTGGCAAGCTGGCGGGCCAGGTGGCGCAGCCCAGAATCACGTCCCCTGCGTCCCGCGGGTATTGGCTGTGAATTGGTTTCTACCGCGGAATGGTTCATCGTATCCCCCCTACTTTAAGCGGATCTGCGGATTGACGAAGGCATACAGCACATCGACGACAAAATTGATCACGGAGTAGACAAAGGCGATGAAAAAGACGCCGGCCAGTACCACCGGAAAATCCCTGCCCAGAAGCGACTGCATCAGCAGCCGGCCGATGCCAGGCCAGGAGAAGACCGCTTCGGTAATCACCGCCCCGCCGAGCAGTACCCCGAGGTCCAGCGCGATCAGCGTAATGATGGGGATCAAGGTGTTTTTGAGCGCATACCGGGAGAGAATTCGCCAGGTAGGCACGCCGGATGCCCTGGCCGTGCGGATGTAGTCCTGCCGCAAAACGTCCAGCATCGTCGAGCGGGTAAAGCGGGCAAAGCGGGCGACGCTGTAAGCGGCCAGCGTTACTGTCGGCAGGATCAGGTGCAGCGGGGAGCCGCCGCCCCCCGATGGCAGCCAGCCCAGCGTCGCGGCAAACAGGTAGATCAGGATCAGCCCCAGCCAGAAGCTGGGTACCGCCTGCCCGAGCACCGTAAAAGCGACGCCCAGTTGATCGTAGAACGTATTGCGTCTGTAGGCGGACAGCACCCCCAGGGGAATGCTGATCAAAAGCGACAGTAGCAGCGAGGAAAACGCAAGCTGAAAGGTGGCGGGCACACGGTCCAGCACCGTCGTCAGCGCATCTTCCTGAGTTCTCAGCGAGGCGCCGAAATCGCCCGTCACCGCCTGTGCGATAAACTCGCCGTACTGCACGTAGAGGGGCCGGTCAAAGCCCAGTGCCTTCCGATACTCCTCCAGTTGTTCGCGGGGTGCGTCAGGCGGCAAAAAGAGCGCCGTCGGATCCCCTGACAGGCGAATCAGAAAGAAGACGGCGGTCAGCGCCAGAAACAGCACCACAATCGTTTGGCCTGCCCGCTTCAAGACAAAATCCAGCATAATCGCCCTCCTTCCTTTCCAGACACCAGAACGGGCTGTCTACTTGCCCCACTTCATGTAAAATACGGGAATTCGCTCATCCACCCGCGGCGTGAACTGCAGATCTTTGGCTACGGCATAGATGTCTTTCTGCTGCCAGAGCGGCACCCAAGCCGCTTCGTCCACCAGGAGCTGCTGCAGATGGTCAAATGCCTTTTTCCGCTCCTCCGGCTGGAAGATCGGGATAGCCGCCTGGATCTCGGCTTCTACGTCCTTGTCAAAGAAACTGCTGTACGGCGCCGCTTTGGTGAACAGGTTTTCAATCGTGCTCTGCGCGTCAAAAGCAGGGCCCCAGCCGAGGATGAACATGTCTTTCATCTCCCGCTGCCTGATCTTGCTCAAGTGGTTTCCCCACTCGTTCACCTGCACGTTTACCGTGATGCCGATGCGCTGCAGCTGCGCCGCGATAGCTTGAGCCACCTGCGAGTCCATCGGATACCGGCCGCTCGGGGTGTCCAGCTGCAGCTTCAGCTGCTTGGGATCGTAGCCTGCCTCTTTCAACAGCTCCACGGCCTTGTCCGGATTGTACTCGTACCCTTTGGTCTCGGCGTAATCGGCATTCACCTTGGAGAGCGGCCCGGTCATCCTGTTCCCGAAGCCGTTGAGCACCGTCTTCAGCAGTTCATCCACATCGACGGCGTAGTTGATCGCCTGCCGCACCCGCTTGTCCTTCAGCGGCCCGTCATAGAAGTTGTTTAGGGCCAGGTAGTTCACCCGTGAAGAACCGACCATCTCGATTTTGGAGCCAGAGTTGTTTTTTACTTTTTCCACCGCATCGACCGGCACGTTTTTAAACAGGCTGATTTCCCCGCTCAAAAATGCCGACAATCTGGCGCTGAATTCCGGGATCATGCGAAACGTCACATGCTTGATGGTAGGCTCGCCCCGCCAGTATTTGTCGTTGGCTGTCAGCTTCAGGTATTGGTCCCGCTTCCACTCCTCGAATTTGTACGCCCCCGTCCCTACCGGTTTGCCGGCCGCCTTCTCCAGGCCCGCTTCTTTAAGGTGTTTCGGCGCCATGATCAGGAGGTCGTCCGCCACCCGCAGCAGCAGATTGGGAAACGGCTGGTCGGTGATCAGGCGAACAGTGTTGTCGTCGACCACTTTGGCCTCTTTGATGTGCACCCACCTCGAGCGGTAAAACGAATTGTTCTTCTCGTCCAGAATGTAGTCGACGTTGGCCTTGACCGCCTCTGCGTTGAACGGTTCTCCATTGTGAAACGTGACGCCCTGCCGCAGCTTAAACTCCCACGTGGTCTCGTCGATGTTTTTCCATTCTGTCGCCAGGCCGGGAATAAACTTCCCGTCTACATCCCTGTCGATCAGCGGGTCGTAGATGTTTCGAATCAGCTGATCGGTCACAGAGTTTACGTCGGTATTGGCCAGCATCGTCGCCGCATCCGATTCCACGCCGATCACCAGATCTGTCTTGGCCACGGCGGCAGCGCTCTGTCCGCCTGTGTCCGACCCGGCTTGAGCCGGCTGGGTGGAAGGCCCGTCCTTATCGGCCGTACCGGGCGTGCAGGCCGCCGCCACTGCCGCCAGTACGAGCAGCAGCACCAGCATCGCGTGTTTCACTTTTCCCATTGCAATCCCCCTTTTCAAGTTGGTTTCCTGAGGTTGATATCGAACAGAATTTTACGAATTAATAAATTATTTTAACCACTTTGATTTTCATTGCTATGTCGCAATTGCCAAAATTCCTGTGTATTTTTTGTTGTGGGTGACAAACTTTTTAAAACATCTGCTGGTATGTATTACCGGCCATCATATCGTCCTGCTTCCATAACAGGAACATTGCTGCATTTATCGAACTATGTAAGGTGATTAAAGGTGACATCATGCCACATAGTACCAGCATGAAGCATTATAATCTGAAGAAAAGAAAGGTCGATGCCCATGTTTGATGCACAGTTCAAGAGAATAGGTGAATATAATTGGCTTACGAAAAAATTTTCCGATGCTGTAAAAAAGCTCTATCCTCATCCCATTGCTGTTGTGACTCAACAGTTCTATGAACCTTCACTTCTCAGCGATTTTGTGATTTTGACTGATACAACTATTGATGTCGTTACGGGAGAGCCGGTGAATGCTCATGATACAAAATATTCCTGCACGATCGTATCCTATCCAATCAGAGCAATCCAAAAAATCCATGTGGAATTCGCTGAAACACCCCTCATTCCTGATAAAGGATACGATCTAAACGCAGTAAATCAAAAAGTTACCATCACCGTCGATACTGGGCAGGCAATTGTAATTGACTATTTACATGTGCCAGCATATTACTTGCAATCATTAAGCAAGGAACTAGAACACTTCACTAGAGAACTAAAAGCTCGGATGTAAGCCGACATTTTAGCGGCTTTTTTCGATACTCGGATGTACCAATAATTCCCCCAAGTGAGTCCGATCATTTCCCAGTATTGATTTCTTGCTGAAAAAGAAAAAGCACCCCGTGGGCGCTCACTTTGACTTAGATTAACAATAAAATAAGGGGAGTCGATTGAGAAAATCAACTATTCTAAAAATAGTATCTGTTTTGTATTGAGATGATTGTTTTTTATTTTTTGATAAAAAGTCCGAGACTTATATTGAAATGGAAGAGGTGGAACTTTGGACTTCTGGGGCAATTACATTTTCGCGGGTGCCCCGCAGTCCATGGAGAAACGCTACTTTATCGAAAAGAAACAGTCCGATCAAAGGTACGATACCGAATCGCCTCTGCTACATGCCCGGCTTCGATCCGTTCAGCCCCGGAGAGATCGGCGATCGTCCGCGATACGCGGAGGATTCGGTCATAGGCGCGGGCGCTCAGGCCCATCGTCTCAAATGCCAGACGGAGCAATTCCTGACCTTCCCGGTCTAACGGGGCATGGGAGCGAATCTCCCTTCCGTTCATCCCGCTGTTAAAGGGAAAGTGGCTGCGCTGGCGGTAGCGCTCCTGTTGAAGGGCGCGGGCGTGCTCTATTCGGTGACGTATCACCTCCGACGCCTCTTCCACTCTTCGCTCGCCGAGCAGCTCTACCGGGACTCTGGGCACTTCCAGGTGAATGTCAATCCGGTCCAATAGCGGGCCGGACAGACGGGAGCGGTATCGTTGGATTTGCTCCGGCGTACAGGTGCATTCGCGCTGATCGCGGGAGCCGAAATAGCCGCACGGACACGGATTCATCGAGCCCACCAGCAGGAAACGTGCTGGATAGGAGAACACCTGCCGGGCTCGTCCGATCGTCACCTGTCCTGATTCCAACGGCTGGCGCAGCACTTCGAGCACGTGCCGGGAGAACTCCGGCAGTTCGTCGAGAAACAAGATGCCGCCATGGGCCAGACTGCACTCTCCCGGACGAGGCGTCTGGGCGCCGCCGCCGATCAGCGCTGCAGCCGTGATCGTGTGGTGGGGAGCGCGAAACGGCCGCTTGGTCACCAGACCGCTCTTGCTGGTGAGGTACCCGGCGATACTGTAGATCTTGGTTACTTCCAGCGACTCTTCCTGGACCATTTCCGGCATGATCGACGGCAGGCAGTTAGCCATCAGCGTCTTCCCTGATCCGGGCGGCCCGATGAGAAGCACGTTATGAAATCCGGCAGCCGCTACTTCCAGTCCACGCTTGGCATACGCCTGGCCAATCACGTCGGCGAAGTCGCAAGGCGTGGCATGCTCATTCGCTTTGACCGTCCGTGCCGGGGTGATCCGGACCGGTTGAACCGGTTGATCCGGATGATCCGCTCCCGATGCCGATTCCGCCAGTTGATCGACCGCTTCCCCGCTGTAGAGCCGGACCGCATCCGGCAGGTTGCCCGCTGACTTGACGTCGAGGTCGACAAGCAGGGCTTCCTCGCGATTGGACTCGGGCAAGACGACGTCTGTAAAACCATGCTCCTTGGCGGCCAGCAGGATCGGCAGTACCCCCGGCACCGGCCTCAACGAACCGTCCAAGGCCAATTCCCCCAGTACAAGCGTACGGGTTTTTGCCGGTTTTAGCTGTTTCGATGCAAGCAAAATGCCAATCGCAATCGCCAGGTCAAACGCCGATCCCTCTTTGCGAAAATCGGCCGGCGCCAGGTTGACGGTAATCCGCTCGAGCGGGAATTCAAACCCGCCATTGCGCAGGGCCGCGCGAACGCGGTCGCGGGCCTCTTTGATCGCGGAGCCGCCCAATCCGACCACTTCAAAATACGGCAGTCCGTTGGAGATGTCCACCTCCACCGTAACCATCATTCCCTCGATTCCGAAAATCGTCCCCGAACAGGTTTGTGCGTACATGTCTTTTCTCCTCCTGATTCAAGGCTACAAAAAGACAGGGGCGCTCGCAAAAAAAACCTTCCGCAGATGTGCGAAAGGCTAAAAAAATGTTGCTATTGGAGGAGTTCATCGCGTCGAGTACACTACATCATACGCACCACAGGCAGGGGCTGCTGTAGACACTCCCCCAAATCAAGCCGCCTAATTCTAAAATGCCCCTATGATGTGCTTCAGTTCAAAGGTCGCAGAATCCTTGTACAAGATGCAGACGATGTCAAAGCGAATGCGCTGTCTTCGCTGCTGCTGCTTGAGATAGAGCAGGGCCAACTCTCGCAGCTTGCCTTGCTTTTGCCAGGTGATGGATTCCGCAGGGGTACCGTACCGATCACTGCTGCGGGTTCGTACTTCCACGATCACCAGCGTATTCCCGTCAACGGCGACGATATCAATCTCCCCGGAGGCAAACCGCACGTTCTGCCCGAGGATAGAGTAGCCTTTTGTCTGCAGATGCTCCACTGCCAGCTGCTCCCCCTTTTTGCCCAGCCTTGCTCTCCACCTGCTCACTTCCCGCCCGCCTTGTCCATGCGGTATACAAAAGCGAGGATTTCCGCTACGACTTGATACAGTTCCGGCGGGATTTGCTGATTCACGTCAAGCTTGCTCAACATCTCGACGAGCGAAGGGTCTTCCTGAATCGGTATCCGGTGCTCCTTGGCCCGCTGCAGGATGTTCTCCGCCACAAATCCTTTGCCTTTGGCGACAACTTTGGGCGCCTCCGCCATCTCTGCCCGGTAGCGAAGGGCCACGGCTTTTTTGCCGAACTGTCCTGGTTGCGGTGGACGGCTCATATGCGCAAATCCACCCCTTTATAGCTGGCGAGCAGGCCCGCCTTGACTTCCGCGCTCACCGGTTCATCTCCTGCCGCCGCCGGGATCGGCTGGACACGCAAGCCGGACAATTGGTAGCCGACCTCGCCCAACTGCCTGGCAAATGTTTGTTTTGCGCCGTAGACGAGCGGATCCAGCCATGGCTGGTCATTAAAAATGCTGACATTGACGATCCGGTTGACGATGTTGACGTCGATCATCGTCACGCCCAATGTGTGCAAATCGAGATTGAAGAACAGACGGCAGTTTTCCGGGTCGAGCTGTCCGCCGCCCTGTTTGCGAGACTCGATCTGTACGAAGGCCGTCTGCTCGCCTTGCTCAGTTCGCAGCGGTATCTGCATGACCACCTGGGAGATCGACTGGCTGCCAGGCTGCAGCAGCATCAACTGCTGTCCGGTAATCTGCTGCAGCAGGCTTTCCGCTGACTGGCGCAGGCCGGCGGGCAATGCCTCCCCATGCTGCTGAAGCACCTGCAGCAGCATGCCTTTGACCGTCTCCAGGCGGCTGTCCGCGGCAAAGCGTCCTCCAGGCGGGATCTGGCTCTGCGCAACCTCCCTTTCGTGCCGCAGACCCAAGCTGTGGAACAGCTCCCTGAGCTGCTCTCCCTTTGCCTGTGCTGCTGGGCCTGAACCTAGGTGAACCACATCCGAAGCGAGGTCCTGATTCGAATGCTGCACGGGGGCCCGATCAGACTGGCCAGTCGGGCGGAGCGATGCCGTCTGCGGAGTGGGATTTTCCACCTGGGTGCGGACGGTGTCCGGTGTGCTAGAGTCCGATGTCCGAGCCCAGGCGTTGCTGCTGCCAGACAGGCCCGCAGAAGCGGGTAGAACGCTGGCCGACCCGCTGGCGGTAGCCGAGGAGCCCACCCCTTGTCCGCTCACCATCGTCTGTGAACCGGCACCCGGCCTCATCTCCGGCTTGGCTGCAAACCGGGTCTCTGTCTCAGACGCCGCGTCGCGAGAAGATATGGAGCCAAATGCCTCCTGATCTGGGACAAGCCCGCCTGCAGCAAAACGACCGGCAAGCGGAGAGCTTTCCGTACCGGCCCGTCCCGGCTGCACCGGCTGTCCTGCCTGTACTGGCTGCCCCGCCTGTGCCGTTGAAACAGGACGCTCTATCCCTGCCGCCTTACCCGTCGCTCCTTGCAGCCCATTCAGAGGCTCGGACACAGCGATTCCGGGTGCAGCGGGCACTTTAGACTGTGACGCTGGCAGCAAGGCAGACGGAGAGGGCGGCGATTCTTTCGCTGCCTGGCCTGCCCGTGAGCCCAGCTGCGACAAATCGACCGGCAGTTCAGCCAATTTTCCCCGCAAGGCGGCGATCAGCTGCGGCAGTCCGTTTGCCGCTGCCAACCGGTTTTCTCCTGTGGCGCTGCTGCCATGCGTTTGCAAAAACAGCTCAGCCTGCCTGCCGAAGGTGCCGATGGACTCCGCCAGCGAATCCCCGGAAAAAAACGCCCGAAGTCCGGCCAGCACATTTTCGGTCACAGGCAGATTGCGCCTGACCGCCAGTAAAAAGGCATCGACAAGTCCATCGTCCAGGCCGCCGAGGCGCTGGGCAGCAGCGAGAAAAGCGTTGATCGACTCCCTTGACACCGGAAGCTGCTGCTGGATCAATGCCGCCACCAGCGTTCTGCTCTGAGCCGTGTCGGCAATCCCCAGCGTGCGCAGCAGCGCCTCTGCCGACGGCTGCTGTCCGGACTCATCTGTGGTGTGCAGGACTTTGAGCGTCACGGGGTTGCCGGATGGCTGTACCTGCAGCCAGGCGGTCCGTCCTGCCTCCAGCGGTGTTTCCAGCTTCGCCAATACCTGTGTGCCGCCGACTTGAACCAGTGCTTGACTGTCAGGCAGCAGCCTGACGACGCGCCCCGCGACTACCTGCCCAGGTGTTAATTCCAGTTGTTTTTGCCCGGGTGTTGCCGCCCGATTCAATACGGAAGTGATCAGTTGTGCAGCCTGAAACATGGTGCAACCCTCCTTTGGCATGCCTACCGGGCAGCCAGTTCCTTGACAGCGCCAAATGTACGCCGATGTATCGGGGAAGGTCCGACCAGGTGCAGAGCCCGCAAATGCTCTTCCGTGCCGTACCCGGCATTCTTCTCGAAGCCGTATTCCGGATAGAGCAGCGAATACTCCGCCATCAGCCTGTCCCGCGTTACCTTGGCCACGATGGAAGCGGCGGCAATCGACACGCTCTTTCCATCTCCGCCGATGATCGGCCGTTGTTCAAACGGGAAGTCCGGTATCTGCACCGCGTCGATCAGGCAGATATCCGGTCTTGTACCCGCCTCAAGGACAGCGTGCCGCATCGCTTCCCGTGTCGCTTCCAATATATTGATCTCATCTATTCTCTCGGCAGATACGATGCCGATCCCCACGTACTGCGCTTCCCGCATGATCACTTCATAAAAAGCCTGTCGCATGGCTTCCGGCACCTTTTTCGAGTCGTCCAGTCCGGGGAGATAAAAGTCCTCCTTCAACGCCACCGCGGCGGCCACAACCGGCCCTGCAAGCGGCCCCCGGCCCACTTCATCGATGCCGACGACGATAGTCTTCCCTTGCTGCCTGCAGGCCCGTTCATACTGCGACATCTCTTCCCACTTCGCAGCCAGCTTGGCCTGCCGCTCTTGCCGCTGCGTCAACTGCCGGGCGAGCTCCACGACGCCTTTGCGCTGGTCGGCGAGCAGCTGCTTGAGGACAGACGCCGAGACCTCTTCTTGCTTAGAAAGATACTCTCTTATTTCTGTTATCGACATATTCTCAATCTTCATTGACGGTTCTCTCCTATGTACGAACTGCATGAAAGCGAAAAACTCCGCTTACCTATCATGGTAGACGGAGTTAGGCGTAGCTGCAAATAAAATTTACGCTTCCTCTGATTCCTGCCAGTCCGTGGGCCTCTCCAGAGAGATACTCCCCAGCTTCCCCGAACGCAGCTCCCGTAAGAAAATCTCTGCTGCTTTATCGTAGTCAATCTCGCCGCCGCCAATCAGGCAGCCCCGTTTTTTTCCTATTTCGGCCAGCATTCCCACGTGATCTTCAGGCAGCTGTTTCAGTTTGAACCGCTCAAGCAGCCGCTCCGGATAGTACTGCAGCATGTAACGAATCGCAAACAGCGCGAC
Organism: Brevibacillus sp. B_LB10_24; assembly: GCF_046036945.1. Classification (NCBI taxonomy): domain Bacteria; kingdom Bacillati; phylum Bacillota; class Bacilli; order Caryophanales; family Paenibacillaceae; genus Brevibacillus; species Brevibacillus sp. B_LB10_24. Next base: position 279,798 of record NZ_JBJQOQ010000001.1, on the reverse strand, counting down.
ATCGGTAAAGTCAAGCAGTTCATCCTTAATGGCCCCGCTTGCGGCCAACCGAAGTCCCACCTGCTGATCCTCGAACTTTGGCCAAAGAATTCCCGGGGTGTCGAGAAGCTCAAGAGAATCTCCCATTTTCACCCACTGCTGCGCCTTGGTGACAGCCGGACGATCGCCGGTCTGGGCCACCGAGCGCTTGGCCAGACGGTTAAGCAGGGATGACTTGCCCACATTGGGAATACCCAGTATCATGATCCGCACAGCCCGGCCCTGCATCCCCCGCTCGGCCCGCTTCTGCAGCATGTCGGAGGCGAGCTCCCTGCATATGCCAGGCAGCTTGTTTACTCCTTTGCCGCTAAGGGCATCGATGGGCAAGGTTCGGATACCGCGCAGGCGGAAGTATTCCATCCATTCCTTCGTCACAGCTTCGTCGGCTAAATCAGCTTTATTCAATAAAATGAGACGAGGTTTCTCGCCGACGATCTCATCAATCATCGGATTGCGGCTTGACAGCGGCAGCCTGGCGTCAAGCAGTTCAATTACGACATCGATCTGTCCCAGCCTCTCCGTTACCTGTCGGCGCGCTTTGGCCATGTGGCCGGGAAACCATTGGATCGTCATCGCTACTCCACCTGCCTCCTCTTGCTTGTTAACGAGTCATTCTGATGCGATTCAGCGGCCAGAAGACAAACTCGGCTCGTCCAACCACTGTCTTTAGCTCAACCGGCCCGATCATCCGGCTGTCCTTGCTGTTGGGGCGGTTATCCCCCATCACCCAGATGTGGTCTTCCGGAATCTTTACCGGTTGAAAGTCGGCTGTCCATTCCAGACCAGCCGCTTCGGCTTTTTGCTTATTCTCTGCGAGGTACGGCTCATCGATCGGTTGACCATTGATGTAGAGGGTATCATTGCGCATTTCAACCGTGTCGCCAGGAAGTCCGATTACCCGCTTTATGTAATCGCGTTTGGCCTCGGCGTGAAAGACGATGATATCTCCCCGCTCAGGAGGGTGCAGATAGTACACTGCCTTGTTGACAACCAGCTTCTCTTCATTATGTAAAGTAGACTCCATTGATTCCCCTTCAACGATGAACGGAGCGAACAAGAAGCCGCGAATCAATAAAGCCAGCACGATTGCGATAGCGAGTGCCTTAATCCATTCCCACGCTTCACTCTTGCCTCGGCTGGAGGTAGCTTCTTCACTCATGTACAATCCCTCCTGCGCATCCAATATCAATCAATGGGAAAAAAAGGAGGACTGGAATCCAGACCCCCTTTTTTTGAAAGCAAAACGGCTGTCTTGCTTCTTATCGACGAATTTCCTTGATGCGTGCAGCCTTACCCACACGATCACGCAGGTAGTACAGCTTCGCACGGCGAACACGGCCTCTGCGCACCACTTCGAGTTTATCGATTTTCGGCGTATGAAGCGGGAAAGTACGCTCTACACCCACACCGTACGAAATCTTACGAACGGTGAAAGTCTCGCTGATACCTGTGCCGCGACGGCGGATGACCACGCCTTCAAACAACTGGATACGCTCGCGCTGACCTTCAATAACCTTAACGTGTACACGTACGGTATCACCTGGTCGGAACGCAGGAAGATCCTGTTTTAATTGATCTTTTTCTAATTCACGGATCACTTGATTCATGTTATTCCCTCCTTCCGATCAGACGTTCTTACTCGCCTGCTTAACCATCAGCACCTTCGGCCGACGTACGAGTAGCGGACCGCCTTAGTCAGCGGGCAAAATTGCCACGATAAGTATAATAACACACTTGGGAACCGACTACAAGGGCTAATCCTGTCCCCCGGTACTTTCTTCTTCCCGCTCTGCTTGAAGCTCTGCGAGCACCTGCTGCATCTCTTTGGTCAGTTCCGTCTGCGCGAGCAGCTCCGGCCGGCGTTCCATTGTGCGGCGCAGGGACTCCCTCAGCCGCCAGCGCTCGATGTTGGCGTGATGACCCGAAAGCAGCACCTCCGGCACCTGCCAGCCGCGAAATTCAGCCGGACGGGTGTAGTGGGGGTGCTCCAAAAGGCCGGTGGAGAACGAATCCGTCACCGCCGACTGTTCATTGCCCAGCGCACCCGGCTGCAGACGGACAACACTGTCAATCACCACCATCGCAGCCAGTTCTCCGCCGGTCAGGACGTAATCCCCAATCGAGATCTCGTCTGTCACCAGGTGCTGGCGGATGCGCTCGTCATACCCTTCGTAGTGACCGCATATAAACACGAGGTGCTGCTCGGCTGCCAGCTCCTCGGCCAGCCGCTGGTCGTAGCGCCTCCCCTGCGGACACATCAGGATGACGCGAGGTTTCGCCTGGCCGGCTACCGCCTCTACCGCACGGAACAGCGGCTCCGGCTTCAGGACCATCCCGCCGCCGCCCCCGTAAGGAGTGTCGTCCACCGTACCGTGTTTACTCTCAGAGAAATCGCGAAAATTGGTCAAGCCAAACTGTACGATGCCCTTTTCCGCTGCTTTGCCCAAGATACTGGAGCCAAGTACCCCGGAAAACATCTCAGGAAACAGCGTCAGGATGTCAATGCGCATGCCTTTTCCTCCTACAGCAAGCCTTCCATTAAATGACAAACAATCTTTTTATTTACAACGTCCACTTCTTTGATGCAATCGTCAATATACGGGAGCAGGATTTCTCCCCGCACTCCGCGCACCACCCAGACGTCGTTTGCTCCCGGCTGCAGCACGTCGACGAGTTTTCCAAGCGGCTCCCCCTCGTCTGTGACCACTTCGCAGCCGACGAGCTGGTGAATGTAAAATTCGTCCTCTTCCAGTTCCATCAACTGGTCCTCCGACACCTTCAGCTCGCCGCCTTTGAACTTCTCCACATCGTTGATGGAGGGGTACCCCTTGAAGCTGATGATCTCAAACTCTTTTTGGGTGCGGCGGGAAGCCACTGCGAGCTTTAACGGCTGCGGCAGCGAGTCATGAAACAGGTACATTTCGCTGCCGACCCGAAAGCGCTCCTCGGGAAAGTCGGTCGTCGGGATCACCCGGACCTCCCCGCGCAGTCCCTGGGTGTTGACCAGCTTGCCTATCAAAAAATAGCGTGTCTCACTCACGTCGGCTTCACTCCTCGGCGGATTTCATGGATAACGCCATCTTTTAAAATGATTTCCGTTCCTTCCATAATTTCATCCCAGCGCTCGCCTACCTTGATCTCTATGCTGCTCTCTACCGTGGTGTGGTAGATCTCGCTTCCCTCCGGCAGATTCTCCACCTGCTTGATTTGGAACTGAAGCAGCTCCAATTTTTCCTTGCGAACGCGCTCTTCGCGGGCCACCCGTTCTCTTACCAGCTGGGCCCCGTCGCTTTGCTTCTTGGCCTCTGACAACAGCTTTTTGCCCTGAAACTGCCACTGCTCCAGCTCCTGCTGAAGCTGCTTGACCTGCCGGCGATACTCGGCCAGCAGCAGGGCGCGGGAGGCTTCTGTCAGGATCACCTTTACCTGTACGGGAGTCGTAATCGTCAGCATCAGATCCCTCCTTTGTAGAGGAGCTATGGATAGCAAAAAAGACTGGGTGTGCCCCAGCCTTTTTCATACGATTTCTACCGTGACGCGTTTGTCCGTTTGCACGGCAGCCGCGCTCACTACTGTTCGCAGGGCTTTGGCGATCCGTCCTTGCTTCCCGATAATCTTCCCCATATCCTCGGGGTGTACGGACAATTCAAAGACAACCAATCGGTCCTTTTCCACTGCGTTGACACGAATCTCTTCCGGATGATCAACGAGAGCCTTTGCGATCGTTTCGACCAACTCTTTCATATCATGACCTCCGTCAGAGTTCCTTATTTCCCGTATTTGGCTTCATGCACTTTTGCCATGACGCCTGCTTTGGACAGCAGATTGCGCACGGTATCAGTCGGAGCTGCACCGTTTAAAATCCATTGCACAGCCTTTTCGCTGTCAATATTGACAACAGCCGGTTGAGCGATCGGATTGTAGTAACCGATTTCTTCAATAAAACGGCCATCGCGAGGGGAACGGGAGTCAGCTACAACTACACGGTAGAACGGAGCTTTTTTCGAACCCATACGCTTCAGACGGATTTTTACTGCCATGATGTTCACCTCCTATATCAATCAACGCTTACACGTTGTACAAGCTGTATCTGAACTATCGCGTGAAGTGCGGCAGGCACCTGTTCGCGAAGAGAGTTCAAGCATTCTTATTTAAACGGCGGTTTGAAGTTAAACGGGAAACCGGGCCCCCGCTCCTTCAGCGGAAGGTTGCCGGCCGACTTGCCCATGAACGGCAGGCCGAACCCTTTTTTCTTGCTCTTCTTCTGCATCTTGTCCGCCATCCCGCTGAACTGTTTCATCATCTTCTTCATTTCTTCAAACTGCTTGATGAAACGGTTGACTTCCTGAACGCTCGTACCGCTTCCAGCGGCAATCCGCTTGCGGCGGCTGGCGTTGAGCAGGTCGGGATTGGCCCGCTCCTTCAGGGTCATCGACGTGACGATCGCTTCGACGCGCCCGAGCTGCTTTTCATCCACCTTCAGGTCTTTCATCTTGTTCATCCCCGGCATCATCCCGAGAATGTCCTCCAGCGGACCCAGTTTGCGCATCTGCTGCATGGAGTCAAGGAACATGTCAAAGGTAAACTCCCCTTGACGCATCTGCTTCTCCATCTCTTTGGCCTTCTCGGTGTCGACCGCTTCCTGGGCCTTCTCGATCAGGCTGAGCACATCGCCCATGCCGAGTATCCGCGAAGCCATCCGGTCCGGATGAAACGGTTCGAGGCTATCCAGCTTCTCGCCCATCCCGGCAAACTTGATCGGCTGCCCGGTGACTGCCTTGACTGACAGGGCAGCACCGCCGCGGGTATCCCCGTCCAGCTTGGTCAGGATCACGCCGGTCAATTCCAGCTGCTGGTTGAAGCTCTCCGCCACATTGACCGCATCTTGTCCGGTCATGGCGTCGACGACGAGGAGAATCTCGTCCGGCTTCGCTACTTCCCGCACCTGTTTCAGCTCATCCATCAGCGCTTCATCGATGTGCAGGCGTCCGGCTGTATCAATCAAGACGTAGTCGAGATGATTTTCTTTTGCGTGTTCAATCGCCTGTCTGGCGATTTCGACCGGGCTAACCTGGTCGCCCAAGGTAAAGACAGGCGCTTTCACCTGTTCGCCCAGCACCTGCAGCTGCTTGATCGCAGCCGGGCGATAGATGTCGCCCGCCACTAACAGCGGTTTGCGGTTTTGCTTTTGCAGGTACTTGGCCAGCTTGCCGGTGGTGGTCGTCTTACCTGCCCCCTGCAGTCCCACCATCATCACGACGGTCGGCGGTTTGGCTGCGACGGCTATCTTGGCGACGTTGCCGCCCATCAACTCAGTCAACTCTTCGTTGACTACCTTGATGACCATCTGCCCCGGGGTTAAGCTTTTCAGCACCTCTTGGCCAATCGCCCGTTCTTTCACACGTGCGACAAAGTCTTTTACTACCTTGAAGTTGACGTCGGCTTCCAGCAAGGCGAGGCGGACTTCCCGCATCGCTTCGTTGACCGCCTGCTCGTCGATCTTCCCTCTGCCGCGCAGTTTGTCAAATGCACTTTGCAACCGGCTTGCTAAGCTTTCAAAGGCCATGCCAGCCCCTCCTAATCCATCTCTGACAGTTGGCGGAGCAAAGATAGGAGTTCCTCTCTCGGCTTGCTTTCTTCCGTCGCTTCGGCCAGCAGGATCGCCTGGGAAATCACTTCCTGACGCCGCTGATGCCTGATGGCAAGCTGCAGCTTTTCTTCGTACTCAAACAGCTGCTTTTCAGCGCGTTTGATGTGGTCGTAAACCGCCTGGCGGCTCACTTCGTGCATCTGCGCAATCTCGCCGAGCGAAAGGTCGTCCAAATAGTACAATTCCAGGTATTCCCGCTGTTTTCCTTTTAGCAGCGGAGCGTAAAAGTCAAACAGGAGATTCACTTGATTGGTCTTCTCAAGCATGAAACCAATCCTTTGCTTAAAAGATCCGCGGTTGCATCACTGTAAAGGGAAATCACTTTACAGAACCAGATACTATACTATCCAATTCCATGCCCACTGTCAAGTGTTTTTGTTGACAAGAGTTTTGCTGCCTTACTCGCTTGTTTTCGCTTCGTCTTCAATCACTCCGGCGAACAGGGCGTGGACGAACTGTTCCGGATCAAACGGCTGCAAATCGTCCATTTTTTCGCCCAGACCGACGTATTTCACCGGCAGGCTCAGCTCATTGCGAATGGCGATGACGATGCCGCCTTTTGCCGTCCCGTCCAGCTTGGTCAGGACGATCCCGGTCACACCCGCCGACTGGCCAAACGTCTTCGCCTGAGACATCGCATTTTGACCGGTCGTGGCGTCGAGTACGAGCAGCACCTCATGCGGGGCGCCAGGGATTTCCCGCTGCAATACGCGGTGCACCTTGGCCAGCTCCTCCATCAGGTTGACTTTGTTTTGCAGGCGTCCGGCTGTATCGCACAGAAGCACATCGGCTCCGCGTGACTTGGCCGCCTGCACGGCGTCGAAGATCACCGCCGCCGGATCGGCTCCCTGCTGGTGCTTGATCACATCCACTCCGACGCGTTCGCCCCATACCTCCAGCTGTTCGATCGCCGCCGCGCGGAAGGTGTCGCCGGCCGCCAGCAGGACCTTATTCCCCTGCTGCTTCAGCATGTGGGCCATCTTGCCGATCGTCGTCGTCTTGCCGACGCCGTTGACGCCGACGAACAGGATAACGTTGAGCCGGCTGGGCTGAATATTGAGCGAGGCATCCTGCTCGCTGCCGCCGCCCTGCAGCAGGGCGACCAGTTTTTCCGAGAGGATCGGCTGCAGGTCAGCCGCTTCCTCGATTTTGCGCTTGCGCACCTCATCCCGCAGCTCATCGATCAGCTCCATGACCGTGGAGACGCCGACGTCCGCCCCGATCAAGATCTCTTCCAGCTCCTCAAAGAAATCGTCGTCGATTTTTTTGTAGCGGCGAATCAGTTCTTCCACCTTGCCGACGAGGACGTCACGCGTTTTCGTTAGCCCTTGCGTAAACTTCTGTGTGACCGCCTCCGATTTTTGCACGATGGCGTCGCGTAATTTCTTGAAAAAACTCACAGGTATCCCCCTTCTTGGCCGAAAAATGAATTCGGCACGGCTTATGACACATTCTCGATGAACTTCTTCGTCTCTTCCAGGCGGACCGATACCAGCTTGGAAACCCCGCCTTCCTGCATCGTGATGCCGTACAGCACGTCTGCGCTCTCCATCGTCCCCTTGCGGTGCGTCACGCAGATGAACTGGGTCTGGCTGCTAAAGTGATGCATGTACTCGGCAAAGCGGGCAACGTTGGCCTCATCCAATGCCGCTTCTACCTCGTCGAGCACGCAGAACGGCACAGGCTTCACCCGCAGGATGGCAAACAGCAGTGCCATCGCTGTAAACGCCCGCTCGCCGCCCGAGAGCAGTGCGAGATTTTGCAGTTTTTTCCCCGGCGGTTGAGCGACGATGTCGATCCCCGTCTCCAGCAGATTGTCCGGCTGGGACAGCATCAGATCGGCCCGCCCTCCGCCAAACAGCTGCACGAACACGTCCTGGAACTGTTCGCGGATCTCCTCGAACGTCTGCTGGAAGCGGCGAGACATCTCTTCGTCCATCTCGGCGATCACCTGGTACAGCATCTCTTTTGCTTCATTTAAATCCGCTTCTTGGCCGCTCAAAAACTGCAGCCGCTCGGACAGCCTCTCATACTCTTCAATCGCTCCCAAGTTGACTGTGCCCAGGGCGGCGATCTCCTTTTTCAGCCGGTTGACGACCTGCTGCAGCTCGCCGATGTCTCCCTTGGGCGGGTACTTCTCCTTGGCCAGATCAAAGCTCAGTTCGTACTCTTCCGAGAGCTTGCCGAGCAGGTGATCCAGCTCGACGTCGTAGCGGTTGGTCTTCACTTCTTCCTGGTGCAGCTTCTCCTCCAGCCCTTTTACTTGTTTACGAATTTCCTTCGTCTCAAGTTCCACTTGTTCCTGTTGGGCAAACAGGGTGGCCCGGTCTCCCCGCCGCTCGGCGATCAACGCGGACACATTCTCCTTGTCCCGGCGAAGCTCGGCAATCCGCTCGTCCAGCTCAACGGTAGAGGAGTCATTGGTCCCCTCCAGTTCGTCGTAGGAGGCCAACGTTCGGTTGGCTTCTTCCCAGTCCCGCTTCAGTGCCGCTTGTTCCTGTGCCAGGCGCTCCGTCTGTTCGACGCGGGAGCGATGCTCCTCCTTCACCTGGGCGACCAGCACCTTCAGCCCGGTGATCTGCTCATTCATCTCTTCCTTATTGGTAAGCTGTTCGAGCCGCTTGCTTTCCGCCGCGGCAATCCGGGCGCTGAGTTCCTGTTCTTCCTTCGCCAACTGCTCCAGCTGCTCGTCCAGCTTGGCCCGCTTTTCCTCGGCCAGCTTCATCTCCTGCCGGTAGCCGTCGAGATCCTGCGTCAGCAAAAACAGTCGCTCGGTCAGGGTCCGCCCCTCCGACTCGATCTGCTGCAGCACGCCCTTCTGCTCCTGTTCCTTCAAGCGAAGGCTTTCTCCCCGGCTCCGCAGCTCTTCCTGCTCGGCTTCCATCTTCGCCGCTTCCTGCTGCAGTTTCTGGATCAGCTCCGCCTGCTGCTGAATCGACCGGTCGATCTCGGCGAGCATCGCCTCCAGCTCTTCCGCCTGGCGCCCGCGACCTAACAGATTGGATGAATTCTTTTTCAGCGCACCCCCGGTCATCGAGCCGCCGGCGTTGACCAGATCTCCCTCCAGCGTGACGACCCGGTAGCGATAGCCGCAGGCCCGGGCCACGCGGTTGGCCTGCTCCAGGGTAGCCGTGACGACCACCGTGCCGAGCATCGACTCGATAATCGCACGGTAGGGCTCGGCAAAGGAGACGAGCTCGCTGGCAATGCCGACAACGCCTTCCTCCTTGGCCAGCAAGCGGCGGTCGCTCTCCGCAAGTGAGCGGGAGCGGATGACGTCCAGCGGAAGAAAGGTGGCACGGCCGAGATTTTGTTTTTTCAGGTAGGCGATCGCCTCGCGCCCGGCCCGCTCGTCATCGACGACGACGTTCTGCAGGGCGCCGCCCAGCGCCACTTCGACAGCCGTCTCCACCTTCTGCGGCACGGACAACAGCTCGGCGACCGCACCGTGGATCCCCTTGAACCCTTTTTCCCGCGCCTTCAAAATTTCTTTGACCCCTTGCCCGAAACCGGCGAATTCAGCCTGCATCTCTTTTAGCAAGGCGAGACGCGACTTTGCCGCTTCCCTCCGCTGCTCCAGCTGGTGCAATTCGCTTCGCGCGCTGTCTACCCCGGCTTGCCGCTCCCGCACGCCGTCCATCAGCGCCTTGTAGGAGGCCAGTGTTTCATTGATCGCCTGTTCGACTTCGGCCAACTCCCGCTGGCAGAGAGCCAGCTTTTCCTGCCGCTGGGCCTCTTCCTGGTCGAGCCGCGCTTTTTCCTGGGTCAGGCGGTCTACGCGCGCCTGATGCGTCTGCAGAATCTGCTGTTGGTGGCGCATGTCGTTGCGCAGATTGGCTGTCTGATTCAGCTTTTCAAAGTAATCGCTCTTCAAGGCGTCGACGTCGTCCGTCAGCGCTTGCAGCATCTCGCTGTAATTCTCCTGTGCCTTTTTCAGCGCAGCCTCCGCTTCCGCAAGGCGCAGCTCGGCCTCCTGCTTCAGCTTGTTCTGTTCGGCCAGCTCTTCTTCCAGACTGCGCTGTTTTTCTGTCAGCCGGTGCAGCTGTTCCATCGTCTGCTGCCGATTGGCCGCCAGGTTGCGCTTGCGTTCGCGCAGTACTTCCCGCTGGCCTTCCACCTTCTCGGTTTCTTCACTGACGGAAAGAAGCACCTGCTGCAGTTCTTCAATCGATTGATCGATCTCGTGCACCTTCAACTTTGCCTGCTCCAGCTCCGCCTCCCGGGTACTGGAGGTGGCGGACAGCTGGATGAGCTCGTTTTGCAGGCCGGCTACCTGTTCGCTTGCACGCTGCCATTTTTCGTGGGTCGCCTCGATCTGCTGCACGTACAGGGAGACTTCGTGTTCGACCAGCTGCTGATGCAGCACTTTATAGGTTTTGGCCGTTTCGGCCTGCTCGGCAAGCGGGCCCGCCTGCTCGTCGATCTCGCTGACGATGTCGTGGATGCGCACGAGGTTTTGCTCGGTCTCGTCCAGCCTTTTCTCCGCTTCCCGCTTGCGATTTTTATATTTGACGATTCCCGCCGCTTCCTCAAAAATGCCGCGGCGGTCCTCCGCTTTCGTACTGAGGATTTCTTCGATCCGGCCTTGTCCAATAATGGAGTAGGCTTCTTTCCCCACGCCTGTATCCATAAACAATTCCATGATGTCTTTCAGGCGGCAAGGACGCTTATTAATCGAATACTCGCTCTCGCCTGAACGGTACACCCGCCGTGTCACGGTCACCTCGGAGTACTCCAGATCGAGTGAGCCGTCGGAGTTGTCCAAGGTGAGCGACACTTCCGCGAAGTTGACCGGCTTGCGCGTATCGCTTCCGGCAAAAATGATATCCTCCATCTTGGCGCCGCGAAGCGATTTGGCGCTCTGCTCCCCCAACACCCAGCGGATCGCATCGGACACATTGCTCTTGCCGCTGCCGTTCGGTCCGACGACCGCCGTTACGCCCGGGACAAACTCCAGCTCGGTGCGGTCCGCGAACGATTTAAACCCGATTAATTCCAAGCGTTTCAGGTACATCCCTTCGTCCTCCTGTCGTAGAAAAAAGGCTCCTGGGGGCAGGAGCATTTTATCCATTGCAACCTATTAATTTTACCATAAATCAGCGACGAAGAGGAGAACCTGCAAAAAAACCGGGTTCGCCTGGATGAACGGAAAAAATATCGCGTCCATACCGGCCGCTTTTCCCTTATTTGCCGATATCCAGTTTATCATGGGTTCCATCGTAACCCCATGTTAGGCCTCCGTCTTTACTGGACAAATAAATCATTCCGATTACTCCAATCTTATCATCGAACAGACTGATAGGGTACAGTCCTTCCTTCCCGTTGAAGATTGGCGAGAGAGGGTTCTTCGAATACTGATCGAATTTTTCGGGAAGCTTGACGGAGAGTCGTTCCCATGAAACGAAAAGTGAAAGGGTAACAGCAAGCGTACAGCCACAATCATCCACACCCAGTATTTCCACTTAGCCGCATAATTTTTGTGCAGTATTGGAGACGACACTTTTAAACCGATAATGACAAGGCTGGTCGTAACGGAAATGACCAGGTAATCGATAAATAGACTTGTCGGCATGCCTACTCCTCCTTCGCTACCTTATCAAGGAAGTCGCGAAGTTCGGCAAGGTCGCTTTTGTCGATGGCTTTCCCGTTGTACAGGGACATCACCATGTCTTGAATAGAGTTGCCGTACAACTTTTCCAGTGTGGATTTTCCTTCGCTTTGCTTATATTCCGCTTCCGAAATGACAGCTTGATAGCTGTTGCTGCGCCCTTCTTTTTCGCAGCGCAGGAATCCCTTTTCGACCAGCCGCGCCAATACCGTCATCAAGGTAGCCAAAGCCCACTTTCTTTTCCCCCGCAGTCGTTCCAGTATGTATGAAGAGCTAACCTGTTTTCCGGCTTCCCAGATAACCAGCATGATCTCCAGCTCTGCATCTGGCAATCGCTTGATTTTACCATCCATAGATGACCATCCTTTTTCTTATACAAATGTATAACTACATCAATAATACATTTGTATAAAAAAAAGAAAGGACTTTCTGTACAAAGCGTAGTCACGTGATCCCCTGCGTCTGCTCAGGGGATCACGCGGCCTCGGTTCGCTGGAGAATTAGACTGGTTCATTGAGTGACTGCGGAACTTTCTTCCCAAAAGAGAAGAGATAGAAAAGAGCGACGGCAAGGACGATAAAGCTTAAGAACAGGATCAGGTTGCCGTACACATAGGCATGAGCGTCCGAAATCAAAGGATGCAGCGGAAAAGCAAACAGCTTTTGCTCCATCGCTTTGGCGACGAGCGCTGTCACGACTGCCCCGGAGATCGTCGAGGTCATATTATAGAACCCCATGCCGATGCCGATTTGGTCAGCAGGCAGGATTTGAGTCACACTCTCCGCCAATGCCGTCTGCAGGAAAGAAAAGCCGATGTACATCATGATCAGTGCCACCCCGATGTACCACACCCAAAGCCCGATCGTTGAAGATTGCAGCAGAAGGCTAAGCGCGATCAGGCCTAGCCCCAGGTAGACGACGAAATGACTCCCCCGTCTGACCGTCATGTTGCCGGCCACCCTGCCAAAGACGACCGCGCTGATCGCTCCCGGGAACATGATGAGTCCGATTTTGTCCGTGCTCAACTCGTACATGTGATGCAGCATCAGCGGAATGACAAACATCACGGACATGACGGTGCCGAAGATCAAAAAGCCGATCACGAGCCCGCTCCGGTACAGCGGATTGGCAAACAAGGCGGGATCGACAAACGGCTCCTTCGCCCGGCGGATGTGGACGATAAAGAGGACAAGAGCGAGGAAAGCTGCACACAAGTAGAGCCAGCGTGCTTCTGTCGTAAACAGGACCAGCATCGACACGACAATCCCCAACAGCAGCGCCCCGACAGCATCCAGCCTGCCCGGCCTGGGCTGTTCCGTCGGCAGCAGCTTCCGAAAAAAGGGAATGGCGATGAGGACAGGAAGCGGGATGAGGAACAAGTATGCCCAGCTAAACGATCCCGCGATGTAACCGCCGAGGACCGGGCCGATACCAACGGCGAAGGATGCAGTCGAAGTAATGATGCCAAACAATTTGCCGCGTTCGTCCGAAGTAAAATAACGCGCTACCATGGCAAAGACCAATGCCGGAATCGCAGATCCGCCGGCGCCTTGCAACGCCCTGGATAAAATGACAGCGGGATACCAGGATTGCAAGGCAAAGCCAAGAATCGACCCCAGGCTGTAAAGGGCGATTCCGATCGTTATCAGTTTTTTGATGCTGTACATATCGGATAATTTGCCAAAAATAACCATACCCATCCCGAAGACGATGAAAAAAATCGTTACCACCCAGCTTACACCGGCTGCATCCAAAGCGAACTGCTTGGCGATGCTCGGAGTAGCTACGTTGAATACCGACTCGTTCAGTACGGAAAAAAAGATCACGAAGTAAAGCCACGGTACACTTTTCTTTATGTCTGAAGTGTCCGTCACTGGTTTGGTTTTGCTCTCCACCGATTTCATTTCTCCTTTGCTCCTTTTCTCTTGTTTGTAGAGGGCAAAACGATCTTCAGCCCTGCACCTATCCTAGCACGGAGCAAATAATCAGGTTTCTTATCGATTGCTGTTTTGGTACACCTTGCCGAGAAAACTTTGCATCAATAGCGGAATGGATACCAGTATGGGAGGATCGTCCGAACGGGGCAGCTGCAGCACCAATTGCTGATGGGGCACGGGGGAATAGGGACCCACGATGATTGGCTCCTTCACTCGGGCGCGCAAGGTAGTGTGCGGCAGCAGAAAATCCATCGCCTGCATCCCCCAAGAGACCGATGTGGCCATCAGGTAGTACGTGCCCGGTTTGACGCCCGTAAAGCAAAAATTCCCCAAGGATGACAACAGCGTCCCGTACAAGGGACGTCCTTCCGGAATCGGCTTGGCAAATAAGCCGATTAACACAACGCCTTCAAAAGGAATCACTGAATGGACGGTCCCTTCTACCCTGAAATGAGTGTCAGCGAACCGTTGATACATCGACCAATCATCCAGCTTCTTCAACGAATGAAAGAGATCGTCCGCTTCCAGCGCGGAGTTGCGAAAGTGAGTCGGCGTCACGCCTACCCGCTCGGTGAAGCGGGTGGTGAAGGTTCCCAGACTTTGCTGCCCGATCTCCAACCCGATGTCGCGAACACTTAAATTTGTCCGCAGCAATAAATCCTTTGCCATTTGCAATCGGAGGGAAGAAACGTAGTAGAGAGGAGAGAGGCCGGTTCTTTCTTTAAAAATGCGGGCAAAGTGGTAGGGACTGTAACCCGCATAGCTGGCTAGCCGGGAAAGCGGAAGCGGATCATAAATCTGTTCGTGAATATATGCAATCACCCCGTCAATTTCTGCGTACCGGTCAGTCATCATGCCTACACCTTCCTTCTGCTCATCTTCCTGTTTCGATTGGGATTCGTTTGCTGTCCCATACAACATTATAGAACAATCGTTCGTATATGCGCCAGCATTAATTGCTCGCAAAATTCACTTTTCTTCGACAAACGGCCAGCTTCGCAAAAAAGAAAAGAGAGCCCGCATGCTGCTGCAAGCTCTTCCTTAATTGCACGATCCGCTTTCCCTTCTTCCGGATGTTATTCCTAAACCCCAATGTATATGCTTTTGCATGCAGATATGACGGATAAGGCAAAATCATAACGGTTGCTCAGAAATCACTTTTCCACATGAAAAACCGCGCCGCACAAGCGGCACGATCGATCACAAATCCTGGGATAAGCGCACCATATCCCGGCACTGTATCCCCTGTTCAAAAATCTCCTCAGGATAATGTCTGACGAAGAAGTCCCTGTCAATTCCGGTCATTCTGAATCCGCATTTTTGATACAGGGCCAGTTGGCCGATGCTGGAGTTTCCCGTCCCGACTTCGATGGTACGATAACCCTTGGATTTTGCCTGTTGAATGGCATGTGCCACGAGCCGCTTCCCGATTCCTTTCCCCTGATGCTTCTCGTCAACGGCAATATTGACCAGCTCAACGGTTCCCGGTCTTGTCGGAAGCAATACGTACACCCCGATGGCCTGACCATCTGCCTCGGCGATAAAACACTCCCCTCGGCTGACATAGTCCTCAACAAATTCGGGGGAGGGGTCTGCCAACAGCAACAGGTCTCTTGGAACCGCTTCGCCGGCACTCCACTTTCTGATCTTCATGTAATCTACCCTGCTTTCCTGTCAACCAGCGTTTCCAACAGTATACCATGTCCAGGTACACGGCAAAATCGAATCAAAGGTAAGGCTGCTGCCCTTTCTCGATCCAGTCTTCCCGCGTGGGACCGTATATCCCGGCCGGACGCAATCCTGCTTGACGCATCAGGACTGTCATTTGTCCGCGATGGTGGACTTCATGCTGAATGATCAGATGCAGGGAATATCCGTTGGACCATTCCTCGCCGTTCACGGACTTGGACTGCAGCAAGTCGGCATCGGTCCACTGGGTCTCCACGGCATCAAGCAAGGCTTGCGAGAGCCTTCTGTATTCACTCGCGATCTTGTTTGCGGAAGCGGGAGCGCGTTCTCCTCCATCCGGTTTCTCGAGATCGAGCCCCATCATTGACATGCTGCCGATGGTCAAAACGAGGTGCCAGGCAATTTGTCCCAACGTTCGGTACTCTGGCGCAATTGCTTGCTGCAGCGATTCATCTGTCAAGGTGTCCATCAATTGTTGGGTGAGATTCATTTCTTTCTTCCATTCAGCTGTGAAATCACTGATTTTGACAAACATCCGCTTGTCCTCCTTGGCTGTATTTACGCTCATTCTACTCAATGATCCCTGACAGATATGGTCAGTGATGTTACAGCACAAACGAAAAAAGCCGCACCCCATAAACGGTACGGCTTTCGTTTTTTATTTCGCTCCCAATTTGATCAGCGCGCGGGCGGCAGCCTGCTGTTCGGCCTCTTTTTTGGAACGGCCGATGCCGAGGCCGAGAGGATTGTCGTTGAGCAGCACTTCCGAGACGAACTCGCGGTTGTGCGCCGGTCCCTTCTCCTGGACGATGCGATACTGGATCTCGCCGAGGTTGTCCTGCTGGACGAATTCCTGCAGTTGGCTTTTGAAATCCGTCAGCTGGGTAAATTCCCCTTTGTCGATCAAGGGATAGACGTAGGCTTCCATGAAGCGGAAGACTGCGTCAATCCCCTGATCGAGATAGAGGGCTCCGACGAAGGCTTCGAATACGTCAGCGAGCAGCGCCGGACGCTGCCGGCCGCCTGTCATCTCTTCTCCTTTACCCAGCAGAACCATGTCGCCGAAACGGAGCCGCTCGGCAAATTTGACAAGGGACGGTTCGCAGACGATGGCCGCCCGCAGCTTCGTCATCTCGCCCTCGGTCATCTTGGGAAACGTCTTGTAAAGGAACTGCGAAACAGCCAACTCCAACACTGCATCTCCCAGAAACTCGAGACGTTCATTGTCCTGGATTCGCCTTCCCCTCTGTTCATTCACGTATGAAGAGTGGGTAAATGCCTGCCTGAGCACACTCTCATTGTGAAAGTGAATGCCGATCTTTTTTTGGAGTTCTGCAAAATTCAACACTTCCACTACCTTCCTCCGCGTGGCCGGGCGCTTTGCCCGGCTTAAGCCTCAAAACGTTTGAGGACGATTGTCGCGTTGTGCCCGCCAAAGCCAAACGTATTGGAGATGGCCACCTTCACATCGGCACGGCGCGCCTGGTTCGGCACATAGTCCAGATCGCACTCGGGATCGGGATGCTCCAGATTGATCGTCGGCGGCAAGATCTGATCTCGCAGGGCAAATGCTGTCGCAATCGCTTCGACACCGCCTGTAGCCCCGAGCAGGTGTCCGGTCATTGATTTGGTTGAACTGACCGCCAGCTTGTAGGCGTGATCGCCGAAGACCGTCTTGATCGCCCTGGTCTCGGCGATGTCGCCGATGTCGGTCGAGGTTCCGTGAGCGTTGATGTAGCCTACATCCTCCGGTCGAATTCCGGCATCATTAAGCGCGTCCTGCATGCAGCGGGCAGCCCCTTCCCCGTTCTCCGGCGGTGCCGTGATGTGGAAGGCGTCGCCGCTGAGTCCGTAGCCGATCACCTCGGCGATGATCGTCGCCCCCCGCCCTACGGCGTGTTCGTACTCTTCCAGCACGAGAACGCCTGAGCCTTCGCTCATGACGAAGCCATCGCGGTCCTGATCGAACGGACGGCTCGCTTTTTGCGGTTCGTCATTGCGGGTTGACATCGCCTTGGCTGAGCAAAAGCCGGCGATCGCCATCGGCCTGATCGTCGCTTCCGCTCCGCCGGTAATCATGACGTCGGCTTTGCCGTACTGAATCAGCTTAAACGCATCCCCGATCGCATTGGTCCCGGTGGCGCAAGCCGTCATCGCGCTGGATGTCGGCCCTTTTGCACCCGTTTCAATCGAGACGAGGCCGGCCGCCATATTGGCGATCATCATCGGGATGAAGAACGGGCTGACCCGGCGAGGCCCTTTTTCCATCAGCACAGTGTGCTGGTCCTCCCAGGTTGCCAGTCCGCCGATCCCCGAACCGATGTAGACGCCGACCCGCGGAGCTATCTCCGGCGTAATCTCCAGCTTGGCGTTCTGCAAGGCCATCTTCGACGCAGCCAGCGCGAATTGGGCAAAGCGGTCGGTCCGGCGGGCATCCTTTTTATCCATGTACGCTTCGGGATCGAAGTCTTTTACTTCCCCGGCGATCTGGGTCGGGTAGTCGGATACGTCAAAAGAAGTAATCTTGTCGATTCCGGACTTTCCTTCCAGCAAATGATTCCAGAAAACGGCAGCATCGTTGCCCAATGAGGAAATGACACCAACACCGGTAATAACCACTCTACGTTTCATGACATTCACCTCTATATCATCAAATCAGCTTTTTTCGCTTCTATTCGTTCCTAGTTATGTCCATTCCGCCTGAAAAAGTAACCCCTGCCTGCAGGGGCGAACTTCATCGGAATTGAATAAAAACGGGATTCCGCTATGTATGGGAAAATAAGTCAAGGTGTTCCATTATGAAGGGAGAGAAGTCCCGTTTTCACGGGACTCCTACTTACTCTTACTGGCGGGACTCTATGTATTTTACTACCTCTCCCACAGTAGAGATCTTTTCAGCGTCTTCGTCGGAAATCTCCATATCGAACTCGTCTTCCAGTTCCATCACGAGCTCTACCACGTCAAGGGAATCAGCTCCCAGATCTTCCTTAAAGGAAGCTTCCATAACCACCTTTTCCTCTTCCACACCCAGACGGTCAATGATGATCTTCTTTACACGGTCAAATGTATCAGCCATTTTTGCTCACCCCCTCTCCAAGTATTATACGGGATGTCCTATATAAAAACCAGTTGTCACCTATTGGTCGAAGCGGCCTCTACATGAACATGCCGCCGTCGATGTGCAGCGTCTGCCCTGTCATGTAGCCGGCTGCATCAGAGGCGAGGAACAGCACCGCAGCCGCGACGTCCTCGGACTGGCCCAGCCGGCCGAGCGGAATCTGCCGGAGCATGGCCTCGCGCAGGTCTTCCGGCAGCTTAGCCGTCATGTCAGTGTCGATAAATCCGGGCGCGACGGCATTTACGGTAATGCCGCGGGAAGCCAGCTCGCGGGCGCTCGTCTTGGTCAATCCGATCACGCCTGCCTTGGCCGCGACGTAATTGGCCTGCCCGGCATTGCCGAGAAAGCCGACGACCGAAGCGATGTTGATGATCCGGCCGCTCTTCTGCTTCATCATCGGTCGGGTGGCCGCCTTGATGCAGGTAAATACGCCTTTCAGGTTGGTGTTGATGACCTCGTCCCACTCATCCTCTTTCATCCGCATCAGCAGGTTGTCGCGGGTAATCCCGGCATTGTTGACCAGGATGTCCAGCCGGCCGAAATGGTCCAGTGTCTGCTTGAACATCTCGTTTACCTCATCCGTGCTTGCGATGTTGGCTCTGATCACCAGCGCTTCGCGCCCCATCTCTCTGATTTTTGCCGCCGTCTCGGCCGCCGCTGCTTCACTGCCCGCGTAGTTGACGACGACGTTGGCTCCGGCTTCGGCCAGCTTCAGGGCAATCGCGCGGCCGATCCCGCGGGAGGCGCCTGTCACCAGGGCTACCTGATTCGTCAGCATAACACTCCTCCATCCAGCAGTTCAGTCAGGCCGTTCATATCCTGAACCGCAAAAATCTGCACTTCTTTTGGCGCTATTTTCTTGATCAGTCCCGCCAGCACCTTGCCCGGACCAATCTCGACAAACGTGGTAACGCCCTCACCCAGCATATAGGTTACGCAGTCTTCCCAAAGCACCGGGGAAGCTACCTGCCGAATCAGACTTTCTTTGATTTGGTTCGCTTCGCTCACCGGTTTGGCGGTGACATTGGCGACAACCGGTATCCCTGCGTCCTTGATGGCGATCCCGTCCAGAACCCCGGCCAGTTTGTCCGCTGCCGGCGCCATCAAAGAAGAGTGGAACGGGCCGCTGACGTTAAGCGGCATGACACGCTTCGCCCCGTTTTGCTTGGCCTGCTCGGAAGCAAGCTGTACGCCCTCGGCGCTGCCGGAGATGACGATTTGCCCTGGAGAATTCAGGTTGGCAAGTTGAACCGGATGGCCTTGGCAGCTGACCGCTTCACAGACGGCGTGCAGCGCCTCCCGGTCCATCCCGAGCACCGCAGCCATCGCCCCCTGTCCGGCTGGTACAGCTTCCTCCATAAACTGGCCGCGCAGGCGCACCGTGGTTACCGCATCCGCGAAGCTCATCGCCCCGGCCGCAACCAGTGCCGAATACTCACCAAGGCTGTGCCCGGCGACAAAGTCCGGCTGAAAACCGGGCTGTTTTTCCCGCAATGCTTCCAGAACTGCTGCACTCATCGTCAAAATGGCCGGCTGGGTATTGGCGGTAAGACGAAGATCTTCTTCCGGTCCCATCCAGCAGAGCGTGGACAAAGAGAAGCCCAATGCGGCATCCGCTTGCGCAAATACCTCCCTGGCCTTTGCGTAATCTTTTGCCAACTCCGCTCCCATGCCGACGAACTGGGAACCTTGTCCCGGGAAGACAAAAGCGATTTTACTCATCTCGCAACCACTCCCTACTCTTTTGCTTCGCGAGTCGACCACTTGCACAGGGCCGCTCCCCACGTCAATCCGCCGCCAAAGCCGACGAGCACGACGTTGTCTCCTTCTTTGAGGCGTCCGGCCTCGATTGCTTCGTCCAACGCCACCGGAATGGACGCAGACGACATGTTGCCGTAGCGGTCGAGGTTGATCACGACCTTCTCCTCGGACAGGCCGAAGCGCTTGACGGCAGCGTCGATGATCCGCCGGTTGGCCTGGTGAGGCACCATCAAATCAATCTCATCCTTGCTGATCCCCGACTTCTCCAGTACCGCCTCGGTCGCCGAGTTCATTACCTTGACGGCAAACTTAAACACTTCCGACCCGGCCATCGAGATGTAGTGCTGCCGCTGTTCCACCGTTTCACTGGAAGCCGGCAGACGCGAACCTCCGCCCGGCAAAGAGAGCAGCGGGCCGCCGGATCCATCCGCACCCAGGTCAAACGCCAAAAAGCCCATCCCTTGCTCGACCGGACCGAGCAGAGCGGCACCCGCACCGTCTCCAAACAATACGCAGGTGTTGCGGTCCGTATAATCCGTGATTTTCGACAGGCACTCGACCCCGACTACCAGCACGTAGCGGTACAGCCCGTTGGCGATGAACTGGCTGGCCGTGGTGATGCCGTACAGGAACCCCGTGCAGGCTGCCGACAGGTCCATCGCCGCCGCCTTTGCCGCCCCGAGTTTGTCCTGCAGGATGCAAGCCGTCGAAGGAAACATCATGTCAGGCGTGACGGTTGCCACGATGATCATATCTAAGTCTTCCGGACGAACCCTGGCCTTCTCGAGCGCTTTCTTCGCCGCTTCCAGCGCCAGATCGGACGAGGCTTGTTCCGGCGCGCTGATGCGGCGCTCGCGAATGCCGGTGCGGGTCACTACCCACTCGTCCGAGGTATCGACCATTTTTTCCAGATCCGCATTGGTCAGTACGCGTTCAGGTGTATATGAGCCAGTTGACAGGATGCCAACCGAGCGTAATCCTCTCATTATCATCACTCTCTTTCGCTCTCTCTTCCTGCGTCCATCTCTTTTTGTACATAGCCGTTGACGTCTAACTGGGCAAACCGCGAGGCTACTAGGATCGCATTTTTAATCGCGTGAGCATTGGACGAGCCGTGTGCTTTTACCACCGGCCGGCGCAATCCCAAGAGCGGCGCTCCGCCGTACTCCGAGTAATCCATGCGCGTTTTGAAGCGGGTCAGGC
This sequence comes from Brevibacillus sp. B_LB10_24, assembly GCF_046036945.1. Lineage (NCBI taxonomy): Bacteria > Bacillati > Bacillota > Bacilli > Caryophanales > Paenibacillaceae > Brevibacillus > Brevibacillus sp. B_LB10_24. Next base: position 258,793 of record NZ_JBJQOQ010000001.1, on the reverse strand, counting down.
TTGGCTTGAGAATAGCCGCTGCTATCTTATTCACGAAACTGGAGAGGAACTCCTTCTTGAGCTGCGAAAAAATGGTTGAGATCGCCCCTTCCATCGACTTCAGCATCACGTTGCCGGAAAAGCCGTCGCAGACCAGCACGTCACACATCCCGTCGAGGACGTCGCGCGCCTCCACGTTGCCGATGAAGTTCACATTGGAGGCAGCCAGCAGCGGATAGACCGCTTTGGTCAGCTCGTTGCCTTTCGCTTCCTCTGTTCCTACGTTCAGCAGGGCGACAGTCGGTCTGTCGTAGCCCAGCACCTTTTCTGCATACAGGCTGCCCATGATGGCGTACTGCAGCAGGTGAAGCGGTTTGGCATCCATATTGGCCCCAACGTCCAAGACCAGTGTCGCCTTGCTCTTCATGTTGGGAAAAAGCGCCGCCAATGCGGGCCGTTCGATTCCCTGCATCCTGCCTGCAACCAACAGGCCGGCGGTCATCAAGGCGCCAGTGTTGCCGGCGGAAATGACCGCATCTACTTTTTCGTCCCGGGCCAATCCGACAGCCACCACCATCGAGGCATCTTTTTTTCGTCTGACAGCCTTCACGGGCTCGTCATCCGGTTCGATCACTTCACTGCAATGCAGCAATTCAATTCCCGGCGGCAATTGTTCAGGCAAATGCGGCTTAACCTGGGCTTCGTCGCCCACCAGCACGATTTTTAAAGCCGGATCGGCCAGGCAGGCCTGCACCGCTCCCTCTACGGTGCTGCGCGGGGCGTTGTCACCGCCCATAGCATCCAAGGCAATACGCAAAAGAATTTCCTCCTCTTAAGTTGAAGCGTTTAGCCGGACTACACCGTTCCAGGCACCCGAAATACGCGAAACGTACCAGTGAAGACGGTCTCTCCCTGGACCTTCGTCTCGACCCGCACCTTGCTTTCGTCCCCGTCCCGGCTGCGAACTTCCGCTTTCGCGAACAGCTTTTCTCCAAGCTGAACGGGACGGACAAAGCGAATCCTGGCAGTGGCCGTCAGCGCGACATCCGCATCTATAACGGCGACCGCCAGCGAATTGGCTTGGGCAAAAATATAATGTCCCCTGGCGATCTTCGTCCGGGCAAAAATGTGTTCTTCTTTTACTTCCAGCATGGAAAATCCGTATTTATCCAACTGCAGCTCGATTACTTCTCCGATCACTTCGTCGATGTGAAGGGATTTTACGTTGTCAAAACTTTTTTCAGCAACCGATTTGATTCTCTCACGCAGTTCGGGAATGCCCAACTCCAGGCGGTCGAGGCGAATCGTCTGTATGCTTACGCTAAACATCGCGGCCAGATCCTCGTCCGTGGCAAACGGGTTGTCTGCTAGCGTCCGGGCAAGACGCTGCTGCCGTTCCCTCTTGGGTAATCGCATGGTCGCCGGCACCCCCTCTTGAAGAACACGACCTATGTATTACGATCAGTTTATATTACCTGGTACTAAGTCAGTATATGAGAACGGCAGGATTTTTTCAACCCTGCCGCCCACACTGGATAAACAATCCAGTGGAATTAATCCACCACTTTGTTTCCTTTATAAGTTCCGCAGCTTGGGCATACGCGATGCGCCAGCTTGTACTCGCCGCAATTGTCGCATTTGATCATGCCTGGGATTTCCAGTTTGAAGTGCGTACGGCGCATATTTTTACGGGTTTTGGAAGTTCTCCGCTGAGGTACTGCCATCTTCCTAACACCTCCTTCAACTGATGATGTCGCAAAATCTGCATTTGCAAATAAGAGTTAAGGCCTCTATTGAAGCACTCTCAAGAAAGAGCGACTGCAGTTTAGAGGAATCCTTGATGTATGGATGGTGTCCCATCCGTTCAAAAATGAGCCGGCAATCCGAAGACGACAGCTTCATCTTGAAAACAAGTGAATGAACTCATTCTTCTGTCTTAGAGAAAAAGTCAGCCAAACCGGCCAGGCGGGGATCAATTCTCTGGTTGTTGCACGAACAGGTCTGTTCATTTCGGTTTACCCCGCAAGTCGGACAAAGCCCCTTGCAATCCTCCATACACAGCGGAAATGCCGGTATCGCGAGCAGGAAGTCTTCCTGCAGCACCGGATCCAGTTCGATTTCATCCCCGTCGACTTCGTGAAAATCGCTGTCCTCATCCACCTGGACTTCCGCATCAGACGTGGCAAAGGTCTCCTGAAACGGGATCTCCACATGCTGTCGAAACGGCTCCAGACAGCGGGCACAGACAAAATCGACATCAGCATTCAGCTTGCCCGTCACGTAGACAAGTCCGCCCAGCATGACAGCTTCACCAACCGTTTCGACCGGGGTCAAGCCGCGGATCTCCTGATGGCGATGCTTCAAGTCTGCCGCTTCCAGGGTTGTACGAAAAGTCAGCGGTTCACCTTGTCGTGACTTAAGCTCTGCAATTTTAAGATTCATGTCTCTTCACCTCAAGCACAACAAAGTTGATTATAGCGGTAGCGGAAAGCTTTGTCAACCAAATTAGCTTGACAGTGCAGGAAAAACCGATTTGCCAAACCGGCCTTTGTCTCTTACACTCAAAAGAAAAAAAGGAGCGGTCCGCATTTGAAAACGGTCGGTCTTATCGTTGAATACAACCCGTTTCACAACGGTCACCTGCACCACTTCACCGCTGCCAAGGCAGCCGCAGGGGCTGACGCCTGTGTCGCAGTCATGAGCGGCAATTTTCTACAGCGCGGCGAACCTGCGATCGTCTCCAAGTGGGCCCGGGCGGAAATGGCACTCTCCGTCGGGATCGATCTGGTCATCGAACTGCCGGTTCCCTTCGCCTGCGCCAACGCGGAAATCTTCGCTCACGGCGCTGTGTCGATACTGGATCGCCTGGGAGTGGTCGACTGCCTCTGCTTCGGCAGCGAGAGCGGCGAGCTGGAATGGATGCGTCTTTTGGCCAAATCTCTGGCGGACGAGCCAGCGGCATTTACCCGTTACCTGCGGGCCGGTCTGGCTGACGGTCTCGCCTATCCCGCCGCCTACGCCGCGGCCGCCGGACAGCTGATGCAGGACATGGGCCTTGGCAGCGTCCCCATCGACCAGCCCAACAACATCCTGGGGCTGAATTACCTCCTCGCCCTGGAGCGGCAGCACAGCCCGATCCAGGCCGTGACGATCAAACGGCAGAAGGCCGGGTACCACCAGGAGACGATCACCGATCGCCGCATCGCCAGCGCTACGGCGATCAGAAAACTGATTTTCGACGAAAAGGGGGCGCTGCAGGAGCTGGCTTCCTACGTCCCGCCGAGTGTTTTGGAAATCCTTTCGCGGGAATTTTCATCCGGCGCGGGGCCGGTTTCGTGGGAACATTTTCGCCATCCCCTGTTCCACCGCTTGCTGCAGCTTACTCCCGAGGAACTCTCCCGCTATCACGAGATAGAGGAGGGGGTGGAGCACAGGCTGAAACAAGCGGTAAAACGCGTCGAAACCGTAGCTGAACTGCTTTCGCAGGCGAAGACCCGCCGCTTTACCTGGAACCGCCTGCAGCGAATGCTGCACAGTGTCCTGCTGGGTCTTGGCAAGCAGGACATCGCTGGCTTTCAGTTAAAAGCGGGAGCCCCGTACGCCCGCGTGCTCGGCTTCAACGAGACGGGCCAGGCGCTGCTCCGCCGGGCAAAGCAATCCGGGCGCCTGCCGATTTACACCAAGGTGCGCGACGGCATCCATCCGATGCTTGACCTCGATATTGTCGCCGACAGCTTGTACCGGCTGGCCCTGCCGAATCCCGGAGAGCAGCCGTTCACGCGGGAGTACCGCCAGGCGCCGATCATGCGTGTTTCGGCTGCAGCTCCTTGAGATATTGAATAGCGTCGTCCACCGTCTTGACAGGTACGATTTTCATCGCGGAGCCGATTTTTTTGGCCGTCTCTACCGCTTCCTCGTAGTTGGAGATGCCCGGTCCCGGATCGTTCGGGGCGAAAAAGATTTCCGCACCGGTAGCGTTGGCGGCGACGATCTTGTGATTGATTCCGCCAATCCTGCCGACCGTTCCGTCCGGGTTGATCGATCCGGTGCCGGCGATCCGGTAGCCCCGCGTCAGGTCGACGCCGGTCTCCAGTTGATCGTAGATTTCCAGCGTCATCATCAATCCCGCGGATGGTCCCCCGATGCCTTGTGAGGCGATGGTCACTTTCTTCGGCACCTCGATCAGCAGTTTGTTATCCCGGCGGATCCCCAGCCCGACCCGCCTTTCCTGGCCGGGTCCTTGCGGAGGCAGCAGCGCCAAGGCGACTTGCCCCTGCTGCTTTTGGCCGCCGCGCAGATACGTAATGTCCACTTTGTCGCCCGCTTTTTTGCCGTTTATGTAGGAGCTCAGTTCATCTGCGGTCAAAACGGGGTGCTGATCAACCTGAGTGATCACATCTCCGACCTTCAGAACTTCACTCGCCGGCATCCCTTTTACGCCTCCCAGCACCAGCACGCCCTGCGGTTCGATTTTCACATCGTAGCCGGCGCGTTGAAACGCTACTGCTTCTGCCAATTTTTGGGAAACTTTCATCACTTCCAGCTCACGCTGGGTGTACTCTTCCTCTGACTCGCCTTCATCGACGACCAGGTTTTTATCCATCAGCTCCGCGTTTGGCGACAGCTTGGCGTAAAGATACCAGATCGGCGTAGCCTGTCCCATGCGAACAGTCGTCAGCATAAACGCCCCCTGTTCGTTCTTCGTCCCGCCCTCCACGGTGATCATCGGCGAAAGCTCAATGGCAGAGCCGGGACGGGTCACGTAGTAGGGCAGCGGAATGTATCCGGAAAGCACGATCAACGCACAGGCGGCTACCAGCCACCACTGCAGTCGTCTCAGCCTTTTTCTTGATCGTTCGCGCTGCATATCCGCCTGCTCGGTCACTCTTCTCCCTCCCATTTGTCTATCAGTTCTTTAATGCGGTCTACGTGCTCCAGCGCCGTCCGTTCCCCTTCGGCGATGATTTCCTCGATTCCGGTATAGGAGATACTGCTATAGTGTCCAACATTCGGACGGATTACCAGGTCGGCGGCAAGCATTTGGTGCCGCAATATCTCCCGTTCCATCACGTCGATCGCCTGGGCGATGACATCAAAGATGGACCCCACCTTCATCTTTACGTCAAACTGGGCGACGTCGACGGCAATCACAATGTCGGCCCCCATCTCCCTGGTGACGGTGACTGGCACTCTGTCGATCACCCCGCCGTCGACCAACAGCCGATCCCCCACCCTCTCCGGGATAAAGATGCCGGGGATCGAAATGCTGGCCCGAACCGCCCGGTCGACCGGTCCGCTGCGGAACACGACTCGCTCTCCGGTCTCGATATCCGTCGCGACAATAGCCAGCGGCTTGCTGAGCTCTTCGATTTTCTTCCCGTGCGTCAACAGACGGACGAGTTCCTTGATCTTCTGGCCGGCGACAAAGCCGAGGGTAGGTACGGTCACATCCAGCCAATGCTTGCGCTTCAGATGAATCGCCAGCTTCTCCATCATGCCGGGCTCGATATCGTTCGCGAAGAACGCGCCTATCAACCCGCCCATGCTGCTGCCCGCCACGAAGTCGATCGGGATCCGGTGAGCTTCGAGCACTTTCAATACCCCGATGTGGGCGAAACCGCGGGCCCCGCCGGAGCCAAGAGCCAGGCCGACTTTTGGTGTTCGTTTGACAGTCACATCATTTTCCCTCCCTCTTACATTCTTATGAGGGTCGCAAGGCATAGATTAGCCCTTCCACACGTATGCATGTACTATCTTAGTTCTTCAGGAGGAACCTATGTCACGTCATTCACCGGTCCTCACACTTATTCTTGCCGTTTGTGCAATCGGCCTGGTCGTAACCTTGGTCTCACATCCGGAAATGTCGTACCGCGCGGCAGTCAGCGGTTTAAAAATTTGGTGGGATGTCGTCTTCCCCGCTCTGCTGCCTTTTATCGTCGTCTCCGAAATCCTGATGGGGCTTGGTGTCGTACACTTTGTCGGCGTCCTGTTAGAGCCGGTGATGCGCCCTTTTTTTAACGTTCCCGGAACCGGCGGTTTTGTCCTGACGATGGGATTTTCCTCCGGGTACCCGGTTGCAGCCAAACTGACGACCCGGCTGCGCGAACAGGGGAACCTGACGAGGGTGGAAGGGGAGCGGCTGGTCTCCTTTACCACAACGGCTGACCCGCTGTTTGTCATCGGTGCGGTCTCCGTCGGCTTTTTTCACAACGAACAGCTGGGCGTCGTGCTGACCGCCTCCCATTACCTGTCCGCGATCATTTTGGGATTCTGCCTCCGCTTTTTCGCCGGACATACGCCGATCACCAGACCGCTGGAAAAACAACAGCGCTCCCTGGCCTACCGCGCCCTGCAGGCCATGCACCGGGCTCGCCTCGCGGACAAACGTCCATTCGGCCAGTTGATGGGCGACGCCGTTTTCTCCGCCCTGCAGATGCAGTTGATGATCGGCGGTTTTCTCGTCGTCTTCTCCGTACTGATGGAGATGTTTGAGGTGATTAACATCACGCAGTTTTTGAGCGCGATCCTGATGGTGGTGCTCGGACCGCTCGGACTGCCTGAAGGATTTTCCCAGGCGCTGGTTACAGGGCTTTTTGAAGTGACGCTTGGGGCCCAAGCGGTAAGCGAAGTACCCGCGAATGTCTCGCTCATGTGGAAAGCAGCGATAGCCAGTTCCGTGCTCTCCTGGGGCGGCCTTAGCGTACACGCCCAGGTGGCCAGCATCCTCAGTTCCACCGACATACGCGTCACGCCCTACCTGATGGCTCGTTGCATCCACGCTGTACTGGCTGTCGTGACGACGCTTGTGCTCTGGCGTCCTTTCATGACGCTGACGGCCGGCTGGATAAGCAGTGTACCGGTATTTTTGCCAAATACCTTCCCGAGCACAGCCGATGTCTGGCGGGATGTCTTTTTCCGCTCCGGCGCGACCGCGCTGACGATCCTGCTCATCCTGATCGCGCTCAGTGCGATCATCCGCAAATTCACGGTAAAGCGGCCCCGCTACCGCTAGGCCCGGGCTCGTTTACGCTTGCCGGGCCAGCTTGTCGTAGAGCGCTTTTTCCACAAGCGGCGGCACCAGATCGCTGATGCGCCCGTTATACCTGGCAACTTCCTTGACAATGCTGGAACTCAAGTAGGAGTACTGATTGTTGGTCATCATAAAAAAGGTCTCAATCTCTTCATCCAACTTGCGGTTGATCGCGGCCATCTGCATTTCATACTCGAAGTCGGAAACGGCGCGAAGCCCCTTGATCAAGACCTTTGCCTGCTTGGTCCGCATATAGTCAATCAAGAGGCCCGAAAACGAATCCACCTCAACGTTGGGCATCTCGGCCGTTACCTGGCTCAACAGGTCGAGCCGCTCCTCGACCGAGAACAGCGGCGTCTTTTTGGAATTGTACAGCACGGCGACTATCACTTTGTCAAAAATTTTGGCTCCCCGGCTGATGATGTCGAGGTGCCCGTTAGTGACCGGATCGAAGCTGCCCGGACAGACGGCAATGCGCATACACATGACTCCCTTCATCTCGCCGCATGGGAAAGGGTTCCTTTCCGATCGGCCTATCAAAGTACCTCAGCGTTTTTTTCGTAACCGTAGATGGTAACCGCAGTATCGCCGTAACTGGCAATGCGCTGCACAGCACAGTCTCCCACGCGTTCCGGCAGGATGACTCCGGCATCGTGCTCGGCGACAATCCGGCACTCCGAAGACAGCAAACCCGACTCCTGCAGCACCTGCAGCTCCTGGGCGATTTGCTGTTTGGCATAGGGGGGGTCGAGAAAGACCAGCTCAAAGACGAGCTGCCGCTTGGCCAAAGCCCGCAGCGCCCGCGCAGCGTCAATCCGGTATATCTCAGAGCGCCCCTCCAGTTTGAGTGCGGCAAGGTTTTGCTTGACGATGGAAACCGCTTTGGGGTCCGCATCGACAAAGACGGCTTTGTCCGCCCCGCGGCTTAGCGCCTCGATTCCCAATCCTCCCGTACCGGCGTAGAGATCAAGCGCCCAGCCGCCGTCGAAGTACGGTCCGATCATGTTGAAAATCGACTCTTTTACTTTGTCCGACGTCGGCCTCGTTCCCCTGCCGGGAACGGCGGCGAGCGGACGTCCTTTATAATCACCTGCTATGACTCGCATATTCTCACCTGGCTGTCTGTATATGGCAATACGTTCATACTAACACAGACATGGTTTCTCCGTAAAATGGCAAGCTTCCTTCCGGTCGCTACGGCTTTTGGGTCACGCTGTACAGGCCGCAGCAGGGCTGCCCGAAAAAAATTTGCATCAAGGGTGTATAAACACTCCCACACTTGGAAAAGAATAGATACAGCGACGCAACGGTGTCGCTGACAACCGCGGAGAAGACTTACGTTTCCCCATAAGCTCTTCCTCCGGTTTCTCCTCTCCCATAATTGAAAAGCGGTTCGCGCTTGCACATCGAATGTCTGATAGGAGCATTCATGTGGTACGCTCTCCTTGAGAGAGTCGAATGAACCGCTGCCCCGCTGCTTAGCAGCGGGGTTTTTTTTCGGCCTTCATCCGGGACATACTAGCCATACATGGAAGGAGGATGACCCATGGCGGAAAAATTGCCTTCAAAGCGAAAACAGGCAGCCGCAGCGGCTCAATCGCTGGCCGACCGAACCGGCCAAAACAAAGAAGCGGCACGGGAAATGCAGTCCCGCGCCGACCAGGCTGACTTTAAAAAACACGGACAGTAGGCGGCCTTTCAAAAAAGCCCTCTTTCCGGGGAAAACCAACCCGGGACAGAGGGCTTTATCGCAAGACGCTTATCCGTTTTTCTCCGCATTTGCGTATGACTTGGCGATGTCTGCCGCAGGGCGCTTGGCTGCGCTGCGGATGACGAGACCCAGCAGTCCGCCGACAAGCGCCGGCAGCAGCCAGCCAATCCCTTCCGCGTAAAGCGGCAGTTTGTCATAGGCAGCGGCCAGCCAATCCGGCTGCAGGCCCAGCTGCTTCAAGCCGTCGCCGATACTGACCAGCGCCGTCCCGACCAATGCGCCCAGATAGACGCCCGGGCTTCCTTTGACGATCGGGTGAAAAATGGACAGGATGATCAATACAATAGCAAGCGGATAGATGACCATCAGCAACGGCACTGAATAACTGATGATCTGGGTCAGCCCCAAATTGGCCACGCCCAGGCTGAACAGACACATGATGTAGACGACGGCCTTGTAGGAAAGCTTGGGCAACAGCCGGGAAAAATACTGGCCGCAGGACGCGACGAGCCCTACAGAGGTAGTCAAACACGCCAGGGTAATCGCCACACCCAACAGAATCGTTCCCGGACTGCCGAACAACAAGGAAGTGACCGCTGTTAAAATTTGCCCGCCGTTCTCCGTTGCCCCCACCGCCGATCGGCTGGAAGCTCCCAGATAGCCAAGGGCGATGTAGACCAGCGCCAGTCCGACAGCGGCTATGAGCGCCGCTTTCACCGTAATAAACGCAAGGTGTTTGCGCTCCTTTACTCCGCGCTCCTGAACGGCCGTGATCACGACGATGCCGAAAACCAGCGCCGCGATGGCGTCCATCGTCAAATACCCTTTCACGAATCCGCCAAAAAACGGCGCCGATTGATACCCTTCCGCCGGCGGCTCAAACGATCCGATCGGGTGGACCATTCCCTGTATGGAAATGACCGCGATCGTGATCAACAACAAAGGCGTCAATATTTTCCCAATCCGATCCACCAGCTTTGTCGGATTTAACGACAGCCATAACGTGATCGCAAAGTAAACCAGCGTATAGAGCAGCAAAGACCAGCCGCCGCTCTTCATTTCCTCAGGCAGTAGGGGGGCTGCCCCCATTTCAAACGCAACCGTACCGGTGCGGGGAATGGCGAAAACCGGACCGATCGACAGGTACACAATCGTCGTAAAAACGACGGCAAACACCGGATGGACGCGGTTGCCGAGAGACTGCAGGTTTTCCCCGGAGACGGCGATCGCGATGACGCCAAGCAGCGGAAGCCCTACGCCCGTGACGATAAATCCGGCGATGGCCGCCCAAAAATGAGTCCCTGCTGCCTGTCCCAAAGACGGGGGAAAAATCATGTTTCCGGCGCCAAAAAACAGGGCAAACAGCATTAATCCTATGGATGTAGTCTCTTTCCAAGACAAGTTTTTCATCTGTTCAAAACTCCTTGTATAAGTTGTTCCATTCCACATAATTTTTAGAGAAATTGAAATATGGAATATAAATTTCACATAGATAAAAATAATATCAGGAATGTCGGAAACTTTCAACCCTTGGATGCTGCTAATTCAGACCAGATGGCTGCTTCAATCCAAAACTTTCAAGACCGCTCTTTTGCACCGGCTGACCATACTACTTGATAGAGGAAAACAACCGCAGGAGGCCTATATGCACACTGTCTGGAAAGGTTCGATCAGCTTCGGACTCGTCAATATTCCGATCAAGATGTTTACTGCCACGGAAGAAAAAGATGTCCGCTTCCGTCAGCTTCACAAGGAATGCAATACGCCGATCCGTTACGCCAAAATGTGCCCGCACTGCGACCGGGAAGTGGATGCAAGCGAGATCGTACGCGGTTTTGAATACGAAAAGGGAAATTTTGTAATTGTTTCAGACGAAGACCTGGAGAGCATCACTCCCGAGACCCGCAAAGCGATCGAGATCCTCGACTTCGTACAGCTCACCGAGATCGACCCGATCTTCTTCGTCAAAAGCTACTACCTTTCCCCTCAGGATACGGGAGACAAGGCATATGCGCTGCTCAGGGCGGCGATGGAGCGAACCGGCAAAATCGCCGTTGCCCGCATCACGATTCGCAACCGGCAAAGCCTGGCCGTCGTCCGGATCTATGGACCCTGCATCGTCCTGGAGACGATTTTTTACCCCGATGAGGTGCGTGCTGTGGCCCAAGTCCCCGCCCTGCCGGCTGCCGATTTTCCCCTGGCTGAAAACGAACTGGCCATGGCGGAAGAATTGATCAACAGCATGAGCGCCCCGTTTGAACCGGCCAAATACACGGATGATTACCGCGAGGATCTTCACACCCTGATTGCCAAAAAACTGGAAGGCGAGGAAATAGCCGTCGCCCCGACTGCACCAAAGGCAAATGTGATCGACTTGATGCAGGCGCTAAAAGCAAGTCTTGCGGCAGCGTCAGGAGAAGGAGCAGCAGAGCCGGCCGCTATCCCTCCCTCTCCGACCCCTGCTGTCAAAAACCCGCTTTTTGCCGAGAAGGAAAAAGAGAAGCCGGCCGAAAAACAGGCCGGTGGGACCACCACGAAAAAACTGCGTCGAAAAAAGACGGAGAGCCGGCGGATGTGACCGCCGCTTTAATCGCCAGAAGGGATGGATAGATTTCTCCACGCAGGAAACTACTAGGGAGAACATATTTTCATCTGAAAAGAGGTCGGTCTGATGTACTGGGGTGTTTGGTCGATTGAGCGAATCTTGATCCTGTTTACCAGTGTGGCCTTTTTGGCGATCGGGCTGCAGGTGACGCTGTTTCACTACCGGCAAAATTTTCACCAAAAAGTCATGTGGGTACCGGTGATCCTGGCCCCGATCATTTTTATCGAGGGCATCGCCTTCTCCTTTTACAATACTGCCTTGCTGCGCTCTCTGTTCGTCTTGCTGATGTGTCTGGGGATACTTTCCGGGTTGATCGGATCGTATTTTCACATTCGCGGTGTGGGAATCCGCGTCGGCGGGTGGGCGCTGCGCAATTTTTTGATCGGCCCTCCGCTCACCCTGCCGTTTATGTTTACCGCCATAAGCGTGCTGGGCTTAATCGCGGTATTCTGGTCAGCCAGGTAAGGAGGTCTGTCTATGGTGCGACAAAGCCATTACCCGTCTTTTGACGTGTTAAGGGAAACGGATGCCTGGGACGATCACACCCAGTCCATCGTCACCTCGCGCGTGCGTCCAAAAAATAATTTCCAGTTTTTAACACAGCCAGAGATAGAGATGCTGCGGGCCATCTGTTCGCTTTTGGTGGACGACCAGCGGCTGAACGTGCTCTCGTATGTACTTGAACATATTGACCAGACCCTGACGCAAGCGATTGGCGAGGGGCAGCGAAAAGCGGGGGTGCCGGGCGAGCAGATCCTCATCCGGGAAGGCCTGCAGGCCATCGATGCAGCAGCAAAGCAGCTGCATGCCACACCCTTCATCCATTTAAAAACCGAGCAGCAGACAGAACTTCTGCAGGCACTCAGCCAGGGACACGGGAACACGGAAGCAACCCCCACCTGGAACCCGGCGTGGCAGCAGCCCTTGTTTGACAAACTGCTTACTCTGACCATTGAGTCGTATTGCTCGCATCCTGCCGTATGGTCCGAGATCGGGTACGCCGGACCGGCCTATCCGCGCGGGTACGTTCGCACCCAATTGGGACAATTAGATCCATGGGAGGCTCAGCCGGAATCATGATAAAACGCAAATACACCGGAGAAGTAGATGTCGTCATCGTTGGCGCCGGGGCGGCGGGGGGCGTTCTGGCCAAGGAGCTCAGCGAGGCGGGGATGAGTGTCGTCGTTCTGGATGCGGGTCCGTTTCGCGATCCCCAAAAGGATTTTGCCAGCGATGAATTGTCGATGAAAAATCTAGGTTGGCAGGAGACGCGGATCGTCGACGGCCAGAATCCCTTGACGATGGGACACAATAATTCCGGTCGCGGCATCGGCGGCGGGACCGTCCATTTTACCGCAGTCTTTTTACGTTTTCACGACATCGATTTCAAGGCGAGGACGCTGGACGGTGTGGCCGATGATTGGCCGATGGACTACGAAGACCTTGAGCCCTACTACGACAAGATCGAAAAAGAGATTGCGGTATCGGGTCCCAAGCATTTCCCCTGGGGGAACTTTCACGGCCCCTACCCTTACCCGGAGCGGGAGCCGCTGAGTCCCAACGCTTACCTGTTTCAAAACGGCTGTGCAAAGCTGGGGATCCAATCGACCGTTGCCCCCCTGGCGATCCTGTCGGCACCGTTTGAAGGCAGGCCGCCTTGCATCAACCGGGGCTTTTGCAACCAGGGGTGCATGCCGGACTCCAAATTCAGCACGCTGATCGTGCATATTCCCAAAGCGATCGCGGCTGGTGCCGAGGTATTGGCCGACTGTATGGTCACCCAGGTGCTCGTCGGAAAAGACGGCCGGGCCACGGGCGTCACCTTCGTCCACGACGGCGTCACCTATGAGCAGAAGGCCAAACTGGTCATCCTCTCCGCCTATGTCGTGGAAACGCCGCGGCTGCTGCTGAATTCGGCCACTTCCCGGTTCCCCGACGGCCTGGCCAACAGCAGCGGGATGGTCGGCAAATCGATCATGGTACACAGCAGCCACGACGTCTACGCCAAGTTCGACAGGGAGATTCGCCTGTACAAAGGGACGCCGGTGCTGGCCACTACGCAGGATTTCTACCGCACCAATCCGAACAATGACTTTGTCCGCGGCTATACCCTGCACGCCCACGGGGCAAGACCAGTCGCCTTTGCCACGGGCATCACCAAGGCAGAGGGCGGACCGATCTGGGGTTCCCGCATCAGGGAGGCAATGCTTGACTACAACTACTACGGCCGGGTCACTTTAGTAGGCGAGGTCCTGCCGGACGTCCGCAACCAGGTCACGCTCGCAGATGAAAAAGACGAGTACGGACTGCCGCGGGCAAAAGTTACTTTCAGCTACGGAGACAATGACCAGCGGCTGATCAGGCACGCGGTCAAAACGATGAGTGCCATTATGGAAGCGGAAGGCGGCAAAGTAGAATTCGTCGTTCCCGACACAGCCCATATGATGGGCGGCTGCCGGATGGGCGACAACCCGCAGACGTCGGTGGTCAATTCGTTCGGCCGAAGCCATGACATCCCCAACCTGTTCATCTGCGACGCTTCGATCTTCGTCACATCCGGCGGAGGCAATCCGACCAACACCGTCATGGCGCTGGCGGCGCGAACGGCAGATTACATCAAGGAAAAAGCGAGCATGCAGGAATTGTAAGAAAAGCTTAGTAAAAAAAGCCGGTTTACCCGGCTTTTTTGCATAAGTCCCGATAGCATCTGCAGGCGAATTGGTCCGCTGCCGCTTCAAACGGCAGCTCCCGGTAGTCGGCTGCCGCCTTGGCCAGTTTGGCCCGGCTGATGCCTGCCGCAAGGAGCGCTTTGCTCCCGGCTTGTCTGATCAGGTTTGCCGCATCGGCGAGATGGGCGTATTCGTGAAACAGGATAAAGTAAGGCAGGTGTCTTCGCGGCACGCCGTACCGGGATAAAACCTTTCGCTCATCGGCGGTAAGGTAGCGGTCATAGGGAATTTGTATATCGATTCTCGCTTGTCGCAAGGTTCGGTTCAATATGGCGGAGCCGTTGTAAAAAGGCCCCCACGTGACTGAGAGCGTGACGGGAAAAGCAATGCCAGTCACTCTGGCGAGCCGGTCCAACTGCTCCGTCAGCCGCCTCTTCCAGACGCGAAGGCGCATTCTGCGCCACTTGTGCTTGAGGAAGGCGTGTTTGAGCATACGCTTGCACCTCCTCCCCCACGATACAACGGACAGCCAAAGAAAAACAACCTGTAAATACAGGATATCAGCCGTTAATCACGACCCCGCCGTTGACATGGATGATCTGGCCGCTGATGTAGGAAGCGTCGTCCGAGGCCAAGAACACGTAGGCAGGAGCGATTTCCTGCGGCTGTCCGGCCCGCTTCATCGGAGTTGTAGTCCCCCAGCTGGCTACCTGGTCGGCGGGGAAGGAAGCCGGGATCAGCGGGGCCCAGACCGTACCGGGTGCGACGCCGTTCACACGGATGCCCCGGCCGACCAGCGACTTGGACAAAGACCGGGTGAACGAGACGATCGCCCCTTTGGTCGCGGAGTAGTCGATCAACTGTTCGTTCCCTTCATAGGCGGCCAGCGAAGCCGCGTTGATGATCGCACTGCCTGGCCGCAGGTGGGGCAGCGCCGCCTTTGTCAGATAAAACATGGAAAAAAAGTTGGTGCGAAACGTCCGCTCCATCTGTTCGCTCGTGATGTTCTCAAGGCCGTTTTGCACCCACTGCTCAGCCGCATTGTTGACCAGGATATCGAGTCGGCCGAGCTGACTGACCGTCTCTTGGACCACCTGCCGGCAAAAGGCTTCATCGCCGATATCGCCCGCCAGCAGCAGGCAGCGGCGCCCTTTTTGCTCGATGTAATACCTGGTTTCATTGGCGTCTTCGTGTTCATCGAGGTAGACGATCGCGACGTCGGCGCCTTCTTTGGCGAAGGCAATCGAGATGGCCCGCCCCTGCCCGCTGTCTCCGCCGGTCACGATCGCCACTTTGCCCTGCAGCTTGCCGCTGGCCTGATATGCCGGATTGTCAAACAGGGGACGCGGATTCATCAAGGCCTCCAGTCCGGGCTGCCTGTCTTGGTGCTGCGGGGGGAAGACTGGTATCGGATTGGTGTTCATGGTGGCTGCTCCTTTCAGGCATAGTTATCTGAAGTCAGGATGGGCGACAGGCGCGGTGTTGACGTCTACCAAGACAGGAGAGACGGAGTCGAATGCCCTTTTTAGCGTATCTGCCAACTCTGCGTAGGATTCCACCCGGTAAGCCAGCCAGCCGCAGGCCTCCGCTACATGGACAAAGTCCGGTGTCCGCATGATCGTCCCTTCCGGTATGTACGCCTTTTCGACCATTTTGTCCCGTTCCATCTGCAGCGATCCATTGCGAAAGACGACGACAACGACGGGCAGCCCGTACTGGGTCGCGGTCAACAGGTCGGCCAGCACCATTCCCAGACCGCCATCGCCGACCACCGCTATGACCTGCCGCTCCGGCATGCTGATCTTTGCCGCCAGCGCCGCCGGCAGCCCGAAGCCCATCGTTCGCCAATGGCGTGATAACAGTACGGTTTGGCTTTTGGCTCGAAAGTTGCGCAGGAACCAGACTGTGGAATCCCCCGTATCCAGGGTGATAATCGCGTTTTCGGCAGCGCACTGTTCGATGGCCCTGACGATCGCAGGCGGCGGGACAGGAGAACCAGCCTCCCTCCCCTCCAGCTCGTTTTGTTGGCGCCAGATTTGGATGACTTCGCGGACGTGGCGCATCCAGTCCGTCTCGCGGGAATGCTCCTGCATTTCGGCGAGAATGAGCGGGATCGCGGCTTCCGCCTCGCAGGCCAGTCCGATTTCACAGGGGATGCCGCGGCCGAGATTGGCCGCCCGCTTGTCGATCTGAACGATGCGGGCGCCTGTCGGAACGTACCCCTCCGGCCACCAGGACGTGCCCACAGCAAGCACGACATCGGCCTGCACAAAGACACCTGCAGCCAGCGGATTTCCGCCCTCGCCTAGACCGCCGAGCAGATGCGGGTGATCATCGGGCAGCATCCCGACCGAACCGTAACTGAGCGCAATCCCCGCTCCCCATGATTGGGCCAACTCTGCCAGAGATTCTGCCGCTTGCCGCGCTCCGGTTCCCGCCAGGATCATCGGCCGGTCGGCAGAGCGAAGCAACTGGATCGCCTGCTGCAAGGTCTCGCGATCGGGAACCAATCTGGAGACGCTCATCTTGGGCCGCGGCCTGACCGTCGTCGCCTGTGAAAAGAGATCGGCCGGAATCGAAAGGTGGGATACAGCGCCATGGGCCAACGACTGACCTAGCGCGCAAGTGAGAACATCGACGACAGCGTCAGGATGGGCGAGCAGCGTGCTGTAGCCGGCGATGGGGCTCAATAGCTCCTGTTGATTGAGATACTGCTTGTAATGCGTACCCAGTTTGTTCAGCGGGACCTGGCCGGTGATCGCCAAAACGGGAACGCGATCACCGCTGGCATCACCCAGACCGGCCAGCAGATTGCACAACCCCGGTCCCATCTGTGCCGCGCAACCCCCAATCCCTCCGGTCAGCTTCGCTTCCGCCGACGCCATCATCGCCGCAACCTGCTCGTGCCGGACCGCAATAAACTGGATCGCTTGCTGTCTGGCAATGGCGTCAAGCAGACCGAAGATGCTGTCGCCGACAACACCGTAAATCCGTTTGACGCCCCAAAGCCGCAGCTGTTCCAAGATGACTTCTGCAACGGTATGGGGGTCAGCGTCAACTGGGATCTGCGCAAGATCGGACATCTGGATGGCTCCTTTGCACGGAAATGACTATCAAGGGAAATTATTCCCCACACAAAGGAAAAGCATCCACATCCCGTTCATTTCCCCCTTTGACGATTCCAAAGGCCCCGGTTGGCCGCCCTGACGCCTCTGATAATGGCCTGTTCCAATACCACTGCTGCAGTAGTCCCCACTGCAGTCACGGCGTTATTGCCCGTCAGGCCGCTGGTGTCGGTACCAGTAGCAAGGCAGAAGATGGTATCGCCGTCAGCCTGCGTGTGTACGGGCGAGATGGCCCGCGCCATGCCATCGTGAGCCAGTGTCGCCACCCGGCTGGCTTCCGCCTTGGTCAATACCGCGGTAGTGGCTACCACGGCAATGGTCGTATTCCTCCCCTGACTGGTCCTCGGAGGCACACCTTCCAGAATCGCCCGGGTTTGGTTGACGAAAGTACCGTTTGGCCGCAGCGCTCCGGCGATGATGTGGTCATGGTCCCAGATGTCTCCGACAGCGTTGACCACCGCCAAAGCTGCTACCACAGGGCCGCCCGGGATTTTCCAGGAGGCAGTACCTACCCCTCCCTTCATTGGTCGGCCGTAGATTTTCCCTACCGTCGCGCCAGCCCCAGCGCCTACGCTCCCTTCCTCCACTGGCCCGGCATTCGCTGCTTGACTGGCAGCATAGCCCATTTTCGCATCGGGCCGGCGGGCACCTTTCGCGAAAATAAGATCGAAAATGACCGCTCCGGGAACGGTAGGAAGTGTTCCTCCCTCCGTTGGGACGCCGAATCCCCTTTGCGCAAGCCAGTTCATTACCCCCGATGCCGCCGCCAAACCAAAGTTGCTGCCGCCTGTAAGCAGAACAGCCTGCACGACCTCTGTCGCAGTACCAGGCCGGATGGCGTCGGTTTGAATCGTTCCGGGAAATCCTCCTCTTACGTCAACGCCGGGAACAGCTCCTTTGGGATACAGAACCACGGTGCAACCCGTACGGCCGCTTTCGTCCTCCGCATGCCCTACTAAAATGCCGGGAACATCTGTAAGTCCTCCCTTAAACACCATTCCTTTCTGGCCGATCAGGCGGTCGGGACTGGGGCCAATCGGCTGTGTAAGGATGCTTCGGCTGCCCTTGTTTGGCATCTCGCTGAGGTCGATCACAATACCGCCGTCGGAAACGGGCACCCCCTTTCCGTATGGGTGGCCGAAACGCCGCATGCGAATCGGAACTTGATAGTGACGTGCCCAACGGACAGCATTGACGATGTCCTGCTGCTTCCGGGCATAGACGATCGCCAACGGGAACCGATTGAATCCCCCGCGGCTCACATTGTACTGTGCATCCCCCGGAAGAACGATTCGCCCGGTTAGTTTGGGTTCTTGTTTGAGGATCAAACGCTTTTCTCCACCCATTCCCATTCCCTCCGAATTGTTCAGGATTCACCGTTAAAGCTTTGTCACGCAACGGAAAGCCCCACCGATGTTGGCAAGTGAAAGCCGAATGTTTTTAATCGCGCCTTTATTCCTTCGCTGTCGTACTGCAAACTTGGCTTTGCGAAGATCTTGAATGGCTGCATCCAGCTTTCGCATACACAGGCGCCTCTGCCGCATAAGCACACTGGTCCCTCCTTGTCTGATAAAAGTCTACTAAAAGGTATGTCAGCCCGAACAAACATGTGAGTAGGGCAATGCGGAACAGTCATCTCCACTTTCAGGAAACGACCTATGCCATCGGCTTCCCGCATAGTAAAAGAGCATCGGAGAAACCGCTTCTTTCCCCGATGCTCTTTATTTACTCTGTGAAAATGTACATTCAAATACATCAACATCCACGATAGCCTGAACGCTGGGATGTCTCATCGTGGCACCTGGCGTCCATTCCAAAAACTGGACCTTCACGACGATTTCCGGTTTTATCCAGATCGCCCCTTTCATCCTCTCAGGCTGATTTACAAAGGGCTTGCTGTCAATCGTCAACGTCAGGATCTTCCCGGTAAGGTTTTCCCAGTCCCTATGACTCAATTTTCCCGTGCCAACATGGCCAATGTACAGGAAATTGCCTGATTTATCGTATAAACCGAGAAGCAACGCGTTCACAACGCCATCGCGAAAGGTTGCCCCGCCGACTGCAGCCAACAGGTCGCGGGAAACCTTCTTTTTTTGCCACCGTTTGTCTTTTCCGCGAATGATGTACTGGCTTTCCAGATCCTTGCAGACGATCCCTTCCATATCATGCTGCTTCATGACCTGAAATAAAGCGTCTCCATCGGGAAAATTCTGTACGATTTGCACATGTGGGCTTTCTTTGATAATGTCCTGCAGTATCCGTTGACGAATGGACAATTTTTGGTCTGTGACCCAATTTCCGTCACAATATAAGACATCAAAAATCATATAGGTAACGGGTATTTGTTTGATCGCTGCTTCTATACTTTTCGTTTTTCGTAAGCTGTCCCGTTTCATGACCTCGTGAAAGGACGGTCTTTTCTCGTCTAAAGCGATGATTTCCCCATCAAGAATAACGGATGATGCAGAACAATAATTTTTGATGTCTCTAAATTCAGGGTACTGTTCCGTACGATCATGTCCTCTTCTGTTGACAAAACGTATTTCATGTCCGTCGAAATACGAAAGCATTCTAACCCCGTCCCACTTTATTTGTGCAGCCCAGTTTTCCCCTTGGGGTATTTGACTTGTGAGTATTGGCTCAAACGGAACGACAGGTTTTAAGTCCATACAAACCTCCACAACTCTCTGATGCTTACAGTTTGTCCCGGTAAAATTGATTTTTTACATCAACGTGTAAACACAGGAGTTGCCGACACGATTCTCCCCTTATTCCGCGTGAACAATCCGTGACGTGCCAATTACCTGGCCGCGCAATGGATTAGGCCGTGTGCTTGGGTTTGTGCCGGGGAGCTTGAGGAAGCGCAGCAGGCGTCATCAAACCAACGGATCCTGTTTCCAGGTCTGTGGCGGGCATCGCGCTGCCAAGAAAATCTGGCAGGCGGTAAACAGCGCCGGCGAAGGTTGATTCCCATCCTGATTCAAGCGGCGTTTAACGCTTTCCCGACTATTCTTGCAAAATTCAGCGGTTTTGAGCCCTGCATGCGATTGCGCTGCTCCGGGCACGCCAGGATCAAAAAGGATATGAAAACAGGTTGCTGTCGTTTATTTTTTACCCGATTTCCCCCCTGATGGGGCAAAAATCAGTCTAATTGAACTTTGAGTGAGGAGACGGGTAGCTGTTATAGTTGTTAGTGAAGAGATTGTCATTACCGAAAGGATGATACGTTTTTGGACAGTGTTCCGATAGTGCTTAACCTTGTTCTTGTAATGATTCTGGTCGTGCTGAACGGCTTCTTTGTCGCTGCCGAGTTTGCCTTGGTCAAAGTGCGGCAGACACGCCTCACGCAGCTTGTGAATGAAGGCAACAAGCGCGCCGTTTACGCGCAAAAGGTCTCGCAAAAATTAGACGCGTACATGTCGGCATGCCAGGTCGGCATTACCCTTGCCTCCCTTGGCTTGGGCTGGGTCGGGGAACCGGCGATTGCCCATATGATCATTGAGCCTTTGCTCGGGAACTTCCATTTGCCTGACTATGTCATATCCGCCCTGTCGTTGGGTGTTGCCTTTGCGATCATTACGTTTCTCCATATTGTATTGGGGGAACTGGCTCCGAAGTCGCTCGCAATCCAGAAGGCGGAGGCCGCCTCATTGTGGGTAGCGCCACCGCTCATCATGTTTTACAAACTGTTTTATCCCGCGATCTGGTTGTTAAACGGCGCGGCAAACCGCCTGCTCAAATGGCTGGGCCTGGAGCCTGTCTCCGATCACGAAACCGCTCATACAGAAGAAGAAATTCGCTTGCTGGTGAATGAGAGCCATAAGAGCGGCCACATCGATCAGACTGAATTTACGCTGGTCAAACAAGTTTTCGACTTCTCTGAAAAGTCGGCTCGTGAAGTAATGCTTCCCCGTATCGATATGGTGTGTTTATATACAACAAGCTCGTTTCAAGAGAATCTGGACATCATCCGTTCCGAGCGGCATACCCGTTTTCCGGTAGCCGTCGACGACAAGGACAACATCATCGGGTTCGTCCACGCAACCGATTTTTACCTCGCTGCCTTGCATGAGGGAGAAGCGGAGATTGAACAGCTGCTCCGTCCGGTGCTGACCGTGCCCGAGACGATGGAGATCAGCCAAGTGCTTCGCCTGATGCAGAAGCGTCGTTCGCAAATCGCCATCGTCATTGACGAATTCGGCGGTACCTCTGGCCTTGTGACGCTGGAAGACATCCTGGAAGAAATCGTCGGCGATATCCAGGACGAATTTGACGAACAAAAGCGGGCAGAGATTGAAAAAGGAGAGAAGGGCCTGTCCGTCTCCGGGCAGACATTGCTCTCCGAACTGAATGAACACTTGCCGTTTGAACTCGAGTCAGATGATGTCGACACCATTGGCGGATGGGTGTACAGTCAATTGGAAGAAGATATTGCTGCGGGCAAATCAGTCGAGTGGGCGAATCACCTGTTTACCATCACCGAGATGGAGAACCACCGGATTAACCGGATTGAGATCACCCCTTGCAAAATAGATGAAAACAAAGAAGCTGAACTGCCGCTGCATCCGGCATCGTGACGATAAAGAGCCGCTTATTCCCTTTACGGAATCAGCGGCTTTTTCTGTCATGACAAAAGCCATTTTTCCATCGCCATGACGTCGACGAACCGTCCATCCAGGACTCCTTGCCTTTCAAACACGCGAACCGTTTCGGACTGTTCATATCCTCAACCGGGCTCAAAATAAACGACAAACAGGAAAAGGGACCCCGCAGCGGAGTCCCTTCTATTATAAAGTGATCTTTTTTGCTATCCTGATCAGACGCTATGTGTCCGTATCCCAATACCACTCCGTGATGGACATGCTGGCGAAATCGCTTGGCATCTGCGACCTATTCCGGAGTGCCATAGGGGCTACCAGAACCTCGGCCAAAGCATACTGCGGTTTGCCAGCGATCCACTCCATCCCCTGTTTTCTCGTAGAATACACAAAAATGTTCGGCCCAACTTCCGCGAATTTCATCCGCTGCAGTGTCTTTCGTCCGGCAATGCTCGCCGCAATCGCATAAATCACATCGATGAAAAAGCCGCGTTTCCTCATCTGCCGTAAGTGTTCTTGCAAGAGCTGGAACAAATGCTTCGCCCGAATCGCCGGGTACTTCCGCTTATTCACCACAATGGAGGACAAGTAGGCTTGGTACCTGCCCATTTTTCGGTAGGGCAGCACATTTCCCTCCGTCTGTGCCTCATTGGAGGTGCCGCGCTTGATTTTTCCGGCAATCTCCGCTGGTATCGGAAGGAGCGTGACGTAACCGACCAGGTCAGCCCCGTGCTTGATGCAAATGTCGGTGTACGGGTTTGGCTCCAACCGCTTTCGCGTAATCTCTTGATCCACAAGGTATTGCGGTTGGTAGACGGTCGCATCCAGATGGACTAATTTCTCCACGTCATCCTTTTGCAAATAACAAATATTGAAGATCTACATCTCCTTTTTTTAACCAAAAAACCAAATCAACCATAATAGTTTTTTAGGTTTTGGATACTTCCATTATACTGCACATGACGTATCTGCTCAACGTCGGCTATCCGCCACTGCAGCCGCCGTGACGCCATTTTCTCGGAGAAACCTCAACTTTCTTTCCGGAAGCTTCCCATCGTTCCTTTTTTCTTCGGAATCAACGTGACGGACATCAGTACGGCACAGAGCTTTCGCGATCCTCTCTCGACACCAGGCCAAACAACAAAATCTCCACAATAGACGATAAGGCTTCGTCCAGGTTGATGTGGTTGTTCAAGTAGAACCGCTGATCAAGAATGGAATTCGTCGCATCCACGATCAGTTTCATGATGAGGGCCGGACTTTTGCCGACGATCAGCCCTTCTTCAATCCCTTGCTCAATCAACATGCGAAGCACGTCCCAATCATCCTTGAGAGCGGCGTCGATCTTGGCCCACTGCTCCGGAAAATAGCGTTTCATCTGATCCAGAATCTTCAAATCGTAAAGTTCGTAATGGTTTGGCAATACAGTCATAACTCCGGTGATTTTTTCGAGTAAAGACAGCCGTTCGTCCAGGACGATTTGCCTCGTCTTTTCGTCCGCCTCCTGCAAGGTTTGGTCGATAATCGTCTCCAGAACCTCGACTTTGGAAGAAAAGTGTTCATACAGCGTCCGCTTGCTGATGCCAAGCCGCTTGGATAAATCGTCCATGGTAAATTTCATGCCGCTGTCATGAATCTCTTCTATAAAAGCTTGCATGATCCGCTCTTTCATGATCAGCCCCCCGTGATAGAACCAGATTTGTAAATTATATAAACTAAAATCGTTTTTTCAGTTTCCGGACTTTATTTTACCTCATCAGAAACGAAAGGGCAAGTGCCTAACAGCGGCACTTGAGCCCTTTTGCCTTGACCAATCAGTTTACTCCTTCATCGCTTCGTACTCCGTTTTTAAGATCCCCATGTATATGACATCGTGATAGGTTCCATTGAGATAGTACTTCTGCCTGATTCTTCCCTCTTCTCTGAATCCGCACTTAAGGTAGCAGTGGTACGCCTGCGCGTTGAAATCATGCACTTTCAATTCAAGTTTGTGTAAATTCAGCCGCTCAAAGACAAAACCCTGCAAGAGGCGAACGGCTTCAGAGCCGTATCCCTTCCCCTGATCGCACGCTCTGCCGATGACAATGCCCATCTCTGCCACTCGATTCTTCCAATCGATCTGGTGCAGGTCGATTTGCCCGATATACGCTGCCGTATCCTTGTGGGCAATCACAAAGCCCCTTTGTTCTCCCCTTTTTTCCAGCATCGCCTGCAGGAAGCCCTCTGTATCGTTTAATGTCTGAGGGTAGAGAAAAATATCCGACAATTGGTTGACGATTTCCGGATCATTGACCCACTCCCGCATATGCGGCAAATCTTCCTGCATGTATTCCCTCAGCACAATCCGCTTACCCAGTATTCTCGGCATGATGTCCTCCTCCTGCCCAAATGGTTTGTCTCCTATCATACTGCGGGATTGCATTCATTTCCACTCATAGTCACCTGACAAACAGCCACATTATGTAATGATACGAAAACGGGGAGAATCACATCGATGAACTGGAAAAACATTCTTCTGGTGGCAGCCAGCCTGTTTGCCTGCGGATGGGCCTCGACTCCAGCCGCGGCAAAGTCGCCGCCGCATACGATCTTTCACGTCAATACCAACCAAAAACTGATCGCCCTCACCTTCGATGACGGCCCCCATCCGGTTTACACGATGAGACTGCTCAAAATACTGGACAAGTACAACGCAAAAGGGACTTTTTTCGTCGTCGGACAAAGGGCGAAGTGGTATCCCAAGGTCATCCGGAAAATTCATCGCAAAGGGCATGAGCTGGGCAACCACACGTACACCCATCCGCCGATGAGGAGGGTCAGCGCAAGACGGCTCAAGCAGGAAATCCAGCAAACCGACCACATTATCCATGCCTTGACTGGAACCTATCCCGTCTTTTTCCGTCCGCCTGGAGGAGAGCTGACACACACGGTTCTCCGCGAGTCAGCCAGACAAAAGCATCCGATCGCCATCTGGTCTTATGCGCAGGACACGCAGGACTGGAAAAACCCTGGAGTAAGCAAGATCGTGACCAGGGTGACGGGAAGCGCCAAGCCGGGCAACATCGTCTTGTTTCACGATTCCGGCATTGACCGCACCCAAACCCTGCAGGCCGTCGACAGGACGCTGGCCATCCTCTCGAAGCGGGGCTACAAATTCGTCACCTTATCCGAGCTCATGCGCCATCACCAACAGTAGAGAAGGGTGGAACTGACATGCCGGCAGCAACCCAGGAACACGTCCTGACCGTCGAAGGGAAAACGCTTACGATCAGCAATCCGGACAAGCCGCTGTGGCCGGAAGCAGGTGTGACCAAACTGGCTTATCTTCAGTACCTGCTGGCTGTAGCCCCAGTCATGCTGCCCTACACGAAAAATCGGCTGCTGACCGTCATCCGCTATCCCCACGGCATCCACGACAAGCATTTTTACCAAAAAAACATTCCCGATTACGCGCCCGAGTGGATCGCAACGGCCATCTGGGAGAACACCCGCTATCCCTTGCTCAATGATCTGCCCACTCTTATCTGGATGGCAAACCAGGCAGCCTTGGAGTGGCACGTCTCCTTCCACCTCGCCGGCGATGAAATCCCGACAGAGCTGGTGTTTGACCTCGATCCCTCTACTCCAGATTTCGAGCCTGCCATTGAGGCCGCCCTGCGGATAAAAGAGGTCCTAGACGAACTACAGTTGACCTCCTATGTAAAAACATCGGGCGCCAGCGGCCTGCAAATCTACATTCCGATCGAACGGCGTTACCGCTTTGAACAGACGCGCCAGGTCGGAAAGTTCGTCGCCACCTACCTGACGGAAAGGTTTCCGCAGTTTTTAACCGTGGAGCGGCTGGTGAAAAATCGCGGCACCAAGCTTTACATCGACTATCTGCAGCACTGGCGGGGCAAGACGCTGGCCGCCCCCTACTCCACCCGGGCCAAACCGCAGGCGACTGTCTCCACCCCGCTCACCTGGCAGGAGGTGCCTCATATCCACCCGACCCACTTTACGGTACACAACGTACCGGATCGGCTGCAGCAGCAAGGCGATCTGTTTGCCCACCTGCTTAGCGAGGACAACCGGGCTTCGCTCGACTCGATTCTGGGATTTTTGTCAAAAAAGAAAACATGAGCAGCACATTCCCCTTAAAAGGAATGTGCTGCTTGTTTACACGGAAAAATAGAGGTGAATTATGTTATACTGACAAAAGACATATCCTTTACCTGAAGGAGGAGAACTGTTTTGCTTGATCCAGTAGCCTTTCATTTGGGCCCGATTCCGGTACGTTGGTACGGCATTATCATGGGTTCGGCTTTTTTCATCGGGACTAATCTGGCCCACCATCATGCGAAACGGGCAGGCATCAATCCTGACCACGTGCTCAACATGGTCCTCTGGATCATTCCGTCGGCGATCATCTGCGCCCGCGCCTATTACGTTTTCTTTGAAAGAGAGAATTACCACAGCCTGTGGGAGATGATTGCAGTCTGGAACGGCGGATTGGCCATTCACGGCGGATTGATCGGCGGACTGATCGCAGGTACCTTGTACATCCGCAAGCACAAGCTGCCCTTCCTGCTGTTCGGCGATTTGCTGATGCCGAGCGTCATCCTCGGTCAGGCGATCGGCCGCTGGGGCAATTTTATGAACCAGGAAGCTCACGGCGGAGTGGTTTCCGCTGAATACATGTCGCACTTTCCCGCGTTTATACGCGATCAGATGTTGATTGACGGCGTCTACTACGCGCCGACCTTCCTCTACGAGTCGTTATGGAATCTTTTGGTTTTTGCTGTTCTGCTCCTCCTGCTGTACCGCTTGAAGCGATTTGACGGCCAGGTCCTGTTCAGCTATCTGATCCTCTACTCCATCGGACGCTTCGT
The DNA here is from genome assembly GCF_046036945.1 of Brevibacillus sp. B_LB10_24. Classification (NCBI taxonomy): domain Bacteria; kingdom Bacillati; phylum Bacillota; class Bacilli; order Caryophanales; family Paenibacillaceae; genus Brevibacillus; species Brevibacillus sp. B_LB10_24. The sequence goes on along the minus strand of NZ_JBJQOQ010000001.1, from coordinate 232,205 downwards.
AATCGAAGGAATGCGCACAGACAGCCTTCTCATCGGCTCGTTGCGGGTCGCCCAGCTGGTCAGCCTGTCGCTGATCGTGGTCGGCATCGCGCTTTACATCACGTTCTGGCTCAAATCCAATTCCAGGCGATCCAAGCCGGAACCGATCGAGCAACTGGATTAACGGCCCTTACAATTTGCGCAATTTGACGCCCCGTACCGCATGGTCGGGGCCTTTTTCCAGGATCAACTGGGCCCGTCCCCGCGTCGGCAGAATGTTGTCCACCAGATTGACGTCATTGATCTCCCGCCATATCTGCTTGGCTACTTGCACCGCCTCGTCGGCCGTTAAGCTGGCATAGCGGTGGAAGTAGGAATCAGGACTTTGAAATGCCGTGTTGCGCAGCACTTTAAAACGTTCGATGTACCAGTGTTCGATATCCTTTTTATCGGCGTCGACGTAAATGGAGAAGTCAAAAAAGTCAGAGACAAAGACGCGGGGTCCGTACCCTGTACTGCTCTCCGCCGTATTCTGCAGAACATTTAACCCTTCCACGATCACAATGTCCGGCTGCCGGATGACCTGGGCCTCATCAGGCAAGATATCATAGGCCAAATGGGAGTAGACGGGCGCAGTTACTTCCGGTTTTCCCGATTTGACATCGGCCATGAACCGGATCAGCCGTTTGACATCGTAGCTCTCCGGAAATCCTTTGCGCTTCATCAAGCCGCGTTCCTCCAGAATCCTGTTGGGGTAGAGAAACCCGTCTGTCGTAACGAGATCCACCTTGGGATGGTTAGGCCAGCGGGCGAGCAGTGCCTGCAAAATTCTCGCCGTCGTGCTCTTCCCGACCGCCACGCTGCCGGCGACGCCGATGATGTACGGAACTTTGTTCGTGGTATTGCCGAGAAACGTCTTTGTGGCATTAAACAGCTCCTGCGTTGCCGCCACATACAGGTTCAACAGGCGGGACAGCGGCAGGTAGATTTCGGCCACTTCTTCAAGCGACAGCCGCTCGTTGATCCCCTGCAGATTGACCAGATCAGCTTCGGATAAAGACAGCGGAGTTACCTCCCGCAAGCCGGCCCATTCCTTGCGGCTAAAAGAAATATATGGTGAAAAGTTCTTTTTACGGGCAGATTTTATGGTCATTTTTCCAGTCCCCTTTTTCCGCTAGCATATGCAACATCCATATGGTAACACATTTTAGTGCTGTCCGAACACAATAGCACTGCCTTTTTGCCATTCGGATTATCGTCAAAAAGACACCGAAAGGCATTGAATTTGTCGCCAACGCGAAAGCGCGGGGTTACTACATTTTCCCCGCGCTTTTCCTATTTGTCTGAATTTGTATGTTTGCGGCAATCCTAGCATAAAAGGAGGTGGAGACATGGAAGCAGACGTCTTGGATGAATACCTCGACCGGCGAATTGTCATCCGTTTTGCACCGTCCCCTGCTTCCCCCGGCGCTTCCCAGGAAGAAGAGGGGCTGCTGCGCGACTACGGTGCGTCCGGGCTGTTGATCGAACGGGATGACCTGACACTTGCCTTTGTACCGTTCACCGCAATTCAACTGGTCGAAATCAAGCCTCAGCCGACCTGGTGGCAGCGCCTGACCGGCACCACGCCCTAAGCTGGGCGGCAGCCGGACAATGCCCTATAAAAAGACGTCGTACACGATGTAGCAGGCGGCGGCCAGCAATGCGGATACCGGCAGGGTAACGATCCAGGTGAAAATGATCCGGCCGGCTACGCCCCACTTCACCGCGGAAAATTTTTGCGATGCGCCAACACCCATAATCGCAGAGGAAATCACGTGCGTGGTGCTGACGGGCAGGTGCAGCGCAGTAAAAATCGTAATGATCAAGGCGGAAGACAAGTCGGCCGAGAAGCCGGTGATCGGTTTGATTTTCATGATTTTTCCCCCGACTGTCTTGATGATCCGCCATCCTCCGATCGAGGTGCCGAGGGCCATGGCCAACGCCGCAGACAGCTTGACCCACAACGGGATGATGAACTCCCCGCCCGGGGTGTGCAAAAAACCGCCGGTAACGAGTGCAAACGTGATCACACCCATCGTTTTTTGCGCATCGTTGGCCCCATGGCTAAAGGACTGCCACGATGCCGAGAGAATTTGCAGGTAGCGGAATCTGCGGTTTGTCTTATGGTAAGCGGTATTGGCTACCAGTGCGGAGATCAGTTTGATCATGAGGAATCCGACAAAGAATGCCCCGATGGGCGACAGGATCAACGCCTCTACAATGCTGAGAAATCCTTTAAAATTGACGGCGCCGAATCCTGCTGCTCCAATCGTCGCACCGGTAATGCCGCCGATGATGGCATGGGAAGAAGAGCTTGGGATGCCAAACCACCAGGTGACCAAATTCCATAAAATGGCAGATGTCAGAGCCGCCAGAATCACGACCAGGCCGTTTTCCAGTTTAAACGGATCGGCAATGTCCTTCCCGATGGTTTTGGCGACGCCTGTATAGGTCAGGGCGCCGACCAGGTTGAACACAGACGCCAGAACAATCGCCGTACGGGGGCTGAGCGCCCGGGTTGAAACCGAGGTGGCAATCGCATTGGCCGTGTCGTGAAACCCGTTGATAAAGTCAAAGCTTAGCGCCAATACAATAACCAGGATGAGCAGAATCACATCCGGCGTGACCTGATTAAGCATTCTTCAGCACGATCCCTTCCACCAGGTTGGACACGTCTTCAGCGAAGTCCGCACAGTCTTCCAGTTTATCGTAAATCTCTTTCCATTTGATCGCCTCGATCGGATTCGTGTCCGGATTGTTCAACAGCTCAGAGACCATCTTGCGGTAGTTCGCATCCGACTCGTGCTCCAGATCTTTAATCTCCCGGGCGATATTGGAGACGGTTGCGTGGTCCAGCTTGCGGAGGGTGCGAATCAAGTCGATCAGCTTGGCGGAACATTGCACCAGGATGTTGGCCTGGGCCACCACTCGGGGCTCGGGCTGCTTCAACTGGTACAGAAACATCCGGTCGGCTACCCCGTCTATGTAATCAATCATGTCGTCAAGCGTGTGTGCCAGCGAGTGAATATCTTCCCGCTCCAAAGGAGTGATGAAAGTGGAGTTCAATTCGTTCATGATCCGGCGAACAATCTCATCCCCTTCATTCTCTGCGCTCTTAATCTCTTTCACCTTCGCTTCAATATCCTGATAATTCCCCAGCATTTCAAAGAAAAGATGAGTTCCCTTATGAACGACGGCTGCCAGTTCCTCTAGTAAGGTAAAAAAGGATTTATTCCGTGATTTAATCATAGAACGATATGTCACTCCTTTTGGATAATAACGCCTCTACGATTATAGCGAAAAAGCAGGAAGAACGTAAATTTTTTTCGCCGATTCTTTACACAAACTTTACACTTTGCAAACAGAAAGAAAAAACCAGGCATTTCCCTGGTTGGCTAGCTTGCTTTAGTTTTTACCCGTTTGCACGGAGTATACGGTATTTTATCATTACATCGCCGCGCTGCTTTGCCTGCGCTTCTCAATCGCACTCACGCCCATGACCACAGCGATCAGGCTGGCTCTACTTCCAGACCGTCATGCGCCGCTGCAGGTTGCTTGTGTACAGTTCAAGCTGTGTTCCATCCGGGTCCAAAAAGTTGATCGCCCGGCCCAGGCCCCGCTCCACCGGGCCGCGCACAACCGTGACCCCGGCTGAGACGAGCTGTACGACTGCGCCGTCAAAATCCGCTTCTTCGATCGAAAAGGCTACATGATCCACGCCCGGAACCGAATTCGTCTGGGGACCTGCTGCCGGCCGCTGCACGAGGCAGATCCAGGCTCCGCCCCAGTCGAGGTAGGCGTCCTGCCTGCCCCGATGGACCAGCTTCATCTGCAGCACGCCTTCGTAGAAAGCGAGGGAACGCGGCAGGTCGGACACGCGGATCGTAACATGGTTAAAACCGGTCACCTTCATGGGATACACCTCAAAACTGTTCATGCTCTGAGCTCGTGTAAGCTGCTCTGCGCAAGGCAATTGTATATCTTTTTTTCTGGCTTGCATACCCTTCTACCAGCTCAATGTCGCTTTCGTACACGCCGTAACGCTTTTTGAGAGCATTGATGACCTCTTCATTCGCTCTTTTATCGGAAAGCGGCGTGCACACCTCGAGCACTTCCATCCCTTTGTACCGCTCGCCTTGAAACATCGTCCGCGGTTTGCCCGGCTTCACCCAGATCGTGACATCCAGGGTTTCTCTGACGACGGAAGCAGCCTTTTCCAGTTCCGCTGCTTTCAGTCGAAATGCTTTTCCGGGCATTCGCTGCCCTCCTGCTCCTGTGCGGTCCATTTCCCGCTTGGCTTCTCGCGCGGCACGTTTGGCGTTCCGCTTTTTAGGGGCAGCATCCGGCTCGACATCCGTCCCTTCGATCTGCTCCAGCCGCGCGGACAGCGAGTGCAAAAAACGGAGAATCACTTCGTACTGCGGCTCTTTGGCACAGATGTCGCGGACGATCTTATACTTGTTCTCCTCGATTACTTCAACGATCATCAACCATCCCGGGCCGTCATTTTTTCGGACAGTCAGAATCATCCATCTCACCACCATTTTGTTGTACATACAACTTTATCGCAAATTTAGTTGTATATACAACCTAAAATTCCGGCCATCCTCTCTTCCCGTTACAAATCGCCCAGCTCCCTCCGCAATTTGCCAATCAACCCCAGCATGAGATCGTATTCTCTTTGGCTCAGGTTTGCAAACACCCGCTGCTCAAAGTGCTCCTTTACCGCCCACAGCATCTCGTCTAATTTCTGCCTGTGCGCTTCGCTGACTGTTACGACATAGCTGCGGGCATCGCGTGGATGCTGTTTTTTCTCAATCATTCCCTTGCGCAGCAAGGCGGGCAGCATGCGCGAGATAGTCGTCTTGTCCCGCAGGCTGTACTCGCCCAATTCCGTCGGCGTCAAACCCTCTGTATGGGACAGGACGATCAGCAGTTCCCACTGCTCCGGGGTGACGCCAAAGCGTTTCAGCGCTTTGCTGGTCTCTTCCCGCATAAGCTGGCCAATTCGATGCAAATTGTGGCCGAGGCTGTCATAAAAATAATCGGGCAAAGCTATTTTGGCCATGATTCCTCCCCATTTCAACAAGCGTGTCTAGCATCAAAGATACACGATTGCCGCTTGGAAAAAAAGTGAAGTATTTTTGACCTTGATAACAGACATAGAAATATTTTTAAACTTTTTACTTTACAAAGTATATTGTATAATCAATTTATATCATGATGAATCAACTTGGGAGGGTGATGAAATGACGCTGATACATTCCTATTTGGAGTTAGGTCTCATCGGCATGGCGCGCGGTGGTCAGTTGTCGTGGTTCAAGGGACACTTCGGGGCTGCTCTACTGGCCGGCTACTTTATGAATCAGGAGCATGATTTGCCTGAACACGTGAAGGAAGGGATCGTCCGAACTTGTGAATCTTACCGCAAGCAGTATCCGGATTGGTTTGGCCCCTTGGAACCGGAGGAACCGAATCCCAGGCTAATGGAAGAAGTCATCAGCGGACTGAAAGCCAACACGCAATGTCTTCGTACTTCCGGACATGGTTTGGCCCTGGGTGTTTTGGCCCTAAAAGCTCTCCGGGAACGTCCCGATCTCACAACGCCAACTGTGGTAAAAGGTCTGGTCAACATGCTGGAACGAACCCGGGAAGATACACCCAACCGTTACTGGGGCGTCGACAACTATTTTACGATGACGAGAGAGGATGTAAGAGAGATCCCGGCGTATTCCGATACACTGGCGATGGCAAGGCAGGCCTTTGCGGAGCTTCAGATGATCGTACCGGGGAGGACGCTAGACGGCAAGAAGTACTTCTTTGACGGCGAGAAAACCCATGGCATTACCCATGCGCATGCCCTTGCGGAATTAGAACGGTTTGGTTATGACGAGCTCGTCGCCGCCGGCCAATCGAATCACCTGATACAAATGCATCTGAACCGCCAACTCCCTGATTTTATGCTGGCCAGTGAGGTAAAGGAGCCCCCGTTCACATCGATACTTTCGCCGGCGTTCTGGGCTAAAACGTATGAAGACCCGCACGCTCTGAAGCTCCCTTACGCCGCGCTCGCCCTGTTAAAACGCCTGCCAAAAGAAGAACGGGCGAAAGCGGAGCTGGATACGTGCAAGCTGCTTTCGATCTTGAGCTAGCCTTTTCGCCACCACCGCTTCCACTGTTTGAACCACGATTCTTTGGGCGGCTTGGGGGCGTTTAGCCGCCCGGTGAGCAGGAAGTATTCATTGACGGCTCCGCACACCACCTGGGCCAATTGGCTCTGTCCCTCAGGACTGGTCAGGCGGGTCCGGTCCCCGGCGTTGCTGATGTAACCCATTTCGACGATCACCGTCGGGCAGATGTCGTGTTTGAGCAAATAATAGCTTGAACCCTTGATCGGAGCTGTGCTGGTTTTGTTGAACTGGTTGAGCGAATGCTGCAGGATGCTGGCCAGCATGTAGCTCTGGTTGTTTTTTTGGTATAAAACGATGGAACCGCGTCTCGACGCTTGAGAGGACCAGTTCATGTGCAGGCTGATCAGCATTTGCGGCGGCAATTCCACAGCCAGGTGTTTGCGCTGGGCCAAATCGCGCAGGTGCCGGGAAGGATTGCGAAGCCATTTGTTTTCGTCGCTGAGCGCATAGTCGCCCGTTCGGTTCAGGATGACGCGGTAGCCGAATTTGCTCAGCTGTCGGTAGAGTTCTTTCGCCACCTGCAAATTGATGTGCTTTTCCAGAAGATCGCCATGGGATGATCCTCCGTCGATGCCGCCATGTCCGGCGTCGATGATAATATCAACCGGCGGGGTGACGAATCCCGCCGCCCCGGCACTGTCACTACCCCAGACGCCAAGCAGCACAGCCAGTACGAGAAGCGTTCGCAGCATGCGGATCCATCCTTCGTTTCCTGAATTTTGCTGGATGTTACGAATATGAGTCTGGAAGTATTATAAGTCTTCTTGCCGACTCCCATACATGTCTACGTCCGGCTTGGCGCCATCGTCTGCATAAAAAACGCCAGTTGAGACTCTCTCAACCGGCGTTTTCCTGTGTATCTTCCGTATCGCAAATCAGTCCGTCAGCGCCTTCGCCAAAAATTGCTGGAAATCGGCCACGGTTTCAAACAGGTAATCAGGTTCTGGGGAAAAACAATCCGTCTGGGTTTCTTCAAACCACTTGACGCCTATTGTTCGCATGCCCGCCGCTTTGCCCGCACGGATGTCCGCGTTGCTGTCTCCGACGAATAAAGCCTCGGCTGCCGGCACTTCCAACCTTTCCAGTACGCTGTGAATTCCTTCTGGGTGGGGTTTGGGGCGGACCACGTCGTCGCCAGTGACGACGATGTCAAAATAGCTGTCCATCTCCAGCAGCCGCAGCGAAATGTCGGCGCTTCGCCTGCCCTTGCCGGTGACGACTCCCATACGTAATCCGCGCTCCTTCAGGTATTGAAGCATGCGGTTGATTTCCGCGGAGGCTCTCACCAGCTCGCGGTGGTTTTCCGCGTACAGCTGGTAGAACCGTTCAATGGCCGGCTGTACGTCGGCCACCCTCTTGATCTGCCGCTCCAGTACGCCCGCTTCCGGCGGCCCAAACATCTTGACGATTTCCTCCGGAGTGACCTCCCGCTGCTCAAACTCGCGGAACACTCCTTGAAATGCCAGGTAAATCACCGGCAGCGTGTCAGCCAGCGTCCCGTCAAAATCAAACAATACCGCCTTGACCGTCATCATGCTTCAACCCCTTCACCTGTTTTTGGCTAAACATACCCTTTCAGGGAAACGATATCTGATAAAAAGGAGGGATCCCCCCGTGGCTTTTGACGTCCAACTCATCCAGCGCATCGGAATGGAAATCGAAGAATCGGGAAAGCGCCTGCAGGATTACGTAAATGCCCCGGATGAATTGCAGGGCGAACTGCAAAAAATCAAGGCAAGCTTAAACAGCCTGACCACCCTGCTGCAAGGCACAGCCAACGCCGGAGCCAACGCTGACACGACCAGATGAACGATATGTAAAAAAAGGGCGCCAGCAAGGTGCCCTTTCTATTTGTTCGCCAAGGAGAAGCCTGTCTCCTTGTTGCTTATTCGCTTTTTTGCAGTACCAGCTCACATGCATTGACGGCACTGGAGAACGAGAGCTCGGAAAGCTGTCCCTGTCCCTCGCACCAATCCCCGGCAAAGAACAGGTTTCGGTAATCCGAGAAGTAGACCGGCATCGGATGCTGATTCATCAGCCACTTGATCTCCTGAACGATGGCGCGCTGCGAGATGCGGGGGACGACCAACTCTTCCCGCCAACCAGGGAAATGCTTGTCGTACAAGGCTTCAATTTTTTGCTTGTACGCCTCCACCTTCTCCTTGTTCTTCAAGTCCTCCTGCGTCAAGTAGGCGATGGCCTGCAGCAATTGGCCGTTTTCCGGCACGCAGGTTTTATCGTAATAAGAGATGTCCGTTAAAAAGATGTGGCTGGCCTTGTCATTAATGTAGGTATACGGAACTTCGATCCGGTTTTTCAGGCCGACATCGTAGACCAGCACGTAGGTCGGTTCGTACTGCGCATACTGCTGGACGGCATGCTCCACCTTGGTTCCCTGGAAGACCTTGACCAACTCTTTCGGCGGAATGCAGAAGATGAATTCGGAGCCGGAAATGGAGCCTTCCGGCGTCTCGATCGACGTGACGCGTTCGTCGATAACCGTAACGCCCTCCACTTTCGTCTTCCGCATGATCGTGCCGTTGTTCTGCTCGATGACGCGGGAAAACTCGTCAATCAGCGCCTGCCAGCCGCCGCCGATGTAGGAAACCGGCTTGCTTGTCGTAAACAAGCGGCGATAGTAGGAAAAAAATACATCAGAGGGGATTTTTTCCGGTTCACTCGTAAAGAAGTTGGAGCAAGCCAGCGTGAGCATCATGTCTTTTACCTCTTCGCTCACGTGTTTTTTCTCCAGCCATTTTCCGATCGAAAGATGGGGATGTCCGGCCTCCACTTTCAGCATCGTCTTCAAAATCTCGAACGTAAACTTGACCTTTTCAACGCCTTTGAGCACTTTCGTCCGGAACAGCCCCTGGATGTTTGCCGGCATGTCGGTCAATTCCTGGCCCAGATCGTACTTGGCCTTCGTCGGGCTGAAATCCTGCCAGTCGATCTTCAGCCCCAGCTCTCTTTCCAGCCGCGTCAGGACAGACGAGTCCCGTCCGTAGATGGCATGAGCGCCAAAGTTAAAATGAAAACCCTTTATTGTCAAAGTAACAGCACGGCCGCCTAATGCCCCTCGTTCCACGACTGCCACCTTTTTTCCGCTGTGAGCCAAATAAGCTGCTGCAGACAGGCCGGCCAGACCGCCTCCTACAACCACAACATCGTACTGATGTTCTGCCACGGTAAATCCTCCCTTTTTACCCCATACAGGTAAACGTTTTCCTCTTTATAAAATATATAAGTTTAAAAAAACCTGACAACTAACTCCCCTGCTAGTATATTCATTCTGCAAAGCCGAGTCAATAAAAATGAACTGAGTACATTTTTTGAAAAATTAGCCCTATTTCGTCTTGGGAGAAATGTGATGGATAAACCACCGAACAAACCCTTATACATAGAAAAGCGGGTTGACTTCACCGCGAGGTCTTCTAGAATAACTATGAGAACCAATAGCCATTTATGGAGGGGAATTGACGTGTCTGACAACCAGCAGGGCACCTATGCCTTCACGCGATACGAACAGGTAGAGGATGCCATCCATACCGTTGTAGAAGAGGAGTTTTACCAAGCTGATTTCTTTACAAGCCTGCATGCCGGAGTGTACAACATGCAGCAGCTTCGCCATTTTGCCATCCAGTATCATTACTACAGCCGTCATTTTCCGCGTGTATTGGGAGCGGCGATCTCGGCTATGGCCCCGATCGATACCTGGTGGGTGCCGTTGGCGGACAATCTGTGGGACGAAGCCGGCCGCGGACTGCCCAACAAATCTCATGAAAAATTGTACAAGACCTTTTTGCTGTCGGTAGACCCGGAAGTTCCCCTGGACGAAAACGGGATTCCTCCGGAGGCGATGTCGCCCGCTGTGGAAAAAGCGATTGAGACGTTTATCCGCTTCTTTTACCACGCTACACCCCTTGAGGCGATGGCTGCAGTAGGCTTGGGTTCCGAACTGTTCGCCGGCGGCGTCATGGGTTCGATCGGCCGCGGGCTGCAGCATCCTGCCTACAACCGCATCCGCCCGCTCAACGTCCTGTTTTGGGAAGCTCACGCCGACGAGCATGAGCCCCGCCACTACCAGCTCTGCAAGGACATCCTCGTCCGCTTTACAGACCCTGCCGACTTGCAAGTGATGTACCAAACAGGCAGTCAAATCGCCCGCTCGGAAGCGCTGATGTACAAAGAACTTCACGTAGAGATGAGCAGGCTGTAGCCTTGTACATAAAACAACCGCCCTGCGATTGCAGCAGGGCGGTTTTGTCATTTCAGAGGATAAAATAGGTGCTTGCCAAATCCCTTTTTCCCGGACGAAACATACATTGAAACTGTAACCCAAACCGAGGGAGGTTTTTTTATGGTGAACAGGCACCGGCATGACAATCCCTTTCATTTCCGGATTGTTTCACAAGCCGAACAAGTCCGAGATTACGCCCAAAATTGGCAAACCCAAGAAAATGCGCGGCCGTTTGTCATGCGACTGCAGCAGCATGAAGGCAAAGTGATCACGGTTGTCACCTCGAAGGACAACTTGACAGGGGCCTTGGACGGGGTCCTTTCCGATCACATTAGATTAGATATCAATGGCACGTTTTACCACATCCCGAACACGAGCATTTTATATTTTTATTAGGAGAAGCGAAACGGGCAAAAGGTCAACGTTTTGTCCTTATCACCAGCCAGGTCAGAAGATTGAGTGCGGCTAACATGGAAATACGGGCAACCATATCGGCTTTTCCCAAAAAAGCATATGTAACGATCAGATACAAACTGGTAATAAAAAAGCAGATGTTCAGTAGATAAAACATGCGCCAAAGCTTTATCCAATCCATTCGTCCCTCTCCTTGACCATGTAATCTGACTGTTCGCCCAATGCAAAACCCACCGCCTGGCGTTATATCTTTACGGTGGGTTTACTCCAGAACTTCAAGACAATCGGGTGTATGACCCCGGCGTTTTTGACTGTCACAATGTTAAATGTATCGAAGGTTCAAGCCAAATATACCACTTCATTTTATGGTCGACAAGGAATTTGAGCAAAATAATCGGAATATTCGATTTGAATTGGTTGTTATGCTGTTGCTTTCAGCTGCCGTTCTATTGCCATACCCTTACCTAACATCTGTCGTATGGATCGTACAGCCAACGGAACAATGTCCCCGCACGCAGCGCCTCTGGCAGCGGGAACTGATCAATGTACGGATCGGGCGGATACGGTTTGACCGGAGGCAGGTGTATCGGCGGATAGCCTCCCGCCCGAAACGGCTCAACCTGTGGGTAGATATCGTCGTTGCCGAAGTAATTCATCGCTTGATCCCTCCTTTCCTAGAAGTACTTGCGGGTATTGTACTGCTCCTCTACGATGAACAGCGCCTCGCGAAAACGCTGGGAGTGAACAATCTCCCGCTCGCGGAGAAACTTCAATACCTCGATGACATCCGGATCATCCGTCAAGTTGATCAGCCACTGGTAAGTGGCACGGGCTCTTTCCTCGGCGGCAATGTCGTCGGCCAGGTCGGCGATGGGATCTCCCTTCGCCTGGATGTACGCCGCCGTCCAGGGCACGCCGCTTGCATCGGTGTAAAACAGGGCCCTGTCGTGGTCCGCATAATGGCTTCCCAACCCCGCATCACGCATCTGTTGGGGTGTTGCTCCTTTGACCAATTTGTGTACTAGAGTGGCAATTACTTCCAAATGGCCCAATTCTTCCGTTCCTATATCTGTTAACAGCGCTTTCGCCCGTTCGTTTGGCATCGTGTAGCGCTGGTTCAAGTAGCGAAGGGCGGCTGACAATTCACCGTCAGGCCCGCCGTATTGCGTAATTAAAAACTTTGCCATCTGCAAGTCGCACTTGCCGACCCGTACGGGGATTTCCAGCTTCTTTTCATAAATCCACATCGGTGTCTCTCCTTAATACTCAATTTCCCACGGCCAAGGGGTGCTGGTCCACACCCAGCGGTTGGGAGAGTTAGAAAATCCGAACTGCATCAACGGGCCGCACACCGCTTCGTACTCGTGCTTCAGATGGTGCAGCTCATCGGATAAACAATTGTACTGTTGCACGGCACGTTGATCATCCGGATTCATATCCAGGTAAAACTGCAGCTCGATGAGAGCAAATTGTACCTCCTGCAATCTGAGCAGTACATTGTTCTGTCCCATATGTCTCCTCCCTTTTTTCATGCTTACGCTTATACCCTATGCAGATAGGCATTTGTCCGTCCTTGCTGCAGCCGCCCATTTTTTCTTGGGACAGGCAGAATTTGGAACAAAAATGCCGCCTCTAGGCAGAAAAAAAGCCCTCTCCCCTGCCAGGGAAAGGACTGTAGCATGCTAATGTCAACTTGGTTTTAGGCTGCACTTTGCGAGGACATGATGGCCGACAGACAACCCTCTCGCTTCCAACTCTTCTGCGTTCAACAGGTTGAACGAATCAGTCTTGCAGGGCATCGGCATCAATCCGCCAAACGGGCTCATGACTCGACCATTGGTATCGGATTCAATCACGACGTACAATCCCTTGCGCTCCAACTGTTCGATAAACTCCACCCATCGCTTTGCTGTCATTAACCCGGCGTGTTTTGTCAAAATCACGCCCATCTCCTGAGCTAGCATACATATCCCCTTTGTTACTCAAAATATTTTCGTACGGATAATAACATACATTACAGCGAAATTTCATCCCTTGCAAAACGCAAAAATGAACAATTCCGTGAAAAACGTTTGATTTACCTTACTTTCTGCGCGCAGAGATGCTCAATCGCGTTCGCACGCAGCTTTATTCGCTCGAAAGCGCCACCTGATTAGGATGGCGCCGGAGGCTTTGCTACGACTCAAGTTTTTGGCTTTCGTCTTTGGCCATGTGCTCTTGGGCGTAGGCGATCATCTTCTTGACCATATGCCCTCCAATTGTACCCACTTCCCGCGTGGTCATGTCACCCCAACCACGCTCCTCAATGTCATCGTCCAGGCCCAGTTCTTTCGCTGTTTCCATCTTCAGACGATCCATTGCCTCTTCGGCTTGCGGTACAACCAGTCGGTTATGACTCAAGTACGCCACCTCCGGAACTTAGTATTTGTCTGTGTCCGCGCTTTATGAAACCTGCTTTTGACATTCCCTTTCGGGCGTGGTACATTAAGGAACAAATAATTGTATACTGCTTACGTGTAATGATAAAGAGTAGTACATATTGTCTGCTTTCAGAGAGCCTGTGGGTGGTGAAAACAGGCAGTGAGGCAATATGGAATGGACTTTTGAACACCCAAACCGAACCCTCGCGCAGTAGGCTTTGGCGTTTTTCCCTGGCGATATCAGGGCATGAGTGATTTCATTTTTGTGAAATAACAAGGGTGGTACCGCGGTCCATTCGTCCCTTTGACAGGTGACGGATGGGCCTTTTCTAATTTTTTCCAGAAATTTTGCAAGGAGGATGTATCATGGCAACGATTTTTTCCGGCGTTCAACCCAGCGGCATGATTACGCTTGGCAATTACCTGGGGGCCATCAAACACTTCGTGGAGTATCAGGATGAGCATCAGTGCTACTACTGCATCGTCAATCAGCACGCCATCACAGTGCCGCAGGACCCCGTCAAGCTGCGGGAGAACAGCCGCAATCTGGCTGCGCTTTACCTGGCGGTCGGCCTCGATCCCGAGAAGGTGGTCCTGTTCATCCAGTCGGAGGTGCCGGAGCACGCCCAGCTTGCCTGGATCATGCAGACTTTGGCCTACGTCGGCGAGTTGGAGAGAATGACCCAGTTCAAGGACAAATCGCAGGGGCGGGGCGAATCCATTCCCGCGGGGCTGCTCACGTACCCGCCGTTGATGGCCGCCGACATCCTGCTGTACAAAACAGACTACGTCCCGGTAGGCGAAGACCAGAAGCAGCATATCGAGATTACCCGCGACCTGGCACAGCGTTTCAACAACCGCTACCACGAAGTCTTCGTGCTGCCGGAAATCCGCACGCCGAAAGTGGGCGCGAGAATCATGTCCCTGCAGGAGCCGACCAAGAAAATGAGCAAGTCGGATCCCAATCAAAACGGGTTTATCAGCCTCTTGGACGATCCCAAGGAGATTGTGAAAAAGGTGAAGCGGGCCCAGACGGATTCCGACAACCGGATCGCTTTCGACAAGGAAAACAAACCCGGCATCTCCAACCTGATGTCGATCTACTCCCTGTGCTCCGGGCAAAGCGTCGAGGAGATCCAAGCGGCCTACGAAGGCAAGGGGTACGGCCAGTTCAAGTCCGACCTGGCGGAGCTCGTCGTCAGTCTGATCGAACCGATCCAGGCCCGTTACCGCGAACTGGTAGGCAGCGACTATCTGGACCAGGTGCTGGACGCCGGGGCCTTAAAAGCACGCGAAACCGCCTCGCGAACGCTGCGGGAAGTGGAGGCAGCGATGGGGCTGTCGCGGAGATAAATACAGCAAAAGGTGTCGGTATCCGACACCTTTTCCTTATGTCCCTAGCTTCGCTCGACCGCATACAGCGCTTCAAACGGCAGCCAGTCCACCCGGTCCAGCGAGTGAAACTTGAGACGGCCAGCAGCCTGGTCGAGGTGGGCGATGATCCCTGCGTGCCGCTGCATCATCCGCCCGTCGAAAAACGTCACGGTGACGCTGCACTTGTCCCGAAACGCCTGCCATACCTGCTCGCTCAGCTCTGCCCGCTGTTCGTCATCCAGCGTCGGCGGGATGTACCGCGCTTCTTCTGCCTTGATCCGCAAATACAGTTCGCGGTGCTCCGGCAGCACGAATCGGCTGGCGGCAAACAAATTCTCCTTTTTGGAAGTGGGCTTATCTCTCATGTGTCATTCCTCCCGTGTTCTTTCAGCCAAAGCCCGACCCGCTCCCGGCACTCGGCCTGAAGCAGCTCAATGGAATAGACGACTTCCCGCAGATAGCCGCGCAGACGCACCTGCACGCAGTAGCAGCTTCCCTGTTTTCGGCTGGTCAGCAAGATGCAGCCGATTTGGCGGAGCTGCCGTTTCATCCGGTAATGCCGCCTTTCCGCCCACCGGGACAGCTCCTCGACGATTTCCCGGTAGGACAGCTTGAGCGGCGCCGTCTGCATCGCATCCAGGTCGATCACTGCCGCTTTAAACACCAGCCCAAACAAAACACATTCCCGCAGCAGTTCCTGCCAGCCGCCTTCGTCTGTGCCATCCCGAACAGGGCCGCCGCCCCCCGTCATTTATAATGGCCCCCGATTTTGGCCGCCCGCTCCCGCGCCTGCCCGGCCGGAAGCAGCGAGACAGCCCGCAAAATCGCGTCATTGCCGTACTTGGCGCGAATGCTGTCCATCGTGCGTCCGAGGGAGCGCTGCCGGGTTTTATCTTCAAACAAGCTGAGCTGGCAATTGTCATCCGGGGTGAGCTGCCCGAGATGGACGCCTACGCTTCGCACCGGCGTATGCTGCCAATGCCGTTCGAACAGGCGGCAGACCGCGCGGTAGAGCGTCATCGCGTCATTGGTCGGCTCGGGCAGCTTCATCTGCCGCCAAAAACCGGTCGACCGCTCAAAATCCGCGCCCCGGCAGCCGACAGATGCCACCATCCCCATCAGCTGCTTGCTGCGCGAGCGGCGGCAGACCTCTTCACACAGCTCCAGCAGCACGACCTTGATGTCGGCAGAGGTATGGTAGTCCCGGGGCAGCGTCATGTGATGGCCGATCCCCTTTTGCAGATCGTGTGTCCGCGGCGATACCGGCGAGTCGTCCAGGCCGCGAGCCGTCCGCCACAGCACTTCGCCGTTGACGCCCCAGCGGCGGCTGACCAGCTCCGGCGAAGCGGCAGCCAGCTGGCCGATGCGATAGATGCCAATGCGGTGAAAATGCCGCTTCATCCGCGAGCCGACCCCGAACAGCTTCTCGATCGGCAGCGGCCACAGCGTCTCAGGCAGTTCTTCTTGCTTCAGCCAGAAAATCCCCTGCTCCTGTTTTTTGGCAAAGTTGTCGCAGGCCATTTTGGCCAGTACTTTATTTTCCCCGATCCCGACGCGGCAGACGATGCCCGTCTCCAGCCACACCCTCCGGCGAATCTGCTCCGCCAGCGTCCACGGGTCGCCGAACAGCGACAGGCTGCCGGTCACATCGAGGAACTGTTCGTCGATCGAATACGGCTCCACCAGATCGGTAAACGCTTCGAAGATGCGCGTTATCTGTACCGACATCCGCAGGTAGGTCTCCATCCGCGGGCGAACGACGACGAGGTCCCGGCACTTCTGCTGCGCCTTCCAGAGCACCTCTGCCGTCGTCACGCCGTACGCTTTGGCCAGCGGGCAGGCGGCCAGCACCACTCCGCTCCGCCGCTCCGGATCTCCGGCGACGACGATTGGCTTATCGCGCAGCGCAGGATTGGCTGCCTTTTCTACACTGGCATAAAAACTTTGCATGTCTGCGAGAAAAATGATTCGCTTGCCGTCCATGCTGATTCCTCCTGAATGGGAACGTGTGTTCTTAGTTCCATTATACCAAACGTATGTTCTTTTTATACTGCCAATTTCACCCTTTGGCCCGTCAACATTTTGACAAAAACGGACAAGGAGAAGGCGATGTTTTGAGATACAATGATGGAGGGGCATGTCAAAAACTGTGAACGGCTCTGCTATTGTGCTATACTAGTCGACATGGCCTACATAAAAAGCTTCTAACCTGGAAAAAAGGAGTTGGGATCACATGAGCCAAAACGAAGCGGCACTTACACTGGAAGGTTGGTACGCGCTGCACGATTTTCGTAAAATAGATTGGGCGGCATGGAAGTCGATCACGGAAGAGGAGCGCAAAGCAGCGGTGGACGAACTCCTCTCTCTTTCCCACACCTGGGCAGCCAACGAACAGGCCGGCGAGGGCAGCACGGTGATGTACTCCATTCTCGGCCACAAGGCGGACCTGCTCTTTATGTTCCTGCGCCCTACCCTGCAGGAGCTGAACGAGATCGAGACGGCGTTTAACAAGACGCGCTTCGCCGACTATACCACCCCGGACTACTCCTACGTGTCCGTCGTGGAGCTGAGCAACTACGTCAACAATCCTGGCGAAGACCCGAAAGCCAATCCGCAGATTCGCGCCCGCCTCTATCCGGAGCTGCCAAAGTCGGAGCACATCTGCTTCTATCCGATGAACAAGAAGCGCGAAGGCAACGACAACTGGTACATGCTGTCCATGGAGCAGCGCCGCGAGATGATGTACTCCCACGGTCTGATCGGCCGCAAGTACGCGGGCAAGCTGAGGCAGATCATCACCGGATCGGTTGGATTCGACGATTGGGAATGGGGCGTCACCCTGTTCGGCAACGATCCGCTCGACTTTAAATACATCATTTACGAAATGCGCTTTGATGAAGTCAGCGCTCGCTTTGGCGAGTTTGGCACCTTCCTGGTCGGCAACCGGCTGACGGAGGAGAAGCTGCAGAAGCTGCTGGCGATTTAAAGATGAGACGGGAAAAAAGAGCATCTTACGTGGATGCTCTTTTTGTATGCAAAACAATTTCGGTGCGTCCCTTTTAGTTTGCGAACATAGTGGAGGGAGAAAGAGAAAAATGGGTTCGCTCCATTTTTCTCTTTCTCTTCGTTGCTTTTCTCCTTACAAGTGTTCAGTGAAAATAAAGTTTTAGTCTTAGACTGACGATGCATCATTGCGCGAATGAGTCCGGCTAAGCATTCCGAACGTCAAGAAACTCGCCAGCCAGGCGCCGGAGCATGTATTCATTCTGCTGGGCAGCAATGACATCCGGTTGTCGGACAAGCAGAAATTCGTCGAGAGTTATCGCCAACTGATCGGCAATCAATATCGGGTGCAGACGAGATCAATAGCGATTGAAAATGTGTTCAACAATCGTCGCGGTTTTGTTATAATTCGTAAAAAAAAACGGGAGATTTTGTGATGAGATACTACGTAAATGCAGTCATAGCCATCCTGTTTATCATCTATTCATTCTGGAAACTGCATCGTTTCTTCGCCCCGCGAGTTGGTCCCATCGGAAACGGTCCCAGTGAAGAACTTGTCTGGACGGTCTGGGGGCTGTTTGCGCTCTCGATGATTTTGGGATTCGGCACCCTGTTCCACTCCATTTTCCGGATTGTAAAAGAGAAAAAACGATAGTGACACGGACCCGGATGACTCGTTCGGCTCAGCTGGAAAAGAAAAAAGGAGCGGCCGCCGGGGCACACTCCCTTTTCCATGTAAGTGAAGGTATCTTATTTCGCTTGTCCGTACTTGCGGTAAGCGGCATGGTTGGTCGGGCCAAAGCCGATGCCGAGCGAGAATGAGTGGCGAATCGCCTCGGTGATGAACGCTTTGGCCGTTTTGACCGCATCGGGCACGGAGTTGCCTTTGGCCAGCTCAGCCGTAATCGCCGCAGAGTACGTGCAGCCGGCGCCGTGGGTGTTGGGCGTATCGATCCGCTCCGTCTCCAACAGTTCGAAGTCTTTGCCGTCGTAAAGCACATCTACCGCCACGTCGCTGTTGTCCAGCTTGCCGCCTTTTACCAGGACATACTTGGGACCAAACGAATAAATCTGGCGGGCCGCTTCCTTCATGTCGTCCAACGTAGCGATCCGCTCTTTGTTGGTAAGCGTAGCCGCTTCCTGCAGGTTGGGCGTCACTACCGTGGCGGTCGGAATCAACAGCTCCCGCATGGCGCTCACCATGCCGCCGGCGATCAAGGTATCGCTGCCTTTGCAGACCATCACCGGGTCGATCACCACGTTGGGCAGCGCATGCTGCTTGATCTTGCCGGCGACCAGTTCGATGATCTCTTCTGCGTACAGCATCCCCGTCTTCATCGCGTCTACGCCCATCACTTCGACGATGCCCTCGATCTGTTCCTCGATCAGGCTAAGCGGCTGGGTGTAGACATTGTGCGAAAGGTCAGCTCTGGAGACGACGATCGTGGTGATGGCCGTCATGCCGAACACGTCGCGTTCCTGGAACGTTTTCAAGTCGGCTTCCAGTCCCGCGCCTCCTTTAATATCTGACCCCGCGATTGTCAGTGCTCTTTTGATGCTCATCGTTCATTCCCCCTGATTTGGAGATAGTATTGCAGCTCCTGCTGCCGTCATAGTGATTTTACTGTATACTTATGTGTAACAGTCAATATCAGTTTGTAACACTTTTGGAGTTGATACTATTGAAAATTGAACTCAATCGCAGCTCCCACATCCCGCTCGCCCAGCAAATCCACCAGGCGCTGGCCGACCGCATCCTGTCGGGATACTTCCAAAAAGGATCGCGCCTGCCCTCGGTCCGCAAGCTTGCCGGGCTGCTGCACGTAAGCCCGGTTACGGTCATCCACGCCCTGGACATGTTGGAGAAGGAAAAGCTGGTGACCCGCATACAGGGCAAAGGCACGTTTGTGTACGAACAGAGAACGGACGGCCTGGAAGGGCAAAAGCAAGATGCCATGCCTTTGCAGATCCCCGATTATCTCCACCGCTCACAGTACTTGTACTATAATCAGATGCCGGCCGAATTTAATTTTGCCTCCTCATCGGTCGACCCGGCGCTGCTGCCGACAAAGCTGCTCGCCGAAAGCATCCAGCATTTGGCTCGGCATCAGCCGGAAATCCTGGCGCAATACGGCGAGATTCAGGGAGATCTGGAACTGCGTCAGGCGCTGGCCAAGTACTTGACCCAGGAAAGTCTGTTCACCACGCCGCAGGAAATTCTCGTCACCAACGGCTCGCAGCAGGGCATCGACCTGGTCGCCCGCAGTTTTATCGGGCCGGGTGACGTCGTCGTGACAGAGGAGCCCACCTATGCCGCGGCGATTGACGTATTTCGCAGCCGGGGGGCGGTGGTCGTCTCGGTGCCAATGGACGAGGAAGGCATGCGCATCGACAAGCTGACCGCCTTGTTGGACACCTACACGCCCAAGCTGGTATATACCATGCCGACGTTTCAAAATCCGACCGGCAAGGTGATGAGCAATCGCCGGCGCAAACAGTTGCTCGAACTGGCCAACGAACTGGGTTTCCTGATTTTGGAAGACGACCCATGGAGCGAGATTTACTATGATGAAACCCCGCCGCCCCACATCAAATCGATGGATACAAACGGCAGCGTGATCTATTTGAAGGGGCTGAGTAAAATCTTGTCGCCGGGCTGCCGCATCGGGTTTCTCATCGCCTCGGTCAACATCCTGAACCGTTTGATCGTCGCAAAAACCAATGCTGATCTGGGCAACCCCCTGTTGAATCAAAAGGTGATCCTGCCGATTTTGGAATCCAACCGCATCGGACGCCAGTTGGAAGAGCTGCGGAGCACCTTGAAAAAGCGGCGCGACCTGACACTGAAGCTGCTGGGGCAGCAGGCTCCGGCAGGCACCTCCTGGATTGTGCCGAAGGGCGGGTTCAACCTGTGGATTTCCCTGCCTGATTGGGCCAATACGAACGAGCTGTTGGGTGAAGCGGAAAAACGGAACGTCACTTACCTGCCCGGTTCTTCCTGCTATCCTGGAGAGATGGAGTGGAACCATCTGCGGATCAGTTTTTCATTTGTAGACGAAGACCATCTTAAGCGGGGAATTGGCGAGCTGTGTGCGCTGATTGACTCCTACCTCAGCTCGTCCGAGGAGCGTAAAGGGATGACGCCGCTGTTTTAGAACGTAAAAATAGAGGGGACTGCGAATACAAGTTTTCGCAGTCTTCTTCTTGCGAATTTTCATCTGTGATATAATAGTGATATAAATAGTTAGAATGTTCGGTTAATATTTTGCTTTGGAGAGGAGTTGACGACGATAAACCTTCTGTATCTGGAAACCTTTCTGGCTGTTTGCGAGTACCAGAATTTTACCGAGGCGGCAAAACACCTGTACGTGCCCCAGCCTACGGTAACAAATCGGATCCATTATCTAGAGACGGAATTGGGACAAGAGCTGTTTACCAGAGGAAAATCGGGAAAGAGAAGCGTGAGGCTTACAGAAGCGGGACAAATCTTTTTGCCGTATGCCCAAAGCGTCGTCGCGTCAATCGAAGCCGCCAAAAAAGAGCTGATCTCCCGCAGCCGAAGCAACCTGATCAGAATCGGCAGCTCCGTTCCGTTTACCCATCCGTTTATCATCGACAAGATCAAGGCATTGTACAGTTTTCATCAGGACATTAGCCTGTCCTTTACCGAAAAAGCCAATGTGATTCATCTGCTTCGCGATAACACGATCGATATCGCCTTTACGACGGATTGTCAGGCAGAGGCCCATTTTGAAAGCCATCTGCTTGGCACAGAAGACTTTCAATTGATTCTGTCGGCGGAAAATCCCTTGTCCCGCTACGCGTGCATCGAGGACTTTACCTGTATGGAATCGGAAAATCTGATCTGCTATAAGCCTTACGCTACCAGCTTGGAAGAGTCGCTGTTATCCCGCTATCATTTCAAAAAGAAGCTGCTGTCCAACCAACTCGGGATCATCCGCAACCTGCTCAAGCACAATTACGGCATTACCCTATTGCCTCCGCTCCTTCTGGACAAAGAGCTTCAGACGGATAATTTAAAGTGCATTCCCTTACAACTGGACATTCCAGCAAAAAAAATATCTTATTCCTTGGTTTACAAAAAAGGCCAGCTCCCTTACATGGACGAGCTTTTATGCGATCACGCCTGAAGAAGGCCGGGATCCTCACAGCGAGGAACCCGGCCCTTTGCCTTTATTTGATCAGCAGCTTCCCGTTGTCGACCACACATTCGTCGTCGATCCAGACGGTGGGAGCGAGCAGCAGTCCGTCCAAATGGATCGAGCTCTCTACGGTTCCGCCGATCACATGGCTGTCCCCGATCGCGATGTGAACCGTTCCCTCCGCTTTTTTATCCTCGGCCATATTGCCGATCAGGCGGGCATTGGGGTTGGTGCCGATGGCGAATTCCGCGATGTTGCGGGCTCCCTCGTCTGACTCTTCCACCAGTTTTCTCAGCTTGTCGGCGGATTTCCCGCCCTCGATGCTCGTCACCCTGCCCTGTTCCACCTTCATCCGGATCGGAGCGTCGAGCAAGCCGATGCCGTCCATTGTGTGGTCGATCACCAGTGTCCCCTCCGCTGTCCCCTCCACCGGGGCGATGGCCGCCTCTCCGTCCGGCATCGCGGCAAAGGTGCCGGGCCCCTTGACCAGACCAGTCAGCATAATGCCCGTTCTGCCCTCGACGCTTAAGCGTAAATCCGTTCCGGAAGGCGAGGCAATCCTTACCGTCCCTCCATTTGTCATTTTTTTCCTGACCAGTTCGGACACCCGGTCGATCTCTTTGTAATCTGCTCCGACGGCACCGTACAGCATCAGCTCTTTGGTCACGCCGCGCATGACCAAGACGCGCTTGCCCGCCTGGAGCGCTTCTTTGGTCGCATTCGTATGGGTAATGGCGTAGGTGATCGGCTGCAGAATCACATCCGCTGCCTTCATCGCCGCCGCTACCACTGCCGGCGGCTCTACCCCGTGCGTTTTGCGCGGTGTGATCACCAGGAGAATCGGCTCGGCACCCATCGCAGCTGTGCAGGAAGCGAATACCTCGCCGATCTCCGCCGTATTCGTATCCGAGACGATGCAGACGCTCTCTCCCGCTTCCAGCTTGACAGAATCTTTCAAAATACGGCTGGCTGCCGCATACAAGTTAAAGTTTTCCATAACAAATCTCTCCTCGTCGTGATTTGTTTCTTACCTGGCCAGCTCCGACTCCAGTTCTTTGGCGGCGTTGAGCACCTGAAGCGACGAATCCCAGATGTGTTCCCGGGCGCGCTTGCGGGCCAACTCCGGGTCTCTGGCCGTAATCGCCGCGAAAATCTCCTGATGCTGGTAAAGCGTCGTGACCCGCCGCTGCTTGTTGCGGGACCAGCTCATCGAGCAGAGCAGGTGGATCGTCGCCCGAAGCTGGGACAGGGAACCAATCAGGGCGTGATTGTCGCTTGCGGCAGCAATAGCGTGATGAAACTCGTTGTTGTGCAGGACTGCCTCCTTTTCATCGGGCAGTTCGAGATCCAGATTGGCTCTGGCCAGGTCCAGAATCCGCCCAATCGCCTCCAGCTTCTGCTGATCTCCGCGCTTGGCTGCCAATTCTGCCGACAGACCCTCCAATTCAGCGCGAAGCTCGTAAAAATCCTTGATCTCCTTCAAGGTAAGCCGGCGGAGACGGACGCCATGGTGGGGGACTGATTCGAGTATCCTCTCCTGTACAAGCATTCGCAGCGCTTCGCGGATGGGTGTACTGCTCACCCCTAAAATCTCCTTGATTTCCCTCTCGCGAATCCATTCGCCGATCTGAAATTTTCCGGCGGCGAACAGTTCGTTTAAGCGATGGTAGACCGCCATTGCCGCCGTTTCCTTGACGAGTTTGCCAGAAGATTCGATCATTCCGCCCCTCCTCTATCGACAGCAGCCGCTGCCGAACGGCCGCCCAGCAGTTGACTGATGTAGGACGGTTTGACGGGTATCCGGTCCACCGAAATCTTCCAAGGGCGCAGGGCATCCTCCACTGCGGATTGGATGGCGGCCGGCACCGGAATGGTCCCGCTTTCTCCCGTGCCTTTGACACCTAAGGGGTTGAGCGGAGACGGCGTCTCGATATGCGCTACCGTCAGCTCCGGGCTTTCGCAGGACGTCGGCACCAGATAATCCATCAGGGTACTGGTCAGCAGTTGGCCCCGCCGGTCGTAGACGACTTCTTCGTACAAGGCTGTGCCCACTCCGTTGACGATGCCGCCGTGGATCTGCCCGTTTACGACCAGCGGATTGATCAGGCGGCCGGAATCATGTACCGATGTGTACTGCAAGATTTTGATTTCACAGGAAGCAGGGTCCACCTCCACTACGGCAATATCCGCCATCGACGTAACGGCAGCGGCCGGGGGAGCGAAGTACTCGGTCGCTTCCAAACCGGGCGAAACAGGCAGGGAATAGGTCGTCCCCGGGTACAATCCCTTGGCTTCACGGGCCGCTTCCGCCAGAGTAAGGCAGCGGGCCGGATCGTGTTTCAGGCGAATGGAGCCCTGGGCGAGCTCCAGCATCTCCACTTCCGCCTGCAGCTTGCAGGCTGCAATCGCCAGCGCCTTTTCCTTGACGGCCTGGGCCGCTTTGTAGATCGCCGTTCCGGTAATCGTGGCAATCCTGCTGGCAAACGTCCCTGTACCATAAGTAATCAATGACGTATCTCCCTGGCACACCGTCACCTGCGGCAGCGGCACGTCCAATACCTCCGCGGCGATCTGGGCCAGCGTGGTCTCATGTCCCTGCCCCTGCGTGGCTGCCCCGGTCAGCACTGTCACCTCTCCGGTCGTCTCCACTCTGACCGTCGCTCCCTCGAAGGAGCCAAATCCCGTATTTTCAATCGCCACCGCCGTGCCGATGCCGATCTGCCGCCCGATCCGCCGGCCTTCTTCCTGCTTTTGCCGCCAGCCGCCGTAATCGCTTTGTATGACCGCCTCGTCCAGCAGCCTGGCGTAATCGCCGCTGTCGTACACCTGCGGCGAGCCGTCCCTCGACAACAGGCCGGTGCGATAGGGGAATTCATCCGCCTGGATGAGGTTTCTGCGCCTGATTTCGAGCGGGTCCAGATTCAGCTTCTGCGCGGCCTGATCGAGCAGCCGGTTTAAGATCAGGGCGGCTTGCGGCCTGCCCGCCCCGCGAAATGGCGCCAATGGAACCGTATTGGTGTAGAGAACCTGGACGTCGCAAAAGTAATGGGGCACCTTGTACGGCCCAGGAATCAGCGTTGAGGTCATCAGCGGCACGATGATGCCCCAGGGCACGTACGCTCCTGTATTGGCCAGCATAGCGTCGGTGACGGCGAGAATCTTTCCGTCTGCGCTCACGCCGAGCGACGCCTCGTGGAGCTGTTCCCGCTCGTGAATGCAGCTCATCATGTGCTCCATGCGGTCTTCCACCCAGCGGACGGGTGCACCGAGCTGGCGAGCCGCCCAGCAGACGAGAAAATCCTCCACATAAAACGGCGCTTTTGCCCCAAACGCGCCGCCGACGTCCGGGGCGATCACCCGCACCTGACGCTCCGGAAGATCGAGCAACCTCGCCAAAGTACTTCGCATCTCATGCTGATTCTGCGTAGCGGCGTACACTTCCAAGGCCGGGTTTGTCCCCTCGTCCCGCCAGAGGGCCAAAAGGCCCCTGGTCTCGATCGGCAAACAGCTTACCCTGCCGATCTGAAACTGCTGGGTAACCACCACGTCGGCTGCCTGCATGGCAGCCTTTGCATCGCCGATCGACTGGGTAAACCGGGCCGCGAGGTTGGAGCCGAGGTGATCGTGGGCCAGCGGGGCGTCTGCTCTAATCGCGTCCTCTAGATGGGCGACCGCGGGCAGCGGCTCGTAGCGGACATCGATCAAATCCAGCGCATCCTCCGCGATATACCGCGTCTCGGCAATCACCATGGCGACAGGCTCACCGACGTGGTGCACCGTCCGGTTCAGAGGGCGCTGGGTGACCGGAGTCAGGCTGGCATGGGGAAACAGCAAGGGCAAATAGGGAAAGTCCACGGCGTCCTCAGGTCCGTATACGGCCACCACTCCCGGCAGCCCGCGCGCCTCTTCCAGGCTGATGTCGGCAATTCGCGCATGGGCGTGCGGACTGCGCAGAAAAGCGGCGCTCAGCGTGCCCGGCACGGTTATGTCAGCGACATAGCGTCCGCCGCCTCGCAGCAGCCGCGGGTCAATTTTTCGTTTGATCGGCTTTCCGAACCACTTCATGAAAACACTTCAGCCCCTTTCGGCCTGTTCTTTCCCTGGCGGATCGCCTGTCTGATCAGCTCTGGGCGGATCGGCAGGGAAGTGACGGCAAGCCCGTAATCCTGAAGCGCATCGCAGACAGCATTGGCTACAGCGGGCGCCACTGCCACGGTACCGCCTTCTCCTGCGCCTTTTACACCCAGCGGGTTGAGCGAAGACGGCGCCCACTCCAATATCTCCACTTCCACTTCAGGCACCTCCATCGAGCTTGGCAGCAGGTAATCCATGAACGTTCCCGACAAAAGCTGCCCGGTCTCGTCGTAGTGCAGCTTTTCGAACAGGGCTCCTCCCAGTCCCTGCGCCATGCCGCCGACCAATTGCCCCTTCACCAGCAGCGGATTGATCGCACGGCCGACATCATAGGCCAGGTAGTACCGGTTGATCTTGACCTGTCCCGTATCCTGATCCACGTCTACTTCAGCGGCGTGGACACCGTAGGGGTATGTCATATGGGCTGCCGAAAAGGTGTACTCTTCCCGCAGCCGGATGCCCTGCCGCCTGCATTCCTCCAGCAATTGTGCAAAGGAGAGCAGCGTTTGACCGGTTGCCTTCAAGACGACTGACTCATTTTGAAGAGCAAGCTGCGCGGTCTCGATCTGCAGCAGACCGGCGACAGTCTGCAGCATTTTGCTCCGGAGCGTGTCAGCCGCCTGCCAGGCCGCCGTCCCTCCCATGACCGTTCCGCGGGTGGCAAACGATCCATTTCCCTTGGGAACGACGGCGGTGTCTCCGTGAACCACCCGGATCTTGGTGTACGGGAGGCCAAGCCGGTCGCTGCACACCTGGGCCAGCATCGTCTTGACGCCTTGACCTACATCGGCCAGACCCGTCTTGCAGCAGGCCTCGCCATTTTCCAGCAGCTCCACCTCAGCCCACTCCCACGGCCCAAGGCCGGATTTTTCCACAAACATCGCCAGCCCCATGCCGAGCAGCCGGCCTGAGGCTGCCGCTTCCGCCTTCCTCGCGGCGAATCCGTCCCAGTTCATCACGCGGCGCACGTGAGCCAGAATCCGTGGATAATCTCCGCTGTCCAGCTCCACCTCCTGCCCAAGCGCGGCGATCCCGTTGGAGTAAGGCATTTGCTCCGGCCGGATGACGTTGATCTCCCGCACCTTGAGCGGATCGCGCCTCAGCGCTTTGGCGATCATGTCCATCACCCGCTCCCGCACAAATGTGCCTTCAAATCTGCCGGGTCCCCGGTACGTTCCTGTCGGTGTTTTGTTGGTAGCGACGACGTGGGTGGTCAGCTCGAGCGCTTCGATATCGTAGGGACCGGGCAGCATCGCCTGCGTCAAGGCGGGAACCGTCACCCCGTGGGTGCGGATATACGCGCCCGTATCCACAAAGATCTCGTCGCGCAGAGCGAGAATCCGCCCTTCGTCAGTAAAGCCGACGGTCACGCGGTGCTTTTGCTGCCGGGAGTGGTTAGTGGCGACCAGGTGTTCCAGCCGGTCTTCGATCCAGCGGACCGGGCGGCCAACCTGCATGGCGGCGTATGGAACCAGGAAGTCCTCGGGATAAAACTCGCCGCGCGGGCCAAAGCCTCCGCCTACGTCTGTTTCCACGTAGCGGATTTGGCTTTCATCCTGCTTTAACAGCCTGGCGAGGATCTGCCGGTTAAAATGGACTACTTTGGCGGCGCCGTACACGGTCAGTTTCCCGCTGGTTCTGTTTGGGTCGTAGACGGCGAGCAGCCCTCGCGTCTCCAGCGGCACACCGGTGTGCCGCTGCACGTACAGCTCCTCCTGCAAGACATGCGGAGATTCCTTCAGCTTTTCCGCTACCGAGCCTTTTTGGGAGTGGATGACAAACAAGTCATTGCTGCCGACAGCCGGATGCAGCAGGCTCGCACCTGCCGAGAGTGCCTGATCGACGCTCGCCACCGGGGTCAACGGTTCATAGTCGATCTCGACGAGCTCAGCAGCGTCTTCGGCGGCGTACCGGTTTTTGGCCACGATCAGCGCGACCGGCTCGCCGACGTAGCGGACCTTATCCTTTGCCAGCGGATACTGCAGGGCAAGCTCCAGCGATCCCTCCGGCGACAAGCGCATCGGAATCGGCGGGAGATCATCCGGCAGATCGTTCGCCGTCAAGACCAGCAGAACATCCGGCCGATTGGCGGCCTCCTGGGTGCGAATAGACCGCAGGTTGGCGTGAGCGTGCAAGCTTCTGACGACGACCGCTTCACATTGTCCAGGCAGTTGGATATCCCCCACATAGCGGCCTTTTCCCCTGACCAGGCGCGGATCCTCCACACGCTTTACGCTGGTGCCTATCGTCATCAAGCTCACTTCCCTCCCCGGCAGATGCGGGCCGCCTGTTCTACCGCATCGATAATCGACTGGTAACCGGTGCATCTGCACAAGTTGCCGGAGATGCCCTCGCGGATCTCCTCGCGGCTGGGATTCGGGTTTTCCTGTAAAAAGTGGTACGCCGTCATCAGCATGCCCGGCGTGCAAAAGCCGCACTGCAGGCCGTGACACTCCCAAAACGCGTCCTGCAGGGGATGAAGCGGTCCATCGTCTTCCGCCAGTCCCTCTACCGTCAAAAGTTCGGAGCCGTTCGCCTGGACTCCGAAGACGAGACAGGAGCGGACTGGCCGTCCGTTCATGATAATGGTGCAAGCTCCGCAGATTCCGTGTTCGCAGCCGACATGGGTCCCGGTTAAACCCAATTCGTCCCGGAGCACATCCGAGAGGAGCATCCGCGGCTCGACGGACACGGTGTGCTCCACTCCGTTGACCTTCAAACGGACATTGGCCAGCGTACGTCCCGGTGCGTTGGCTGCAGGTGTTTCCAGCGTGTGATCGCTCATGCTACCGCCTCCTATCGATTGTCCGATCCGGACAGGCTCAGCCGGGCGCGACTGAGTGCCGTCTCCAGTGCGCGCCTGCTCAAGGTGACACTCAAATCCCGCCGGTACTCTGCACTCGCGTGAATATCGGCCTCTGGTTCGACGATGTCTCTGATCTGTTCACAGCACTCCTGGATGAGCCGGCTGTCGGGCTCCAGGCCGAGAAGCGCATCTGTCACTTGATCAAGCTTGACCGGAGCCCCGTCCACACCGCCCAGGCCGAGACTGGCGGCGGCGATTTTCCCTGCTTCATCCAAGGTTACCGCCGCAGCAGCCAGCACAATGGCGAAATCCCCTTTGCGCAGCGCGAATTCTTCAATCGCGTGACCGCTTCCCGCTTGAATCCGGGGAATTTGCACCGCGACCAAGATTTCATTTGGTTCGATTGCTGTAGTCAGATAAGTCAGAAAGAACTCTTCAGCCGGAACAACGCGCTCACCGTCAAGCGAGGCCAGCGTGACCGCTCCGCCAAGCGTGCAGAGGATGACCGGCAGCTCTGCCGTCGGATCGGCGTGGACCAGACTTCCCCCGACCGTCCCCCGCGAGCGTATCTGCGGGTGGCCGATCAGCTTGATGCCCTCCGCCAGCATCGGACAATCGCGTGCTACCTCAGGCGATTGCTCGATCAGATACTGCCGGGTCATACCTCCGATCCGAATCTCCTCCTCCGTCAGCCGAATCGACTCCAGGTCGCCGATTCGGCCGAGGTCAATCAACACCTTGGGGCTCGCCAGGCGCATGTTCATCGTCGGAATCAAGCTTTGTCCTCCCGCGAGGATCTTGGCCTCAAAACCGTGCTGTTCCAATAACAGCAGCGCCTCATGCACCGTCTGCGGGCTGTAGTAGTCAAACACTGCCGGTTTCACTGCAATCCCCCTCCGCGACGAATTCTCCCAGGACGCCGCATAAGGCCTCCCGCTTTAAAAAACAGATTTGCGTGTTTCCCGCTCCTGCCCGCGGTACCTGGTCCGCGACGGGAATGTTCTCCCTGATCAGGCGGTTGCACTCTGCTGCGATGTCATCTACTTGAAACGCCAGGTGTTCGATCCCTTCGCCGTGCTCCTGCAAAAAATCCCAGGCGGTGCTGCCGGGCCGAAGCGGCTGGATCAGCTCCAAGAGCACCTCCCCTAATGGAAAAAACGCGATGCGGAGCAAACCTGCTCCATAGTCCTCGATCCGGTCCAGTTTGACCCCCAGCACCTCTTGGTACTTCGAGATCGCCGCTTCCAGATCGGAAACGATGATGCCGATGTGATTCAGCTTTGTCACAGACAATCTTTCGCACCCCTTTCTGACGGCGAAAATTCAAGTGCCGTCAAACACTTGAATTTTCGCCTTGTATGGTCGCACTCTGATTCTGTTTTGCAAGCAGGGTGTACTGGCCCGGACAGCGATCGAGCAGCAGATCGTTTTTCGTCCCGACGCGCTTGTTTCGCGACAGCTTCGGGTCGATCTCCGCGATCAGCACATCCGCCTCGCGCTTTGCCGCCGGACCGGCCGCGATCCGCGACTGGGAATCGACGACCAGGCTCGAGCCGAGAAACTGCACCCCGCCTTCCTCCCCGGCGCGGTTGGCGCAGGCGATGGCGATCCGGTTGCTGTAGCTGTGCGCCACCGCCAGGTAGTTGGCCAGGCAGTACCCCTTTTCATCCCAGAGGATCGATTTGCCGATCGACGTCCAGGTCGTGGGGACGAGCAGCAGTTCACATCCGGCTAAAGCCAGTGAGCGGACCGCTTCGGGAAACCGCAGATCGTAGCAGATCAGCATCCCGATGTGAACGTCAAACCAATCCAGATAAAACACGGGAAATCCCAGGTTGCCGGGTGTCAGGTACTCCGTTTCCCAGTCGAACAGGTGCACTTTCCGGTAGCGGCCGACAATGCCGCCGGGGCCGACCAGCACAGCGGTGTTGTACAAGCAGTCCGCTTCTCGCTCGATGATTCCGCCGGCGACGTAGCCGCCGTGCCTGGCGGCGGCCTCGCGCCAGGCCGAGACGCTCGGTCCATCCAGCGTCTCGGCCAGTTCGTCCGCTTCCTGCCTGGAGCCGACGATGTAATGGTGGTTGGAGCACTCGGGCAGGACGACGACTTCGGCCCCGCTGCGAAAGGCGGCTTCGATCCTGTTTTGATTCGCTTTCCGGTTATGCGGCAGATTGATCCGCCCCTGCAGGTTGTTCGATTGGACGACGCCGATTTTCATCCTTGGATTACTCCGCCGCAGCCTTCTCGGCCGTTGTCAGCCGCTGCTGTTTTCTGTCCAAGATCGCCTTCATCTGGCCGCCGTCAATCGTCAGCGCCGCATTGTGGACAAAGCTGGCCCGCTCGGAGGCGAGGAAGACGACCACGTCGGCCACTTCCTGAGCTGTCGCGATCCGGCCGAACGGCATCGATTTGGCGGCGGCGTCATTGGCTTCTTCAATGCTGATATCCATGTCGCGGGCATATGCCTCGGTCAGCGTCGCCCAGCGCCCGGTATCGACTGGTCCGGGGTTGACGCTGTTGATCCGGATATTCTCGTTACCGTACTGGTTGGCCAGCGCCTCCATGACTGCCAGGTCGGCTGCGTTCACGGCTGTGCCGGTCAGTTCCCACCAGGAAGGCTTGACCCCGTCGTTGCCGATCACGTTGACAATAACGCCGTGTTTTTGCACGAGGAATTGCGGAATCGTCGCCTTTGCCATCCGCAGGTAGCCGCGAAACTTCAGGCCGAGGGCAAAATCCCAGTCCTCTTCGGTCAGATCCAGCAGAAGTCCGCCCGGGGCTGCTCCGGCGCAGTTGATCAGAATATCGATTTGGCCGAAGTGCTGAACGGTTTGGCGAACGGCCTCCTGGGCGTCAGCCTCGTGCTGCAGGTCAGCCGAGACCGTCAAAACGTCGGCACCCGGCACCTCGCTTATCAGCAAATCCTTAGCCTTTTGCAAATCTTCCGGATTTCTCGCCACCAGTGCCACGCGGGCGCCTTCCCGCAGAAACGTCAACCCGGTCTGACGTCCAATCCCTTTGCTCCCGCCGGTAATCAATACGACCTTGCCATTCAATCCAAGATCCATCTTCTCTTCCTCCCTTTTCTCAATTGATTTGGGCATTCGTCTCCTTGGCGATCTTCTTGAAAAAGTCGTTGACGATCAGTTTGGCGATCCCGGCCAAAATCCGCTGTCCGACTCCGGCGATCTTGCCGCCTACCTGGGCCGTTCCGCTGTACTGGATGTGAGTCTTGGCGTCTTCGGAGACCAGCTCTACGATCGCGTCTCCGCTGACAAATCCAACCGGACTGTTGGCGGTCATCACCAAGCGGTAGCGGTCGGGTTCGCGCTTCTCCAATATTTGAATCGTGGACTCGTACTCTCCGCGAACCGCAGCCACTCCTACGCTGATCTTTGCCTGATAATGATCGGGTCCAATCTCCGTCAAAGTCTTGCAGCCAGGTGTGGCTTTCTGCAAAGCCGAAGGGTCGTTCAGCACCCGCCACACTTCCTCCTTGCCGGCGTTCACCACAATCTCTCCGGCTACATCCATGCAGATTCCCCCTTACTCCTCGATTTGTGCCACGACGCGCGCCGGGGAGCCATCCCCGCCCACCACCGGCAGAGGCAGTGCGATCAGCGTAAAATCACGGGAACCGATCAAGTGCAGATTCACCAG
This sequence comes from Brevibacillus sp. B_LB10_24, assembly GCF_046036945.1. Taxonomy (NCBI): domain Bacteria; kingdom Bacillati; phylum Bacillota; class Bacilli; order Caryophanales; family Paenibacillaceae; genus Brevibacillus; species Brevibacillus sp. B_LB10_24. The sequence continues at coordinate 199,782 of NZ_JBJQOQ010000001.1, read as the reverse complement.
GTTTTCAATCAAGGGAATTTCACTCCCGAGCAAAATCGGATGATTGGGATACGGCGCCGCTCCGTCTACGGCAAAGTCCAACCCCAGCGCGGCGATCCCGGCGTCCCGCAGCCAGGCCGCCGCTTCCTCGGATAGATACGGGTTGTCGGCATAGAGATCCGGCTTATTCCAATGCTCGGATGCCCAGCCGCTCCACAGCACTACTCGCTTTCCATGGATTTGTTCGGCTGTCACTTGGCCGACCGTCTGCAGCTCTGACAGAGAAATCTCATGATTCGGGGAAGCTGCTTCCCGCAGATCGACCAGGACAGCCGGCCCGATGAACAGATCGATGGGAAGCTGTTCGATTGTCTTTCCGTCCGCGAAAAAGTGATAGGGCGAATCGATATGGGTGCCGGTGTGTATGCTGAAACGGACTTCCGTATTGGACCGCCCTTCCGCCTCGTGTGTCGTGATCGGTGTAAACGTGATCGGAGGATGTCCCTCCAGCCCCTGTACCTCCGGTCCCCAGGGCATCGTCAAATCAACGAGTCTTGCCATCTATAAACCCTCCTCCGTCGGTATTTCCGCATCTATTACAAACTCCTCTCCCGCTCGGCCTCACCCCCTTTTCGCAAACAACCGGTGATATGCCAAAAATGAAGATCAAGCGTTCTCTTGAACGAGAGCAGCTTCCTTGTGGTCAGGCTCCTCTTTTACCCGCGTCTCTTTGCCGAGGAGCAGGACGTTGATCGCAGCCAGCATGCTTGCGATAAAAAAGAGCGTAAAGATGGCTGTAAACGAGACTTTTGCCGCTACCAGATACCCGACTGCCAGCGGACCTGCGATTGCGCCAATACGCCCTGCCGCGTTGGCGTACCCGGAACCCGTGCCGCGGATGTCAGATTCGTACTGATCGGTTGTGTAGGCGTAGGTGGTGCCTGTAACCCCGAGGTAGAAAAACGACAAGGCCATGCCTGCGGCGATCAGGACAGGCAGCGTCTCCGCCGTGCCGAAGAAGTAAGCGCTGATGGCCGACATCACCAGATAGGTGATCAGAACAAACTTCCGCCCTACCTTCTCGACAAGCCATGCTGCGCTGTAGAACCCCGGCAATTGCGTCAGCGTCATCAGCAGCACGTATCCGAAACTTTTAATCAGGCCGAATCCCTTGATCACCAGCACGGACGGCAGCCATAAAAACATGCCGTGATAGCAGAACATGACGAAAATCCAGAGAATCCACAGCATGGCTGTCGGGCGGGCGTACTTGGGAGACCAGAGCGCCTTCAGGTTTTGCAGCATGGTCGTTTTCGGTCTGCCCGGCGCTTGAAAAGCGGGAGACTCAGGAAGTCCCCAGCGCATGTATATCGCCAGGAGTGCCGGCAGTGCGCCGATGACTAACGCCGAGCGCCAGCCGAAGATCGGCATGATAAAGTAGGCGATCACCGCTGACAGGATCCAGCCTACAGCCCAAAAGCTCTCCAGCAGGACGACCATTCGTCCCCGTTTGTGGGCGGGTACGTTATCCGCTACCAGGGTGGAGGCGACGGGAAGCTCTCCCCCCAGCCCAAGGCCGATGAAGAACCTGAGTACGAGCAGCACGGCAAACGTCGGAGCGAGCGCCGAAGCGCCGCTGGCAATCGAAAACAGCAGCACCGTGAACATCAGCACTTTGTTGCGCCCAATGCGGTCTGCCAGGGAACCGGCCACGATGGCGCCGATCATCATGCCAATGGCGTTGACACTGCCAATCCAGCCGGTCTCTTGCGGGGTCAACTGCCATTCCCCCATCAAAGCAGCAGCAATAAAAGAGATGAGTCCTACATCCATTGCGTCAAAAACCCAGCTAAGCCCGGCCACGACAAATATCCTGCGAAAGGATAAGGTTTTTACAACGGAACCCACGGGAATCCCCTCTTTTCTGATCCTCTTCGGACCGTATCGGTACATCAATGATCCAGGGCTAAAAACCGAATTTAATTAACCGAATATTCAGATATATTCTGTTATCCTTTCGCCGCCTCCTTCCTTGAAATCTGCATGTACGAAAAGAAATACCCATTACAAGACTGAATGTTCGGACTATTTGTTAGTACAGATTATAATTTATATTTTATATAATGTTAAATATCAAAGCTTTATCATGTCATAAAGTTGATGAATGTCCCCTCCCGGTCCTGCCAATTCATTCCACGCTTTTTCTCGGCCCGAATAAGTAACGGATTGGCGAATCCAGACGTCAAATACTACAAAGAATAAAACTTTTTGCGCGAGGAGTGTGGAAGATGAAAGCAATCTCAACTTTGCTGATCCCTTTGACTCTGCTCGTCCTGACAGGGTGCTCTGCCTCTTCGGACGCTGTCCGCCAGCCGATCGATATACAGCCTCCCGAACCGCCGCTGATCCGTGATCAGATGAATGAAACGGCAGCGGGGCCTAAACAAGATACACCATTTGACTACGCCAGTATGACAGACGAGGTTCTGATCCAACTCAACTCAGAACCTCGTTTGCATTCTCCAATCCGTACGCTGGTGTCGGACGGCCCGCAGGAGTACACCTTGTACTTTCGCCAGCCGATGCAGCGCGATTCTGTAGAAAAAACGCTGCAGGAGAGGGCGAAGGATTTTCAAAAGGATTGGCCGTACTCCTTTGTGCCTGAGCTTGCGTTTGCCTGGAAAAACGACCAAGAGCTGCTGGTAACGGCAGAAGTGCCCGCTTCCAAGCCCCGACAGATAAGCGATTCCTACCTGCTCGACGTCAAGGGAGCCCAAACCCAAAACGGAACGGTGCTGGATGAGCAGCCAAACTTCTTTGCCACTGTCACCAAACCGGATCAGCTTTGGCGCATCTCACTCGATGGCAAGGTACGGGAGCGGCTGAGTTCGCTGTCCGAGCCGTACATGTTTGAACAGCTTGGCATGGACGACCGTTACTTTTTCCTCTCCCGCTTTAAGGAGTACTGCGAGTGTGATAAAGAACTGGAACGGCTGTACGGCCTGTACGATGTTGAAAAGAAGCAGCTGATTTCGTATCCGGTTCCGCTGGCCACCAACTACATGGGGCCCGGCACGTTCATCGCCGACCGCCGCGGCTTCTTTTACAAACAGCCAGACGAGCAGACCGTCGTTCCGGAAAGTCAGACGGCAGTTCCGGTTCGGGTAGACGGGCATATCTACGGCTCCAGCTTTAGCCGGGACGGCTCGCATCTGCTGCTGGCAGTGGGCGAAGAACAGCAGCAGGCAAACCTCGACCTGGTCGTGTACGCATTGGAAAACGGGACATTTGAGCGGCTCTCGGGCGCATTAAAAGGAAATGTGCCGCCCAACGAACTGAGCGGCAACCCATTGCCTATCTATTTTTATGACGACGGCGAGTACGTCTACTTTGCGATGCGGGATCCAGACAAACAAGCCGAACTGCGGTATATGTACTCCTGGCAAACGAAACAGATCAGCACTTGGAACTCTCCGGTTGACGAGGACGCCTGGTCCGGATTTAGCAGCTCCAGCGACGGCAAGTACAAGATGTACCCCAATGCCGGCCTGTACAAAGGCAAGGAGCTGGTCTATCAGGACATCAACGTACCCGGGAATTATTGGATAAACGGTACCCATCTGATGGTCGGACACAAGTATGAAGATGTCCCCGACGGCGTCGCACCGCAGGAGAGCATCACCCTGTTTGATGCTGACACGCAAAAGCGCTGGGCGATCATGGAACATCTGCCGGGCGGCAACTGGGTCATCGGATCCAGCGCTGACGGCAAGTGGATCTATCTGACGTCGAAATCGGACCTCGCCTCTCTGCAATAGGAACCGCATTAGTCAAGGGAGTGAACCTCCTGCACTCCTTCTATTTCTCCCAGCCTTCCGGCGAAATCAAGCAGCTTTTTCCTCGCCGGAAGGCGAACGCGCAGCCTGACCGTGAGATAGGGGTGCCCGTTCTCCTCCCTTGATTCGGTTACGGAGACACTGCGGATCTCGGCTACTTCCCCTTCGAGCGCCGTGCTCAACCGGTGCAGGATGCCCGGCTGATCCCAGATTTTCATCTGCAGGGTCACATCCTGCATCGGCGATGCGTATCGCTCTTCCACCCCGCGCAGCAGCACGACACTGACGAAGACGATCCCGGTGGTGACCACTGCCGGAAGGTAGAAGCCGGCCCCGACGCTAAGACCGATACCGGCCACCACCCACAAGGTGGCCGCCGTCGTCAGTCCGGAGACGACCAGATTGGAACGGCGCAGGATCGCTCCCGCTCCGAGGAAGCCGATGCCGCTCACCACCTGGGCGGCGAGCCGGGCGGGATCGTACCGGGCCTCGGGATTGTTGTAGTCGCCAAAACCGTAGATGGAGGTAAGCATGACCAAAGCCGAGCCTACCGAGACGAGCAAATGCGTTTTAAACCCGGCTTGCTTATTGCGCCGCTCCCTCTCCCAGCCGACAAAACCGCCAAGCAGTGCCGCTACACACAATCTGGCGACAATCGTCAGGGCGTCGATGCCAAAATCCATACCTCTCTCCCCGTTCGCTCCCGTCATCCCTTCCTGATTGTAGGTTTCTCCCATAGCCGGTGCTTTCATTCACTTGACGGGCACGCCGGCGGCGGGGGCACGCATTTTTCGTCAATCCAGTACTTTTCCTTCCAAGATGCCCTCGCGGTGCAGATAATCCCGCAGCGGAGCGAAAAGCTGATCCTGCCAAAACTGCTTGTCTCCGATCAGCGCAGCCGCTTCCTGCCTGGCCACCTCCAGGGCCTTGTAGTCGCTCAGCAAATCAGCCACTTTGAATTCCGGCAGACCGCTCTGCTTGGTCCCGAAGAAATCCCCCGGTCCGCGCAGTTCCAGGTCGCGCTGGGACAGAACGAAGCCGTCATTCGTCTCGCACATGACCCGCATGCGCTCCTTGCCCACCTCTGTCTTGGGATCGGCGATCAGCACGCAGTACGATTGTTCGGCGCCGCGCCCTACCCTTCCGCGCAGCTGGTGAAGCTGGGCCAGTCCAAACCGTTCGGCGTCGTAGATGACCATGAACGTGGCATTGGGCACATTGACGCCAACCTCGACAACGGTTGTGGAGACGAGCACGTTCACGTCCCCGCGGGCAAATGCCTGCATTACCTCGTCCTTTTCCTTGGCGGGCAGCCGCCCGTGCATGAGGCCGACGCTGTACTCCGGAAAGTAGACGGCTAGCTGCTGATGCACGTCTATCGCATTTTGCACATCCAGCTTCTCCGACTCCTCGATCAGCGGACAGATGACGTATGCCTGCCGCCCCTTCGCCAATTCACCGCGCATCCGCTCCAAAACCTGGTGGAACTGCCCGTGTTTGGCCCAGACGGTGTCGACGGGTTTGCGTCCGGCGGGCATCTCATCGATCGTCGAGACGTCCATGTCGCCAAAGGCGGTGATCGCCAGCGTTCGCGGAATCGGCGTAGCCGTCATGAACAGAACGTCGGGCGACAGGCCTTTGCTGCGGAGAATGCGCCGCTGCTCCACGCCGAAGCGATGCTGCTCGTCTGTAATCACGAGGCCCAACTGTCGGAAGGAGACGTCTTCCTGGATCAGGGCGTGTGTGCCAACGACGACGTCAATCAAGCCGAGCTGCAAGGCAGAGATGATCTCCCGCCGCCTTTTCGCCGTCAGCGAACCGGAGAGCAGAGCGATCTGCAGGCCGTACGGCTCCAGCAGCGCCTGCAGTGACTGCAGATGCTGCTCGGCGAGGATTTCCGTCGGGACCATCAGCGCGCCCTGAAAGCCCGCCTTCACCGTGGCAAACAGAGCAATCGCCGCGACGACGGTCTTGCCGGACCCGACATCTCCCTGCAGCAGCCGGTTCATCGCGAAGCCGGCCTGCATATCACTCGTAACCTCCTTGACCACCCGCTTCTGCGCCCCGGTGAGCGGAAACGGCAGAGAGCGAATAAACTGTCGCACCTCTTCAAGCGGTATCTCTTGTTTGACTCCCTCTGTTTGCTGCTTGGCGATCCGCCGGTGAGCCTGCACCTTCAATTGAAACAAGAACAGTTCTTCAAACATGATCCGCCGTCGGGCCTGCTTGCCCTCCGCCAGATCGCGCGGAAAGTGGATCGCTTGAATCGCCTCGCGACGCGGCATCAAGCGGTAGCGCTCAACCAGCGGCTGCGGCAGGATCTCCCCGATCTGGTCGCCGTACTGGCGCAGTCCGGTTTGAATCGTCCGGCGCAAAAAAGCGAGGGAGACGTCGCCGCCGAGCGGATAGACGGGAACGAGGTCGCTTCGCCTCTGCGCTCGCGGCGAATCAACCCCGGTCATTTCACTTACCGTAATCTGCAGCTTGTGCTTGTCCCACTTGCCTGTAACGATGATTTCTTTTCCCGGCGACAGCTGATTTTTGACATAAGTCTGGTTAAACCAGACGGCAGTGACGACGACACGGTTGATGACCATACGGACAGAGATGCGGGATTTGCGCTTGCCGTAAAAACGAACAGAGGGTTCACCGTAGATCGTGCCAGCCAGTGTAACCCTCTCGCCGTCCTGTACCTCTGTCAAGTCGCGTATCCGGTAATCTTCATAGCGGGATGGAAAGTACTCCAGCAAATCCTGTACGGTTTCAATTCGCAGCGACGCCAGATCTTTTGCCCGCTCCTCTCCTACCCCGGCCAAGGCAGTTACGGGCATTGCCAATGACACTCGTTCCATCTTACCGGTTGATTGGGACGCCAAAGATTTTTGCCTCCAGCTGCCGTCCCGTCTGCGTCGCTGCCAATCCGCCCTGCGCCGTCTCCTTCAGCGTATTGGGCATCGTACAGCCGATCCGGTACATCGCCAGGATGACTTCATCCGTCGGGATTACACTCTTGATCCCGGCAAGCGCCATGTCGGCCGCCACTGTCGCGATCGCGGCTCCCATCGCGTTTCGCTTAACACAGGGCACCTCAACCAATCCGGCTACGGGGTCACACACTAGACCGAGCATGTTTTTCAGCGCGATGGCCACAGCCTGTGACGACTGTTCCGGGGTGCCGCCGGCCATCTCGACGATCGCCGCTGCCGCCATCGCTGTAGCCGAGCCTACCTCCGCCTGGCAGCCTCCGGCAGCTCCCGAGATAAAGGCGTTGTTGGCTATGCAAAAGCCGACCGCTCCGGCCGCAAACAGATAATGAACCATCTCTTCGCGCGTCGGCTTCAGTTTCTCTGAGACAGCGAACAGCGTCCCCGGCACGATCCCGCAAGCTCCGGCCGTTGGAGTAGCGACAATCGTCCCCATCGCGGCGTTCACTTCATTGACCGCGATCGACATGCTCACGGCGTTCAGCAGCGTCGGTCCGGATAAAAACGGTTTTTCCTTCATGTACTGCTGCAGTTTCTTGGCGTCTCCTCCGGTAAGCCCGCTGTGGGAGCGTATATCCTCGGTCAATCCCCGCTGGACGGCGCTTTCCATCACATCCAGGTTGGCGTACATCTGCTGCATGATTTCCTCGCGTGTGCGCTCGGAGACCTTCATCTCCGCTTCAATCATCACTTCCGAGATCTTTTTTCCCTCTGATTCGGCTAACTCGACAAGTTCAGCCACGTTGCGAAACATGTTGTCCGCTCCTTCCGCTTGCTATTTCATCATGGCTCGGGTGACAGCACCGATACCCCGAGTATATGGGGGATCTGCTCAACGTCGCGAACGAGGCCTGCAGTGATCGGCAGATCCACTTCGATCACCATCAGTGCTTTGGCACCGCGTTCCCCGCGCGACACCTCCATGTGCCCGATATTCGTCTCGTACTTCGCCAGCACCTGCGCTACGCTGGCGATCATTCCGTAGCGGTCCTCGTGCAGCACCAGCAGTGTCGGTTCATTGCCGGAGAGCTTCAACGGGAAGCCGTTGACACAGGTGATCTCGATTTTTCCGCCGCCGATCGAAACGCCAACAATCTCTGCACTGCCATTTTCGTCGCTCAACCGGATCCGTGCCGTATTCGGGTGGTCGGTCAGCTCCTCGGATGTTAGAAAAATAACATCGACGCCTACATCCTTGGCGATCCGCAGCGAATCTTTCAGACGTGTATCAAATGTATCAAAATGAAGGATTCCGGCAACTGTGGCAACATCGGAGCCATGTCCTTTGTACGTTTTGGCAAACGAACCGTAAAACGTAATCTCGGCCTGTTTCGGCTGCCGGCCAAACAGCATCCGGGCAACTCGTCCGATCCGGGCGGCACCCGCAGTATGTGAACTGGACGGCCCAACCATCACCGGCCCGATAATGTCAAATACACTTTTATATTTCAACCAGTATCTCCTCCCAGCCGAAAGCGGCGCTTGATGAGAGCACAGGCAATCTGTTCGGATCTTTCTTCTATTGTAACCTACAGAAAAGCGAAGCGCTATACAGGCAATTGTATCCTTATTTCCTGATTGACTACTATTGATTACAATTGTAATATCTATTTCAGATATCATCGATTCCATTTCTTAACAAAGGAGGTGAATGAATTGACTATTTTGAAAAACAATACAAACGAGGTGTCAATCGACAGGGGATGACACTGGAAAACTTCTTTGTCTTTGTAAGAAGCGTCACTACTTGGATTTGGTCCAGTTCCTTGCAAGCCAGCATCCTGGTATGTCTGATCCTGCTGTGCAAATTTGTGTTCAGATATCGCTTATCAGCGAGAATGCACGATGTCATCTGGCTCTTGGTGATCGTAAAGCTCCTCATACCATGGACGTTCGAAAGTCCTGTCAGCCTGTACAACCTGCTGCCAGGCACTGTCCGCTTCCTGATTCCCGCCGCGCCGGCGATGCAAACGCCTGTAAGCGGCACCCCTGCCGCCTACCTGACGGGAGAGCATGTACCATTGAGCAGTTGGTTTGTACCGGCAAACGTTTCCGATGTCCATCTAGGAGGCATCTGGATGAACATCCTGGCCCTGATCTGGCTGCTCGGTGTGATCTTTCTTGCCCTGTATGCGTTGTTCAAGTATCGCATGTTCGCTTCCAACCTGAAGGGTGCTGCCCTGGTACAGGACCAAAGAATCCTGGAAGTATTTGAACGTTGCAAACGGAAGTTGGGGCAGAAAAGGCACGTCCCGCTGGTAGTCTGTCAGACGATTAAAAGCCCAGCGTTGATCGGCTGGCTGCGTCCGCGCATACTGCTTCCGGCACAAGTGGCAGCCGAGTTTGACAGTTGCGAGTTAACCCATATTTTCATTCATGAATTATCCCATTTGAAGCGCAACGATATTGCCGTGAACGTCGTGATGAGTTCATTGCTCATCCTGCATTGGTTCAACCCGCTGCTCTGGTATGCCGTTTCCGTCATGCGCCGGGATCAGGAGATTGCCTGCGACTCGATGGCCCTTACATACATGGACAAGCAGGATCCGAAAAAATACGGTTTCACGTTGGTCAAATTGTTGGAGATGCATTCACGTCCGCCTCAGATAACGTATACGGTGCGTTTTCTGGGCTATAAAAAACACTTGAGGAGGAGACTTGAAATGATTAAGCGTTTTAGGCGATCCACTTATTCCTGGTCCTTTTTTGGCGTACTTTTACTCGCGGTATTGGCTGCCGCGACGTTGGGCAACCCGACAAAAACCATGAGCGAGGCATCCCCCTTTGTCCCGCCGGCCGCGGGGAAGCTGACAAGAGAATTCGCTGCCGAACATCCGGGAATAGACATTGCCAATCAGACAGGGACACCTGTTTATGCTGCGGCTGACGGGGTTGTCCTCGATGCAGGCTATCAGCAAACGGACGGAAATCGAATCGTCATCCAACACAACGATGCCTATCAAACGGTTTACGCCCATTTGGAGACCATCCACGTCAATAAAGGAGACAAGGTAGGACAAGGGCAGACAATCGGTGAAATGGGAAGCACCGGGAGAAGCACGGGGCCCCACCTGTATTTTGAAATCTCGCAAGACGGTACACTCGTCAACCCTGCTTCGTACGTAACGATCCCGCAGCCGACAGTTGAGTGAATGTGAAGGGACTGGCCAAAAAGTCGTCAAGACAAAGGCCGTCCCTTTTTTCGCTTCTTTAGCCTGATCAGATTGTATTTAACAGGAGAAGCGCATCCTAAGGCGGTACGAGCCATGACGGGTGCGGCACATCCGGACGATCGCAAGCAAGCCCTGGCTGCCGCATCCCAACGATAGAGGAAGGAGACCCGCGAGAATCGTGAACATCATGACAGACTTTATTCCCGCAAATCACCCCAATCGACCCGGGACCAAACTGATCGGGATCCGGTTCATCACCATCCACGATACCGATAATCCAAGTCCGGGAGCCAACGCCTTGGGACACGCCGGCTACCTGAAGAGCAGCGAAGCCGCAGAGCGCTTCGTTTCGTGGCATTTCACCGTCGATGATACCAACATCGTACAGCATCTGCCGCTCGACGAAACCGGCTGGCACGCAGGCGACGAAGACGGCCCCGGGAACAGCTCCAGCATCGGAATCGAGATATGCGAAAATGCCGATGGGAATCGCAGCGAAGCGGAAAAGCGGGCTGCGCAGCTGGTCGCCAGGCTGTTGGAGCAATTCGGGCTTGGCATTGACGCCGTCGTGCAGCACCACCATTGGAGCGGCAAAAACTGTCCGCACATCTTGCGGGAGCGATCCGGCGGGTGGGATGGGTTCATCGACACGATCAAACACTGCAGGCAGGAGGCGTAAAAAAAGCTTCTATCGAAGCCATCTCGAAGAAGCTGGTTCTTCTTTTATGGATGCTTTTTATGCCGATAGGAAAGTTATACTTTCCTATGCGGTAAAAAACGCGCCCCCGCCAACAGCGGGAGCGCCTGCTCCTGTTATGTACGTCACACCTTCACCACGGCGCAGCCGAGCACCCCAGGGCCGGTATGAGTACCGACGACAGGGCCGACCTCGGCCTGAAAGGCTTCGACCACGTTCATCTCCGTTTGGACCCGCTCCCGCAATGCTTCCGCCTCCTCTGGCGACTGGGCATGGATAATCGCCGCCTTGACAGGAGAGGTCCCTGCATACTCCTTCAGCCGTTCGATCATCCGGCTCACCGCTTTCTTGGAGCCGCGCACTTTCTCATACGGGGTCACAACTCCGCTTTCATCCAGGTACAAAATGGGCTTGATGTTGAGCAGAGAACCAAGGAACGCAGACGCTTTGCCGATTCGTCCGCCCTTTTGCAGGAATTCAAGCGTATCGATGATAAAGTAGACCTGGATGGATTCTATATAGCGGTTGATCAGGTCGAGCACCTGCTGCTTCGACTGTCCCGCCAGAGCCGCGCGGGCCGCTTCGACCACGATTAATCCGTAGACAAACGAAGCCTTTTTGGAGTCAATCACCGTGATATCCGCTGCTTCCTCCAGCATGGATTTGGCAATCACTGCAGACTGATGGGTGCCGGATAGCGCAGCCGAAAGGGTCAGTACGATGATTTGGACATCGGGTCCGCGCCTCGCGATGATCTCCTTGTACTTGGCGGCGAAATCCATTGTCGAAGGCTGCGAGGTCATCGGCAGCACCGGTGACTGCCTGAGCTTTTCGTAAAATTGATCCGCACGCAGGGTGACGCCGTCCAGATACTCTTCTTCGCCAAATCTCACCTTCAGGGGAACGACTTCGATTCCCAGCGTCTGCTGCAGGGACTGGTCAATGTCGGATGCGCTGTCTGTTACAATGACAATCGGTGGCATACAATATCCTCCTTACTGCTTCCTACTCCACTGCCATCATCAACGGATACAGGGGTTGTCCGCCATAGGATACTTCTGCTTCTGCATCCGGAGCGATGTGAGTGAGCCACTCCTGGAGCGCTTCTGCCTGATCTTTCGTCGCACTCTCTCCGTAAAGGAGCGTGACGACCCCCGTCTCTTCATCTACCAGCTGCTGCAGGAGTGACTTCGCACACGACAAAAGGTCAGCTTCCGCCACCGCGACCTCGCCGTCGGCAATCCCGATAAAATCGCCTTCCCTGATCGAAACTTCCCCCAGCTTCGTCTCCCTGACCGCCTGCGTGACGAGTCCGGTCTTTACCTGTTCGATCGCCCGCAGCATATTCTCCGTATTGGCCGCTTCGCCTGCCCCGCTGTTAAATGCGACGGCTGCTGCCATTCCCTGCGGCACGCTCTTCGCCGGAATGACTGTGACAGGCACCTCGGCGAGCTCCGCCGCCTGCTTAGCCGCCATCACAATATTCCCGTTGTTGGGCAAAAGGTACACCCTTTCGGCAGCAACCTGGCCAATCGCCTTCAGCAGGTCTTCCGTACTCGGATTCATCGTCTGTCCGCCTTCGACTACGACCTGCACGCCCAGCCCGTGAAACAGCTCGCTGATGCCGCTTCCGGCAGCTACGGCGATCAGGGCGTAGGGAGGCTTTTGCCGCTTCGTGTCGGGCGGCTGAACAGCCTCTTCCGGACGCTTTTCAGCCGTCATGCCTTCCGTCTCCTTGACGATGTTGGCATGCTGCTCCCGCATGTTTTCGATCTTCAGCCGGTGAAGGCTGCCAAATTGTTGGGCGTACTGCAGCACTTCGCCCGGGTGTTCCGCGTGGATATGTACTTTCACCAGTTCGTCGTCCGAGACTACCAGCAGCGAATCTCCCATCGCCGCCAGGTGATTGCGGAAGGCCGCCTCGATAAACGGCTTCTTGCCCGCTTCGGTGCTCTGCTTCAGCCGAACCATAAATTCCGTACAGTAGCCGTATGTAATATCTTCTGTCTTCATGTGGGTTTGCGCATGGTGCTGCTCGGCAACCAACTGCTCTATATCGGCGGCAGCGGCCTCCGGCTTCGCCCTGTCTGCCGGCGCTGTCGCCCCCTGCATAGCGCGCAAAAATCCCTCGTAGATGAATACCAATCCCTGCCCGCCGGAGTCCACCACGCCGACCTCTCTCAGAACGGGCAGCAGCTCGGGAGTGCGGCTCAGGCTCGCCAGCGCCTCGCTGTACGCGCCCTCCATCACCGCGGTGATGTCATCCGTCATACGCGCCTTCCGCACTGCCGCCTCGGCCGCTTCGCGGGCCACCGTCAGGATGGTGCCCTCTACAGGTTTCATTACAGCTTGGTAGGCGGTTTCAACACCTGTTTTGAAAGCTTCCGCGAACTGCCGGGCATCGACCTCCGCTTTTCCCGCGACAGCCTTGTGAAAGCCGCGAAAAAGCTGGGACAGAATGACTCCGGAATTGCCCCTAGCCCCCATCAGCAAGCCTTTTGCCAAAGTTGCTGCGGCGTCGTCGATGCGCTCTGAAGGCTTCCGGGTCAGCTCGTCGACACCGGAAGTAAACGTCAAGTTCATATTGGTTCCCGTATCGCCGTCCGGTACCGGAAAGACGTTCAGGGCATTGACGGTCTTGACGTTTTTAAACAAGTTGTGGGCACCCAGCAAGGCCATTTGCAAAAACAGGTCGCCACTTAGAAGCTTGTATACCACTCAGTTTCCTCCTTACGTTTCCCGTTCTGTCCGGACTCCCTGCACAAAGATGTTGATGGCGGAAACGTCGATGCCTACCGTCTGTTCCAGCGTATATCGGACGCGGCGCTGCACATTGCCCGCCACTTCGGAAATCTTCGTGCCGTAACTGACGATGATATGCATGTCCAACACGACTTGACCGTTTTCATTGCGAACGACGACACCCTTGCTCAAATTGTCCAACCTCAGCATCTCGGCGATGCCATCCTTGAACGCTTTGCGGGATGCCATTCCGACCAGGCCGAATACTTCCATCGCGGCGCCGCCGGAAATCCGCGCGATCACTTCCTCTGTCACATCGATCTTTCCAAGAGGCGTATTCATTTCCACTGGCATGCAAGACCCTCCTTTGTTATGAAAAACCTGGCTCACACCAAGTCTGGTTGCAGGCGACGGACAATGCTGCACTCGTTTTTTACCTTTTCCCAATTCTACTACATCAATAAGCGTAAATGAAGTTTTTTCGCCATCGTTTCACCTGAATGTCAGCCCTTCAAAGAGAAAATCCTGTCAAGTATTGCAATTGACAGGAGGGTATGCTACTATATCCAAGTGTTTATACAGTTCTGCAGAAGCTTTTCTTGTTTTACACGCTGTGAGGGAGGTGGAAATTCATGGCACGTAGATGTTTTGTTACTGGTAAATCTGCAAAAGCTGGCAACGCACGCTCCCACTCGATGCGTGCAACTCGCCGCTCTTGGGGTGTCAACGTACAAAAAGTGCGCATCCTGGTAAACGGCAAACCGAAGCGCGTTTATGTCAGCACGAGAGCGCTGAAATCCGGTCTTGTGACCCGCGTATAATTTCTTATGCCATGCGAAAAAAGCACCTGTCGGGTGCTTTTTTGTATTTTCCTGGCATGACCGCGATTTATTAGTCCAGAAGGGTATCTCCGTCTTGTCCCACACAGGCAAGGGGGCAAGCCTTTCCGTGCATCCCCGGCACATGAAAAGGCTGTAGTGTTCAGCTTACTTTTTTCTGTTGAATGCCTCGATTACGGCGCGTATCATGCCACCTAGAAACTTTGGCAATTTGATGGTATAGAAACGCATTTCGACCCCTCCTTATCGGATTACTTGTGATGAAAGAGAAACCACCCGACGGCCATTAGTCCTGTTCCTAGAATGGCATACCACACCCATAGAGGCGCGGAGCTCAACAGAATGGTCAACCCCCCGACAGCCAAACAGACGCCAACAATACGTTTAACGGCCATTCCCTGCCGTACCCGAATAGAGCGAAATCCCATTTGTATGTCGCACCCCCCCAGGCATAATCCGAAACATGTATACTACATCTTATTCCAGAGGGGGCCAAACATGTGCCAAACACGGTCGTTAATCAAAAAAAATCAGGTGGGCCATGATCCTACCTGATAAGTATATGCGCAAAAATGTCAATTGTGCCGTCAGACTAGCCTGCCGATCCCGGGTTTTTTTCCAGCTTCTCGTCCTGCCGGCCGCCTGCGTCTCGAGTTGACATGACCAGCAGGGCCCCGCTTTCGATCTGAATCCTGCCAGCTTCCCCTGTCAACTGATTGCTCACGCCGAGCGTCGAGCCCAGCTCCAGCCTCGCGTCGTGCAGCGGGTAGGCAAAGCCTTCCAAGGTTATTCCGGTCACCAGCGGGCTTAGCGGCAGCAGGGAGACGTACTGGTAGTGATCCCTGGTCAGCCGGCAGCGGCGGAAGCGCTCAGACAGCAGGGCGATACGGTTGTCTCCGCTCTCGATCTGCATCCAGACACCTGCCTGATGGGCCTGCCACAAGAGCTGCACGTTCGCCAGCGAGTGGTCCATCCGCCCGCCCAGCGCGCCGTACATGAAGATCTCCTTGGGCTGAAACGACAGCGCCGCCTGCAGTCCGATGTCGCTGTCAGTCGCATCCTTTCTCTCCGGAAAACGGCGAATCTCCACGCCGGAGCGGACGAGCTTAGACAAGCCTGCTTCGCCGATCGTGTCAAAGTCGCCGACGGCCAGTGTCGGCACCGCTCCCGCTTCCAGCAGGCGCAGCGCACCGGCGTCTACCCCGATCAGGATGTCTCCCGGCATTGCATTCGGGAGTACATCCAGCGTCCCTCCGGCGCATATATGCACCCGCCCGGCGACGGTTTTCTCTTGTTTCTGCTTCATATCTCGGTACCCTCTCTTCTTTGGCTCTCCTTCTTTATTGTAGAGCCCCCAGCCCCCGGTTGCAAAAGAAAAACCGCGGCATCGCCTTAAGGATGCCGCAGCTTCTTTTACTTTTATAGCATTTTTTCCAAAAATTGTTTGGCCCGTTCACTCTGCGGCCTGCTGAAAAACTGTTCCGGAGGTGCTTCCTCGATCAGGCGCCCCCCGTCGAGGAACAGGATGCGATCCGCCACTTCACGGGCAAAGCCCATCTCGTGGGTGACGATCGCCATCGTCATTCCGGTATGGGCCAGCGTCTTCATCACTTCCAGCACCTCTTTGACCATCTCCGGATCAAGCGCTGAGGTCGGCTCGTCAAACAGCATGATTTCCGGCTCCATCGCCAGCGAACGGGCGATCGCCACCCGCTGTTTCTGGCCGCCGGACAGTTTGGACGGATACACGTCCGCCTTGTCGGAGAGGCCGACTCTGCCTAGCAGCTCCCGCGCTTTTTGCCGGGCAGCGTCTTTTGCCAGCTTCTTCACTTTTACCGGCGCATATGTCAAATTCTCCAGTACGGTCATATGGGGAAACAGGTGAAAGTGTTGAAACACCATCCCGATCATCTGGCGAACCTGCATCGCATCCGCCTTTTTCGCGGTGATGTCGGTACCGTCGATGAGGATCTTGCCCGTGGTCGGAACCTCCAGCAGGTTCATACAGCGAAGCAGAGTTGATTTGCCGGAGCCGGATGGACCGATGATCGCCACGACATCCCCTTTTTTGACTTCGGTCGAGATGTCGTGGAGAACCTCCAGCTTCCCGAACGATTTCGACAAGTTTTCCACTTTAATCACTTCGTCTCAGCCTCCTCTCCAAAGACCGCGCCGCCAATGTCAGCAGCATGACCATGACGTAGTAGAGCAGGGCCGCGAAGATCAGCGGTTCAAAGTACAGGAACGTGTTGGCCCCGACGATAGTGGCGCGGCGCAGGATGTCCAGCGCGCCGATCGTCGAGACCAGCGCGGAGTCCTTCAGCAGCGCGATGCTCTCATTCACCATCGCCGGCAGGATGTTTTTCAACGCCTGCGGAAAGATGATGTCGAGCATCATCTGCCGGTACGGAACGCCAAGGGCGATCGCCGCTTCCCGTTGTCCCTTGTCGATCGCGAGAATCCCGGCGCGAATCGTCTCTGAGATGTACGCTGCCGAGTTCAACCCCAGTGTGATCACGCCCGCCTGCAGCGCCGTGATATCGTACTGGGTCAACTGCGGCGTGGCGAAGTACACCAGTGCGATCATCAGGATCAGCGGCGTCCCGCGGAAAATCGAGGTATAGAAGACGGCGAACCACTTGAGCGGCGCGATGCTGGAGATTTTGAACAGCGACAGCACCGCCCCCCATACAAAGCCGAAAATCGCGGCCAGGACGGTAAATTCCAGCGTCGTGTACATCCCCTCGGCTATATATCGAAAGTCTATCTGTGAAAAATCAAGATGCATTCCCTGCTACACCCCATATCTGGCTGCTTATTCGCCGAACCACTTCTTGATTAGCTTATCCAGTTCGCCGCTGTCTTGCAGCTTTTTGATCGCCTGGTTGAACTTGTCCACGTTTGCGGAGCCCTTTGGAAAAGCGACAGCCGAACCGTTTGAACCGTCCTGTGGAAGCGGGCTCATTTCCAAATCGGGATTGGTCGTCATGTAGCCCTTGGCTACCACGTCTTCGATAATCGCGGCGTCGATCCGGCCCGATTTCAATTCCTGCACGATTTCACCCAGTTTATTGAGCGACACGACCTGCAGCCCCTTGGCCGATTCGGCGATCGTGTTGGCTGCCTCTTCTTGAATCGAACCGAGCTGCACTCCTATCTTCTTGCCGGCTAAATCTTCAGGTTTGGCAAGCCCGCTCCCTTTTTTCGCGACGATCGTATTCTTTGCTTCGAAATAGACATCGGAGAAATCAGCGTTTTTCTTGCGCTTTTCGTCTGGAGTCATCCCGGCCATGACGAAGTCGACGCGTCCTGACTGCAGAGCCGGCAGCAAGCCATTGAAGTCCATATCCTTGATTTCCAAATCAAATCCTGCTTCGTTCGCAATGTATTTGGCGATGTCGACGTCAAATCCGACGATTTCATCCTTGCCGCTTGAGGTGTCGTGGTACTCAAACGGCTTGTAATCCGCCGACGTACCCATGATCAGCTTAGGCTTGGCATGTTCTTGATTGTTATCTGCGTTGCTTGCTCCCGTACTGGCGCCTGAGCCGCATCCGGCGAGAACGCCGAGAGCAAGGACGGAGGAAATAGCAAGTGCAACAAATCTGTTTCGTTTATTCATGTTCAGATAACCCCTTATGTCGTTTGTGTTTAGTAAAACTGACTGAATTAATATACCACTAAAAGAATTTGTATTCAATATTATTTTATCGGAAAAAAGTGTCTGACTTTATCTTGACTCCTCTGTTTCATGTGTATATATTATATATACACACTATAAACAAAATACACACACTGGTCGGTGATTCGATGATGAACATTCTCATATCAAATGCCTCTGCAGACCCGATTTACCTGCAAATCAAAAACCAGATCAAGCAGAGCATCCTGAGTGGTGAACTGTCTCCCGGCGAAAGCCTGCCGTCCATCCGCCAGCTGGCCAAGGATTTGCAAATCAGTGTCATCACCACCAAACGGGCCTATGAAGAGCTGGAAAAGGAAGGATTGATTGACTCGGTGGTTGGCAAAGGCTCGTTCGTCTCCGGCGCCAATCAAGCGTTTATCCGCGAGCAGCGGCTCAAGCAGTGGGAAGAAAAGCTGATCGAAATTGCTCAGGAAAGCAAGGCACTGGGAATCAGCATGCCGGAGTTGCTCGACCACTTGCGCATGCTTTATCAGGAGGAGAAGGAAAACCATGAACATCATTGACATCCGCAACTTGAACAAACAATACGAATCATTTGCCCTAAAGGACATCTCGTTCGGCGTCAAACAGGGATTTGTCACCGGCCTGATCGGCCCGAACGGTTCGGGAAAAAGCACGTTGATCAAGATGATCATGAACATCGTCGTCCCGGACAGCGGAGAGATAACCGTCTGCGGCCAAAAAATGCCCGAATGCGAAAAAGAAATCAAGCAGCGCATCGCCTTCGTACCGGATGAAAGCTACTACTATGAGGACTTGACCATCGCCGAGATGAAGCGGGTCATCGCCCCATTCTACAAGAACTGGAGCGAAGATGTATTCAGGGGATATCTGAAGGAGTTCGAACTCCCGGAAAACAAAAAAATCAAGGACTTGTCTAAAGGGATGAAAATGAAGTTTTCACTCGCCCTGGCCTTGTCACATGAGGCCGACCTGCTGATCATGGATGAACCTACCGCCGGCCTTGACCCGGTCTTTCGCAGAGAACTTTTGGATATCCTCGCCGGTCTTATCCTGGACGAGCAGAAGTCCATCCTGTTCTCTACACATATTACGACCGACCTCGATCGGATCGCCGATTACATCACGTTCGTCAATCGCGGACAGATCGTCTTCAGCGAAGCGAAGGACAGGGTATTGGAGCGCTACGTCCTGGTCAAGGGCAGCAAGGAACTGCTTGACCGGGATACCCGTCAACTGTTTGTCGGCATTCGCGAGACAGGGGTAGGGTTTGAAGGGCTGGCTGATAACCGGGCAGAGGCGGCCCGGCAGTTCGGAGATCATGCACTGCTGGAGGTGCCGTCTTTGGAGGATATCATCTTTTTTACGGTAAAAGGGGGAAACGCTCGTGTTTAACCTAATCGTAAAAGATCTGCTGGTGATGAAAAAATCGATTCTTGGGATTTTCTTTTACATTGCGGTTTTCCCCATTACGTTCGTCAACATTTCCGGGGGTTTTCTCACAGTCGGCCTGTTTCCGCTTGCCATCATGCTGTTGAACAGTACGAGCAATGACTTGAAAAATAAAAACTACATTTTACTGGGCAGCCTGCCGATTCGCCGTACACAGATCGTCGCCGCCAAATACCTTGGAGCGCTTTTCTACAGCCTGGCGGGAGTGGTGATCGCGGTTGTAACGAGTATGATCTTCCATCAACTGGTTCCCGATGCACAGGTCGCCTGGATGTCTGTCGGGCAAGCAGTCATGCTGCTCAGTTTGGCATTGATTTTCTCTTCCTTATACCTGCCGATTTTTTACTGGATCAGTAATCAGGGCGAACAGGTTGCAAATATTGTCATGACGATACTCCTGATGATTACGCTTGTTATTTCGTTTCAACTCACCGTATACACCGGGAAATTGTTCATGCTGTTGGCGGCGATTGTCTTATTCCTCCTGTCTTACGTGGCAGCTGCGCGGATTTTTTCCCGCAAAGATTTTTGATCTATGATCGCAAAAAGCACCCTCGGGACTCCCCCGAAGGTGCTTTGCATGCCTTCAGCTATTCGACAAACGCTTCCGCTTCGAACTGGACCAGAAAATAGCGGACGATCAACAAAAAAGTACAGGCCCAATCGACCTGTACTTCTCTTTTAGCCGCGGATGGCGGCGATCGCCTGTGCGCGGTCCGGTTTGTTGAACACGGCTGATCCGGCAACCAATACGGTTGCGCCGGCAGATTCACAAAGGCGGGCTGTCTCGGCGTTAACGCCGCCGTCAATCTCGATCTCTACGTGGGACAGTCCCCGTTCGTCGAGCATCTGCCGCAGCGCCGACACCTTGGGCAGGACGCTGTGAATAAAGCTCTGCCCTCCGAAGCCGGGGTTGACCGTCATCAGCAGAACCAGGTCCACATCTGCCAGCACGGATTCGATCGTCACCAGCGGGGTAGCCGGGTTCAGCACGACCCCTGCCTTGACGCCCTGTTCTTTGATGGCGTAGATCGAGCGGTGCAGGTGGCGAGAGGCCTCCTGGTGCACGCTGATCAGATCGGCGCCGCTTTTGGCAAAGGCGGAGATGTACCGATCCGGCTCTTCGATCATCAGGTGAACGTCGAGCGGAAGCTTGGTGACAGGACGCACCGCTTCCACAATCAACGGCCCGATCGTAATATTCGGCACAAAGCGGCCGTCCATCACATCGATGTGAATCCAGTCCGCGCCGCCGCGCTCTACGTCTTGAATCTCGGCTCCCAGACGGGCGAAATCGGCGGAGAGGATAGATGGGGCGATTTTTACCATGGTTTGTTCCTCCGTTGGTACTCTTTTAGCTCTTCAGCAAACTGCTTGTAGTGTTCATACCGCTCCGCGTCGATCAATTCGTTCTCAACGGCGGCCTGGACGGCGCAGCCCGGCTCGCGCAAGTGAAGACAGCCGCGAAACTTGCATTCGTCCGCATAGCTGTTAAATTCGCGGAACGCCTGTGCCAGGTCCAGTTCCGTCAAATCGACGAAGTCAAGCGAACTGAATCCAGGAGTATCCGCTACATAACTCCCCTTTTCGAGGGGGATCAGTTCGACGTGGCGGGTCGTATGCCGTCCCCGTCCAAGCTTGTGGCTCACCTGTCCCGTCTGCAGACGGGCATGGGGGAAAAGGGCATTGATCAGCGATGATTTTCCTACACCGGACTGACCGGCGAAGACGGCGATATGGGATGCCAGCGCCTGGCGAATCTCTTCCAGCCCCCGCTTGTCCTGCGTGGAGGTGGGAATGACGCGATAGCCTATCTGCCGATACTTTTGGCAAATCTCATCCAGCTCTGCCTGGTCCGCCAAGTCGGCCTTGGACAGAGCGATCACCGCTTCGATCCCGGCCGTCTCGGTATGCACCAGAAACTTGTCCAGCAGCGCGGAGGAAAAGGAAGGGGTCCGCATGGAAAAGACCAATACAGCTGCGTCGACGTTGGCGACCGGCGGGCGAACCAGCTCGGTGGTCCGCTCGCCAACCTCCATCACATACCCTTCCGCCTCGCTCACCGTGTCGTACACAACCCAATCGCCAACCAGCGGCGTGACTCTGGCATCTTTTTTCTTGAACAGCCCTCTTGCCCGGCACTGGATGACCTGTTCGCCGTTATCTACGTAGTAAAAACCACTCAACGCTTTCACGATGCGTCCTTCTGGCATTATTTCCCTCCATTTTCATGATATCTCCTAGAAATTGTGATAGTCGACGTTGTAGGTCTGATATAGTTCTCCGTTTTTATAGATGACGATCTTGCCGTTTTTATTCGGCGCCAGCACCAGGGGAACGTTAAAACCGGTGCTTTCGTCAATCGTCTCGTTCAATGCCACCTGATTGTCGCCGCGGGCGTCGTTGACCACAATCTTGATCTCGGCGGTTTCGCCGAAATTGAGGTCGATTAAGACCGAGTAGTCTCCCGTCTTGGTATCGGCAGGGTACTCGCCGTTGCTCACGATCAGCGTAACTTTGGAACCCTCAGGTACATCGTCGCCGGCGTTGTAAGGGAACGTGCCGATTACCTTGCCTTTTGGCTCGAAGGACGGCTGGTATTTCACTTCATCCGCTTTGGCCAATTTTGCCTTGAGCAGATCGATCTCCGCCAATTCGACAGTCTTGCCGATAACACCTGGCATCTTGGTCATCGGCACCCCGCTGCTGACGACTACTTTTACCTGCGCTTTGGACGGAATGACGGAGACGCCCTCGCTCGGAGACTGGTCGATGACCTGTCCGACAGGCGCCTGGCTGTCCTCTCGCTCGGTGAAGTCTACGTTGTCGAGGTTAAAGCCCTTCTGCTTCAGCAGGCTCTCCGCCTGGGAACGATCCAGCCCGACCAGGCGATCCATCGGCACTTCTGCCGGTCCTTTGCTGACGAACAGGGTAACGGTTGAGTTTTTCTTCACACGCATCGGCGGCGAGGGGTCCTGGCGGAAGACGGTGCCTTGTTCGGCTTCGTTGTTCTCCTCCACCAGATTTGCGACCAGGTTCTTCTCCTTCAGAGCTTCTTGGGCCTTGTCTACTTGCATGCCTTCCACTCGCGGTACGTCAGTCTCAGGTACGGCGAAAATTCCGTCGACAATATTAAAACCAAAAAGAGCCAACACCACAAACAAAACTGCCGCACCCGACCAGACTACTGAGCGGATCAGCCACTTCTTTCTGTTGGCAGGATTTTGTTGCGACGTCTCTTCCTCCTCGTCCTCTTCCTCGGCAGCGGCAGCCGACCGCGCCCGCTGGGGGAAGTGGCGTTCCTGCTTCACCTGTTCCAGCATTTCCGGCGTGATGGCCGGCAATACCCGGGTCTCATCCTCATCGCTGGGAACCTCCACTTTCGGTTCGTTCAAGCGTTCCGGCAAAAGGCACGTCTCCAGGTCGTCCAGCATCTCTTTCGCCGAAGCGTACCGCATAAACGGGTCTTTCATCAGCGAGCGCAATATCACGTTTTCCACACTCTGCGGAATCGCAGGGTTGATCTCGCGCGGCTCCGGCAGGGGTTCCTGCAAATGCTTCAACGCTACCGAAATGGGCGAATCTCCAGAAAACGGAAGCTGACCCGTCACCATTTCATACAAGACGATTCCGAGCGAATAGATATCCGACTTTTCCGCCGTGACGCCGCCGCGGGCCTGTTCCGGCGAAAAGTAGTGAACGGAGCCAAGCACAGCCCCTGTATGGGTGATCGTCGCCGAGGTTACAGCTCGGGCGATCCCGAAATCTGTCACCTTTACCTGACCGTTTTTGCCTATCAAAATATTGTGTGGTTTAATATCACGATGAATAATATGATTCTGGTGAGCGTGATCCAGCGCGTCACAGATTTTGATCGCGATGCGGACCGCCTCTTTGACCGGCAGGGCACCGTGTTCGTTGATGACCTCTTTCAGCGTGGAGCCTTCGATATACTCCATGACCATGTAGTGCGTGTCGTCTTCCTGCCCGACGTCATAGACGCCCACGACATTCGGGTGGGACAGGCTGGCGACGGCTTGGGCTTCCCTGCGGAAGCGCTGGACGAAGTCTTCGTCGACGGAAAATTGAGGGCGAAGCACTTTTACCGCTACCGGTCTGTTCAACACGAGATCTCTTGCTTTGTAGACGACGGCCATGCCTCCGCCGCCGACCCGGCGCTCCAACTGGTATCGTCCTCCCAACTGACGATTCTCCATCTGCTTCACCCCTCTTCCTGCCCTGCGTCAACCGCTGAAGCCGTATTGCTCACGGCGATTAACGTAATGTTGTCTTCTCCGCCTGCATCCAGCGCGAACTGGACGAGCCCGTCTACCTTTTCCTGCAGAGGAATCGGCTTTTCCATCCAGGTCTCCATCACCGCAGGCGGAACCTTGTTGGTCAATCCATCTGAGCAAAGCAGGACGATATCGCCGTCAGACCAGGAAAAATCGCCCAAGTCGATCCGGACGTTTCTTTCCGTGCCCAACGCTCGCATCAGCACATTGCGCCGGGGATGGAAAGAGGCCTCCTGCACCGTGATCTGGCCGCTTTTCAACAGCTCCTGTACCAGTGAATGGTCTTCCGTTTGCTGCCTCAGTCCGCCTTCACTGTACAAGTACAGCCGGCTGTCCCCGATATGGGCGGTCACCCCGCCTTCCTGGTTGATCAGGGCAACCACGACGGTGGTTCCCATCCCGCTGCATTCGGGATGGGACTCGGCATACGAGTACACCGCTTCATTGGCGGACAAGACGGCATTCATAAGTACTTCCCGCTCGTCTACTGGGGTGAGGTCCCGGTCAACGAGACGCAGTTCCTGCAAAATGCGCTCGACTGCCATACGGCTCGCCACGTCGCCTGCCTGGTGTCCGCCCATGCCATCAGCGACGATCGCCAGTACCCGCCCTGTTTCATCGGCCGTACAGGCAAAATAGTCTTCATTCACTTGGCGCACACACCCAACATGTGACTTCATGGCTATTTCCATATCCTCACCCCACTGTTTCTTTGGCGTGCTGGGCTCTCAGCTGCCCGCAGGCAGCGGCAATATCACTGCCGTGTTCACGCCTGATCGTGACATTGATTCCTTTGCTCTCCAAAATTCGTTTAAAGGCAAAAATTTCCTTTTTCGGCGTCCGCACGTAATCCCGCTCGGGAACGTAATTGACAGGAATCAGGTTGACGTGGCAGAGCATGTCGCCAATCAGCGCAGCCAGCTCTTGCGCATGCTCGGGCTGGTCGTTTTGTCCGCCGAACAGTCCGTACTCAAACGAGATGCGCCGCCCCGTCCGCTTGATGTAGTAACGGCAAGCCTCAAGCAGCTTCTCCAAGGGGAAGCCGCGGTTGATCGGCATCAGCTTAGAGCGCAGCTCTGTATTGGGAGCATGCAGCGAAATCGCCAGATTCACTTGGCCGCCTACCTCTGCAAACTCGTAGATCTTTGGCACGATGCCGCTGGTGGAAACGGTGATGTGGCGCTGCCCGATATTCAGCCCGTGGTTGTCGTTGATGATGCGAAGGAAATGGATCAGCGCATCGAAGTTCTCAAACGGCTCGCCGATCCCCATGACGACCACATGACTCGCCCTCTCCCCTGCTTCATCAAGCGCGCGCTGTGCCATCAGCACCTGGGCGACGATCTCGCCGGCTTCCAGGTTGCGCTTCAACCCGCCCAGCGTGGAAGCGCAGAAGGTGCAGCCGATCCGGCAGCCAACCTGAGTGGTCACGCAGATGCTGTTTCCGTAGTTATGCCGCATGATGACCGTTTCGATGGCGTGCCCGTCCCGCAGTTGAAACAAAAACTTGACGGTCCCATCCTGGGATTCCTGGCGGGTAATCTCCGTCATCGCGTTCATCCGAAAGTGTTCGGCCAGTTTTTCGCGGAGCGGTTTTGACAGATTGCTCATATCCGCAAAATCACGGACTCGCTTGACGTACAGCCAGTCAAAAATTTGCTGGGCCCGAAACGCCTTTTCCCCTTGCCCGGTCAACCATTCTTTCAATTCGTCCATCGTCAGACTGTAAATCAAGGGTTGTAGACTCCCTGTTGCCTCCATTGTGCTTCACCCTTTATCGTAATGTCATATCTCACAGCTTCGGCCGCGATCCCCTGTCATGCTGTCCAACACTCATATCTCCGGATTTCGCTTCAATCGGGAGATAAAGAAGCCGTCACTGTGGAACTGATGAGGCAAAAGCTGAACATACCCTCTGCTCGCATCTGTCATCTGGCCTACCACATCAGGCAAGTCATTCGCCAGGGAAGCATCCAGGCTGAACTCGGGATGCTCGGCGACAAACCGCTCGACGATCTGCTGATTTTCTTCCGGCTCGATCGTACAGGTGCTGTAAACCATCAGCCCGCCGGGAGCGAGCAATTTGCTCACTTCTGCAAGCAGCCGGTACTGCACCCGGGAGATCGCTTCGACATCCTCGGGACGCTTGTTCCACTTTACATCCGGTTTGCGCCGGATAACGCCAAATCCCGTACACGGGGCATCCAGGAGAATCCGCTCAAACTGGCCAAGCCCCTGACTTGGCAATTCGGCTGCGTCGCTGATCCGCGTGCGGACGATCGAAATGCCCAGGCGTTCAGCAGTCTGCTCGATCAACTGGCGCTTGTGGGGATGGACGTCGCAGGCGACCAGCTCTCCTTGATTCTCCATCCGCTCGGCGATGTGGGTCGTCTTCCCCCCGGGTGCTGCGCAGGCATCCAGCACACGCATGCCGGGGCCGGCAGCAAGAGCCGGGGCGACGAGCATCGAGCTTTCGTCCTGAATCGTGTATAAGCCTTCGCGAAACCAGCGGGTGGCTGCCGGATTGCCTTGTCCCAAAATGATCCCGTCCGGGGTGAGCGGAGATTTTTCCGCTGCGGGGAATTCTTCTGCAAGCTGGCGCAGCAGTTCGTCCCGGCTGATCTTCAGGCGATTGACCCGGATCGTCGTGCGAGGAGGCAGGTTGTTGGCCTCGCAGATCTGCCGCGTCACCTCCTCGCCGTATTGCCTGAGCCAGCGCTCGATAAGCCACTCGGGATGCGACAGGGAAAAGGCGATCTTTGCCGCAGTCGTTCCCTCCGCCGGTTCCGCCCAGACGTCGGGCTGCCGCAATACGTTTCGCAGCACGCCGTTGACGAGCGAAGCGATCCCCCGATGCCCCCGGCTCTTGGCAATCTCTACGGCTTCATGCACCGCCGCGCGGTCGGGTATCCGGTCCAAAAAGCGGATTTGGTACAAACTCATCCGCAGGAGATTGGCCACCCAGGGCTGCAGCTTTTTCATGCCGCCGCGCACGAAGCGGGCGATGACCGCATCGAGCGTATTGCGGCGCAGGGTCGTGCCGTAGACCAATTCCGTCACCAGAGCCGCGTCCGGAGCGGACAGCGAGCCCTTTTCGAGCGCGCTCTTCACTTGCAGGTTGCTGTAGGAGCCAAGCTCATCTACTTTTGTCAATACGTCAAGGGCGATTTCTCTCGCCCCCGGCTGTCTTGTTCTGTTCACGTCAGTCTTCTCCTAACCTGACACCGACCGGAATCGAAGAACCTGCTCCGCGCAGGAAATCATGCGCGCTCATTCGTTTTTTGCCTTCCGGTTGAAGCTCTGTCAGTTTTACGCTGCCTTGGCCGCAGGCGATGACCAGCCCGTCCGACTCGCGGGCGATCACCGTTCCCGGCTCAGCAAGAGCGCCTGTTGTTTCTACTTTTTCCACCCACCAGACTTTCCAAACTTTCCCTTCCAGTGTCGTAAAGGCAACCGGCCACGGATTCAGTCCGCGTACGAGATTGTAGACCGCTTCCGCGGACTTTTGCCAGTCGATCTGCTCGTCAGCGCGCTTCAAGGTTGGAGCGAACGTCGCTTCCCCATGGTTCTGCGGTTCTGCAGCGATGCTGCCCGCCTCCAGTTTGGGCAGCGTGATGACCAGAAGTCCGGCACCTGCTGCCGCCAATTTATCGTGAAGTGATCCAACCGTATCCCGCTCGTCGATCGGCACCGACACCTTCGCGATCATGTCGCCGGCGTCGAGCGCCTCGACCATGTACATAATCGTCACGCCGGTCTCGGCCTCCCCGGAGATGATGGCCTTGTGAATCGGCGCACCGCCTCGGTATTTGGGCAGCAGCGAGGCGTGCACGTTGATGCAGCCCAAGCGAGGGCTGTCGAGCAAGGCCTTGGGCAGGATTTGGCCGTAGGCCGCCGTCACGATTAAATCCGGCTGAAGGGCCAAGACTGTTTCCAGCGCTTCCGGTGTCTTTATCTTTTCCGGCTGAAAGATTGCTAATCCGTGCCGCTGCGCCGCCACCTTCACGGGCGGCGGCGTCATGACCTGTTTGCGGCCAACCGGCCGGTCAGGCTGCGTCACGACGCCGATCACGTCGTAACCCGCTTGAATCAGCGCCTCCAGGCTGGCTACGGCGAAGTCCGGCGTTCCCATGAACAATATACGTATGCCGCTCAACCGTTATTCCCCTTCCTCATCTTTGGAAATCGGATAGACGCGATCAGCAATATCGATGAAGAGCACGCCATTGAGATGGTCGATTTCGTGCTGGGCGCAGCGGGAGAGCAAATCCTCTGCCTCCATCTCGAACGGATTGCCGTTGCGATCCTGGCCGCGCAGCTTTACCCACTTGTGGCGTCGCACGTCACCGCGCAGTCCGGGAATGCTGAGGCAGCCTTCCGGATAGTTTTCTTTCTGCTCGCCCTTGTGCTCGACAATTTCCGGATTGACGACTTCGATCAGCCCGTCGCCGCAGTCCATGACGATCGCCCGCTTCAAGATTCCGATCTGGGGTGCGGCAAGGCCTACTCCGTCATTTTCGTACATGGTTTCTGCCATATCGTCCAGCAGCTTGTGGAGATTGGCGTTAAATTTGGTCACTTCTTTCGATTTTTCCCGCAGGATCGGATCAGGGTGTTTCACAATTGTCCGAATGGCCATCTTTAGTTTCCTCCTATAGTAACATCTGCGGGTCGACGTCAATCGTCGCCAACACCTGATGTTGTTTCATCCAGTCGTCAAAATGAGCGGTCGTCTGCGCCAACAGCTCTGTCAATTTAGGCTCATCACGATATTTTATCATGAGTTGAAAGCGAAATCTATCTTTGATCCGGGCGATTGACGAGGCTACAGGCCCGAGCAGCACCGTACTTTGGGCCATTCTCGGACGCAGGTAGTCGGCGTACATCTCTGCCGCTCGAATCACCACCGGCACATCTTCGTGCGAAAACGTGATCAGCACCAGGCGGTAGTACGGCGGGTAGCCGCTCTGTTTGCGGAGCTTCATTTCCGTCTGAAAAAACGCTTCGTAATCGTGCCGGCTGGCGTACTGAATGCTGTAGTGTTCCGGCGTGTAGGTCTGGATCACCACATCGCCGGCCAAATCGTGCCTCCCCGCCCGTCCGCCTACTTGGGTGAGCAGTTGAAACGTCTTTTCCGCCGCCCGAAAATCCGGCAGGTGAAGGGACGTATCGGCGGCGATGACACCGACCAGCGTGACCCGGGGAAAGTCCAGCCCCTTGGCAATCATCTGCGTACCCAGCAATATATCCCCCTGCCCGGTGCGAAACTTGGTCAGCAAGGCTTCATGCGCTCCTTTTCGAGAAGTCGTATCGACATCCATGCGGATCACGCGAACCCCCGGAAACAACCCTGCCAGCTCCGCTTCGATTTTCTGCGTACCCGTGCCAAAAAAGCGAATGTGCGGACTTTGACATTCCGGGCAGTGGTCCGGCTGGCGGATCGTGTACCCGCAGTAATGGCAGCGGGCCGTATGGTTGGTCCGGTGGTAGGTAAGCGAGATGTCGCAGTGCGGACAAGAGAGCGTGTAGCCGCACGACCGGCACATGACGAAGGTGGAAAACCCGCGCCGGTTGAGAAACAAGACGATCTGCTCCTGCTTTTCCAGCCGCTGGGCAATCATCTGGAACAGCGTCCGGCTGAACATCGAGCGGTTGTCTGAGCGAAGTTCCTCCCGCATATCCACCACGTGAACGGGCGGCAGAGGGTGGCTTCCCACCCTCTCTTTCATAGTAAGCAGCTGGTACCGTCCGCGTGACGCCAGCGCGTACGTTTCCAACGCGGGCGTGGCGCTGCCCAGGATCAGCGCGCCGCCGGCCTGTCTGGCCCGCCACATCGCCACATCGCGGGCGTGGTAGCGCGGCGTCTCTTCCTGCTTGTAGGAGCCTTCGTGCTCTTCGTCGATGACGATCAGCCCCAGCCGCTGAAACGGCGCAAACACCGCCGAGCGGGCTCCGACCACCACCTTGACTTCTTGCCGGTGGATTTTGCGCCACTCGTCATAGCGCTCCCCGGCAGACAGCGCGCTGTGCAGGACAGCCACCAGATCGCCAAAGCGGGATTTGAACCGCTCTACCATCTGCGGAGTCAGGGAGATCTCCGGAACGAGGAAAATCGCTTCCTTGCCCTGTCCAAGAGCGTGTTCGATGGCGGCCATGTACACTTCGGTCTTCCCGCTGCCGGTCACCCCATGGATGAGAAATGCACCGAACTTCCCAGCGTCGAGAGTTTCGGTGATCGCTGCGAGACTTTGCTGCTGCAGCGGCGTCAACACGTGCCGAACCGGTTGGGAAAACGCTCTATCGGCGTATGGGTCGCGAAAAACCTCCTGCTGCCAGATGCCGACCCAGCCCTTTTTCTCCAGGCTCGTTAAAACGGATCGCGACGCGCCGGTCAGCTCCAGCAGCCGAGACACGGCAAGCGGCTCCCCCCTCTGTGCGAGCAGGGCGATCATCTGTCTCATCCGCTCGGCCCGCTGCGGCAGCGACCGGACTGCCTCTTCCAGCTCCCCCTCGGACAGGACCAGCTTGGCGTAAGTGACATGCTTGCTGGTAACCTTGTCCTTTACATGATACTCCGTCTCCACCCAGCCCGCTTTAATCCAGCCGGGCAGCAAGGGGTACTCTTCGGGAAATCGCTTTTCCGCTTCTGCAAGCGACAAGGTCTTCTGCTGCGACAAATACCCCAGCAGAGCAAACTGCCGGCTGACCGCATCAGTCAGCCCTTCTGCCGCGCGCAAATGCTTCTCGGCCTTCCCCTTCAGTACAGACGGCAGCATCGCCTGGATGGCCGTAATCCACGGACACAGGTATTGACGGCTCATCCACTCGGCAAGTTGCAGCAGTTCTTCCGTGAGCGGCGGCCGGTCGTCCATCACCTCGGCGATTTCCCGCAGCTTTCGCCCGTCAGCAGCGCTGGAAGACAGCTCGCTGATGCCGACGATAAAGCCTTGCAGCTTGCGCGGCCCGAACGGTACAATCACCCGGCTGCCTACTTCGGCCAAGGGCATGAGCCATTCCGGGATCAGGTAGTCAAACGGACGGTTGGTGCGGGAGACAGGGACGTCAACGACGACCTGTGCAACCCTGTTCATGAGTCGGTCAGGGATTCGCCCGATATTTTGGCCAGCACGGCATCCAGCAGTTTGTCCGCGACATCCCGTTTGCTCATGATCGGCAGGGTCAACTTATCGTGGTCTCTGGTTAGAATCGTAACGATATTGGTATCTTTGCCCATTCCGGCACCTTCCTCCAATACGTTGTTGGCCACGATCATATCAAGATTTTTCCGCTCCAGCTTCTCTTGGGCGTAGCGCAGCAGATCCCGGGTCTCGGCGGCAAATCCCACGACGAACTGACCTGTTTTGGCCTGTCCCACCGCAGCCAAAATATCCGGGGCCCTCTCCAGCTCGAGGGTCAGCTCGCCGTCCTGCTTCTTCAGCTTGTGGTCATAGGAAGTCTTTGGCCGGTAGTCGGAAACCGCTGCCGCTTTGATGACAATATCGCTCTCACCCAGCGCGGCAAACACCGCATCGTACATCTCCTGCACCGATTCGACCGGAACGAACACAACCCCCTCCGGCCGCGGCAGAGCGGTCGGGCCGCTGACCAGCACCACCTCGGCGCCGCGGTCTCTCGCCGCCTCGGCGATGGCGTAGCCCATCTTTCCCGACGAATGATTGGAGATGTAGCGCACCGGATCGATCTTCTCCCGGGTCGGCCCGGCCGTAATGAGAATCCGCTTGCCAGCCAAGTCCCGCTGGGCCGCGTCTCTTTGTCCCATCTCTTCCTGGGCAAAAAACGCAGCTGCCGTCTCCAGAATCTCTTCCGGTTCAGCCATTCTGCCTTTGCCGACCCAGCCGCAGGCCAAAAGGCCGACGCCCGGCTCGATAAAGCGGTACCCGTCCTCAGCCAACCGCCGCAAGTTCCGCTGGACAGCAGGATGGTCATACATGTTGACATTCATCGCCGGAGCGATCATCACCGGGGCCTTCGTCGCCAGCAGGACGGTTGACAGCATGTCATCCGCAATGCCGTTCGCCAGCTTGCCGATCAGATTGGCTGTGGCCGGAGCGACAATGACCAGGTCGGCCCTGTCGGCCAAATCGATGTGGGCGATCACATTCGGGTCAGGTTCGTCAAACGTATCCGTATAGACGGGCAGATGGGAAAGCGCCTGGAACGTAATCGGCCCGACAAACTTGCGGGCATTTTCGGTCATGATGACGTAGACGCGAGCTCCCGCCTGTGTCAGCTTGCTGGTCAGCGCCGCAGCCTTATAGGCGGCAATCCCTCCGGTAACGCCCAAAACAATGGTTTTTCCGGTCAAAGACTGCATGGCATGTTCTCCTCTCAATCCAAATCTGCTTTACCGCTTTATGTAAGGAAACTTCTGCAGGAAAAGGCACTGAAAAAAAACAACCTGCGGTGAGGTTGTTTACTTGCGTGTACTGCTATTCTCGTAGATCAGCCTGTCGGAAAACAGCTCCTCTAAAGCCTGACCGACGTATTTGCTCGACTTCGGTTTTTCCAGCTGCGTCTGATGGGTCTCCCTTAACCGGCGGGCGCGCTTTGCCGCAACCGTCACCAGCACGTATTTGCTATCTACTTTTTCCATCAATTTGTCTATCGAAGGATACAGCATGACATCTAGTCCTCCTTGAGCCATTTGCGATATTTGTTGATTTGCCGCTCTTTTTTCAGGTGTTCGGCAGTGATGATCGCCTCGATGCTCCGGCATGCGGATTCGATCCGATCATTGACTACGACGTAATCGTAGTTGTCCATCATTTCAATCTCTGTGCGGGCAATGCTCATCCTGCTCTTGATCGAGTCTTCCGTTTCGGTGCCGCGTCCGACGATGCGGTTTTGCAGCTCCTGCAGATCGGGCGGTGCGAGGAAGAGAAAGATCCCTTGGGGAAACTTCTCCTTGACCTGCATGGCACCCTGAACTTCGATCTCCAGAATCACGTCGCGGCCGCCCGCCAGCGTTTCTTCGACGAACTGGCGCGGTGTTCCATAGTAATTGCCGGAGTACTCGGCCCACTCCAACAATTCGTCGTGCTCGATCATGCGGACAAATTCGTCTTTGGTCTTAAAAAAGTAATTCACCCCGTCTACTTCGCCCACTCGGGGTGATCGCGTCGTCGCAGATACGGAGTACACCAGATCCGGCATTCTCTTTCGCAGGGCGGCGCAGACCGTTCCCTTGCCTACCCCTGAAGGCCCGGACAGAACCAGAAGGAGGCCATTGTCAAAATCCATGCTCATTTGTTCAACTCCCTGTAAGGCGGTCCAAAAAGGCTGCTCCTCTTCGGACTGATGATCTCTTTATTCGTCGGATTCGTCGTCTTTGGCGCTCAGCCTCTGCGCTACTGTCTCAGGCTGCACAGCCGACAGGATGACGTGATCGCTGTCCGTAATGATTACCGCGCGTGTGCGCCGTCCATAGGTCGCGTCGACCAGCATGCTGCGGTCGCGCGCCTCCTGGATAATCCGTTTGATGGGAGCTGACTCCGGACTGACGATAGAAATAATTCGATTCGCGTTTACAATGTTCCCAAAACCGATATTGATCAACTTAATGGCCATGCTGACAGCCTCCCCTTCTTTCCTCACTCGATGTTTTGAACCTGCTCTCTCATTTTTTCCAGCTCGGTCTTGATCTCAACAGTGAGGCGTTGAATAGGTAAGTAATTCGCTTTTGAACCGATCGTATTGGCTTCCCGATTCATTTCCTGCAACAAGAAGTCAAGCTTGCGTCCTACCGCCCCCGTACCCCCGAGCAGCTCGGAAAACTGCGCGCAGTGGCTGCCGAGTCTTGTCGTCTCTTCGGAGATGTCGACGCGTTCGGCAAAGAGGGCTGCCTCCTGGATGACGCGCTGCTGATCAAACGGAAAGGCTGCCTCGCGCGACAATTCGGAAATGCGCTGCTCCAACCGTTTCACATATTCGTCTTTGACGGATGGAGCCAGCTGCCCAATCTCCCTGTTCCAATCGGCAATGCGCATCAAGCGCTCCAACAAGTCACGCTGCAGCTTCTCGCCCTCGGTCTGTCTCATGACCACCAGATCGACGGTCGCCCGGGTCACCAGCGGCAGCAGACTCTCCGCCAGTTCCTCCGCTGTCAGCTCCACTTCCTGCTCCTGCCGGATGATGCCGGGCAGCCTGAGCAAGTCCGTTACTTCCAAGGGCTGTTTGAGTGAAAACTGCAGCTGCAATTGACGGGCCATCTGGACGTACTGTTCGGCCAACTCCCAATCAAGCGACAGTCCGCCGGATTGCCCCGCCCGTTTTTCTATGGTAATGACGGCCTCCACGCGGCCGCGGTAGACCTGCTCGGCGATTTGCTGCTTGATTCGATCCTCCAGCACCGCCCAGGTCCGGGGCATGCGAACAATCACTTCGCCATAGCGGTGATTGACGGACCTCAGCTCTACAGCTAGGTGCATGTCCCCCCGCTGTTCCTCTTGCCGGCCGTATCCTGTCATACTTCTGATCATGGATTTCACATCCAGAGCCTTGGTAAAAGCCTCTTAAAATCATTATATTATTATAGAAGACAAAGCTTGCCAGTGTCAACTCGGCCAGCCCGCGGCGCAGAAGTGCTTAGCGAGACTCCCTCCGGTGTGTTACACTAACAGGAAAACGCGCAGCGTGTCCGATAGAGGTGAACCCATATGGCGTTTGACGGAATCGTCACTCGCGCCGTCGTCCACGAACTGCAAATGCTCGTCGGCGGCCGCATAACCCGCATACATCAACCCCATACAAGCGACATCGTCCTTACGGTTCGCGCTCAGGAAGGCAGCGTCAAACTGCTCCTGTCCGCCAACCCCACCTACCCGAGGCTGCACCTTACCAGCGAGGAGTTCGTCAATCCGCAGATCGCTCCCATGTTTTGCATGCTGCTGCGAAAGCACTGCGAGGGAGGGAGGATCGAAGCGATCAGCCAGGTAGACACCGAACGGATCGTCCACATAGACGTAAAGACCCGTGACGAATTGGGAGACACGGCCCACAGGCGCCTGATCGTCGAGATCATGGGACGCCACAGCAACATCATCCTCGTCGATCCAGGCAGCGGCACCATCCTGGACGGCATTCACCACGTCACGCATGCCATCAGCCAGTATCGCCAGGTTCTCCCCGGCCGAACCTACACAGTCCCGCCGGAACAGCATAAAAAGAATCCGCTGGCGGCGACGGAACAAGACTTTTTGCAGGCGCTGCAGTGGAACGCGGGCAAGCTGGACAGACAGATCGTCGACGCCTTCAGCGGAATCAGCCCTCTCTTGGGCAGGGAAATCGTCCACCGGGCCGGGCTGCCTACACGCGAGGCGCTGTGGCAAGCCTTTTCCACTCTATTCCGGCAGATCAGGCTTCACGACTATGCGCCCACGATCGTGCTGACGAGCGACCGGGCTGCCTTTTCCGTGGTGGAACTGACTCATTTGAACGGAGAATCGACCGGCTTTGAATCGGTCAGCGGCTGCCTGCAGGAGTTTTACCAGGAAAAAGCCCTGCGGGACACGGTGAAGCAAAAGGTGCACGACCTGATCCGGATCGTCACGACGGAAAAACAAAAAAACGAAAAGAAGCTGGAAAAACTGCAGCAAACGCTGGACGATGCACAGGAAGCGGAACGCTTCCGCCTGTACGGCGAGCTGATTACCGCCAACATGCACCAAATGAGGCGCGGCGATACCGAACTGGTCGCCGTAAACTGGTACGACGAAGCGGGGGGAACCGTCTCCATTCCGCTCGACCCGCTGAAAACACCTTCAGAAAATCTGCAAGCGTACTACAAGCGGTACAACAAAGCAAAGAACAGCGTCCAGATCGTCCAAGAACAACAGCGGCTGGCCCAGGAAGAGATCACCTATCTGGACGGCCTGCTGGTCCAGCTGGAACACGCCTCGGTCGCGGAAGCCGAGGAGATTCGCGAGGAACTGACGGAACAGGGCTACGTTCGCTATCGGGGCAAAAAAGGCCCGCGCAAGAAACAAGCGGACCGGCCTGAGCTGGAAACCTACTTCTCGAGCGAAGGCATCCCGATCCTGGTCGGCAAAAACAACAAACAAAATGACTATCTCACCAACAAGCTGGCCCATGCCCACGATACATGGCTGCATACAAAGGACATCCCCGGATCGCACGTCGTCATCCGCGCCCGCGAATACTCGGAGCAGACGCTCCGGGAGGCGGCCAACCTGGCCGCTTTTTTCAGCAAGGCCAAGCACGGCAGCCAGGTACCGGTGGACTATACATTGGTCAAGCACGTAAAAAAACCGTCCGGGGCCAAACCGGGATTTTGTATCTACGAGCAGCAGCGCACGCTTTACGTCACACCGGATGAATCCCTGGTCAAAAAACTGCGAATCCGGCCTGGCGCAAATGTGAGCGAATAGGAGGACCGAGGAAGTCCATACTAAGATTGGAGATATGGGAAGCCATAAGACCGACTAAAGGAGATTGGTCAATGAACGTGATTGGAATCGTGCAAACGGACCTCAATGAATTCAACATATTATTTGAAGAAGAGCGAAAGCACGGCCGCGGTCAGGACGGTGAAGATCAGCAGGATGACCAGGACAACGGACAGGACAGCGGGCAGGACGGCGGACAGAACGATGGCGGCGATTCTTCCGGGATTGAAGATCTCTTCGGACTCGGCGGCAGCGGTCAAAACCAGAACGGGGGGCAGGGACCGCAGGAGATGATGGTCCGGATCAAAGGAGTTCCGGAAGGGCAAAAAGCCACCTTTTTGCAGATGTATCAGATCATCCAGGACGCAAAAAAGATCAGGGATCTGGAAAAGCAGCTGACGATCGTCAGCCGGGGCGATGACAACAGCGACCAGCAGCAAGGACAGGATAAAAAACACTGAGCTTGCCCGAATGACAGGAGCCGGATTTCCTGGGAAGGAGAACCGGCTTCCTTTTTGCTTGCACTGAAATGATGGGAGGAATATTGCGACCCACTCCCCGATCCTATTGGCCTATCCCGGTGCCCAAATCCTGAATTTTGACGCAGCCCCCATCCAGGAGATATCGTACGAGAATACGCTTCACTACCAGCTTACCAGGCGCTTTTTGGAAAACCGGGATGCCATGCTTGACGAGTTGTTTCACGACCCTACGTAAAGACCACGAGCAGAAACCGGGCCTCCTGGTCTTGAGCGCACTTTCCCGTCCAGTTCTGCCGGGGTCGCCATTTCATACGTGCAGGAGTAGTCGGGCATGAGCAGTTTGCGCATTATTTATTTCACATCGACGACAAAGGGGACGGTGATGACTTCTCCGCGATGTTGAAACTGCCCCCAAATCTTGTAGGTGCCGCTTCGCGGAAATGCTGTCATGAACTGTGCCAGCGGTCCGGTTGTTTGCTCGTTTTGCGGGTGAACATGCAGGTACTGCTCCGCATCGGCCGATAAGATTACCACGTGGCCGACAGCACCCAAATAAGGTTCCAGGTCGTCTATGCCCCGCTTGGTCCTGGCGTCGCGAAACGAATACGTCAGCGTAACGTCGTCACTCGCTTTTGTACTGCTGAGGGACAGCTCAATTTCCTTGCCGTCCGCCTCTTTTACCAGCTTCGGGTCGGCTGTGATCGGAGTATGCTCCCCTTCTTTGCCTTCTACCTGTATCCATTGGCTCTGTGTCGTGCCGGCGCCGCCAGCCGGAGTAAAGTCCGCAAATACTTTGTACTTCCCGCCTGCCGGAAAGGAAGTCACGACCGTAAATTTGCCGTTTCCCCGGTATTCGGGATGGATGTGGCGGAAGAACGACTGATCGTGATTGACGATGATGAGATGAAGCAATTTCTCGTGATTGACCTCAAAATCCCGTACCGGCTTACCGGCTTTATCGGTGATTTGGATGGTCATCTCTGCTGTTTGATTTGCTGTTGCCCCTCCGTTGGCGAACGTAAACGAGGCTTTGAAGTTGTCTCCCGCGCTCTGCCGCCCGCCGCCGCGGCCGCTGTGCCCGCCGTGGCTGCCGGTCTGCCCGGCAGCGCTTGCCTGACTATGTAGCGCCTCCTGTCCGGGCACCTGGACCGCCTGGCTCTCTTTGTCGCATGCGGACAACAAACCGAAAGCCAGTATACTTGTGATGAGGATCGTTCTCTGCTGCATGGCTGGATCGCTCCATTCTTTTTCCGGATGGACTGTAGGTTGATCGTTGACCCGCAAGTGGCGTAATCAGCCCCTTTTTACTATAGCCCTGTACCCTATTTTATATCCAATAGAAAAAAGCAGCATACCTGCTGCTTCCCGCTCTATGTGTTCGTTATTTGATCAATTTATTCATCGTAGTCATCAGTTCTGTCAGCACGTCCGTATCGCCTTCCTGGATTCGCTCGATGACGCAGCTTTTCAGATGATGCTCCAGCAAGAGCTTCCCAACGCCGTTTAAAGCTGATTGAACGGAGGCGATTTGATTTAAAACGTCATCACAATAGGTATCCTTTTCAATGAGTCCCTTGATGCCGCGCACCTGGCCTTCAATTCGATTCAAGCGGTTGATCAAACTGTTTTTTACTTTATCCGAATGATGGCTCTTTCGGACGGGCTCTTCGTGTGAGCAGCAGCCCTCGTCTTGATCCATCGCTTGATCCGGCATCTCCATTTCTACGCTCATGCGGCTCGCCTCCTTTTCTTTTATTATACTATACTCCCACCCCCTATTTCAATTCTGCTGCTTCTACCCTTGGCGTTTGGCTTACCTGCCCTTGAGAAGTCCCGCATCTGATGCAATTTCTTTCGTTTCTGAGACAAGTTCGCGAAGTATCTGTACTCCCTCCCTTGTCTTGTCATCGTCGGAAGAGATCAATGTCACGATCTTATCGATTCTTTTCTTGTAGTCTTGCGGTTTGACAGGAAATCCATCTGCCGTCGCTACTGCTTTTTTCTCATTGATACAGTATTCTTCATTCTTGGCAAACAGGACTTGATTCAAACAGGAGATGGTTCGAAAACAGCACCCTGACACATAGGAAATGTCATCCTTATCCGTGTTCGCTTCGGCGAACATGAGAGAGAAAGAGGCTTCGAACAGAAAATATCGGATGATCTCATCCTGCAGCGGTTTGGGGTACGGTACCGTTTTCGCTTTTAATTGGGCAATTTGATTGGTCGGATCGGTTATGATTCTGCAAATGGCTGCTTCGCCCATGTACATCGCGTTCAGATAAGCGTGGGGATGGCCAGCGTGATAATGAGCTGATACAGCACCCGCCAAACAATCGTCAATCACCCGGCGGACCCTGTGTATATCGCGAAAGATAAAGTCGACATGATATCCCTGCATCACCAGCCATCCGCCGCCATTGACCCACGGTCCCCATCCTCCTAAAGAGGATATCAAGCCCTCTCTGTGCTCATCATCCAATTGAGCAGCGATGGGCTCCAATTTCCTCACGTCGAAACCGGCTGTTTCATCATAATAGATGCCGATATCAATGTCAGATGTTGGCCGATGTGTCCCTCTTGCCCTGGATCCGCCCAAAACGATCCCGACAATGCCCGGCACACCTTCCAGATTTTTTGCTACCTCGTTTATGATTTCTTGTACTGTCATGAATTCGCTGTTTCCTTCGTTATTCATCGTATCTCCCTCCGTCGCTGTTGCAGCAAAAACTAGCACTTCTGCTCTGCTTTGCAATTCTCCATCCATTCATCACCGCCCATCGCTTTGCTTACAGCCTCCATCATGTTTTCACTACTCGTCGTCGCGAAACAAATCCACTAAAAACTTCTCCGTCCTGTTCAG
The DNA here is from genome assembly GCF_046036945.1 of Brevibacillus sp. B_LB10_24. Taxonomy (NCBI): domain Bacteria; kingdom Bacillati; phylum Bacillota; class Bacilli; order Caryophanales; family Paenibacillaceae; genus Brevibacillus; species Brevibacillus sp. B_LB10_24. Next base: position 160,348 of record NZ_JBJQOQ010000001.1, on the reverse strand, counting down.
AAATCCTTTGGTTATTTGGTAATGCTCGGTGTCCTCATACCTGACGCTTTCGATGATGTCGGAATCAAAACTGAAAATCTTTGCGCCCGGATACCCCAGAAGAATCGGCGAATGGGTCGCGACGATAAATTGGGCTTTTCCGCCACTGGCCAATTGATGCATCAGTCGTAAAAAGACAAGCTGACGCGCGGGTGACAACGCCGCCTCAGGTTCGTCCAACAGGTAGATGCCTCTGCCGCTAAATCGATTTAAAAAAAGCGACAGAAAGGACTCTCCATGGGACTGTTCGTGCAGCGACCTTCCGCCGTACCCCCGGTAGTTGAAAGAAGGGTCTTCCTTGGCCAACTGATCGAGATAGGAGGCAAAATGATAAAAGCTTTCCGCCCGCAAAAAGAAGCCCTGCGTCACTTTTGGCAGCCAAGAGAGGCGTATATACTCTCCCAATGCAGCTTGCGATGAATCCACCTCGTAATAGTTATTTTTTCCACCGCCTGCCGTATGAAATCCACACTGGTACGCAATTGCCTCCAGCAGGGTAGACTTTCCTGAGCCGTTTTCCCCTACAAAAAATGTTACTCCGTTGGCGAAATCCAGCGTATCCATTTCCCTTATGGCCGAAATGGAGAACGGATACGCTTTGTCATTTGTGATTTTTTCTTTTAGAAGAGTTACGCTGCGCAAAAACAAATGAGCCACCCCTCCCTGTGAAACAAACCTGTTTGATTTTCATCTACACTCTCCATCCTATCTGACAGAAAGCGAAGGGGCAACTGCCTGCACAGCTGCCCCATGCGTTATTTTTGCTTTCGCTTCTTCGCTTCCAACAGGCGGTTGAAAGCTTCCGTGTTTCGTTCGGCAGGCGTCGTCTGTCTCGTTTTCTGCCCTGCGGCACGCTCAGCCTTTTGTGCTTGCGGCCGGTTGGGGTCAATCCCGGTATCCCTCGGGGCGGCAGATGGCGATTTGCTGCTTCCCGCAGGCGGCGGAGATGATGCAGAGACCGGAGCAGGCACAGTGCCTCTCGCTTTGTCTAACCGCACGATGCGAACCGCTCTTTGCCACCACTGCTCGGGAAGCTGCAGGCGCCGGGCGGCGACATCCAGCGGCCAGAGGATGGCCGCCAAGACCAGCAGCAGCTCGGAAATCGGTTGACGCTCCCACTTTTTCGGAAGTTTTCCGCTGAAGACGGATGCCGGATCGTCGATCAACGCCCCGTCTGCGGCCCGGACGAGCTCTTGCAGCCGCTCTTCTCCGTCCTGCCTGAGACCGTATTCGGGGGAATACGGGATGGCAAGTCCGGCGGTCTGGCTGGAGGCGATCTTCCCGCCTTGCAGCTTCATCACTTGCAGCAGGTACGTGCCCGGATCGGCGGCAGCAAATTCTCCCTGCAGCTTGCCGGGTGCGATCGGCTTTAACGGAACCTTCTCCCGCTCCAGCTTGTGATTTACGACGACCGCTTCCATCTCCTGGGGCATCTCGGCCCCTTCCGGGAGGGTGACGGTGACAATGCCGCGAGAACCATCCTGCTTCGTCTCGGTTCTCCATTCCCCGCTCGCGATCTGCGGAAATGTCCAGCCTACGATGTCGCTCCACAGCGGGCTGCTGCCTGCCCAGGTAATCCAGTCAGGTGCCCACTTCCCTTCCAGATCGCTCGTCCATGCCACCGTGCGGCCCAGCCCGTACTGCCACCTGGCCAGGATCGGATCAGAGTCGGCGCTGACCAACACCTGCTCGGCCGTCTGCTTGACCGTCGTTGCCACGTAGGCGTGGATCGGCGGTACTCCCGACCGCAGCACCGGCCAGTCCCGGCCCCCGGCAAGCGCGGGAATCTGCGGTTTTTCCACGATGAACGTCTTGCTGGCCAGCGCAGTCTCTTTGCTGAAAATCTGCGGAATCGCGGAGGGGTCGTTGGCGAAGTAAAACCGCCCCTTGCCCATCGTGGCAATGTCTTCGAGCAGATAAGTGTCGGCGTCGTCGCCAACCGCCACAGTCGACACCGTGATCCCTTCTTTTGCCATTTGTCCCAGCAGGCCTTCGTAGTCGTCATCGCGCCCGGACTGGCCGTCTGTCAGCAGGATCACGTGTTTTCGCTGCGTCGGCAGAGCTTTCACCTGCTCATAAGCGGTCTCGAGCGCCGGGAAGATGTCGGTCCCTCCGTCCGCGTAGATTCTGCCGATTTGCTCCTGAATCTTTGGCAGATCGGTTACCGCTTGGGGTTCGAGGACCACCCACGGTTCGCCGTCAAAGGCGACGACGCCGATCTGATCCTTCTCATTCAACATCTCTGTCGAGCGGATGGCAGCTTCCTTGGCCAATTCCATTTTGTTGTACCCGCCCATTCCGGCATCCATGCTGCCTGATTTGTCGATCACGAGGACAAGGCCCAGCGAAGGCAGTTTTTCTTTGCCCCGCAGGTCCATGTAGACAGGCAGCGCCTCCTCGATCGGTGTCTTGAACCAGCCGCCGAGACCGAAACTGTCCGCCCCTCCCGTCATGACCAGGCCGATGCCCAAATCTGACACTGCCGTGCGAAGCCGAACCATGTCCGGTTCCTTTACCTGGGTCGCGGCTACATCAGCCAGGACGATCGACGCGTACGCTTTATATCCGTCCAATTCCTGCGGCAGCAGCGCCGGCTCCTTGACATCGACACGCATGCCGCCTGCTTCCAGCGCACTGGCCAGGTTTTTGGCCGCGCCGGGATGGCCTTCGATCAGCAGCACCCGGGCAGCCCCGGCAACCTGGGTGAAGGCGTACGCCTGGTTGTTGGCCAAAACCGTATCGCTCTCCGGGAGGATCTCCGCCCGGTAGCGCTGAAAGCCTTCGCTCCCCGCCCGCTGGGAAAACAGGAAGTGGTTTTGCCCTTTTTCAATCGCCACCTGCTGGACGCCGATCTGCTGATTTCCTGCATACAGGCGGAGCAGCGCCCGGGTGGCCACGGTACTCTCGACGTCCACTTTGATCTGGAATTCTTCCCCGAGGTAGAGCTGGTCGGGAATGCGAACGGATGACAGCACGACCTCGTCGCCGGGCGGCTGCTGCAAGGAGACGGCTTCAAAGGCAATCCCTCGCGATTTGGCCAGCGCAAGCTCCGCCTCAGCGTCGCCATGGGTGGCGAGCCCGTCGGAGAGCAGGACGATTTTGCCCCGGGCCCCGCTCGGGATCATCCCCGCCGCCAGCCGGATTCCTTCCGCCAGGTTGGTCGCATGTGCCCCTACCTCCACGCCGAGCGACGTCAATTCGCTTCTCGTCGTCAGCGGCTGTTCGACTCCTGCCGTCTGCCCCACGGCGACAATGCCGTACGGGTCAACTTCTTGTTTGTGTGCCACTGCTTCGCGCAAAAAAGGAACCAGCCTGCTGTCGTCCTTCATCGAGGCGGAGCGGTCGACGACAAAGACAACGGTCTCAGCCTTGACCGAATAGAGCAGCTGGGTGCCCGCCAATGCGAGGATCAGGCAGGCAAAAACAAGCGTGCGAATCGAAGCGATGAACAGCCGCCGCTGCTTTTGCATGTTTTTCTGCCCGCGCCACCACCAGATCACCGCAAACAGGGCCAAAAACAGCAGCAGCAGGTACATCGGCCGCAAAAAACTAATACCCACGTTGGTACACCCTCCATTCCGCAAAGACAATGATGAGGGCGAGGAGGACAAGCCAGAACGTCAGATCCTGGTAGCTGCCGGCCGCTTGCGGCGCCTGCTCGCTTTGTTCTGCCTGTGCTTGACCCGCAGCGACGTGCATCCTCCGCGGGGCGATCTGAGATTCGGCTTCCCTCATCTGTACCGAAAAGTACCGCGTCAGCTTCCCTTCGCCCTGCTGCTCCTCCAGCCGGTATAGCCCTACCTGCTCCGGTACGGCGTAGACAAATGAGGTCCCCTGTGCAGACAGCACCTCAGACGTGCCATCCGGCAGCGTCAGCACCCTTTTCACAGCGCCGGGTGTGAGGGGGATTTCCAACGGCTCGCCGGGATGGCCGCCGCCGATCGGCAGCGACTGCACTGGCGACAGCCACGTCAGTGCATTTTGCATGAAAATGGGGAAAGCGGGACGCAGCACAAGATCGGATTGGTGCAGGTCAAAAGCGATGATGACCACCCTTCTGCCGTCGATCGTTCCGGCCAGCACGGCGTTGTCTTCACCCGTGCGGATCAGTCCGCGCATCCCTGCCAGCTGTCCCAATCGAGCAATGCTGTCCACGTGAACCTGACTCCAGTCGACGTGCTGCAGCAGGGGGCTTGCTTGATCCAGAACGTCCCAGCCGCTGGCGACCTGCTGCTTTCCTTTATATGGAAGCCAATGTACTGCCCGGTCGGGATTGATCAGCAGCACGTTGCCTTCGGGCAGCTTATCCGGGACTACGCCGTCAAACACCCAGACGTCGGCAGGATTGGCCGCAGCCGCCTCAGCAGTGTTCAACTGTTCCACGTCAAACCTGCCGCCGATCTTCAGCACCTCGTACAAAAAACGGTTCCCCCCGGGGGATACGAGCGCGGACCTGCCTTTTTCCGCGAGGTAGGGGACGCTCCACAGCTCGTTGTCTTCCTGCAAACCGTCCTGTTCGACGTCGATCACAGCGCGGTAGGCCGGGCTTGCAGGCAGGCTGTGAAAGACGGCGGAATGGCTGCCGTGCGGGGCTAATTCAAATGGAGCAGCATCGAGGAGCTGCTGGTTCACATCGTAAATCGTCACTTTGCCTTTCTTCTCTTTCGCACCGTAATTGTCGATGCGCAGCAGACCGTCTGCCCCCTGTGCTGTTTTCTGGGTGGCAAACGTCCCGATGGCGACGTTTTCTGCTGCAGTACCCGCCTGAACGAAGCGAAAAGATTGGAGGTTGATGGCGTCTGATTCGGCGGCTGGTATCTCCTCCCCTCCGCCGTCGCCGATCCAGATGATGCCGCTGTCCGGTTCTGCGGAAGCGATCGCCTTTGCCAAGGACAAGGCAGCCCGGCTGTCAGCTGTTCCCGGGCGGACGGTGACCGCATCGAGCGCATCCTGCAGGGCAGTCTGGTCGGAGCTGTCAGACAGGAGCACTTTTGGCACTTTGCCCGCTTCGATCAGGGTAATGGATTGATCGGGACCCAGCTTTTCGATGACTTTTTTCGCTTCCTGCTTGGCTGACTCAAAACGGGTAAACTCCCCTTCGCGGGCCAGCATGCTTCCAGATGAGTCCAGCACGAGCACCGTATGCCGGGCGATGGCCCCGTCTTCAGTCGGCCACGCTGGCTGCAGCAGCGCCAAGACGATCAGCAGCGCAGCCAGAAGCTGCAGGAACAAAAGCAGATTTTGTCTAAGCTTCTGAAACGGCCGGCTGACCTCGAGTTCAGTGAGCATTTGCTGCCACAAAAGAATACTGGCTACCTCTCGGTTTTCATACTTCCGCTTCAGGAGGTACAGCAGCAGAATGGCAGGGATAATCAAAGCAAAGCCAAGGTAGTGCGGCGACAGCCACTGCACGCGCGTTCTCCTCCCTTCAGCGAATCAACCCGGACTGCCGGAACAGGTGAAGCACGACCTGTTCGACCGGCAGCTCCGGTTCCACGTCAAAGTAATGCATGCCGCGGCGGTGGGCGTACGACGCCAGCTTCGTCTGAAACGCCTCTACCGCCCGGCGGTACTCAGCCAGCAGCACAGGAGTAAACGAGATCTCCCTCTGCTCCTGGGTCTCGCTGTCGATCAGGCGAAGTCCGCCTTCGTAGCCGGGGCGGCGCTCCTCTCCGGTCAACAGCTGGACCAGTGCCACCTCTTGCCTGGCTGCTTGAACAAAGCCAATCCCCTGCTCGTATCCGGACGGGAACAGAAAATCGGACAGGACGATGGAAATGCCGGGCTTTCCCTGTACGGCACGGCCCGACCGCAGCGCTTCGTTGATGTTCCCTGCGCCCATCGGCTCCAAAGAAGCCAGGAATGAAAACAGCTGATGCACCCCTCCCTTGCCGTGCAGAGACAAGAGCGACGACTGGATGCGATCCGTAAACGCGTAGACGGAGACGTAGTCCAGGTGATGGAGAGAGAGGTAGCCAAGGGCAGCCGCCAGTTGAACCGCCCGCTGAAACTTGCTCGGCTCCCCGTACGTCATCGACTTGCTGCAGTCGATATAGAGGGAGATATGTACTTCTTGCTCGTCGAGGAATTTTTTGACAAACAGCTTGCCGGAGCGGGCATAGGCGTTCCAGTCGAGCTGCCGCAAGTCATCTCCTGGCGCATAGACGCGGTAATCGGCGAATTCAAGCGAGCTTCCCGTGTTGCGGGAGCGCCGCTTGCCCGCATGCGTCCCCCGCATCGCTCGCTTGGCCGCGAGCCGCAGGCGTTCCAGACGATGCAAAAACGACGGATCCAGTACGGGTGTCTCTGCCATCATGCAGGTCTCTCCAGGGATGCCAAAACCTCGCGGATGATCTGGTCGGGATGGATGCCCAAAGCTTCTCCCTCAAAATTCAAGAAAATGCGATGACGCAGTGCCGGCAGCGCGACGGCGTCAATATCCTCGTAGGCGAGATTGAACCGCCCGGCCATGAAGGCCCGCACCTTGCCGGCGGCGATGATCCCCTGCACCCCGCGCGGACCCGCACCGGCTTTGACGTACTTTTGCACCGGTTCGACAGCCCCTTCCCTGGGATGGGTGGCGAGGAGCAGTCTTACAGCATAGGAAAGCACTTCCTCGGCGACGAGAATCTCCCGGATCCACCGCTGAATGCTCTCGATCTGCGATCCGTCCGCCACTTTTTCTACGGAAGTAGCGTATACGCCTGTCGTGCGCAAAACGATCTCGCGCAATTCTTCCTCGGTCGGGAATGGCACGTCGATCTTCAAGAGGAACCTGTCCAACTGCGCCTCCGGCAGCGGGTATGTCCCCTCCTGCTCCAATGGATTTTGCGTCGCCAGGACGAAAAATGGCCGGGGCAGCGGACGGGTAGCGCCGCCGGCGGACACCGTGCCTTCCTGCATCGCCTCCAGAAGCGCACTCTGGGTTTTTGGCGTCGCGCGGTTAATTTCGTCGGCGAGCACGACATGGGCAAACACAGGGCCCTGTTGAAACTGAAAATGCTGCCTGCCCGCCTCATCCACCTGCAAAATGCTCGTCCCGGTAATATCGGTCGGCATCAAGTCGGGGGTAAACTGGATTCGTTGAAAGGAGAGCTCAAACGCTTCGGCCAGCGTCTTGACCAGCAGGGTTTTCCCCAATCCCGGCACCCCTTCCAGGAGGACGTGGCCGCCGGAGAAGACGGCCCACATCATCTGTTCGATCACGTCACGCTGTCCGACCATGACTTTGCCGATCTCCTGCCTGACCTGGCCGATTTGCTCCAGGTAGATCTCCAGCTGCTGTGCATTGACCATGTTTTTTGGCTCCTATCTGTAAGATTTATGGCTCGATTCGTTGAAAGTAGTCTCTTACCATTTCCTTGTAATCCTCGGGAATCTGCTGCCGCTCCAGGCTCTCCCGGGTAAACTGCTCGTACTGGCGGTAGACCTCCTCATACGGCCGGACCACACCGGCGCTGACTTGCGTCGTCCCGCTCGTACGGGTCTCGCTGTCCCCTTCGCCGAGCGGGCCTCCGACTGTCTCCGTCGGACCGCCCTCGCCCGCGATTCGCTCGGCAGGCACGCTGACAAGCTCATGGCTGCCGCTGCCCAGACCGGCACCGCCGCCTTTGCCTGATCCCGAACCTCCTGAACCTCCCGAACCGGAACCTGACCCCTGGCCGCCACTGCCTCCGCCGCCAGGTTGATTGCCGCTGCTGCCGGAACCGCCTCTGCCCGCACCTTGGCCTGCCTGAGTGCCGCTGCCCTGGCCGCTTCCTTGCGTCTGGGAGCCGCCCGCACCTGCAGACTGTCCGGCAGGGGCGGAACTCGCCTGACCGCTGCCTGATCCGGCAGCAGCCGAAGCCGCTGTGGCTGCGCCCGCGAATACCATTTGCGATTGCTGAACGCCGGTCAGGGATTGCGATACCTGGACCAGCATCGAATTCGTCTGCGCGGCAAGCTGCATCGCCTGCATAAAACCGTTCTGCAGTTGATGTACCGTATCGGCTATATTGCCGCTCTGCAGGGCTGTCCCTGCCTGCCGGAGCTGTTCCGCTATCTTGGCGGCTTCTTCGGAATGGGCGGCGCTGGCTGCTTGCGCGAGCTGCTCGGCTACCTCCTGGAGATAAGCGGCAAGCTCCGCCCGCTCTTCCTCGGTAAGTTCTGCCAGCTCCCGCTCCATGCTTCGAAAAGCTGCCTCGATCGCGGCCTGATCCTGCTTCCTCATTGCGTTGGCAGCCTCTTTCGTCTGTTCCTGCTGGGCCAGCTGCCGCTGCAGCTGTTCCAGCGAAGAGAGGACCTGCTGCTCATCTGCCTGCATTTTTTCCAGCATCTTCGCAGCCGACTGCAGAGCATTCGCCTGCTGCTCGGGATTGTCCGCAGTTTTCAGCTCGTTTTTCACTTGTTCAAAAACCTCGTCAAGCTTCGCTTTTTGCGCTTCATTCAACTGGTCGTTGTCCGCTGCGTCCTGCCTCGCTTCATCGATTTGCTCTACTGCCTGAGCTGCCTGCTCCGCCTGTTTCATCCGCTCCCGCACCGTCTCGTCCATCGGGTTGGCGGCGAGTGCGAGCAGCAGCCATACCGGCAGCAGAGCGCCAAGCACATAGATCTGTCTGTTTGGGATGCGCCAGATCCGGATGGCTGCCAGCACCTGCGGCAGCGCCCTTTGCAGCCGTTCCTCGGCATCGGAGCGCTGCAGCTCGGCCAGCGGCGACGGGTGATCCCGCTGGAGATAAGCGGTCAGCACCCGCTCCGACAGTCCCTGCCGGTCGGCAAATGACGCCGCTGCTCTCAGGTCAGGCTGACGGCAGCAGACGAAAATCAAGCCGCCAAGCAGCGCCACCAGCACGAGAGAGGCGGCGATTTCTTTTCCGTACAGCGTCACCGGCAGCACCCTTGTGACGAGCAGCAGCAGGATTCCTGCCGCCAGTCCCGCTATGAGAAAACGGCAGAGAGTGCCGATCAGCCGCTGCCAAAACAGCCTTTTGCGGATCGCCGCAAGCAAGGCGGACAACCTGTCATTCCGCTGTACAAACACTCCGGCCTCACTCCTTATCTCTTGCCAAGCCGCGGCCTGACAGGCTTGATCAGGTAGATGGCGAGGATGATCGCGACCGCCGCCAGCACGGCAAAGAAGGCAACGTAAATCCAGTAGGGATCCATCGGCAGCGGTACGACGTTCCCGGCTGTACTCCGGCTAACTGCCTGCGGAAGCGGCCCTACCTCGAAGACGCGCAGAATTGCCGCCAGAGGATTGAGGCTCATGAGCAGGTCAGGCCACATCGGAAAGGGCTGCGCCGTTGCCGTGACGCCTGCCAGGCTGCGCTGCCGGTCGATCACCATCTGGATGAATTCTGACGCCATGAAGGTTCCAGCCGTATAGGCAAACAAGAGGCCGTACGTAACTACGGTAGAGACCCCCGTTCGCTTGAAGATGGTCGAACTGAGCACGCCGACGCTGCCAATCCCGAGCATCGTAATCAGGTAGAGGCCAAACACTTCAATGAGCTGCACTGGAGATACGCCCCCGAACAGCACGACGATCGCGTACAACGGAAGCGAGGCCAAGACCAGGTAGGTCATAAAGCTGAGCGATGACAGCCATTTGCCGATGATCAGCTTGGTCGCCGTCAGATTGGTCGTGAGCAGCACGCTCAACGTCTGCCGTTCGCGCTCGCCGCTGATCACGCCCGAGGTAAGACCCGGAGTAAACATGCAGATCATCGCCAGCTGCAGGACAGACAAAAACAGGAAGATGTCCCGCGTCCCGTTCGGGTCGAACCGCTGATTCCAGCCCGTCCGCAGGTAAATAAAGGCGAAAGCAATCCCGCCCAGCACCAGCAGGTACAAGGAAATGACCAGCGCGGACCGGTTGGAGCGCATCCTCACTTTCAGTTCGTTGAGCAAAACGGGGTTTCTCATGTGCCTGACGAGGTTCATGACCCTACTCCTTTCGTAATCTCCAAGAATATTTCTTCCAGGTTTCCTTCCGCCTCGCCAAAAGAGGCCAACGGCAGGCCGGCTTCGACCAGCCGGTGCAGCAGCTCTACCTGTTCGTCGTCCGTTCCGGTAAAGCCGGCGACCAGCGTGTTCCCCTCTCTCGTCACACTGGTAAGCTGCGGTATCTGGCGCAAGAGCTGGGCCGCTTCGTCCCAGCGATCGAGCAAACGGAGTTTGAGCAGCTTTTGCCCCTGCATCCGGGCGTTGATCTCCTCCACGCTGCCGGTGGCAATCATCTCTCCCCCTTCGATCACGCCGATGACGTCGCACATCTCCGCCAGCTCCGGCAGAATATGAGAACTGATGAGAATCGTCTTGCCCATCTCTCGCAGCTCCTTCAGGATTTCCCGCAGCTCGATCCGGGCGCGGGGATCCAGACCTGAGGCCGGTTCGTCGAGGATCAGCACTTCCGGATTGTGCACCAGGCTGCGGGCGAGGCCCAGACGCTGTTTCATCCCCCGCGAGAGGGAATCGACGTACGCGTCCCGCTTGTGGCTCAGGCTGACCAATTCCAGCAGCTTGGGGATGATCTCCCGCCGCTCGGCAGCCGGTATATCGTAGTTGGAGGCGTAAAAATCCAGGTACTCGTCGGCAGTCACGTTGTCGTATACCCCGAAGAAGTCCGGCATGTACCCGATCAGCTTGCGCACCTCCCGCGGCTGTTTGACAACGTCAAACCCTCCGACGTACGCCTTGCCGCTGGTCGGTTCCAGCAGGGTGGCAAGGATTAACATCGTCGTCGACTTTCCCGCACCGTTGGGGCCGACGAATCCAAACACCTGCCCTTTGCCGATTTCCAAGGAGAGTCCTTTCAACGCCTGCATTTTTCCGTATTGTTTTCGCAGATTCTCTATCTGGATCATGTTACTTTGCCACCCATCCTTCAACGCTGATTTCCGGCAGCCCGATATGCCTGTCTTCTTCGTACTTGTGCGAGAGCATCAACCGCAGTTTTCCGGCGGACGAGACGTACTGTTTCAGCTTGTCGCCCGACAGCGCATTATTTTCAAACGCATCGGAAAACGGGTCAAAAGCATTCGTTTTCCAGTTGTACACTTTTTTGTCAAAGCTCGTTCGATCTTCTGACCATGTGTACAGGTACACCTTTGTCACATTGATCGGCTGCTGCTCTTTTTGGATGTCAAATTCAAACGTGATCTCTCCCGCCCCCATGTAGTAACCGCTGCCGTTTTCATAGGTGCGGGGCGGGCTTGAAGTCTTCTCGGGAGTAAACGTTCCCGCCGGGTAAAAGACGTAACCGTCCGCCGATGGCTTCACGTCAAGGCTGGAGCTGACCAAAGCCAGATTCGCCTCTTTGGTGCGCTTTCCGATGATTTCCACGTCGGCAATGGGCTGCTCCGTCCAGCCGATCACTTTTACCGGCGTTCGCCAAAAATTGGTTCCCCTGTCTTCGTCAAGCATGCCGAGCATGCTGAATTCCCGGGTGGCGTCAAATTGCTTTTGCTGCTGCAATTCCGACGGAAGCAGCCCCTTTCTCGCCTGGTAGCTGTCCCGGTTTGGCTGGGCCATCACCTCAAAATTCATTTCGACATCGGCGGAGGCTCCGACAGCCAACGTGCCAAGATCCTGAACGTTGCGTCCATTCAGAAGCTTCACATCGCGCAGCGGATAGCTGGTTTTATTGGTCACGGTTCCGACCAGCTTGCCATCGCGGTACATGAGGTCGGATTCGATCCGCCCCGCATCCTTGATCATCTTTTTGGTAAACCCGCTCTTGATCGACCAGTAACTCGCGTCGTCAAAATGAATGCTGCTTTGCTGGGGAGTTACGTTGATCCGGGTGGTCCCCGACGTGAGTCCCCTGTAGTACCAGCGATTCGGCAGAATCATTTCTCCATTCTTGGCCCGCATCTCGTAATCGCCGCCGGACGGAACGAAGATGGCCGTTGCGGTTGCCGCACTTGCCTGTCCTGTGCCGGTCAGCTCTAGATAGCTGACATTATGTACAATGACATCCGTGCCGCGCTGTGCGATCCCGTAGAGAAAAACTCCCAGACACATGGCGATTGCCGCAGCCGGCCCCACGCCCCACAAGTAGCTGCGCCGCTTCTTGCCGCGAAAGAGCAGGAAGAGCACCGGACCGGCAAGCAGGATATAACCTGCGAAAAACAAGCTGAGAAAAGTCAGGTTTGGCGCTGTCAGCCCCGGAATGTTTTCAGAAGCATCGATCAGCTGATAGGAATTCCCAAACGGGTCAAACTTCGAATTGTTCGATGTCTGACCAAACGCTTTTGCCAGCAGTTCTGCCCACAGTTCACTGTTCCCCGGCCAACTGGCCATCGGCTCTTCAGCCAGATCGTAAGCGGCGTAGAGTACCTTGCCCTTGTTTGCTTCCGCCATGGCGAATACGGGAATGTTTCCTTCCTGATAGAGGACTTGACCCGCTTTCACCGTTCCCGTACTCACGGTAAAGGGATGTTCCAGCGAAATCGGTTTGTTGTGCTTGCCTGATACCAGACTGGCCAGTGACTGCACGGCCGCTGTCCCGTCGACGCTGACCGGTGAGAGCTCCCGCAGTTCACTGCTTGTTTTGCCCCAGTAGGCGCCTCCTGCCAACACGAGCCTGCCCCCCTGGTTGGTCCAGTCTCTGATCGCCTGTACCTGCTCTACATTGAGGCTGCCCGTGGAGAAGTTGTTCAAAACCAACACGTCCATCATCTGCAGCGGCAAAACGGCGTTGGGAAGATCCTCCGCCTGCAGCCAGACCGGCCGAACCGGTCGGGAGAAGGAACTTTTCGGCAGCGTTGCCAAAAAGTTGGCCGTATCAGGCTCGGATGCAAGTATGCCGATAAATACGGTATCCGAGTTAAACCGGCTCCCTGCGACAATCCCTTTGGCCACCTCCGTTTTGCCCTGCATCAGCCGAATGGAAGAGGTTCGCTGGACATTGCCCGGAATCATCATGGTCACTTTTTTCGTCGATCCTTTTCCGATGGAGATGGGCTGGTAGTAGACCGCATTGCCGGAATCATCGTTGTCAGCCGTGAAGACCAGCTCCCCCTCGATATCCGCCCCGTTGTTGGTAACGGTGATCTGCACCGGAATCAGCTCCGCATCTTTATACTCGCCCCCGAAACCGGCGCTCACCTGCAGCGATACTGCAGTATCTGCGTGTGCAGGCGGCGGCAAGACCATTTGCCATCCGGCTGCGAGCAGAAGACACATGCAGAAGTACAGAATCAATTGCTTTATTTTTACGACATTCATGGGCGGCACCCTCCGCTATGTAGTGTACTTTTCAAGAGGTATGACGCAGCTTGCCGCCAAAAAGATACAAGAAAAATGAAAAACGCCGGGAATGTCGCCCCGGCGCCTGACTATACCTATGTTCTTTCCTTCTCCACACGGCCGGTCTGGACGAGCCAGATGTGCTGCAGATGCTCCAACACGCCGATAGCCAATGCCGTGATCAGCGCCGCTGCCAATGTGACACGGGCGCCGATGAATACGAACTGGCTGAGGTAGATGAGCAGTGCCCCGATAACAAAATCCATTGCGGTACTGAGCCAAATCGTATCCCGCCTCAGGATCATCACTTCGGTAAAATAACCGACCACAGCGAACAGCAGACCGACCAGCAGATCTTGATACATGGACGGATAGTACATGCCTGGGAGCACGACATCTGCCAAAAACACTGTAATCAGCGCCACGACCAATTTCACGACAAAACCGCTCATGACTGCACCTCCAACATCGTGATACGCTAAGCTTTTGCTAAACAGGGCTGTTCGTATACTTGGAGAGCGAGGTCAGCTGCAGATTTTTTTCATCGGCCTGTAAGATTATTGCAGAAGTTGTCGTTTTACTAAGTGAGCGTGCAAAAAGGAATCCGTTGCTGCGCAGCACGCCTTTTTGAAGGAGGAGAAAATCATGCTGGAGGAGCAGGAGCTCATTGTACAGATCTTGCAGGGCAACCAGCAGGCTTACGCTCAGATCATCGACAGGTACAAATCGAGACTGTATGCCGTCCTGATCAAAATGGTCGGCCAGCCGCAAGACGCCCAAGATATGCTGCAGGAAGTGTTTATCAAAATCTATTACAAGCTGAATGAATATTCCCCAACAGGGAAATTTTCAGCCTGGATCTATCGCATCGCCATCAACCACTGTCTGGATGAGCTGCGGCGCCGAAAAAGGGAACTGCCGAACATCCCGATCAGCGATTCGGACCATCCGCACGATGATACTCCGGAAAAACTATACTTGGAAAAGGAGCAGGCTGCCGCGTTTCAGAAGATTTTGCTCAGCTTGCCGGAGGACTACCGCATCGTGTTGCTGCTCCGCCACAGCGAGCAGCTCAGCTACAGGGAGATCAGTGAAACGTTGATGATCCCCGTCAATACGGTACAGGTTCGCCTGCACCGCGCCCGGAAAAAGTTCCAGGAATGCTGGTTAAAAAGGAAAGAAGGGGGGGGTGTGTATGAAATGTATCCACTCTGAGGAATTGATGAAATTTTGCGACCAGGAGCTCCCCTCTGCGGAGAACAGGCGAATTCAAAGCCACCTCGATGAATGTCAAGAGTGTCGACAGCGCCTGCAGCAGTATCGGGAGTTGTGCCATTCCATTGACGATCTGCTCACTTTGACAGCCCCTCCGCTTCCCGAATCGTTTACGGCCGAAACTTTATCGCAACTTCCCCCGGCTGAAGCGGTCCCGCAAGCGGCCCGGACAGCAAAATTCCAAAGGATGAAACAAAGGAGTTGGATCATTGTGAAAAGAATTACATGGACGGCAGCCGGTTTGGCTGTAGCGATTTCGCTCGGCACTTTCGTCTCTCCGACGTTTGCCGCGTTTGTAAAAGAAACGTTGTTTAACATCACGGATGACGCAGGGGTAAAAAAAGCTGCAGAACAGGGATTTATCACCCAGTCAGAGGTGAAGGTAACCGATCAGGGGATCACGCTCGCCGTCACGGAAGTCCTGGCCGATCCGAAACGCATCGTGTTTACGTTTGGACTTGCGGACAAAGACGGAAACGCCCTTCCTCGGGAACTGCTCAGAGGAGAAGAGATCACACGGGAAGACAACCAGTACTACCTGACCGATGAAAAGGGGAATACCGTCTACCATGACTGGGACGGCGGACTAAGGTCAGACCCGCAACAAGGCTACATGGAAATTCCGTTGGAAAAAGAAGTACCCAACAAGCTGACCCTCCATCTTGACATTCATAAAATTGGCAAGACAAAAGGAAATTGGCATCTGCAAGTTCCCATCGACATGGAAAAGAGCAAAACCGCATCCAAGGTGATTCCGGTGAACCAGCAGTACACCACACCGCAGGGAATTGCCATCTCCTTGAAACAAGTAGACCTGTCGCCGAGCACTACGAATCTTCTGTTCCAAACCGAGCTGACAGCCGAATGGGATAAACAGATAAAGGCGCGATGGGGAAAAGCATCGCAACCAGCAGTCGCGGGCGAGAGACAGGTCATCTTCCCTCCCGGAATGAGCGAGGAGAAAAAACAGCAGCTATTGCAGGAAATGGCCAAACAACCGCCGTTTCATCCAAACAATTATTACATGAATGAATACGGCTTCTACTACCGTCTGCTCAACGAACGAGGGGAAGTAGTCGCAGCCTGGGACGATGTGAACGATACAAATCTGACCCGCGAAAAGAACGAAGTAACCAGCCAAATGTCCAAGAGTAAAGAGGAGGGTTCACGGCAAAAAGATGAACAGCACGCATTCGCGCCGCTTGGCGACGTCAAAAACCTGACGCTGGAACTGGAGGCTGTTTACACCTATGAGCCAGCCGACTTCTCCATGACAGTAAAACCTGATCATATAGCCAAACAGCCGGTCAGCCAGGAGTATCAAGGCAATACGGTTACGGCAAAAAGCTTCCGGATGAAAACCGATTCCACAGAGGAGAAACTGAGCTACTGGACGATTGATCAACCGGCAGCCCTGATCGAGATTGAAGGAAAACTGGCGAAAGGCACCGTCAAGCCGGAAGAATGGAAGGTAAAAGACAGCCAAGGCAATGTCCTCAGACCAGGGGTCGCTTTAGACTACAAGCGGGATGAGGACGGTACCGTCAACTTCCACGGCTGGCTGTGGGTCGAAACGGAACAGAAGCCGTCAGAGTTGACACTGAACTTCTCCTACCTGCAAAAAGAGCACCGCGATGTCAACTGGAGCGTTCCGATCACTTTGCAACCATAATCAAAAACGGCAGAACCGCCTGCAGGTTTTATTGCAGCGGTTCTGCCATTCACACATTGCCTTCCGGTGTTCTCATGCCGCTCAAGATCTCCTCGGCCCACCGCTTGAATACCGGAAGTGCTGTTTCCGCATCAGGACAGTGCTCTTCCGCTTCGCAGATGTAATCCGGGAAACAAGTGATGCGGTTTTTCCGTACGCGTACGCCGGCCGCTTCGCACTTGATCTCCAAAAAAGTGTGAACAGGATCGTCCAGCCCGTATTGATTCTCCAAAAATTCGTAAGTCCGCACCCACTCCAGTACCCGGATTTCGTTTGGCTTCAGGTCCATGGCCTGTTCCAGCGACATGACCGTCTCATTCCCATAGTAATGCATGGCTGCAGCTCCTTTTTTGTATAAAATGGAAAAAAGCCCAGGATCCTTTTCAAGGCTCTGGGCTTCCTTGTCTTATGTACAAGGCCCCCGCTCTGCCGTCCGACCTCATGTTTCTTTAACCTGCACTGACAGGTGGGTGACCCGTCCACGCTTCTGCCTTCCCATGCATCCGCAAACGGAGGTGGGCCTGACATACACGTGAAGTTCTGTCTCCCTAGAAACACTCAAGGTTAAAAACATAAGCAGCCGAACGTACATCGCAGGATCGCTGTTTCATCTCGCAATAGAATAATCTTATACTAACACAGGATTCAACCATGCTCAACGAAAAATGTTTTCCTGTTTGCCTCAATCTTACCAGGCAGACAGATCAGGTTTAACGTCCGGCCACCTTCCGCAGCGTTTCATAAATCATCTCTGTTCCTTCATTGAGTGATCGAATCGAGATTCTTTCATCGTTTCCATGCATCCGCTCCAAGGTTTCGTTGTCAAGAGGATAGGGATAGATGCCGTAGACGGGAACACCTCTGTCCCGCCAGGCAGATCCGTCTGTCCCCGCCTCGAACAGGGCCGGAACTACCTCTGCCTTGGGCCAAACCTGCTTGCTGCTTTCCTCCAGTGCCCGGTAGAGTTCCGTATCGACAGGCGATGCCGGAGCATTTGTCTTCTTATCGTAATATTCCCGTGCCTCGCTGTCCGTCATGCCGGAAGCCAATTCGATTTTCACCTCGGGATCATTGACGACCTTGCGCAGTTGTTCCATTACTTCGTAGGGAGTAGAACCTGGTACCAGACGGACATTTATGATCGCCTCCGCCGTACCCGGGATGACATTTTCCTTAATACCGGCATTGACCATCGTCGGCGCGACAGTATTGCGCATCAAAGCGTGCCAGAGCAGCGGATAATCGCCAAGTTCAACCACTTTCCGCCCCGCCTCGCGCAGCTCCTCCGGCTTTTTGCCTTCGGCCAGCTTTTTGAGATGGCTGGCAAGCGGCTCTTTCGCTGTTCTCGACAGTGCCCGGAAGTACTCCCGCGTCTGCTCGTTGAGAGTAGGGTCGGTATCCCATTGAGTGATTTTGGCCAAGGCCTGGGTCAGGTGTGAAATAGCACTCTCCGTCATCGGACGGGAAGAATGCGTAGGCTTGCCCGCAGCCGTCAGTTTCAGCGAGACGTAAATCTTGTCGCGAGTCGTAATGTTCACCTGTGTGGTTTCTCCGGCGCCGTTCTGAAAAATCCACCCGCCTTCATTCAGCGCAAATTCGGCGTCGATCTTCTCCCAGTAATTCTCAGCCAGCCAACTCGTACCGTACTCCCCCGCTTCCTCATCCGCCTCGGCCAGAAAAATGACATCCCTTGAGAGCGGCACCTTGTTTTCCGCCAGCATCAAAACTGCCCTGGCAAAAACGGCCTGACCTCCTTTAAAGTCCATCGCTCCTCGTCCCAGCACATACCCGTCCTGAATCACGCCGGCAAAGGGATCAACACTCCAGCCGCTCCTTTCTGCAGGAACGACATCGGAGTGTGCAGCGAGCAGGACCGGTTTTTTGCTACCGTCCCCTTTCAGCCGGGCGATGAAGTGGGCCTGGCCCGAAGGAGTCACGATAATCTCCGTCTCGGCTCCGGCCGCATCGAACAGCTTTTTCAGGTATTCGGCCTGACCCAGCGTTTGGCCGCCCGGATTGCTTGAATCGAAGCGAAGCAATTCCTGCAGCAATTTTGCTGTTTTGCTGCTGGTTTCCTCGATCCGCGTGTCTTCTGCCGCCACTGCTGCCGACAGCGGGAATGCGCTTGTCAGCAGAGAAACGGCCAGTATCGTACCAAGCAGAGAACACCTCATATGCCACTCTCCCTCAACATCTATTTTCAAATGCCAAAAGTAACATATGATCGGTGTTTCCCCATTATGTAATGAATCCAAACAAAAAAACAGGCGCCGATTTCACAGCGCCGACAGTGATGTCACTTTTTATCCGGTATGATTCCCAATGAGGCGTACTTCCTCAATTCCGAATCGCCAATCGCCAATTTGCTTCGCAGCACATCGTGCGTATCCGCTCCACTGCCCCCTGCGTATAACGCGGCCTCCGCCATCCTGCTTTGAACGATAAGCGGGGAAGTCGTCTGAATCGGCGGCTCATCATAAGCCGAAGCGGCGAAGCGCCTGCTCCGGACGTACATGCTCCTCGCCCAGTTATCGGCCTCTTCCACTGCTGTCAAGCAGCAGTCAACCTCCATCCCCAGCTCGTTCCACTCTGCCTGCGTCCGGGTCAAAAAGAGCCCTTTCAACTCCTCGTACAATTCCGGCGCTTCTTCGACCCGCAATCCGCCATACGGTTCCCAGTCCTCTCGTCCGACTGCAGAGCAAAAATTCAGCCAGAACTTTTCCTCCAGTGCCGCTAACGCCACAAAGCGCCCATCTGCTGCTTCATACACATTGTAATTGACTCGCAGACACGGAAAGCCGGTCTCTCTACTCTCCTGGCCCCGCTGACCCGTCCATTCCGGCAGTACTCGCATGGAAAGCCACGATGCCAGGACGTCAACCAATGCAATATCGAGGTAAGCCCCTTGCCCGAACCGTTCTTTTTGAACGAGAGCCGCGCAGATTTGTTCGGCCGCAAACAATCCTCCAGCCAGCTCGGCAAGCGGAATTTCCGCCACCACCGGCCGGCCGTCAACATCCCGGTTTACCCCCAGAAATCCGCTTACCGCTTGATAGTTGAGATCGTGTCCGCCCAATTGGCCCATGGTTCCGGTCTGGCCAAACCCCGTGATCGAGCAGTAGATCAACTCCGGCTTTGCCTCGCGAAGCGCGGCATAGTCCAAACCGAGATGGGAGACGACGCCCGGCCGGAAGCTTTCGATCACGACATCAGCTTCGGCAGCCAAGGCAAAGGCCAAATCGCACCCTTCCGGCGCCCGCAGGTTGAGCCATACGCTTTTCTTTTTGCCGATCCCGTCTGGGTACAAGGCATGGGCTTCAGTGGTAAAAACGCCCGTTTCAACAGGGCGGACAGAGTCTCCCAGCGACTCCACCTTGATGACTTCCGCCCCCATCCCGGCGAGCCTGATGCCGCAGTAATGACCTGGCAAATGTCGTGTAAAATCAATGACGGTAATGCCCGTGAGCAAGATGATCCCTCCTTCGTAGAAGAGATGCCATTTGCCGAGCATATTCGCCACGCGAACTAAAAATCCTCTTTTTATTCTGAAAATTTGGACTCCCAAGGATCAAGTGATTCTATCGCTATTTCAGAAAGCGAATGGTGAGCGGATAGCGGTAATTCACCCCCTCATTGGCTTTGACCGCCGCTATGATCACAATGACAATCCACGCCAACAGCAGCACAAACAGCAGCGGAACTCCGATCAGGATGATGACGAGCAAAGAGAGGACGATCCCGTAAATAGAAAAGCTGATGTTAAAGTTAACTGCTTCCCTCCCCTGTTGATCGACAAAGCCCCCATCCTCCCGCTTGATCAGCCATACAACCAGGGGGCCCAAGATGTGGCCAAAAGGAATAATACAGCCGATAAATGCCGCGAGATGGCAGATCGTCGCCCAAAGCCGTTCGTCCTTTGACGGAATGCTCGTGTTCATGAAGCTCTTCCCTCCCTTCTGCTTTAGTCTTAATGTACGATGGCAGCTTTAAAAGATTGCCTGGCATGAAGAAAAGCTTCGATTGAAGCCTTCTCGAAGAAGTAGTCGAGTCCTTCTTTAGCGGAAGCTTTTACCGAAGCTAATGCCGGATGCAGACGCTGAGGTACTTCGTCATGCAGGATAAGGAAGCTGTCTGAAGGAAGTTATGCTTTCTTATCCTGTCGGAAAAGGCAAAAAGCGCCTTGGCGGCGCTTTTTGTTCCCCTAGCTGTCCCAGCCTCTCCAACCGTCGCCCATCCATCCGTCGTGCCAGCCGCCCATGGAACGGCCGCCCCACATCGATGAACCGGAAGACGAATCATGGTAATGGTGGCGGTGATGATGATGCCCACCTTTGTGATAGGTATGGCACTTCATCTTGTAGTAAGGTGTGTAGCAGCAATGCTTCTTGTAATACTTTTTCTTACAGCACTTTCTGCATTTGGTGTGGCAATGTGACTTTCCGCATCCACAACTCATTAACCTCACCCCCTTGAACTGATACAGTTACAAAGTATGATGAAGGTGCCGCTTTCGAATGGTACATCAGACCATCCCGAGGAAAATCAGCTTTTGCCCCCCGGGAACACACATTTGCTTTTCCTCTGTTCACGCTTGTGCCAAGCGCAGTGGATGAGCAGTCGCTGCCCGGGGATACTACGTAAATAACGGTTGAGAGCGAGGTGAGAACAGATGGGGGAACCAACCCGATTTAAGGCTGGCGACAAGTCTCCGAAAAACGCCGTCTACCGTGAAATCGGCGAGACCGGGGCCAATGTGGAGGATCCCATGATCATCGAATTGGGAAGAGGAGATACCTTTCCGGCTACCCGCAATAAAAACCGCGTTTGGACATATAAGTAAGCAAACGCGAAAAAGCGCCAAGAGCCCGTCGGCTTGGCGCACATTTTCCCTTCAATCATCAGCTTCTTCATCATCTTCGTCGAACTCTACGTAGGTTATGGTCACACCGAGGCTTCTCAGCAAGTCCAAAACGGCCGTGTTCAGCCGTTCGTCAGCGAGCAGTCCGATGCTCTCCACCAGTTCCAGCTCTTCCAGTTCCCCCGATTTTGCGTCCTCAATCAACTCCAGAATTTCCTTCATGTTTTGCTGCTCCAATATGGAGAGGATTTCCTCTTTCGTCACGTCTTTTCCCTGCCTTTTCTGCGTGTAATCCTGTATAATTATATCCTATCAGATTACAAAGGGGTTCACGTAATAAATGTTGAAATATCCCGACGCCTACATCCGTTACCTTGTCCATTTCCATGGGGACCGCGACTATTTTGAATGTCATGAAATCCTGGAAGAGTATTGGAAAGAGCTGGGGAAACCGCAGGATCCTGTCTGGGTCGGCCTGATCCAGCTCGCCGTTGCCTTGTACCATCAGCGGCGGGGAAATTTCGCCGGCGGCATAAAGATGATGGCCAGCGCCATTCGCAACCTGGAGAACACAAGTGCAAGCGTCCGTCAGCTGGGACTAGACGATCAAAAACTGCTCGATCTGCTTCGTCAGCGGTTGGCCGAGCTTGAACAAAACCAGCCGTACACCAGCTTGAATCTTCCGTTTTCAGATGAAGAGCTGCTGCTCGCCTGCTCGGACCTCTGCCGGCAAAGCGGCGTGTCATTTGGCCAGCCGAGCGATGAATCGAATCGTTTTCTGCTGCACAAACATACCCTGCGCGATCGCAGCGGCGTCATCAGCGAGCGGCTGAACAGCTTGAAAAGCAAACATCGGCAGCCTTAAAAAATCCACCTTACTAGCGCGGTCATCAGTCCCAGATCGGCCAGCATGTGGCTGAACCAGCTCGCGTATATCGACTGGTAGCGAAGACCAAGCCAGCCCCAGAAGGCGCCCACCGCAAACACCAGACAAGTAATCGCGATTCCCCAGGCCCAGCCGAACAGGCAGACGCCCAGAATCAGGTGATAGATGGAAAAGAACAGACTGGTCAGCGGGATGGACCGCTCGGGGGGCATGCTGACCGACAGACGCTCGAGGACAAACCCCCGCCAGAACCACTCTTCCAACAGCGAGTTGACGATCGTGATATAACCGGCAAACAGCCAGATAAACCGTGAGGAAAGTCCCCAGCTCATCAGCGTCTGCCGGATCAAAAGTCCGTCGATGCCCGCCGTCAGCAGCAGCCGGGTTCCGATGAGCACCGCGGCGAATAACAGAATGCCGCTGGAAAACCCCACCCAAAGCCCCTTTGCATGCTTGCCTCGCCCGGTTCGCCAGACTCGCTGCCAAATATCCTGCAGTCTGCCCTCCCGCCATCCGTGAATCATCGGAATCCCAAGGCAGACGAACAAGTGAAACGCGACGAACGTAACCACCAAGCTGTGACGGTAGACAAGTCCGTAAAAGATCGCCAACGTGGCAACGAAGCCGTAGCAGATAAAGAGCAACACAGATTGTTTTGCTGTTGGCCGCCTCCTCTCCCCTTAACCCGTCCCGTATATTGTTTCTCTTTGCCATCAGATACATTCGTTTCCAGAGACACGTAAAATTCGCCAAGCTGTAATATTTTTATTGGAGGAACCGGAGGAGATTGTGTAAACTATAGGTATGATGAAATGAAATGGTGTGGAGGGATTATTCCCATGGATCATCTCTTGTCGCCTGCTGTAATCGGTTTGGCAGTCGGCCTCTGCATGGCCATGTTCGTGATGTTTGTTCGCCTGCGTGCCGCCAAAAAGCCGGTTTCGATGAAAAAAATCATCATCCCTCCGATCGCGATGTCGACGGGGTTTGCGATGTTTTTTTTCCCGGGAACGGCGTCTCCGTTTCCCTATGATATCCTCGCTTTTTTTGCCGGTACATTGCTATCTATTCCGCTGATCCTCTCCTCCAAGTTTGAGGTGAAGGGAAATGAAATTTACCTGAAGAGGTCCAGGGCGTTTATCGCCATTCTGTTATGTCTCGTTTTGATTCGGTCCGGCATCAAACTGTGGATTGGCGATTCGATTTCTGCGATGCAATCCGCCGGTCTGTTTTTCATTTTGGCTTTTGGCATGATTTTGACGTGGCGAATCGCGATGCTGATCAAGTATCGGCAGCTGGCTAAAAATTAACGTTTAATCCCATAAAAAGCATCTGCAGCTATCTTGCGCTGCAGATGCTTTTTTCTGTGAATCGGAATTGCCACTTGACAAAAGTAAGTAACGTGAGGATAATACTAATTAAAAGTAAGTAACATTAGTTTAATAATCAAGGAGGACATGATGATCAATCTCGGTCTTTTACTCATTCGTCTCGTCGTAGGTCTCACATTCATGGGGCATGGCGCCCAAAAGCTGTTTGGCATGTTTGGCGGTTACGGCCTGAAAGGAACCGGCCAGTGGCTGGAATCGATCGGGGTCAAACCAGGTACGGCAATGGCTTTGCTGGCCGGTTTGAGCGAACTCGTCGGAGGTGCGCTGTTCGCCGCCGGGTTTTTAACTCCTGTCGGTGCGTTCCTGATCGTCGTCACGATGCTGGTCGCTATCTTCACCGTCCATGGCAAAAACGGCTATTGGGCTACAGCCAATGGGTTTGAGTACAATCTCATCCTGATTGCCGTGGCAGTCGGGGTTGCCCTGATCGGCCCTGGCGCCTACGCGATTGGCGGTTAAAATACAACAACGGCAAATCCCCTGCACGCTCGCTTTGACGAGTATGCAGGGGATTGTTTAGTTTGCAGGATAAAACGTATGTGGATCCTGTTTCCAAAGTCCAAGAACCTGCTCCTGATTGGCGTCGATCACGCCTTGTTCCCGTGCCGCTTCCAACAGGGCCGTATAGTTGGACAGGGTGTGCACCGGGATGCCAGCCTCGGCAAACAGCGCTTCTGCCGACGGGAACTGATAGGAGAAAATCGCAGCTACACCGAGCACATTGCCCCCTTCTACCTGTACTGCCTGCGCCGCTTTTAACGAGCTTCCGCCAGTGGAGATCAAGTCTTCGATCACGACGACCTGCTGGTTCGGACGAAGCACGCCTTCAATCTGGTTTTGCCGTCCGTGCCCCTTGGCCTTGTCCCGGACGTAGATCATCGGCAATTCCAAACGCTCCGCCACCCATGCTGCATGGGGGATCCCCGCCGTAGCCGTGCCCGCTATCACCTCTGCACCAGGGAACCGCTCACGAATCACCCGGACAAAAGCGTCTGCGATCTGCTTGCGAACGGCAGGGTAAGACATCGTCACCCGATTGTCGCAGTAGATCGGCGACTTGATTCCCGACGTCCAGGTAAACGGCTGATCGGGCCGCAAGTGGACAGCGCCAATTTGCAGCAGACTGCTTGCGATTTGCTTTGCCAGCTGGGTTGTTTCCATCTGATTCATCTTAAGTTCCCCTCACCCTTTTATCGATTGCACCATGGCCTGCCATGCAGCCAACGGTTCTTTTGCCTGTGTGATCGCCCGGCCGACGACAATAAAGTCGCTGCCCCGGCCAAAGGCATCTGCCGGAGTGGTCACCCGTATCTGATCCCCGCGGTCCCCACCGGCGGGGCGGATGCCCGGCGTGACGGTGTAGAAGTCGGCACCGGCAGCTTGCTTGATCAGCGGCACTTCCAGCGGCGAGGCCACGACGCCGTCCAGGCCGGCTCGTTTCGCCAGTGTGGCGTAGTGACCGACCGCGGCTTCCAGCTCACCGGGGATGCCGAGCTCCTGATTCATCACCTGCTGACTGGTGCTGGTCAGCATCGTTACGCCGATCAAGAGCGGCCGAGCGGGGCCGGACGCCCCTGCTTCCAAGCCTTCCCGCGCCGCCTCCATCATCGCTGCACCGCCGGCGACGTGGACATTGACCATGTCGGCCCCAAGGCGGGCGAGACTTTTCATCGCCCCCTTGGCCGTGTTGGGGATGTCGTGCACTTTTAAATCGACGAAGACCTTGAGGCCTCGCTCCTTCAACCGGCTGACGACACCGGGGCCGGCAGCGTAGAAGAGCTCCATGCCTACCTTCACGTAGCGCACTTCCTCACCCAATTGGGCCAAACAGCGCTCGATCTCCTCGCCGGACGAAAAATCGAGGGCGAGGATGATCCGCTCGCGGATGTCATCGGACAATGCCATCCCTTCATTCCTCCTTTACTGGGCGACGACGGCCTTGCCTGTACGCTGCTGCGGCATCGCCTCTGTGGAGAAGGTGATCGTCTCCAGGACGTGCAGCAGTGCTGTCGCGGTATCGAGTGACGTCAGACAGACGGCACCGTTCTCCACTGCTTCGCGGCGGATACGGAAGCCGTCCCGCTCCGGTGCCTTGCCTCTCGTCAACGTGTTGAGGACGATGTTGGCCTCGCCCGTGCGAATGACGTCCAGCAGGTTGGGCGTGCCTTCCGACAGTTTTTGCACCCGCGTCACAGCCAGACCGGCCTGCTCAAGGCAATCTGCCGTACCGTCTGTCGCCATCAATTTGAAACCGAGCAGGTGGAAGCGTTTGACAATCCCCAGCGCTTCCGCTTTGTCCTTGTCAGCCACCGTCACCAAGAGCGTTCCGTGCGTCGGAATGTTCATTCCTGCCGCCAGCAATCCTTTGTACAGCGCCTTGGCCAGCGTCTGCTCGCGCCCCATCACTTCCCCGGTCGATTTCATCTCCGGCCCCAGCGTGATATCCACCCGGCGCAGTTTGGTAAAGGAGAAGACAGGCACTTTGACTGAGACCATCTGCTCTTCCGGATGGTAACCCGGCTCAAAGCCCTGCTCGATGATCGAATGTCCGAGGATCGCCTTGGTGGCGATGTTGGCCATCGGAATGCCGGTGACTTTGGACAAGAACGGCACCGTGCGCGAAGAGCGCGGATTTACTTCGATGACATAAGGGCGATTTTTGTAGATGACGAACTGGATGTTGAGCAGCCCCTTGATTTGCAGTGCCCGGGCCAGCTTGGTCGTCATTTCGATCAATTCCCGCTTAATCTCGGCGGAAAGCGACTGCGGCGGGTAGACCGCGATCGAGTCCCCGGAGTGAACCCCGGCCCGTTCGATGTGTTCCATGATACCCGGGATCAGCACGTTTTCGCCGTCGCAAATCGCGTCTACTTCCGCTTCCGTTCCAAGCATGTAGCGGTCGATCAGCACCGGATGATCCGGATTTACCTTGACCGCCTGCTCCATGTAGGCAGTCAATTCCGCGTCGTTATAGACGATCTCCATCGCACGTCCGCCCAGCACATAGGAGGGGCGGACCAGTACCGGAAAGCCGATCGATTCTGCCGCTCCGATGGCTTCCGCGACGGACGTGACGGTTTTGCCCGGCGGCTGCGCCAGATCGAGCTTGCGCAGCAGCGCCTCGAACTTCTCGCGGTTCTCGGCGGCGTCGATATTTTCCAGGCTGGTGCCGAGAATGCGCACGCCTCTTGCGGCAAGCTTGTCAGCCAGGTTGATCGCCGTCTGGCCGCCGAACTGGACGATGACGCCTTCCGGTTGTTCCTGGTCGATGATGTTCATCACGTCTTCGATGTAGAGCGGTTCGAAGTACAGGCGGTCCGAAGTGTTGAAGTCAGTCGAGACCGTTTCCGGATTGTTGTTGATAATGATCGCCTCGTAGCCGGCCTCTTTCAAGGCCCAGACGGCGTGAACGGTGGCGTAGTCAAATTCGATCCCCTGCCCGATCCGGATTGGGCCGGAACCGAGCACGATGACCCGCTTTTTGTTCGTCCCGGTCCGTTCGTCCTCCTGCTCGTAGGCGGAGTAATAGTACGGCGTGGCCGCTTCGAACTCGGCGGCGCAAGTATCGACCATCTTGAACACGGGGATGATTCCGCCTGCTTTCCGCAGTTGACGGATGTCTTCTTCGCTTCTCCCCGCCAGCTCGCCAATTTTCCGATCGGTAAAGCCGAGCCGCTTTGCCTTTCGCAGCAGCTCCTGATCCAGTTCGCCTTCGCGCAGTTCCGATTCAAAAGCGACGATGCGGGCAAACTTGTGCAGGAAAAACAGGTCGATCTTGCTCATGTCGTGAATTTCATCGATGCTGATGCCGCGGCGCAGCGCTTCCGCGATCAGGAAGAGCCGCTCATCGTCCGCTGTCCGCAGCCGCTGGCGCAGGTCTGCTTCGGCAATCTTGTCGGCATCCTTCAATTCGAGGTGGTAACAGCCGATCTCCAGCGAACGGATCGCTTTCATGATCGATTCCTCGAACGTGCGGCCGATGGCCATCACTTCACCGGTCGCCTTCATCTGAGTGCCCAGCTTCCGGTTGGCCGACTGGAATTTGTCGAACGGCCAGCGCGGAATTTTGCTGACGATGTAGTCGATGGTCGGCTCAAAGCATGCGTACGTCTGTCCGGTGACAGGATTTTTCAGTTCATCCAGGGTGTAGCCGATGGCGATCTTGGCTGCCATTTTGGCGATCGGATAGCCGGTCGCCTTGGAAGCCAGCGCCGAGGAGCGGCTGACCCGCGGGTTTACTTCAATGACGTAGTATTGGAAGCTATTCGGATCCAGCGCATACTGAACGTTGCAGCCGCCTTCGATACCGAGTGCGCGGATGATTCTCAGGGCCGAGGAGCGCAGCATTTGGTACTCGCGGTCGGCCAGCGTCTGGCTGGGAGCGACGACGATGCTGTCGCCGGTGTGGACCCCGACCGGGTCGATGTTTTCCATATTGCAGACGACGATGCAGTTGTCGTTGGCGTCGCGCATGACTTCGTACTCGATCTCTTTCATCCCGGCGATGCTCTGTTCGATCAGGCATTGGCTGATCGGCGAGTACTTGAGGCCGCTGGCGACGATCTCCCGCAGGCTCTCCTCGTTGTCGCAGATGCCGCCGCCGGTTCCGCCCAAGGTGTACGCCGGGCGGACGATCAGGGGATAGCCGATCTCACCCGCAAACGCTACCGCTTCTTCTACAGTGGAGACGATCACCGACTCCGGCACCGGTTCGCCCAGCTCGTTCATCAGGGCGCGGAACAACTCCCGGTCTTCCGCCCGCTTGATCGAATCGAGATTGGTGCCGAGCAGCTTCACGTTCTCGGCCTCCAGCACGCCTGCCTCAGCCAGGGCGACAGCCATGTTGAGCCCGGTCTGTCCGCCCAGTGTAGGCAGGAGCCCGTCCGGTTTTTCCTGCCGGATCACGCGGGCGACAAACTCAGGCGTAATCGGTTCGATGTACACCTTGTCGGCCATGTTGGTATCGGTCATGATCGTGGCCGGATTGGAGTTGATCAGCACCACTTCCAGCCCTTCTTCTTTTAAAGCCTCACACGCCTGCGTTCCGGCGTAGTCAAATTCTGCCGCCTGTCCGATGACGATCGGGCCTGAGCCGATGACGAGGATTTTTTTCATGTTATCGAGCTTTGGCATAGGTTTTTTCCTCCTTCGCGCGAGCGACCATTTCCAAAAACTGGTCAAACAAGTATCCCGAATCGTACGGACCTGGAGCCGCTTCCGGATGGTACTGGACGGAAAATGCCTGTTTGTCCGGATGGCGCAGTCCTTCAACCGTTCCATCGTTTAGGGCGATATGCGTCACTTCCAGTCCCGTTCCTTGAATCGACTCGGCAGCTACCGCATAGCCGTGGTTTTGCGCCGTGATGTAGGTGCGGCCCGTCGCCAGCTCTTTCACTGGGTGGTTGCCGCCGCGGTGGCCGAACTTCATTTTGGCCGTGTCTGCACCGGAGGCGAGCGCCAGCAGTTGATGACCCAGGC
Organism: Brevibacillus sp. B_LB10_24; assembly: GCF_046036945.1. Classification (NCBI taxonomy): domain Bacteria; kingdom Bacillati; phylum Bacillota; class Bacilli; order Caryophanales; family Paenibacillaceae; genus Brevibacillus; species Brevibacillus sp. B_LB10_24. The sequence continues at coordinate 131,480 of NZ_JBJQOQ010000001.1, read as the reverse complement.
AGATGCCGAACAGCGGAAACTCGCCGAGCAGCTGCCGGATCGTCTCGATCGATTGCGGCACGTCTTTGGGGTCGCCAGGGCCGTTGGACAAGAGGATGCCGTCCGGCTGAATCCGGCGAATCTCGTCAGCCGTCACGTCGTACGGAGTGACGACGACGTCACAGCCGCGTTTGGTCAGTTCGCGCAGGATGCCGTGTTTGGCGCCGTAATCGATCAGCACGATCCGATCTCCCGCTCCCGGGCAGCTAAACACGCTTTTGGTTGAAACCCGCGAGACCTGGTCCGTCATCAGCGGGGTGGAGGCCAGCTGTGCTGCCAGTTCCTGTGCCGGTGTGCCGCTCGTGGTAATGATCCCGCGCAGCGTGCCGTAGTGGCGGATCTTGCGGGTCAGCATTCGCGTATCGACGCCGCTGATGCCGGGAATGTCGTACGCCTTCAGCAGTTGGTCCAGCGTCTGCGCATTGCGCCAGTTGCTCGGCTGGTCGCAGTGCTCGCGGACGACGAAGCCGTGGATAAACGGACGAACGGCCTCAAAGTCGTCCCGGTTGACACCGTAATTGCCGATCAAGGGATAGGTCATGACGACGAGTTGTCCGCAGAAGGACGGGTCAGACAGCACTTCCTGATAACCGGTCATCCCGGTCGTGAACACGACCTCGCCGCGTCTCTCCCCGGCTGCTCCAAACGCTTCCCCGATGCACTCCGTTCCGTCTTCCAAGATCAATCTGGCTCTCATGCGGTTCACTCCTCTTCCTTCTCCTGTTGGTAAACTACCTTGCCGTCGACGATAGTCAGCACCGGCCAGCCTTTGCACCGCCACCCGGCAAACGGCGTATTTCTTCCTTTACTTGCAAAGCGGGCAGGGTCAATCTCCCGCTCCGACTCCAGATCGATGACTGTCAGATCGGCAAGCTCGCCTTCTGCCAGTCTTCCGTAGGGCAGGCCGAAGATCTCCGCCGGCTTGACGGTCAGCTTCGCCACCAGCTCGGCCAGAGTCAATTCGCCTGTCAGCACCAGATGGGTGTAGAGCAGCGGAAACGCCGTCTCCGATCCGACGATGCCAAACGGCGCCCGCTCCAGGCCCTTGGCCTTTTCCTCTTCTGTATGCGGCGCGTGGTCTGTCGCAATCATGTCAATCGTGCCATCCTTCAGTCCGGCCAGGAGAGCGGCCCGGTCTTCCTTCGAGCGCAGCGGCGGATTCATCTTCCAGCGGGCATCGAGATCGTCCGGAATGTCCTCATCGCACAAGAGCAGATGGTGCGGGCTTACTTCTGCCGTGACATTCACTCCGGCCCGTTTGCCGTCGCGCACCAGCCGCACCGACTCCTTCGCGCTGATGTGGCAGACGTGGTAGTGAACCCCTGTCTGTTCGGCGAGCAGAATATCGCGTCCGACGTGGATCGACTCCGATTCGGACGGGATGCCGGGAAGTCCGTGGCGAGCCGCTGTGATGCCGTCGTGCAGAGCAGCACCGGGGATAAGCAGGTCGTCGTCTTCGCAGTGGGCGACGATGGACAGCCCGTGCTCCTTGGCCTGCTGCATCGCCTTTTTCATCATCGCGCTCGATTGTACCCCGACACCGTCATCGGTCAGGGCGAAGATGCCTGCGGCTTTAAGGGCAGCGAAATCTGTCAGTTCTTTGCCAAGCTGCCGCTGGGTGATCGCCCCGTAAGGCAGCACGCGGGCTTTCCCTGCCGCGCTCGCCTTGTCGAGAATGCTGCGCACGATCTCCACGCTGTCGATGACGGGACGAGTGTTCGGCATGCAGGCGACGGTCGTAAACCCGCCATGGACGGCTGCGTTTGCACCTGTCTCAATCGTTTCCTTGGCTTCAAAACCTGGTTCCCGCAGGTGAACGTGTACATCGATCAAGCCGGCGGAAAGAAACTTTCCGGCCAGTTCGATTACCTCGTGACCCTCGCTGTCGAGTAATTCCGCTATCTTGGCGATCCGGTTATGTTCGATCAAAATATCTCGTTTCACCAATTCTCCCGCTTCGTTTAAAATCCTACCGTTTCTAAGGACGATGCCCATGTTCCGATTCCCCCGTTCATCAAGTCTTCAAGTACTGCCATCCGTGCTGCGACGCCGTTTGCCACTTGGGTAAAAATCAGCGAGCGGTCGGAGTCGACCAAATCGGTGTGGATCTCTACGCCGCGGTTAAACGGGCCAGGGTGCATGATCACGGCACCCGGTTTCATCAGCCGGGCACGCTCCAGCGTCAAGCCATATGCCTGGTGGTATGCTTCCGCGGAAGAAAACAGCGCTTCTGCATGCCGTTCCAGCTGCACCCGCAGCATCATGACGACGTCGGCCGTGCGGATCGCTTCATCGAGATCGGCTACACGGACGCCGGCCGGCAGCTCTTCCTCTGGCCGCATCATCGCCGGCGGACCTGCCAGGAGCAGCTTGGCTCCCAATTTTGGCAGTGCGTGCAGATGCGAGCCGACGACGCGGCTGTGGCGCAGATCACCGATGATCGCTATGGTCTGGCCGGCGATTTTGCCGAAGTGCTGTTTGATCGTGAGCAGATCCAGGAGACACTGGGTCGGATGTTCGTTCGTTCCGTCACCGGCATTGACCAGGTGCAGCCGGACGTTCTCGGCCAGGTTTTGCAGCAGTCCGTTTTCACTGGTACGGATCACCGCCGCCTCTACCCCCATCATCTCCAGCATGCGGAGCGTGTCAAGGATGGTTTCCCCCTTGGTCGTCGAGGACGACTCTGCAGCGAAGTTAAGCACGTGTGCCCCCAGCCGCTTTTGCGCTACCTCGAAGGAAAACCGCGTCCGCGTGCTCGGCTCAAAGAAGAGGTTGGCTATGATGCGTCCCGCGAGCAGTCCGCTCTGTTCTCCCGGCCGTTTGGCCCAGTATTCCGCGCGCTCCAACAGCGCCTCCAGATGCCCGGCGGCAAGCTCCCTGATACCCGTCAAATGCTGTACTCTCATGTTTCGCACCCTCCCGTTTGTCTCTTGTAAAAACCCCGGAAATTTGCTACTCTCCCGCGCGCTCTCCCATCGCCGACTCCTTGCCCGGCAGCACCGCATGCAGCACGATGCCGAGGAAAGTGGAGAAGGCGACATTGTCGATCGTCAGGTTGGACAAGAACGACTGCCAGATGGCGGCGTCGGCAAAGCTGATCTTGTATCCGCCGATCCCTGTAACGAGAATGGCGGCCGTGATAATCATGTTCCGCTTATTGGCAAAGTCTACTTTGTTCTCGACGTACATCCTGAGCCCCTGGGCCGCGATCAGACCGAACAGCACGATCGAAACACCGCCCAAGACAGGCGTCGGGATGGTCATCAAAAGAGCGCTGATCTTCCCGATGAAGGAAAACAGGATGGCGAACACGGCAGCCAGGCCGATGACACTGCGGCTGTACACGCGGGTAATCGCCAGGACGCCGATGTTTTCGCCGTACGTCGTGCTGGGCGGGCCCCCGAGAAAAGCCGCGATCGAGGTGGAGACACCGTCACCCAAGAGGCTGCGGTGCAGTCCCGGATCCTTCATCAAATCCCGGTTCAGGATGCGCCCGGTGACGAGCAGGTGGCCCAGGTGTTCGGCCAAGGTGACAAACGCGACCGGCGCGATGACCAGCGCGGAGATCCAGGCACCCGGAGTCCTCATCGTTTCGACCATCAAGCCTACGTGCAGATGCTGCGAGAACATCTCCGCCGGGCTGATCAGCCACTTTGCGTTAACCACTTGCGCCCAGTCGACGATTTCCGGGTGGCGCAGCAGGCTGTAGACGTACCCGGCGATAATTCCGATCAGGATCGGGATGAGGGCAAAAAATCCGCGCAGCACCACGGCCGCGAGTATGGTCACGATCAAGGTGACGAAGGAAACCTCCATCGAGGTAAGCGAGAACACCGACTTGTCGCCCACCTTGATGTTGGTGGCCATATCGACGGCGACGCCGGAGAGGCTCAGCCCGATGACGACGATGACCGAAGCGATCACCACCGGCGGCAGCAGCTTGTTCAGCCAGTTGACCCCGCTCTTGGCGACGATCGCCGCCACGATCATGTAGACGATTCCGGAAAGGAAGCAGCCGAGCAGTGCCGTGCCTACTCCTTGTGTTGCGCTGACAGTCATGATGGGACCGATAAAGGCGAAGGAAGAACCCAGGTAGTTGGGAATCTTTCCTTTCGTTATGAATAAGAACAGCAGCGTCCCGATTCCGCTTGAGATGAGTGCCGCCGATACGTCTAGTCCGGTCAGGATCGGAACCAGGACAGTCGAGCCGAACATCGCGAACAAGTGCTGGATGCTGAGTGGAAACAACCGTGTCAGTGCAGGTGTCTCGTGAACGTCGATAAAATCTTTTTGCTTCATCTTTTTCCCCTTCTCTCTACTGTCATGTATCTCTTTTGCCCAGAAAAAAACCTCTTTACCCGGGGGGCAAAGAGGCAGACACCTTCTCACAGCATACTGACGCAATTGTCATACGCTATGTGGGAATCCTCTTGCCGACCTCACGGGATCAGCGTTAAAGAGGCGTATTCAACTGTGTTAACTGTGTTGGCGAATCGTCACCTGGTCGATCGGGTCGACCTCGGCCAACTGCACCGCGACGATCTCGCTGCGCGATGTCGGCACGTTTTTTCCGACGAAATCCGGCCGGATCGGCAGCTCGCGATGTCCTCTATCCACGAGAACGGCTAACTGGATCATCTTCGGCCTGCCCTGGTCGATCAGGGCGTCGAGCGCGGCCCTGACGGTTCGTCCGGTATACAGGACGTCGTCGACGAGCACCACGGTTTTGCCTGTTACCTCGGTCGGAAGCTTGGCTCCTTTGAACTGGGCGTCTTCCGCTTTGTGCGTCAAGTCGTCGCGGTAAAAGGTGATATCCAGCTCGCCTACGGGAATTTGCGCGTTCTCGATCTGTCCGATCCGCTCCGCAAGCCGTTTGGCTAGATAGACGCCGCGCGTCTTGATGCCGACGACGACGCAATCCTCGACTCCCTTGTTTCGCTCAATGATCTCATGGGCGATTCTCGTCAGCGCCCGGCGGATCGCCGCTTCATCCATCAGCACATTTTTTTCAATCAACGGCCATCTTCTCCTTTTGATTTTCCTGGCGAAAAACTTCTGCTGCCAAAACAAAAAGGCTTCTTGCCGCACTGGCAAGAAGCCTTTTCACACACGAAAAAAACGGTGCGTTCTCCTGTGTGTGAAAGTTGTCCGATTCCTTGCCAGCCTCACGGGACTGGGTTTAAAGGTTCCTTATGTCATCTATGATTATGACATGAATCGACAGCGGAGTCAACCCGTCATTTTCGCTTATTTTTGCCAGTGCACCGCGACCCACTTCGGCAGGTAATTGCCGTAATAGCCGCAGTCGCCGACAAGGTGGCGCAGCAGTTCCGTCTCCTGCCCGCTGCCTGCCGATTTTACGTAGAGCGAACCGTGTTCAGCCCCGTCCATCCGGACAAAGAGCAGTTGCCTGCCATCGGGAGAAACCGCCGCTCACTGATTCCGCTCTTGCCGGCTGCTGCATGTCGAGCAAGTAGATGCCTACCCCGTTGAGATGGATGCAGAGTTTGGCCGGACAAAAAAAGCGGCGTAGCGTCCATTTGGCGAAACCGCGAAACCATCTGCCTGGAATTGCTCAAAGTACATCTCTTCATTCGCTTTCTGATTCTCGCCGATTTGAAACATATCCTGCAGCTTCCCGGACAGATCCACTTTCATCATCCGGATCGGCTCATCCTTGTTGGCAGAGGTGGACACCAGCAGGCTTCTGCCGTCCGGCATCCAGGACACCTCGCGCAGTTCCTTGTCGCCCAGCGGGTGAGTGGTGGTTGCCTTTCCTTGTTCTATTTTGGTCAGCGAGAGGGTTAGCTGGAGACTCTGCTGGCTGTTTTGTGCCAAGTAGACCACAGACGTCTCAATCGGCGACCATCTTGGCAGGCCGACAACAGGCTTTGTATCAAGCTGGATCGATTCGCTGCCGTCCGCCTTCACCGCCCATAGAAACGCCGGAGATGCATACGACTTTTCCGAGCTGTGCTGGCAGTATAGCAGCCATTCCTCCACATTTTCTCCCATTTCCATGAGTAATGACGAGGATTTACTCCGCTTTGTTTCGCCTATTTTTTCCAATAAATCGGTCAAAAAAAATACGCCGGGATATCCCGGCGCTGTTTAGAGCTGACGCAAATAAGCGAGCAGATCGCTAAGCTCATCAGGCAGCGGCGCATCAAATTCAAGGTATTCTTTTGTTCGCGGATGGACAAATCCAAGCGTTTTCGCGTGGAGCGCTTGCCCTTCTATCTCTAGCCGATCCTTTTGCCCGTATTTCGGATCCCCTACCAATGGATAACCGATGTACTTCATATGTACGCGAATTTGATGCGTCCGCCCCGTCTCCAGTTTACATTCCACCAAAGTGTACCCTTTAAACCGTTCCAGCACGACAAAATGAGTGACTGCCGGCTTGCTGTTCTCAAAGACGACCGCCATCTGCTGCCGGTTTTTCGGGTCGCGTCCGATCGGGGCGTCGATCGTCCCCATTTCGTGGGGAATCACGCCGTGGACAATCGCCACATACTTGCGGTTTACCGTGTGCTCTTTCAGCTGTTCAGCCAGTCCGAGGTGAGCCTTGTCGTTCTTGGCCGCCACCAGAAGGCCCGAGGTATCCTTGTCGATGCGGTGGACGATGCCCGGCCGCAGCACCCCGTTAATCCCGGACAAGTCACGGCAGTGGTACAATAAGCCGTTTACCATGGTGCCGCTGTAGTGCCCCGGCGCGGGATGCACCACCAACCCGCGGGGCTTGTTGACTACAACCAGGTCGGCGTCTTCGTAGACGATGTCCAGAGGGATCGCCTCCGGCTTGATGTCTAGCTCCTTTGGCGGCGGAACACGCAGGGTAACCTCGTCTTCCGCCGCCAGCTTGTAGTTGTTTTTGACCGGCTGGCCATTTACCGTTACGCGCTCTTCCTTGATCCAGGTCTGGACCTGGGAGCGGGACCAGTCCTGATCCTGCATGGTGATGAACTTGTCGATCCGCTCTCCTTTATCCGCCGGATCGACTGTCCAATCGTATCGTTCAAAGGGTGTTGTCTCGTTCATCTCGTACTCCTTGTCGCGTTTCTTCGTTAGTATGCCCTTACCGTCGGTTCCGCCGCGATTCCGTGAGAACATCCCACAGAAGCAGGATGACGCCGACGGTAATGGCCGAATCGGCGACGTTAAAGATCGGGAAGCGAATCAGCGTAAAGTCGAGAAAGTCTACCACTTGCCCCGTGCTGACCCTGTCGATAAAATTGCCGATCGCTCCGCCCAGGACAAGCGCCAGGCCAAGTGACGTGACCGGCAGTTTGCGGCCGATTCGGTAGAGTGTGACGATAATCCCCACGACGACGACCAGGGTAATCACCACAAACAGCCAGCGCTGGTTTTGCAGAATCCCGAACGCCGCTCCCATGTTGCGGTGGGAAGTCAAGTGAAACACGCCGGGAATGAGCGGGATTGATTCGCCGAGAGCCATGTTTTTCACAACCGCGAACTTCGTTACCTGGTCCAATACAATGACGATGAGTGCTATCACATAGTAGAGCAAGCAAGCTCCTCCTTACCATAACGCAGATAGACACACGAATTGTACCATAGCCCTCCTGGCGTGGCAACCAAACCCACGGCGCCGCTTATAATGTTTTGTCCGATTTATTTGACTTTGTGTACCGCCGGCCGACAAAAGAGATGATCGGCGTGCCGATGATCGTCGGAAGGAACCACAGCCACAGCGAAGGAATTTGGCTGATGAGCGGCATGTTCTCGCCATTGACGACGAGAATCGCCGTGATCACTCCGATATAGGAACCCAGCATACCGCCGATGTGCGAGGCAAGCCAGTTCTTCCAGCGCTGCTTTCTCGCCAGATAGCCGAGCAGCGCCAGCCCGTATGAAAAGATGGCGACATAGAGCAAAAAACCGCTTTTCGACCAATTGAGCACCGCCATCACGGCCGACGTGATGAATATCACGACATAGGCCCCGTGGTAAATCTCCCCTGATACGGTGTGGACCCCTTTTCTTTTCTTCACCCCTGCAGCCAGCGCGCCGGCAACCAGACAAATACTGCCGGCTGCGATGTGCATCAGAAGCATCGTGTCAAATAAGCTCACCTTGGCATTCTCCTTTATTGTTGGTCAAGAATCCCGCTTGCCGACCGGGCGGCTCAGGGATTGGGCGGAGACGGCACGGCAGGCTCGTTTTCGCCGCCCAAGCGCTTCCTCGCCGTCTCCTTGCGGCCGAGCGCCGGCAGGTGGCGGGCGGCTTTGGCTAATCCGAAGACGGGCATGTTGTTGTACAGGCATTCGTACCGTCCTGCTTCGACGAGATACGTCTCATGATAGACCCCTACCGTCCCGTCCGTGCCGACGGATTGGTTAAACTTTTTCCACGCTTCCAGATGCAGACCGCCTCGTGCGTATGTCTCCAGCTGTTCAAACGACTTCCAGTACTGGACCATCAAGGTTCCCCGCCACATGAGAAAGTTTTCCGCCCCCAGAAAGCCGCTCTCCGGATGCTGGTACAACTCCCGCATCATCGGCACCATCGCCCGAAACACAGGGAGCCACTTGTGAACAGCACTTAGGCGGTTGATCCGCATGCCGATCAGAAATACAACAAACGGCTCCTCCCACTGTGCGGTAAATCGTCCGGGGATCACTTTTTTTGCCATGAGAATTTCCTCCCTCATTCTAAGCGTTGCGGTTGGGTCAATACCCCTTCGGTAAATCTCAATATTCTCTGTTTGCTCTGCCCGGTGACAGAGAGGGAACTTTCGATGAGCACTCCCAGGTAGAACGTAACCAACAGAGAACTCGCCTCCTGTGCAGGCAGCGCGGCAGGTATCGCTCCGCCTGTCTTCCCTGCCTCAATCCACGTCTCGCAGATCTCTCGCCATTTGGCGTGAAAGTCAGACAATACCTTGGCGATTTCCGGATTCTCTTGCCGGCTGACCAGATAGAGCAGCACCTTGCGAAACACCTGTGTCTCTTCAGCGATGAGCCGCAGAAACCCGTCGACAATGACATGCAGCGGGCTGTGCAGATCACCGCATGCCGCCCGGGAAACCGCCTCCCGAAAACGCCGGTCAATCTCTTCGATGCGCGCTTGCAGGATCAGCCCGAACAACTCGTCTTTGCTTTTGACGTAGTGGTAGATGCCTCCCATCGACACTCCCGTCCGGTTGACGATGTCACGAATAGTCGTCGATTGACAGCCTTTTTCAGCTACGAGCCGCTCTGTCGTCTCCCTGAGTGTCTGCAGTGTCGTCTTGCCGTTAGGTTCGCTTGTCACGAAATCATCTCCATTCTCGCTTTTCTCACGGTAAAAAAACCGAACATCGTTCTGTTCAGAGCATAACAGAACGACGTTCGGTTGTAAAGAGGAATCCTGGATGTGGTATGATGATGTGGAGCAAAGGAGTGTGAAGAAGTTGGAGGACAAACAGTTTTACTACATCGTGACATGGGACGAGGCCGCCTATATGACCAAGGCCTTGCAGGCGATGGAGATACCCCATACGATCGAGTCCCCCGGAAACAACCTGGAGATCCATGAAGGAGAACTGGCGATTGTCTTCCCTAACGTACCGGTGCGAAAGTACGTGGAAATAAGAGAACTGTTCGGCTTTGACGGGATGCGCTATCCCCACTAATCCGGGGCGCCTCGGACAGACTCCGGTCGAACCCGTAGCTCGGGATCTCAATATCCTGCGCGCCAATCCTCCACTGCCTCGTACAGTTCCGCCAATGCCTCCCGACTGGCAGCTTCGCAGTATATGCGCAGCAGCGGCTCCGTGCCGGATGGGCGGATCAGCATCCAATGCCCTTGTTCGAGCAGCAGCTTGACCCCGTCACACTCTACCGCACTCTTTACTCTATAAGGCCCAACCTGTTCAGGCGGCGTCTGCAGAAAGCTTTTCATCCTCGCCGCCTGTCCGTCAAGCCGGACGTCCAGGCGGGTGCTGTACAGTTTGCCTGCCTCCTCATGCAGATCTGAGAGCATCTGTTCAAGGCTTTTCCGCTCCCAGGCGCACATCTCCGCGACCAACAGATTGAGCAAAATGCCGTCCTTCTCGGGAATGTGGCCGCTGACGCTTCCGCCGCCGCTCTCCTCGCCCCCAAGCAATACATCCCCCTGCAGCATTTCTGCGCCGATGTACTTGAAGCCAACCGGCGTCTCCGTCACTCCCAAACCGTATTTTCCGGCGATTCGATCGATTAGGTGGGTTGTGGCTACGGTCCGTACCACACGCCCGACCTGTCCGCGGTTCTTCACCAGGTGGCGGGTCAAAAGCGACAAGATTTGATTAGCGGAGACGTACCTTCCGGTATGATCGACGACGCCGAAACGGTCGGCGTCACCGTCGGTAGCCAATCCGAGGTCAGCCCGCTGTCTGACCACCTCTTCCGCCAGGCCTTTCAGCCGCGGCTCTGTCGGTTCAGGCAGGTCTTTGCCAAAGAGCGGATCGGCATAGCCGCGTATGACCGTTACTTCCGCTCCCGCCTCGGCCAGCAGTCTGCTGACGTAACCGATCCCCGCGCCGTGCATCGGATCGACGACAACGCGAAGGCCCGCTTGCTTGATCACGTCGAAGTGAATCATCCGGCGAAGATGGGCCTCGTAATGCGGCCGCAGATAAATATGGCGCATCAGTCTGCGGGCGATCGCCTCCTCCACGCTGATCAGCTTCACCTGACCTGTCTCCTGAATCTCCCGGATCAACGCTTCGATCCGTTCGGTAATCTCGGGATTAGCCGGGCCGGCGTAATCAGGGATATACTTGATCCCGTTGTACTCAGGCGGGTTGTGGCTGGCGGTGACAACGACAGCCCCGCTGGCGGCAAAGGTCTTTACGCCAAACGCTACCACCGGTGTGGGTGTTGCTTCATTTGCGATGTACGTCTTGATTCCGTTGGCCGTCAGCGTGCGAACGACCTCCTCGGCAAACGACCGCCCCATGAAACGCGTGTCGTAACCGACAATCATCCCCTGCTCCTGCTGCCCCTTTTCCACGGTTAAAGCGGCGATCGCCTGTGCGACAATGCGGACATTTTCCACCGTGAATCCATCGGCGAACACCGCCCGCCATCCATCTGTGCCAAATGTGATCCGTCGGCTCATGCCTGTTCCTCCCTTGCAGCTTATCACTGTTTCCCTATGTCGTGGCAACTTGTTTTCCTGCAGCGGCCTGGTCGCAGCCCCCCCTCATCCGCGACCAGGCGGAAGGCTGGCTGCGGGGAGTGGCTGCCGGCTCGGAGCGCAGGATCGGACAAAAGCGCTCGCCGTGGAACAGACCCAAATCGACAATGTACGTGTGCCCAGGCACAACGTCCGGTATGTACCATGAGCTCGCCTCTTGATCGACGATGATATCCCGGCTGCTATGAACGCTGGCTCCGTCAAAGCAGCGGCCGGTCACATCGTACAGCCGGATCCCTTTTTTGATCAAAGCGCTGTCCGCCTGCAAATAGGATGCGACCATGCGTATCCGGGGCCTGGCGATGTCCCAGCGGATGTAAAGGACCGTTGGGCTGTGAGACAGGCATTCGATCACATTTTCACCGTGAAACGACGGCCATTTCCTGTACGAATAAGTCCGCTCTTTCATGAATAGTCCCCTTTCCGCAAAACATGACTTGCATAGTAGTGCTGCTTGAATCATCGTATGCCTTATTCCCGAAAAGAAGTATAGCCCATTTAACAAAGAAAGGCTGTCGAACGCTGGGCACATATCCCTTCTTCTTTTGTCGAGACAAATGTTTTTTTGAAACGGCTAAAAGATGCAACTTATTGACAGGATAATCGTTAGACATACTGGGACAGAAAGGGTGGATGAAACATGATTTTGACGACAACCAATAATATTGAAGGAAGGCAAATCAAAGACTACCTCGGGCTGGTCAACGGCGAGGCGATCATGGGGGCAAATATCGTGCGGGATCTCTTCGCTTCGATCACCGACATCGTAGGGGGACGTTCCGGCGCGTATGAAACCAAGCTGGCCGAAGCCCGGGATATTGCCACGAAAGAGATGATGGACCGGGCGAGGCAAAAAGGAGCCAACGCCATCGTCGGTATCGACGTCGACTATGAAGTGGTTCGCGAAGGCATGCTGATGGTAGCAGTCAGCGGCACGGCGGTTAGAATCGAATAACCTCAGAAAAGCGGCCTTCATGTGCGTCTCCGGGAGCAGGGTACCGCTTCCGATCCGTTTCCGGTCTGTTGAACGTATCACCATACCAATGACAGAAAAAAGAACCCACGGACATGATCCGTGGGTTCTTAATTTTACATCCGGTTCGTATTCTCATTTGATTCCGCCTGGGCACTGTCCGCTTCAGCCGTGGCTTCCGCCGGAGCTGTCTGTGCAGACTGTTTACGGATTTTTCTTCTGACGAAGTTCCAGATCGCAACTGGGATGGCGATGATCAAAAACCAGGCCTTTTTCACAACGACGAGCAGCAAGGCTAACAGTCCCGCCTTTTTCGCTACTGCCAGGCCGGCCCCGCCCAAGATCAGGCCGGTCAGTCCATACTCCGCAATCTTATCTGTGCTGGGGTCAAAATCTTCGTATTTTTCCCCTGATTTGAAACCGAAGCCAGGCAGTACCTTTTCCGTAAATATCGCTTTATCCTTGGCTAAGCTGGACGGGTCGGAGATCAGCGTTGCCGACACAAAGCCTTTCCGGGACAGCAGGCGAACGTTGTAATTGATGATTTTTTCGCCCCGTCCGTTGTGGCCGAGCAGCGACCAGGTCAAATTGTGCGTTTTTTCATCGTAGTGCGGCTTCAAATCCCAGCCGTCCACGTAAAGCTTTTGCGAGTCAGGCAGGTTTTCATTGTGTTCCTCTGTTCCCTGTTTATAGCTTTCCAACAGGTCATCGGCATTGATCGATTCCTTTTCATCGTCTTTGATGTAACCGGAATTCTCGTATTCGAAGAGGATCACCCAATTTTCCTCGGGATTCATCGGAAAAACGGAACCGATTTCGTTGCCGGAGATGACGCTGTTGGATTCGGTCATCATTTTTTTGGTATCCTCTGCACCTAGAAACGCATGATCCGGATCCAGCTTGAGCTCTGCCAATTGGTTGCCCATATCGACAGTCGTTCCGCCCTCGATCCAGTTGTAATCATCCTGGCCTTCACCTTCTGCCAAGGCAACGGCCGGAATACATGCCGCCCAAACGGTGATGGCAAGTACAAGGGAAAGATATGGCCATAATTTCAAGTGCTTCATTGATTCCACTCCTAAAATTTCCAAATTTAAAACAGTTTCTATTTTAGAACTGGTACTAATTGTATGTCAAGGTTTTTTTTATAATTAAATCCAAACATTACCGAAAAATAGATTCCCAACCCCTTCATCCCCGTCCTGTCCCGTTTTTTTCTGGTGCTTGCGGCCAATGTTGTGTTACGATTTCGACTGAGAACCCTCTGATCCGTCACCGTTTCAGGAAACATTACTTCCCGCGGTGGGCGCATCACACTGAACTTACAAGGAGTCTTGTCATGAAAGTAATCATCGCGGAAAAGCCTGATCAGGCTTCAAAACTTGCCGGCCCCTTCACGCACAAAAAGCGGCAGGGATACATCGAGATACAGCCTCATTCGCTCTTTCCCCAGGGGGCCCTCGTCACCTGGGCGGTCGGCCATGTCTGTGAACTGGTGCCCCCGGAAAAGTACAATCCAGCCTGGAAAAAGTGGAGCATCCAGACCCTGCCGATCATCCCCGAGCAGTTTCGCTATCAGGTCATGCGCTCCAAATCCAAGCAGTTCTCCGTGATCAAACAGCTTCTGACCCGTTCCGACGTCACGGAGATTATTCACGCCGGTGACGCCGGGCGGGAAGGCGAACTGATCATCCGCACCATCGTCAATCTGTGCGGTGTAAAAAAACCGATGAAGCGGCTCTGGATCTCCTCGCTTACCGAGAAAGCGATCCGTGAGGGCTTCGCCTCTCTCCTGTCTGAAACGGATACGCGAAACCTGTATTATGAAGCCTACAGCCGCGCATGTGCAGACTGGCTCGTCGGGATGAACGCTTCCCGCATCTACACCCTCCTCTTGCAGCAAAAGGGAGTTTCCGACGTCTTCTCCGCCGGACGGGTACAGACACCCACGCTGGCACTGGTTGTCAAACGGGAAAAGGAAATTGCCAGCTTCAAGCCTGAGCCGTTCTGGGAAGTGATCGCCAAATTCCACATCGACGGAAAGGAATACGAAGGTACTTGGCAAAAAGAAGGTGAATCACGCCTGAACAATGAAGAGCTGGCCCAAAAAATCGCCGCCTTCTGCCAGGGAAAACCCGCCCAGGTCAAAGAAGTCGCCAAGGAGCGGAAAGAGTACCAGCCGCCCTATCTGTTCAACCTGTCCGGGCTTCAGGCCGCAGCCAACAAGCTGTACAAATTCTCTCCCAAGAAGACCCTAGACTTAGCCCAGCAATTATATCTCATGGGAGTTTTGTCCTACCCCCGTTCCGACTCCAGCTTCGTGACGCCAGGGGAGGCGCAGACTTTTCCCGGCATCTTGCAAAAAATCGGGCAATTCCCTATGTATAAAGACCTATTTCCGACTCCGGTCGGTTCGCTCATGAACAACAAACGGTATGTCAACGAGAAGAAGGTGACAGACCACTACGCCATCATCCCAACCGAACAGGTCCCAGATCTTGCGAAGCTGTCCGCAGATGAACAAAAGCTCTACGATCTGGTCGTGCGCCGGTTGATCGCCGCCCATTACGACTCGGCTATATTCGACTACACGACGATTACCACTGTCGTAGACGGACGGGCGGAATTCATCAGCAAAGGCAGACAGCTAATCCGGGAGGGTTGGCGCAAGGTGCTGTTTTCCGAGGACAAAGATGAGGAAGCTGGCGCCATTCTGCCAGAGGTGGAACAAGGGGCTGTCGGTAAGGTAAAGCGAGTCAAGGTAAAAGAGGGCAAAACCCAGCCGCCCAAGCGCTACACGGAAGGGCAGCTCATCACGTTGATGAAGACAGCCGGCAAGCACCTGGATAATGAAGAATTGGAAAAGGTGCTGATGAAAACGGAAGGGCTGGGCACCGAAGCCACACGAGCCGGAATTATCGGTACGCTCAAGGACAGAAAGTACATCGAAGTGAAGCGAAATCAGGTCTTCGCTACAGCCAAAGGCACGCTCCTGATCGAAGCGATCGGGGATAAAATCCTCGCCTCCCCGGAAATGACCGCCCGCTGGGAACAGCGCCTGAGTGAAATCGGACAGGGAGCCGCTTCGGCGCAGGCGTTTATGGAGCAGGTGAAAAAGCTCTCGCAAAAGCTGGTCCAGGATGCCGCCGGGCAGGCAAAAGATTGGAATTTTGCCGGTATCGACATCGCTTCTATCCCCAAAAGGGTGCCGCGGCCAAAAAAGCGAACGGCAAAAGCTCCAGGCCGCAAACGAACAAGCAGCCGCCCAACAAAATGAGTAGAAGGAACCCCCTCTACCCGGACGATGTACCTTATCCTACCAATTGATCAGGAATATGTAAATGCATCTCAAAGACTACGACTAAACGACTACTCCAATATGCCTGCAATGCACGCGAAGAGGGCTGTGCGCCCTTGGTTGATGACGCACAGCCCTCTTCCTATTTTCCTGCTTGTATTAAACGACGTCGTATCCCTGTTCTTCGATTGTTTCCTTGACTTCTGCGAGCGATACGGCAGCTTCGTCAAAAGATACCATCACCTGGCCCGCTGCCAGATCCACTTTCGCCTGGCCGACTCCCGCCACTTTGTTCAGCGCTCCCTCGATGCTGTTGACACAGTGATTGCACGACATTCCTCTCACGCCTAAAGTAACCGTTTTCACCGTAAGTCCTCCTTCCTTTTCCCTAGTCTCCCCAAAAGGCTATCGGTACGTCAGCTTTATTTTTTCTGCGGCATGTACTCTCCCAGGTACTCATCCAGGGTAATCCCCCGCCGAGTCACCTCCTGGGCGACTTTGGCCCCGACGTAGCGGATATGCCAAGGCTCATAGGCATACCCGGTAATCCCTTCCTTGCCCTTGGGGTAGCGGATGATAAAACCGTACTCGGGCGCGTGCTGTGCCAACCATTTTCCCTCGGGCGTATCGCCAAATTCCTCCTCCAGGCCGAACTTTGCGCTTCGGCTGGAGACGTCGATCGCCAGTCCTGTCTGGTGCTCGCTGTGTCCCGGGATGGCGCTCACCCGGTTTGCCGCTTCCACTCCTTGGGTTTTTACGTTCTGGTTGTAGACCGCCACTTGAGTGGCGTACGAACGGTAGCCCGAGACGCCGTACAGCTCGATACCGTCCTGCTTGGCTCCGGCAAACAACTGTTCCAAAGCCTCAGCAGCTTCTTTGCGCAGGTACTTTTTCGGCAGATCTTCCTTAAAGGGGAACGGCACGTTTGGCTTCACCAAGTCTGCCGGCGCGTAATCCTCAGGCAGCGGGACGCTTTTATTGACCAGAACCGTGATGCTGTCGGCTTCGGCCGGTTTGGGGGCATCTGCCTGGGCAACAGCTTCCGGTGCAGGAGTTTCCTCCGCACTGTTTCCCGCTGGCGGCTCTGGCGTTGAAACAGCCGCACCGCCAGTTGAACCATTCCGGTCGTGCTCACCGGCGGATTGTGCCACTTCCAGGTCAGAGGGTTTTGCTTCAAACAGCTTGGAGAACGCCATATTATCCTTCATGAAAAAAGCTGCGATGATCAATCCGGCCGGAACCGCGCCAAGCCAGAGTCTTCCCGATCTTTTTCTGCGCATCCGACACCCATCCTATCGAGATACTTTGTTTCCTCTCAATTATAATGCGAGACGGCGGGATCGCAAGAAAAAAATGGGTATCCGTCAGGACAGCTCTATTTCCATCTCCAGCAGGGCAGCGCTCAGGCTCTTGCCGTGCGTATCCATGGCCAAAGAGGTTGTCACCCCGCCAAGCAGCGCGCCTGAACAGACGAATTGAAGGGCGGAAATATGCGGAAGCTCGTAGCGAACCACCCCTCCCGCCACGATGTTGTGCAAATGCGCTGCCACTCTCTCTGCCGTCACTTTCTCGCACAGGAGCGGATAGATTTGTTCATCATACGGAATCAAGGACAGAATCAGCGTATTTCCCTTGTCACCGGCCCTGCTGTGGGCCAGCTTGTACAGTTTTGTTCGCATCTGTTTCACTCCAAGACGGTTACGTGTGTCGTAACTTTTTCTCGCGGGATCAACGTCGACACAATCCCGATCAATTCATTGACATACTTCCTGGCTCCTCCCCCGCCGGCAGGACCATTGGTGTACAGCGCTTCCACTTCTTCGCCGATCAGCTCGGCCAACTCGCGGGTGGGCACCTTTCCCGCCACCCGCAGACGCACTTCATACGGTTCGACATCCGGCCAAAAGCTCTGCCGGTGAACGGAGGTGCTGCCGATGAAATCCACTCTCAGGTCCCTGCAGCGATCTTGCAACCGTTCCCGTACGATCTCGCCAGCCAGCTTCGCCCGGGCCGCCGCATTTGAGCCAGCGTAGGAAATTTCCCCCTCGCCGAGAAAGCCTGCCTGGTAGCCGATGCTCACCTTGAGCGCTTGCGGCCTCTGTCTCCCCCGACCGTTTGACACCTCGATCAGATCGCTCCCTGCCTCCCTCAGACGGACCGCGGCAAAATCGGCCACCACATCGGGGGTCACATAGCCGGTCGGGTCTGTCACTTCGTAGAGAAGCTGTTCTTTGACCGTCGCCAGACTGATCAGTCCGCCCGTTCCCGCCACTTTGCCAATTACCGCCCTTCCCGTGGAATCGATGTCAGCGTAGGGAAAGCCGATGTTCGCGAGGTCGGGCACGTCCTTGATGCCCGGATCAGCGAAGTAGCCGCCGCAGATTTGTCCGGCGCATTCCAGCAAGTGTCCGACGACGGTTCCCTGTGCGATCCGGTCGGCGTCCTGCAGGGACCAGCCGTAGTGGTAGATCATCGGAGCCAGAAAGAGCGACGGATCTGCCACCCGTCCGGTGATGATCACATCTGCTCCGCTCTTAAGCGCCGGCAGCAGAGCGTCGGCCCCGAGGTAAGCGTTGGCAGAGATGACTTGCGGATAGCTGGCCAGCGGCTCGCCAGTCTCCAGTACCGTGTCCGCCGGCGTGATCAGATCCAGCACGTCGTCCCCGGTCACCGCTGCCACTTTGAGCGAAAGCCCCAGGCTGCCGGCGATTTCCAGGACGCGACGGGCGGCAGCCAACGGATTTGCCGCCCCCATGTTGGTGATGATCCGGACGCCATTTGCCTTGGTCACAGGCAAAAGCTGCTTCATCCGCTTTTCCAATAGCGGATCATAGCCGCGTGCCGGATCGTGAAGTTTTCTTTTTTGGGCGAGAGCGATGGTCCTTTCCGCCAAACACTCCAATACTAGATAATCCAGTTCTCCCCGTTCGGCCAGGAGTACTGCCGGCTCCAGCCGATCTCCGGAAAATCCCGCCCCGGAACCAATTCTCAGCATAGTCCAACCCTCTCTTATAAGGAAATTGCTCCGATGATAACGGCGATGATCGTCATCACAATCGTCGTGCCAAACGCCCAGGCAAACGTAAATTTCTGGTGGTCTCCCAGCTCCACCCCCGCCAGGCCAACCAATAAAAAGGTGGAAGCCGTCAGCGGACTGATCGGGAATCCTGTCGTCATCTGTCCCAGGATGGCGGCCCGGGCGATCTCTGCAGGCTCGACGCCAAATGCCGCAGCCGCCTGGGAAACAACTGGCAGCACTCCGAAGTAATACGCATCCGGGTTGAACAGCAGGCTCAAAGGCATGCTGGTCACAGCCACCAAAACAGGCATATGTCCGCCCATTCCCTGGGGAATCAGGCTGACGAGGCTGGCAGCCATCGCTTCGATCATTTTGGTGCCAGACAGGATTCCCGTAAAGATGCCGGCGGCAAAGATAATCGCCAGCACCAATATAACGCCTTGCGCCTGTGCGTTTATCCGCTCCTGCTGTTCTTTGGGATTGGGATAATTCACAATCAGTGCGATCACCAGCGAGATCATAAAGACGACGGGAAGCGGTATCCATGCCCCAACAAGCACCACGATTGTAACCAGGGTCAGCGCCAGGTTAAACCAGAACAAGCGGGGCCGGCGTACGCGCAGCTGCTCTTCCGTCAGTTCCGCATGAAAATTGTAAACCAGATCGGTTACCCCGACCCGCTCCCGCTCCTTTTTCCCCAGCCAGTAGGCGGCTGCCAGAACCCAGATGAGCCCGGCAATCATCGCGGGAATCACAGGTGGAAAAATCGTGTCGATGTCCAGCTTCAGCGAACTGGCGGCACGGGCCGTCGGTCCTCCCCAGGGCAGGAGGTTCATCGTCCCGGCACCAAGCGCCACCACACAAGTCAGGACCAGCTTGCTCATGCCCAACCGTTCGTACAGCGGCAGCAGCGCCGGGATGGCGATGAGGAAAGTGGAAGCGCCGGAGCCGTCCAGATGAGCCAGTATGGCGATGACAGCCGTTCCGACCACGACCTTGAGCGGATCCCCCTTGACCAGCCGCAGGACTCTGGAGATGACAGGGTCAAACAGACCTGCGTCGTTCATAACCCCAAAATAAAGGATCGCAAAAGAGAGCATGACGCCGGTCGGGGCTACATCCCTGATCCCGTCCAGCATCATTTTTCCCAGGTCGGTCCCGAATCCGCCGACGAGTCCAAAAAAGATCGGCACTGCGATCAGCGCAACGATGACAGAGGCCCTTTTGGTCATAATCAGAAAAAGAAAGACGAAGATAGTTAAAAAACCGAGCAACGCCAACAACTTGCCCCCTCCTCTGGTACGTAATCTGTATCTCGCACCTTTCAAGAAGCAAGCCTCATGCCAAAAAGGAAAACCTTGTCGCCAAGGTTTTTTCGCATGCATGCTTGTCTTTGTTTCCAACATATTAGAAAGCGGGATCGGGCTGCAGACCGTCACCCTGCGCCCGCTGTAATCGCTTCCATTTCCAGATGTTTAGAAATCCTCTTCCCGATTTCCAAACCTTTAGAGAATTTTTACATCATGATGTCCAATTGTTTCATTTTATTGTACAGGGTAGCCAGGGAAATCCCCAGCAGTCGGGCTGCTTTTTTCTTTCCTTCCACATCCTTGCCGCACTGCTCAATCGCTTGGAGGATGGCGTTGCGCTGTGCAGCATCCATCGCTTCCTTAAGCGTTGCCTGAACCTGCGGCTGGCAGCTTTCAGGATGCGATGTTTTGGCAATCCACTCCGGCAGGTGATGCGCCTTGATGACCGCATCATCTGTCATGCAAACGGCGTAATCGATCGCGTTTTTCAGTTCCCGCACGTTGCCTGGCCAATCGTAATTCTGCAGCGTTCGCAAGGCCCCCTCCTCTATGCTGAATGTCGTCCCGGCGTCAGATTTGTTGCCGTTTCTCGACAGCATCCAATCGATCATCCGCGGGATGTCCTGACGTCTCTCCCGCAGCGGCGGGATTTTCAGGCTGATGACGTTTAGGCGATACAGGAGATCCTCGCGAAACTGTTTCTTCGCTACGAGCGATGTCAGGTCCTTGTTCGTTGCGGCAATCACTCTGACGTTGACCGCCCGCTCCCGGGTTGCTCCCACCCGGCGGATCTTCTGCTCTTGCAGGACCCGCAGCAGTTTTGCCTGAAGCGCGAAGGACATATCGCCGATTTCATCCAGGAACAAGGTCCCCTGATCGGCAAATTCAAACAATCCGATTTTTCCGCCCTTTTTCGCGTGGGTAAAGGCGCCGTCTTCGTACCCGAACAGTTCGCTCTCCAGCAGCTCCGGGGAAAAAGTCGCACAGTTCACAGGAACAAAGGGATTTCCAGCCCGTTTGCTTTCATTGTGGATCGCCTGAGCGAACAGCTCCTTGCCCGTGCCGCTTTCACCGGTAATCAAGACGGGCAAATCAGAATCGGCTGCTCTCCTCGCCACGAACACGATGTCTTTTAATCCGCCGTCATTTCCGACGATCTGGTCAAAGGTATGGGCAGCCTGATGCAGCGAGCCCATCGTCTTTTCCAATCGGCTGATTGTTTCCTTGCTCTTTGCCAGCTCTTGGGCAAGTGTATGTACCTCTGTCAATCCTTTGCAAACGGATACCGCTCCGATGATCTCGCCGCGGACCATGATGGGGGCCATATCGACGACGTATTCCCGGCTGCCCTCTTTTCGATAGATCCCCACCCGGTTTTTTCCGTCTGCCAGTGTCTTCGGGAGCAGCGCGCCTGGCCGCACATCCCGCAGCTTTTTCCCGATAATCCGCTCAGGGGGCACTCCTGTGATCTGCGTGTACTCGGGATTGATCAGCCGAACCACCTCCTGCTTGTCAATCACGAGAATGCCGTCATTGACCGAATACACAATCGCCTTCAGCCATTCCAATTGCCGATCCAAAGGAAAAGCCTCCGCCGCATCCAACGATGGAAAATGGAGCATGTCGGCTACCGCCTCCTCTCTTCTTCCCCTAGTTTAAACGAAAACTTCCAAAAAAGGATATCCCGTCTGCTCAAAGAAGATCAGCTCCCCTCGCCGGGCAATGGCGGCGGATAAAACGGGCCGCAGTTACCATAATATAGATGTTACGTGAGTGAAATCCAGTTTTTCGATCACCCAACAGGAGGTGCCCCTTTGTCCATGTCAAACAACAAGCGCATTTTGATGGTGGTAACCAATCATACCAAGATCACAGACGATCACAAAACAGGCCTGTGGCTGGAGGAATTCGCTGTTCCCTACAATGTGTTTCACTCCAAAGGCTATGAAGTCAAGGTCACGAGCATCAGCGGCGGGGAAGTAGCACTCGACCCCAACAGCATCTCTGACGAAGCAAATGCCGAGTGGAGCGAAGCGGAAGCCGAGCTGAAGCATACAGCTGCATTGAGCAAGGAAGACGCCAACGGATTCGACGCGGTCTTTCTCCCCGGCGGTCATGGCACGATGTACGATTTTCCCGACAGCGAGACCTTGCAGTACGTTTTGCAGCAGTTTGCCGAACAGGGAAAAGTGATTGGAGCAGTATGTCATGGCCCGGCCGGTTTGGTAAACGCAACCTACAAGGACGGCACCCCGTTGGTGAAAGGAAAAAAGGTCAGCTCCTTCACCGACGAGGAAGAAAGGGAGATGCAGCTCGATCAGCACATGCCGTTCCTTTTGGAATCCAAGCTGAGGGAGAGGGGCGGTACCTTTGTCTCCGGAGAAAAGTGGACCGACTTCTCGGTTCGGGACGGCAATTTGGTCACCGGCCAAAATCCGATGTCAAGCAGAAGCACCGCCGAAAAGGTCATCGAGGCGATTGAAAACCCCCAGTGAACCTGAACCGATCAGAGCTATGTCAACAACCAGGGGGCAATGACAAACCAATCGCCGCGCAAAAAGCTCCCCTTCGGACGGTTTGCGTGTACCGTAGGGGAGCCTCTTTTTGCCTATTGCCGCTCGTAGACGATCTCTCCGTCGATCATCGTCTGCTCTACACGGAGATCCTTGATCTTCTCTATGGGAACATCCAGAATTCTGCCGTCCAATACGACCAGATCAGCCAGCTTTCCCGTTTCGATGCTCCCTTTGAGCTCTTCCTCAAAACTGGCATAGGCTCCGTTCCAGGTGTACAGCTTGATCGCCTCCATGACGCTGATCCGCTGATTTGCTCCAACCTCCACCCCGGCCCGGCTTTTCCGGTTGACTGCCGTGTGAATGCCGAGGAGCGGGTTAAAGTCGGTGACAGGACTGTCTGAGCCTCCCGCCGCGATGATCCCTTCATTAAAGTAGTCGCGGGCCGGGAACATGTGATTGACCCGTTCGCCGATGTTTTTGATGTACCCTTCACCGAATTCGTAGAAAAACGGCGGGTTCGGAATCGGGATCACCCCGAGCCGCTTCATCCGCTCCACAAGGTCTGGCATCGCCACGCCTGCGTGTTCAATCCGGTGGCGGTGGTTTTGGCGCGGATGCTTCTCCAGAGCGGCTTCGATGCAGTTCAACATCATTTCAATCGCCTTGTCTCCCTGGGCGTGGGCGGTGATCTGGAAGCCCTGCTCATGCGCTTCGCCCAATATCGCGTTCAGCTCCTCTTGCGAAAAGTAGAGAATCCCGCAGTCGTCCGGATTGCTTGTATACGGCTGCCGCATGGCCATCGTCGGCACAGAACTGGCTCCGTCCGTAAAGACCTTTGCCGGACCGATTCTGAACCTCTCATCGCCCAGTCCAGTTACGATGCCCGCATCCAGCATTTTTCGGACGACGTCTTCGCAGCGGTTCAAGGCGGCAGCCATCGCGTAAATCCTCACTTTTACCTGGCCCGCCTGGACGGCCTTTTGCATCGCCCTGATGTTGTGCGGGCCGTATCCGCCGGCGTCGTGGACGCTGGTGATCCCGGCTGCGGCAAAGTCGGCCGATGCGAGCGACAACGCCTGGATAAGCTCGGCTTCGTTGTAGCCTGCAACTTCGAACATCTGCATATGGGCGGTTTCCACGAGCAGCCCGTTCAACCGTCCCCGCTCATCGCGATCCAGCCTGCCCCCGGCGGGGTCGGCTGTCCGTTCGTCATATCCGGCCAGCTCCAGCGCCCGGCTGTTGACGATGGAGTGGTGCGCACAGGTCCGCATGACGAAGATCGGGTGCTCCCGGGAAATCTCGTCCAGTTCCCACCTCGTCGGGAAGCGGCCCTCGGCGATTTTGCTTTCGTTAAAGCCGGAAGCCCGCACCCACTCTCCTTTTGGCGTCTGGGCCGCTTTTTCCTGCAAGGCCTGAAACAGATCGTCCAGGGTATCCATTCCGGGCGCTTTGCAATCAACCCCCAGTTTATTCGCGCCAAAAATCGTAATGTGCAGGTGAGAATCGATAAAACCGGGCAGCAAGCTTTTTCCCTGCAAACGAATCACCCGGGTATGCCCGCCAATCAAAGCTTCCACTTCTTGATTGGTGCCCACCGCGACGATCCGGTTGCCGGCGACAGCCACCGCCTCGGCAATCCGGCTGCTGCCATCTACAGTTACCACCTGCCCGTCAAGAAACACAACGTCAGCCATGACAACTCCTCCTTTTCTTCCATTTTACTTCATCTTCTTGATATATTCTGTCTTTTCTGTCTGTTTTGAGAAACTTTTCACTGCCAGGCCGACCAGCATTATTGCACAAAGATGACGAGCACAAGCGATAAAGCCAGTCCCCAAGAATCGCAAGACGTGCGTCAGCCTCCTTTGCCTATAGAAAAAGGAGAAACATTCCGTTACTATTTGAGTTACTATTAGAGAAAGCATTCCAAAAATAGAAGGGGAGAGAGAAACATGTGGAAAAAGACGCTGCTGTTTTGCGCCATCCTGCTGTTTGCCGGGATGGGACAAGCCTTTGCCTACGAATCCCGGCTGACGCCGTTTAAAGACGTGGCGCAGAACGACTGGGCGAAAGACAGAATCTACATGCTGTCCGCCTTGAACATCATTTCCGGGTACGACGACCAGACATTCAAGCCTGGCGACACGGTGACCCGCGAGGCGTTCATCACCATGCTGGCCAAATCGCTGTCGCTTGCGGGCAATGGCGGGAATGCGGGGCCGTCGTTTGCAGACGTTGACAAAAACAGATGGTCCTACCCGTACGTCAAAAGCACCTACGACAACGGCTTGATCGGCTTTATGGTGAAAGACCAGGCCCTCCGTCCGGCAAGCAATATCACCAGGCAGGAAGTGGCCATGCTCGTCGGCTCCTACTTGTTCCGGCAGCTATCGGCCGAGCAGCAGGCGCAATGGCTGGAAACCGGCTGGAAGGCCGAACAGGCAGCCCGGCATTTTTCCGATGCGAACGGGATTGCAAGCGACTACGCTCCGTACGTTTACCTCGCTTCTCATCAGGGGATCATGATTGGAGACGAGAAGGGAACGTTTCGCCCGGGTTCTTCCTTGACCAGGCGGGAAGCGGCCTCGATCCTGTACGCCGCGATCGATCAAGGCATCAATGACACGAAGCTGTCCGGCACCGGCTTTTACGCCATCCGCTCGTACCAGAGCGTCGACAAAATGAACCTTCTGTCCGACGTCATCTTCGGCTGGTCCCATCTTGAATACAGCGGCGACGGCAATGGCCGTTTAAGCACGGTTTCGACGGAATACTCGGTTCCGGAGGGCTGGGAAACGGTTATCGATGCGGCAAATCGCAGCAATGTTTCAAAACAACTGATGGTTTACGCAGACAATCAAAACGGCGCGCTCAGCAAGTTTCTCAGCGATCAGCCGGCCCGCCAGATGTTCATCCAGACGGCGCAGGCAGTACTGGCAGACGAAAAGTACGGCTTTACGGGGATTTCCCTCGATTTTGAAGGGCTGACAGATGCGGGAGACAAGGACCATTACACCTCTTTTCTCCAGCAGCTGAAAACCGGTCTGGGAGATAAAACCCTGACTGTCGCCGTCCCGCCGACGTTCTATTACAAGGGATATGACCTGAAAGCCATCGGCCAGACAGCGGATCAAGTCATTTTGATGGCCTACGACTTTACGCACAAGGAAAGCAGTCTGCCCTCGGCGCCGCTGCCGCTCGTGGCAGAATCGATCCGCGTTGCGCTGGGTGACATCCCCCGGGAAAAACTGGTGCTGGGGATTTCCAAACAGGCAAACCAATGGATACAGACAGCAAGCGTTGTCTCCCTGCAATATCCTTCCGTCGACCTGGTTGAGCAGCGTCTGCAGATGCCAAATACTTCGGCGCAGTTTTCTGTTCCCTACTTCCTGGAGCGGATCACGTTTGCCGACGAGCGCGGCAAGCATGAGCTTTGGTACGAAAACGCCGAAAGCATCGAGAAAAAACTCTGGATCGCCAAGTACTACGGACTGCACGGCGTCTCCCTGTGGTACATGGGCAACTTTACACAGAGCGACTGGGGCGTCATTCAAGCGAACATCAGGTAAAAAAGGCGGCCATCCCGATTCACACCCATAACGGGACGCGGAACCGGCGTACCATTAACAGCTTATCCGGTACATGACCTTTACCATTAACAAAAAGGGAGAAGTAGGGATGAATTACAGAATAGAACGCCTCGGAACATTCGCAGCAGTTGGTTTCAAAGAGCGAGTAAACACGAAGGATGCTTTCCATGCGATTCCGGATCTATGGGACAAAGCAAAGCAAAATGGGCGGATTGACAAGCTCATTGAGTTACTGTGGGCTTATCCGCCAAGAAATCCAAGAGGTATCTTAGGAATTTGCGCTAATGGGGATTTCGGAAATCATGAGGAGTTCGATTATTACCTTGCGTCTCTTTCTGAGCATGACCCCCTTGAGGGCATGGTAAAGCTGAATTTTCCCGCAAGCACATGGGCGGTGTTTGAAGTGACTCCCGAATTGGATGTTCAAGGGATTTGGAAAAAAATGTATGCGGAATGGGTACCGACATCCGGGTACGATCTTGCTAACTTGCCCGGTATTGAGTGTTATTGCCCTCCAGGTCATGTTCCTGCAGCAGAAGTATGGATTGCTGTTGAAAAAAAATTGAAATAAAAAACTTCCCTTTTTGGGAAGCCAAGGCGGACATCCCGCCTTTTTTCTTTCTCTTGGCTATCGCAGCAAGTCCTGGACCGCCATGAGCCGCCTTTTCTTTTGCAGTCTCGCGGCGATCGCCTGATCGACGGTTACGGCGAGAAAACGGGTGGTCGTGTGCGGCCTGGACTGGGCGATCAGGTCGAGATCGGCATTGATCGCCGTGCCGATCGTGACGTAACCTCCACCTGTCGTGGCGTCCCGCAGGAGCAATATCAACTCTTCCTCATTCGTCACCATGATCGCGCCGACAGGATAGACGATGTCGACCGCATTGGACGAATTGCTGCCGGCGCCGAACGGCGGATCGAGCGGCTTAAACGCCACTCTGGCGCCCGTGTAGCGGTACGCCACATTGTTTGATTCCAGGCCGACCCGCCACTCAGAATCCAAAAACGCTTTGATCCCCTCGTCGCTCAGCCGGTAACTGGAGATGCCCATCACCACGCGAATATCGGCGGAAGAGGGAAACTCGGGAATGAACTCATCCGGGATCCGCTTGCCAACGTGATGGAACACTCCGGGCAGCGGCTCTCCGATCGGCACGTCATCCCCGGCCATGAGCTTCCGCCCCTTGTAACCGCCGAGATGGCTAAGCGTGTACGTGGATTTGCAGCCGAGAACATCGGGCACCTGGATGCCTCCGGACACGCACAGATAGGTCTTTACCCCCCGCGATGCCGCCTTAAAGCTGATCGTATCCCCTTCCTGGACGCAGATCGTCTCCCACATCGGAGCAGGCTGTCCGTTGTGCATGACCAGGGCGGGCGCGCCCGTAATGGCGATCACCGTCTTCTTCTTCACTTCGATCTTCGGCCCGAGCATGGTGATCTCCAATGCGGCGTAATCATGCGGATTCCCCAGCAAGATGTTCCCCAGCAGATAGGAGTACTTGTCTGCTGCCCCGGAGGGAGGCACCCCGAGGTGGTAGTACTCTTTTCTTCCCATATCCTGCACCAGTGTTTGCAGGCCTCCGTCGATGATCGTCAACATGCTAAAAATCCTCCATTAGCTGCTTGATGTACGTCCTTCTTTTGGCAAAGTACTCTTCCGGAGAAAAATCGACGTATTTGATCCGGTACCGGTAGGTTCCCGCTTCCACCTCGCGGACAATCTGCCGATACTCCCGTTCGCCGACGGGCCGGTGTTTCCAGATATCCCCAGGACGTGCCAAAAAGAAGGTGTCTTTCAGATCCTCCAAGCGCCGCTCCTGATCGAATACGGGCACGGCGGACATGCCGATCAGCTGATAGCTGCCGGGAGCGGACAGCGGGTAGATCACCGTAAACGCCCCGCCGAGGCCAACCGCCCGGCCGGGGGTATCCGTGCGCGGGCTGGCGTATTTGGGGGTCTGAATGATCTTTTCCTTCTCCATTCCGAGCGGGTACTCCCAGGCAGTGCCGGGAATAAAGCCCATCATCGTAATCAGGTAGGGAGAGGACGAATGGGCTTCGATAAACCGCTCTTTATCCGTAAACCCGTTCAGCTTCATCACCAGTTCAAAATTGCTGATCTCCTCCCGGGTAAAATTGCGCTCGTGAAACCGCCGCCCGTACTCTCGGGTCAGCGGGTCGTCGTACCAGATGGGGATATCGACGATCCGCACCTGCAAATTCAGCTCGGAAGGGTTGCTTTTGGTGATGTCGATCTCCTTTAAGTACTCCAGCAGATCATTTGCCGAGATCACCTCCGGGTCAAACCGCACCAGATAAGACGCATTGGAAGGGCAAATGTCCAGGATTCCGGGAATTTGCCGCCTGCGCAGTTCGTTGGTGATCGCCAGCGCCTTGAAATTGCTCTCCTCGCTCATATCCCGGGAAATTTCGGCGTAGATGTATTCGTCTCCGCCAAAGTCAAACCTCGTTTCCGGCAGGGTAAACAATCAGACTCCCCCTTATTCCTTAGTACAGCAGTTTTTGCATGCGCCGGCTGACGGTAGCTGGGCTCACACCGAGCACCTCTGCCACTTTGTAAGCTGTGCCGTACTTTTTCAGCGCCATGCTGATCAACTGGCTTTCCACCTCTTCTACCGCTTCCTTCAGCGGCATGATATCCTGAACCAGCGGCTTTTTCTCCCGGTCGCGGGTAAGCCCGCCGTACAGGTTGGACAGGACATCCTCCCTGGAAATGACGTCTGCTCTCGTCGTCACCATCAGGCGTTCGATCACATTTTGCAATTCGCGGATATTCCCCGGCCAATCGTAGCCCTCCAGGACCTCCAGGGCCTCCCTGGTCAGCCGTTTATCCAATTTGTGCAGTTCGTTAAATTGCTGCAAAAAATGAATCGACAGGGGGACGATATCCAGTCTCCTCGCCCGCAGCGGCGGGATTTCCAGGGGAATCACGTGCAAGCGGTAGTACAGGTCTTCGCGAAACTTCTGCTGGGCCACCAACTGCTTGATATTCTGGTTGGTGGCGGCAATCACGCGCACATCGACCGACACGGTTTTCACACCGCCCACCCGCATCACTTCCCGCTCCTGCAGCACCCTAAGCAGCTTCACCTGCATGTTGTAGGGCAATTCGGTCACCTCGTCCAAAAAAATGCTCCCCCTGTGGGCCAGCTCGAACAGCCCCGGCTTTCCCCTCTGGTCGGCTCCGGTAAAGGCGCCCTTTTCATACCCGAACAGTTCGCTCTCCATCAGGTTTTCAGGAATGGCGCCGCAGTTCACCCGGATAAAAGGTTCGTTTTTGCGCGGACTGTACTCGTGGATGGCCTGTGCGAACACTTCCTTGCCGACGCCCGACTCTCCGATTAAAAGCACGGTTGAGTCGACGCGGGAAATGTGCTTTAGCTCGTCCACCAGCCTTTCCATCACCTGTGAACGGTAGACCAGCTTCCGCTGGATATCCTGCCTGGTCAACAGCTCGTCCAGCTCTTGCTTGTACTCTTTCGACTTTCGTTTGGCCAGCTCCAGTTCCGCCCGCAGCTCGTTGATTTCCGTGATATCCCGCGACAGGATCACGACCTTCTCAACCCTGTCCCCGTGAAAAACAGGCGTAGCCACTGACCAGATCTTCCGTCCGCTCCTCGACTCCTGGATCATGGAGAGCTTTTTCTTCTGCACCAGGCACAAATCGACGATGTTCGGCTGAAAGATGCCGTCCTTCTCCAACTGGTAGACGTCTTTTCCCACTAATTGTTCCGGGCTGTCCTCCTGCCAGAATTCCTGCAAAAAGGTTCCGGCCATGCGGACGATTTCTCCCAGATGGTTGACGACGATGATCTGTTCGTTGGCCGAGGAATAGATCACCTGCAGGTCTTCATTCAGATTGCGGACCATCTCCAGTTCCCTGACAGCTTCCTCGTGCTGCTCCCGCGGCGAAAAAATATGGACAATCCCGATGATCTTGCCGTTCTCGTGCAGCGGTGAAAAATTTCCGCTGATCTGCTTGAAATTGATCGAGCTTTTCATGCTCAAAAGCTGTTTGCCGGAGAGGATCTCCTCCAGGTCCTTGTCCATGCTAAGCAGGGTCTTGTAGTTGCGATACAAGAGCACGCTCTTGGACAAGCCCAGAATCTGTTCCGCCGTTTCATTCATGAAAGTTATTTCAAAATTGGAATTGGTCGTGATGATCCCCGTGCCGGAGCTGTTGAATATCTGGTTGAGCTGCTGCAGCTTGTACTGGCTCAATTGGTTGCGCGCTTCCTGGGTCGTCATATACCCCGTGATGTTTCCAGCGCTGTCCACTCCCAGGACGACGGAGATATTGTGGTAAAAGGTGATCGGGCTGAGCTCCGGCACCTTCAGAATGTCTATCTTGTACTCGATGGGCCCTCTGAGGTCTTGCGTGGCTTTGATCTGTTGCAAAAGGGAATTCCGGTCGACATATCCTATAATCTCCTGTTGTTCATCGCTGACCAGCAGCAAATCAGCCTGGCTCTCCTCCAGCAATTCGAGTGCCCCCAGCAGTGTGCTCTCTTTCGGCAACGGGCAGTAAACAGGTTGCAAAGCATTTTTCCACACAATCAATGCGACCCCTCCAGAGAGATTAAGTGTTTGGAATTTTCCCACATCTATTATTATAGCAAAAAGGGCGGCAAAGCATGCGAATATTTTCAGATTTGAAAATAAAAGCAGCCAACCTGTTGTCAAGTTGGCTGCCCATTCATTTCAACTATGAAACATTCAAGACCTCGCGCGCCGGTTGAATCGCGATCCCCGCCTGTTGAAACGCGGCGTGGATCTGCTTGACCAGCTCGATCGCCCCCGTCGTATCGCCATGAATACAGATCGTCTCCGCCGTTACCTCTGCCTCCTCGCCGTCAGGCGTCCGCACCTTGCCTTCTTTCACCATCCGGACGACCCGCTGTGCCATCTCTGTGTAATCCTTGATCGTCGGACCTGTACGTGTCAACACAATCGAGCCGTTCTTGGTGTGTTCCCGGTCGGCGTACACTTCCTTGGCGATCGGAATGCCCATCTGCCGGCCGATCTCCACGACTGCCGAGCCATTCAACGCGAAGACGATCATCTTCTCGGAGACACTCGCCAGCCCTTCCAGAATCGCCCTGGCGATTTTCTCATCTTCCATCGCCATCATGAATAAAGCGCCATGCGGCTTGCAGTGCTGCAGTTCCAGTTTGCTGGCGGCGGCAAATTCCCGCAAAGCCCCGGTCTGATACATGACGTAATCCCTGATTTCCTCTGCAGAAGCCGTGATGTAGCGGCGGCCAAACCCCATCATATCGGGAAATCCGGGATGGGCGCCAATGCTGACTCCGTGCTCCTTCGCCAACTCGACAGTCCTTCGCATGACGTGCGGATCGCCCCCGTGGTAGCCGCAGGCGATGTTGGCAGAAGAAATGTATTTCATCATTTCCTCGTCATTGCCCATCTGGTAGAGACCGTAGCTCTCCCCCATATCGCAATTTAGATCGACTTTCACCCGTTTCACTCCTCACGCTTGCTGCCCATATGGCACAGCATTATTTGAGCACCAGAAGTTCTTGCCCGGCGTCGACAAGCCCCTCGTTGTCCACGAAAAACTTTTCAATAACGCCGTCTTCTTCCGCCTTCACTTCGTAGAAATTTTTCATCACTTCGATCAATCCCACGGTATCCCCCGCTTTGACCGAATCCCCCTCCTTGAAGAATTCGGCTTCCTCCGGGCTCGGTTTGCGGTAAAAAACTCCCGGCAGCGGAGAGAGTATTGCTTTTTTCTGGCTCATCTTGCTTCCCCCTTGGAATTTTTTTGAGATTAGATGGCATCCGCTATCTGCTTCAATTTCTCCTGGACTTCCCGCCGCGCCTGAAGCGCCTGTTCCAACGTGACAGCGACAAAATGCACTTTTTCGTTGGTCTTGATCTGCGCCATACGATTCAGGTCACAGCTGATGACGGTCGCGATCGTCGCATATCCGCCGCCGGTGACGGCATCGTGGAGCAGCACGATCGGCTCAACGCCGTCAGGAACCTGAATCGACCCGATCGGGTACCCCAGGTCGGTGACGTTGGACGGATTGCTCCCCGCGCCGAATGGCTGTTCCCGCTCGACAAAGCGGAGCCGCTCGCCCTTATGCCTGTAGCCGATCCGGTTTGCCTCAGGGGTGACTGTCCATTCGATTCCGAGGAAGGTTTGCAGGCTCTCCTCGGTCAGGCGGTAGCTGCAGAGGCCGACTACGACTCTGATCTCATGTGACTTGCTGTAGACGGGAATCAAATCCGGAGAGATCCTCGTCCCCGCTTTGACGTCCTTTACTTTCATCTCGCCGACCGGCACCTCGTCCCCGGCGGCCAGCGCCCGGCCTTCAAAACCGCCGATTCCGATCAGCGTATAGGTGGAGCGGGAGTTCATCACCAGCGGCACGTCGATGCCGCCTTCGACAGCGAGATACGTCCGCGCCCCCGTCTGGACAAAATCGAAGGATAAGACGTCACCCGCGTTGACCTCCAGCGTTTCCCACATCGGAACGGACTCGCCGTTGATCTTGGGCGGAATCTGCCCTCCAGTCAGACAGATGCGCATCCCCCGCTCGAACAACAGCTCCGGCCCCAGATAGGTAATCTCCAGCACAGCGGCATTGGGGTGGTTGCCTACCAGGAGGTTGGCGACTGTAAATGCGTACTTATCCATCGCGCCGGAGGGAGGCATGCCAATCTCGTATAGTCCGATTCTGCCGTTGTCCTGTACGGTCGTCTGCAATCCGGGCTTGATCACTTTAATCATGGTATAACCTCCCCATTACCATCTCCGAGAACTTCTCCGGGTCGGCCAGCACGTCGCTTGGCGTAAACGAGAACTCTTTCTTGCGGTAGACGAACTCTCCCGCCTCGACCTGACTTCTGATCTCCTCGTACTCCTCTTTCGTGATGCTCCTGTAGCGGAAGATGTCCCCCTGCTTCGGAAACACGATCGAATCCTGGAAGTCAGGCAGAGTCTGTTCCTTTTGGTAGATAGGCGCCGGGGCGATCCCGTACATCTGGTACCCTCCTGCTCCCTGCACCGGATAGATGACGGAGAAGGCGCCGCCAAAGCCGAAGGTCCGCTCCGGTGTAAACGTACGGGGGCGCACGTACTTCGGCACTTCGATCTGTTTCTCGCGGGGCACGATCTGGAAGCACCAGGGCAGTCCGGGAACGAAGCCGATCATGGAGACCAGGTAGGGAGCCCGTGTCAGTGCGTCGATAAACTCCTCTTTGCTGGCGTAGCCGTTGATGCGTGCCGAGTACTCCAGATCGGTCGACTCGGGATCCTGGTGCCGGTCGCGAAAGCGCATGACCGCTTCATGTGTCCAGGGATCTTCAAACCAGACCGGCACGTCGACCAAGCGGGAGTCGATGGCGATGTCGTCCAGATCTTTGACCGACTCTTCGATCGCCTTCAACTCTTTGATCAAGTCGTCCGGATGAAACACGTCGGGGTCGACTCGCACCATGTAAGAGGCGTTGGCCGGGCAAATATCCAAAATCCCTTCGATATTTTTTTCTTTCAGCTTTCGGGTGATGGCAATTCCTTTAAAATTGGCTTCCAGGCTCATCTCTTCCGACAGTTGAACGAAAACAAACTCGTCCCCGCCGTACTCGTACCGGGTATGTAGATTGCTCATTTTCCCTCACCTCCGGGTATTGTCACATCTGATTTTTTTCTCTCGAGCAGACGTAGGGCCTGCCTGTACGCTTCTTGCGTGTCGATGTCAAACAAGATGCCGGGATCGTCCACCGGGATCCGGATGCGCTGCCGCATCATCCCGAGGATCGGCTTCGCTCCCTGATCGCCTTCAAGCTTGCGGAACGCTGCTGCATCTACGTTGCCGAAAAAGACGGGGTGGCCCGCATCGCCTTGAAAAGCGGGCTGCACGACGAACGGCTCCTGCCATTCCGACAGCAGGCCCGCCCCCCGCTGCATGACGGACTGGATGGTTTCGTCCGCAATCAGAGGAAGGTCGGCGAGAAATACCATGACTGCCGGATGGGCTGCCGCTTGCATACCCCGGACAAGCGAGGAGCTTTGCCCGGAAGCGAAAGCGGGATTGACCACCCAACGAAACCGGGAGTCGGCAATGCGGATCTCGCGCTGGATCTCTTCCGCCCGATAGCCGATCACAGCGATCACTTCGGCCGCCTTCGTCCCAAGAGCTTGGCGGATCACCCGCTCCAGCAGACAGCAGCCTCCCAGCTTCAGCAGCTGTTTTGGCTCCCCCATTCTCCTCGACATCCCTGCAGCGAGAATCACTGCTGATACCTGCGGTTTCACTTCCCTCCTCCCCTCTTTGCGCTATCTTGCCGCGGGCTGATGAATGCCGGGGCGCTCGCGCAAGAAACCCGCGGCATGGCCGCTGCGGAAGGCCAAGACCTCGGCCATGATGCTGACGGCGATTTCCTCCGGGGAATCAGCCCCGATATCCAGTCCCACCGGGCTGAACATGCGGGCCAGCTCCTCTGCTCGAAACACTGCGCCCGCCCTCTCCAGGGCTTCCAGCATGCGGTTGCTGCGGGAGCGCGGGCCGAGCACGCCCACGTACGGCGCCTTCGATTGCAAGGCGAACCGCAATGCTTCCTGGTCGCGCTCCAGGTGGTGATTCATGACGATGACATATGTTCGCCGGCCGATGCTGACCTGTTCCCCGTACGTCTCGGCATTGGCGAGGATGCGCTCTGCTCCCGGGAAGCGATCGGCAGTGTTGTAGCCCGGCCGCGGATCGACCACTGTCGTTTTCATTCCCAGCTCGAGGCTTGCCTTTGCCAGCGGGATGGCATCATGCCCAGCACCGAAGATCATCAGCTCCATCGCAGGGACATGTACGTCGAGGAAGACGACCTCCTTTTTTCCGCCCGGCAGGAGAAGCTCGCGCGTCTGTGACCTCGGCGACTGCTCGGACAGCTTCTGGCGAGCCAGCTCGACAACCTGCTGCTGCAATGTCTCGTCGCCGAGACCGCCGATCGGCGAACCCTCCTCCGCGACGAACAGCCGGCGGGAGGAATCCTCCAGGACAGTGGCGAGCACACCCGCCCCCTCCGCCATAAGGCACTCCAGCCAGGCGGTCAAAGGGCAAGCGTGGGCAGCAGCTTCCCCCGCCGGCACGGATTCAATAAACACCTCGACGGTACCCGGACAGCCCAGCCCCAGTCCCCAGACGAGGTCTTCGTCCAGGTCGTACCGCTTCAGTACGGGCCTTCCCTGCTGGATCACGTTTTTGGCCACCTCCGCCACATCTGCCTCCAGGCAGCCGCCGGAGATCATCCCCGTTACACCGCCATCCTCATCCGTCACCATTTTTGCCCCTTCGCGCCGATATGCCGAGCCAAAGACGCGGACGACAGTGGCCAGAGCAGCTTGTTTGCCCGCTTTCCTCGCTTCCTCAATCGCCCGGACTACGTGGACATTCTCTCTCATATACGATCACCTCCGAAGCATCATCTGCTTGGCTAATGTGCGAAAAGCGGCGGCATCACCTGCCGGCAAAAACATGTCAATAAAGGGAAGCGCCGCCTGCATCCCGCGCGCCTTCGGCTCGTAACCGCTGATCGACAGCAGCGGGTTGAGCCAGACGACCCGCGCCGACCGCCGCTGAAGCTCCTGCATGGCACGCGCCAACGGCTCGATCGGACCGGTATCCAATCCGTCGCTTGCAATCAGGACGACGGTATTTTGCTTGAGCATCGCAGAGCCGTATCTCTGGACAAAGTCGTCCAGCGATTCACCGATGCGGGTGCCACCGCCCCACTCCGCCCCGGGCAGCATCAAGGCGGGCAAACTCCCCTGCAGGCCTGTATGCAGAAGCCGCGTCACCCGCCTGAGCCGGGTGGAGAAGAGAAACACTTCCACGCGCGCAGCCGGGCAGCGAGTGAGCGCATAAGCAAACTGCAGGAATCTTTCGGCGGCTCCCGCCATGGAGCGGCTGGTGTCGCATAGCAGGACAAACTGCGCCTTGCGGAGCGGGTGTCCCTTCCAGGCCGGGCGGAAAGCGTCACCGCCCGTTTGCAGGCTGCTTCGCAAGGTGCCGCGAAAGTCGAGGCGCCTTCCTTTTTGCTCCGTTCGCCAGCGCCTGCTACGCTTCAGCCGGACGCTGGCAGCAACCGACTTTGCGGACGAAAGCATTTCGCCGAGCTGGTCCGCCAAAACCCGCGCTTCGGCCTGATGATCCACTGAATGTCGACTGGTGCGAGCGGCCCGCCACATGCCCTCTGCCATTCTCGAACGGCTGCCTTGCTCCTGATGTTCTGCAGCATGCTCCAGTCCCATCCCGAAGCCGTCGAACGGCCTTGATGAATCCGCTTTGTCCTGCCCGGTCTTCCCCTCCGCCCCCACTGCTTCTTTTCCGCTTGCCGCAGAGAACAGAGGAGCCTGGCTGTCACTCTCCACGTTGCCGCTCAAGTGAAAAAAGCGCTGATAGAGCTGATCGAACTTCTCCTGTTCTTCCCTGCTGGATGAAAACACCAACCGTAGCGCCAGGCGAAATTGCGTTTCATCTGAAATGTCTACCGCCGTCAAGGCTTGCAAGGCTGCTATCGCTTCACCGGGACCGCACGAGAAGCCGCATTCTCGCAAGTGCCGGCCAAATGCCAGCACCCGCGCGGAAAGCCTAGCCATGTTCGCCGCTCCCCGCAAGCAGTGTCCCGCTTCGCAATGCATTCTCCACCAATTCCCAATCTTCGCGGTCTTTCAGGAAACAGCCGAACGTTGCCCTGACGGCCTCTTCAGGCAGTTCACCCCGGTGAAGAACCATCAGGGCCTGGGCCCAGTCCAGGCTTTCCGCGACGCCGGGAACCTTGTTCAGCGGCATGCGGCGCAGCCGCTCCATCACACCGGCAATCTGCCGGGCCAGCCGCTGGTCGATGTCGGGCAGCCGGGCCGCGAGGATGGCTGCTTCCTTCTCGGGATCCGGGTAATCGATCCACTGATAGAGACACCGGCGGCGCAAGGCATCACCCAGCTCCCGCGTCCGATTCGAGGTAAGCACAACATAAGGACGGTGGGCAGCGGTGATGGTGCCCAGCTCCGGGATGGTCACCTGGAATTCGGCGAGGACCTCCAGCAGAAACGCCTCAAATTCTTCGTCGGCCCGGTCGACCTCATCTATCAGCAAGACGGGCGACGCCTGCTCATCTCCTATCGCTTCCAGCAGCGGGCGGCGCAGCAGGAACGCCGGACTGAAAATCTCCGCCTCCCTCTCCCGAAGCGTTGCTCCGCTGTTCTCCGTCAGTTTGAGATGAAGCAGTTGCTTCTGGTAGTTCCATTCATACAGGACGGTGTTCACATCCAGCCCTTCATAGCACTGGAGCCGGATCAAGCGAGTGCCCAGCACGCGGGACAACACCTTGGCGATCTCCGTCTTTCCGACGCCGGCCGGCCCTTCCACCAGCAGGGGCTTCTGCAAGGCCATGACGAGGTGCAGCGCCGTCGCCTGGGCCTGGTCGGTTACATAACCCTGATCCCGAAATGCGTTTTCAATCGTGGCAATCTGTTCCAGGGCTCCTCATTCCCTTCCTTTGCCGCAGCGGTGCAGATAGCAGGGGACCCGCTCTTTTTCACGGAGCGGGTCCACTTTTGTGACAGCCCTCGGCTACAGCAAAATCTGACTTAGCGCACGCTCCGTATAGACCGCACTGAGATGCCGCCTGTATTCTTCGGAAGCGAACAGGTCGCTGCCAATCTCTCCGTCCTCGGCCGCCAGCGCTGCCGCTTCCCGGATACTCTTTGCTGTCGCTCTTTGACCGAGCAGCGCCTGCTCTGCCGCTGTCGCTCTGTAGGCGACATCGGCCACTCCATTGATGCCGATTCGCACATAGTTGACCACTCCGTCCGGGTCGGTACCGGCGACAGCGCACACCCCGACCACGGCATAACCGGACGCGGGATGCGGGTATTTCAGGTAGACGCTCTTCGTTCCCTCCGGCGGCACTGCGAAGGAGACAGACGTTACCAGACTTGTCTCCGGCAGTGCGGTGATCAGCGGACCGAGGAAAAAGCCGTCGATTTCCACCACTTCCTGTCCATCCTCGCCGTGCAGCTCGACGAGCGAGTCAAGTGCCAGCGCCACTCCCGGCAAATCGGCTGCCGGATCGGCGTGGGCGATATTTCCCCCGACTGTTCCGCGATTTCTCACCTGCAGGTCGCCGATCTGGCGGGCCGCATCAGCCAGGACCGGGATGTGCTCCCGTACGAGCGGATCTGACGCCAGCTGGCTGTGAGTCGTCAGTGCTCCGACGACCAGCCGGTTCCCTTCCTTCCGTACCCCGCGCAGCTCGGGGATCCGGCTGATATCGACCAGCTTCCCCGGCGTTGTCAGCCTGAATTTCATCAACGGGACTAAACTGTGTCCGCCAGCGAGCAGCTTCCCTTCCCCGCTGCTCTCCTGCAGCAGCCGGATCGCCTCTTCTACGGATTCTGCGCGGACGTACTCAAATGCACTCGGTATCATTCGCCACACCCCCGTTTCGCATCGCCTTCCACACCTTCTCAGGCGTCAGCGGCATATCCAAATCTTTGACCCCAAATGGCCGCAGGGCATCCATCACCGCATTGGCGACAGCCGGCGGGGCCGCCGTCGTGCCGGTCTCCCCAATTCCTTTGGCACCGAGCGGATTGACCGGTGACGGAGTCTCGGTAAAGGCCGTCTCGATCGTCGGGAAAAAGCGGGCCTTGGGCATCGTGTAGTCCATGAACGTTCCGGATAACAGCTGTCCGTTCTCCCCGTAGACCGCGCCTTCCCACAGCGCCTGTCCGACGCCCTGGGCGATGCCGCCATGCACCTGGCCCTCTGCCAGCATGGGGTTGATCACGCGCCCTACATCGTCGACGGCGACATACCGTTTCAGCTCCACCTGGCCGGTATTCCCGTCCACTTCCACTACGCAGATGTGAGCGCCAAACGGGTAGACGAAGTTGGACGGGTCGAAGAACGACTGGGCCTCCAGGGAAGGCTCCATGCCTTCCGGCAGGTTCCAGGCGAAATTGGCCGACTTGGCCATCTCCTGGAACGTGCGTGCCTGTCCGGGAACCCCCGCGACCTGGAAGACGCCTGCGGAGAATTCCAAATCCTCCTCCGCCACTTCCAGTTCGTGTGCAGCGATCTTCTTCGCCTTCTCAATGACCCGGTCTGTGGCGATCGCGACCGCGGCACCGCCTACGGCTGTCGTCCGGGAACCGTACGTTCCCCACCCCATGGAGATGCTCTGCGTATCGCCGTGGATGATTTCCACGTCCTCCATCGGGATGCCCAGCTTTTCCGCCACCACCTGCGAAAAGGACGTCTCTGTTCCCTGGCCGTGCGGCGATGTGCCGGTATAGACGTTTACTTTTCCGCTGGGGTGAACGCGTACCGTGCTGTTCTCCCATACGCCGCCCTGGAATCCGATCGCTCCCGCCACCTTTGACGGGCCGAATCCGCACAGCTCAACGTACGTGGATACGCCGATGCCGATGTACCTGCCCTGCTTCCTCAGCTCTTCCTGTTCCTGGCGCAGCTCCTCGTAGCCGATCATCTTCAGGGCTTTGTCCAGTGTGAGATGGTAGTCGCCGCTGTCGTAGACGCACCCCATCGGATTGGAGTAAGGGAACGCTTCTTTTTGCACCATGTTTTTCCGCCGGACTTCGACGGGATCCATGCCGATTTCGCGGGCGAACAGATCAACTGCCCGTTCGATCTGGAACGTCGCCTCCGGCTTGCCCGCTCCCCGATATGCGTCAGTCGGCGTGGTATTGGTGTAGACGCCGTACGTCACTACCGCCGCCTGCGGGATCGTGTAGGCTCCGGTCACCATCAGGCCGAAGTCGATCGTCGGGCAGCCAGCGCCAAACGTGGACAGGTACGCCCCCAGATTGGCGGTATTCTTTACACGCAAGGCCGTCATGATGCCGTCCCGCGTCCCGGCCAGCTCGATCTCGATCACTTCATCCCTAGCATGGGTCGTCGCCTTGAAATGTTCGCTCCGCTCTTCCGCCCATTTGACCGGCCGCTTCAGTTCGCGGGCCACGCATCCGACGACGGCCTCTTCCGTGTACGTAGCGATTTTCGCGCCAAAGCCGCCGCCTACATCCGGTGCGATAATCCGCAGCTTCGATTCGGGAATGCCGAGCACCTCGGAATAGACCATGCGATGGATGTGCGGGTTTTGCGTCGTGCACCAGATCGTCATCTCGCCGCTGCCGGGATTGTACTGGGCGACGGCTCCCCGCGTCTCCATCGGATTGGGGATGACGCGCTGGTTGTACAGCCGCTGCCTGACGACGACTTCTGCCTGTTCGAACACCTCGTCGGGGATCTCGCCCGCCTTCCAGACCAGGGCGAGATTGTTCGGCACGTCTTCGTGGAGGAGCGGCGCCCCTTCCTGCATGGCCGCTTCCTGCCCGACGACTGCCGGCAGTTCCTCGTATTCCACCACGATCAAGTCCAGGGCATCTCGAGCCGTATAGCGGTCCTCAGCCACCGCCACCGCAACGGCTTCACCGGCGTACAAGACCTTGTCTACAGCCAGCGGGCTGCGAGGTTTCGGCTTGAGGTCAGAACCGGTGACAAACCACATCGCTGGAACCGCTTTCATTTTTTTGGCGATGTCCGCTCCGGTAAAGACAGCTGTCACCCCTGGCAGCTTAAGCGCTTCCGATACGTCGATTCGCTTGATCCGGGCGTGTGCGTAAGGGCTGCGCAAAAAAGCGGCGTGCAGCATGCCCGGCAGCTTGATATCGTCGGTGAAATGGCCGTTTCCGGTAATCAGGCGGGGATCTTCTTTTCTTTTGATACGTGCTCCAATCAAACCAGCCATCGTCAGCTTCCCTCCCCTACTTGTACTGTCCCTTGATCAACCGCTTTGCTGCCGCCCTCGGCCAGCAGCTTGGCCGCATGCTGGACGGCACTGACGATGAATTGGTAGCCGGTGCAGCGGCAGATGACGCCCTCCAGCGCTTCTCTGATCTCCGCCTCGGTAGGGTCGGGATTCTGCTGGAGCAGGCCGACCGATGCCATCATCACGCCAGATGTGCAAAAGCCGCACTGCAATCCGTGCTTCTCCCAGAATCCCTGCTGGATCGGGTGCAGATTTTGCATGTCGCCCAGGCCCTCCACAGTCGTGATTTCCCCGCCGTCTGCCTGCACGGCCAGCACCGTACAGGATTTGACGGCCTCCCCGTTCAACAGCACCGTGCACGCTCCGCACTGGCTGGTGTCGCAGCCAATGTGCGTGCCGGTGAGGTCCAGCTCATCGCGCAGAAAGTGAACAAGCAGCATGCGTGAATCCACTTCCGTGCTTTTCGCGACGCCGTTTACGGTTACTGAAATTTCTGTCCTTTTCGTCACGACGATCCCTCCTCCTCAAAAATATGTATCATGAAGGCAACATAAGTTGCTTCATTTCCTTGTCCACTGCTTTAAAAAACTGCCCCAGAACCAGTTTGGCCACGCCGCCCATCACCCTTTGCCCTACCGACGCAAGAACTCCGGTC
Organism: Brevibacillus sp. B_LB10_24; assembly: GCF_046036945.1. NCBI lineage: Bacteria > Bacillati > Bacillota > Bacilli > Caryophanales > Paenibacillaceae > Brevibacillus > Brevibacillus sp. B_LB10_24. The sequence continues at coordinate 90,055 of NZ_JBJQOQ010000001.1, read as the reverse complement.
ACCTGTACTTGCGAGGTACAGATCAGCTTGGTTCCCTGCCCGTCCTCTTCCAGTTTCATATCTGCAACGGCATCGATTTCCCCCGGTTTTCCCTTGCCCCTGACGAGCAGCCGGTAAAAAGCGGGCTCCTGTTGGTCGACCTGCTGCACTTCTCCGGTAAACAGCCCCTTGACCGGTCCGACGCTCAGGCCCATTTCGGCTTGATAGACGCCGTCCTTCACCTCTTGAAACGACTGGCAGCCCGGCAGCGACTTCTTCAGTACTTGTTCATCCTGGATGTACTTCCAAACGTGTTCCCGCGGAATATCAAACGTATATATGTACTCGATTTGCAACGATGCTCACTCCTTATTCGCGTGATAACGCTGTGTCCCTTTGGTGAAGTGCAAATTCCATGCCACGGCTGGACGTGTGAATGACCTGCGTTTTTCCGACATTCATCCATCAGGAAATTTCAAATTTGAACGGGATTCTTTCATTTTTGAAAAATTCGCAAAACAACTCACTTCCAAATCCCGATTAGAATGACGCCAGCTGTGATGACGATCGACATCGCTACCCGTCTCATCCCCTGATGCTCCTTCAATACGAGGATCCCCAGAACCGTTCCAATCACGGTTCCGATCTCCCGTATCGGGGCCACGTAGGAAAGCGGCGAGAGCTGCATGGCAAACATGAACATCATCGTCGAGCCGGGAACGAGCAGAGCTCCAAGCACCACAGCGTGCCAATGCTTTCGGCACTCGTCCACGGCCGCTTTCGACCTTCGTACGGTGCGCAGCGCGACCAACAAATACGTGATGTACGTCAACTGGATCAAGATGATCGGAGACATGTACTGCAAGATGACCTTGTCGGCAACCGTATACCCCGTAATGCACAGCCCAACTCCAACGCCGGCTGCCACTCCCTTCAGTCCCGGTCCCTTCTCCCTGGTGATTTTGGACGGCGAGATCCCGCTGATGGCAAACAGCCCTCCCACGATGCAGCCAAGGCCGACCCAGCCGATCCAACTGAGCGATTCGCCAAACAGCGCAACCCCCAATACTGTCACCAGCAGTGCCCCCGTACCCCTGATCAGCGGGTAGACCTGTGACAGGTCGCCGTACGTATAAGCCTTATCCAGAAGAAGGTAGTACCCGATCTGAAACGAGATGCTCAGCGCGACAAAGCCCCAGACGAACAAAGGAATGCGGAACTGGGCCGCTTCTACGATAAAAAAAGGCAGCAAAAGAAAAAAAGCCACAAACGTCGCCATCCAAAGAAACACGGTCTTGTGCTTTTCCTTCTTGGTGATAAAGTTCCATGCGGCATGCATAATGCCCGAGCACAGCACGAGCAAAAGCGGGATGGTCATGCAACCAGAACCTCTCATCTGTTATTTGAATTTTCTGTCTATGCATATTCCATCTTAGCACAGCCCGCTCCGTATGAAAATAACTTTGCTGCAAGCGGCATGTTTCATCCGATTTCAAATCAGAAAGACATCTTCCAGATTTGAAAGCTTTTGTACACGTCAATCGTTTTTTACCGGTACGATATGATGCGCAAACGGGCCTTTTTCCGATCAGGCCCGCTTGGCATTGAATGTGCACGATCATGTGACGATGCATGTTTACCATCAAAGCGCAAAAGGAGGAGGCTGCGTGGGACATTATCGCGTTGCAGTTGACGTAGGAGGCACCTTTACCGATGTCTTTATCTTTGACGAACAGAAAGGAGAGATTACCGTCACCAAAGTATCCTCTACGCCTGATAACCCCGCCGAGGGCATTATGCAGGGCGTAAAGCAGGCCGACGTCCCCCTTGGCGAGATCGCGCTGTTTTCCCACGGCACGACGGTCGGCACCAATGCGCTGATCACCAGGCGGCTGCCCAAAACAGCCTTTATCGCGACGAAGGGCTTTCGCGATGTGCCGGAGATCCGGCGAGGCACAAAGCTCGACCTGTGGGACGCGTACGATGATGTCGCTCCCCCCTACATCCGCAGGCGGGACCGCTTCGAGGTCACCGAACGGACGGACTACTCCGGACAGATCATCACAGACCTCGATGAGCAGGAAGCGAGGACAATAGCCAGAGTATTGCGTAAACGGGGCGTCGAGTCCGTTGCCATCGGCTTTATGAACGCCTATGTCAACCCGGAAAACGAACAGCGAATGAAGGCGATCCTCCAGGAAGAGCTGCCGGAGGCGTACATCTGCACTTCCAGTGAAACCATTCCCGAGATGTTCGAACACGAGCGGATCAGCACGACGATCGTCAACGCTGTCCTCGGCCCCATCGTCGGCTCCTATATTAAGGAATTGTCGGCATCCCTGCAGGTAGAGGGGTACGGCGGCGATGTGCTCGTGCTGCACTCGGGCGGGGGCGTCATGACTGCCGACACCGTGCCGCGCTTCGCTGCCCGCGTCGCCAGCTCCGGAATCGCCGCCGGGGCCATCGCCAGCGCCCACATCGCCAAGCTGTGCGGTTTCCAAAACGCGATCGGCCTGGATATGGGCGGAACCAGCACCGATATCTCGCTGATGTACGACGGGCAGCTGCGCGTCACCAAAGACTGGTACATCGAGTACGGGTATCCGATCGGCTTTCCCAGCATCGAGATTTTGACCATCGGGGCGGGAGGCGGCAGTCTGGCCTGGATCGATCAGGGCGGTTCGCTGCGAAACGGACCCCACAGCGCCGGCGCCGATCCTGGACCAGCCTGCTACCAAAAAGGCGGGCAGCAGCCGACCAATACCGATGCCAATCTGCTGCTTGGACGGCTGAACACGCATCTGCTGGGCGGACAGCTCATCCTGGACAAGGAGCGGGCGAGCGAGGTGATCGCGGAAAAGATCGGAGCGCCGTTTGGCTACAGTGACGCGGAAGCTGCCAATGCGATCATCAAGGTGGCCAACGCCAACATGTGCGACGCGCTGCGGCTGATCTCGATCCGGCGCGGATACGACCCGCGCGATTTCGCCCTGGTCGTATTCGGCGGCGCAGGAGCCCTGCACGGCGCTCACCTGGCCAAAGAGATGGAAATCCCCACTGTCATCGTCCCGCCCTATCCCGGCATCACCTCGGCCATGGGGTGTCTCTTGGTCGACGTCCGGCACGACCTGTTCCGCACGTATCTGGCCCGGTTCCAAGACGTCACTCCCGATGATTTGGAAACGGAGTACAAGGAGATGGAGGAACAGGCGGCAAAGCTGCTCAGCGAAGAAGGGGTTGCAGGGGAGAACGTTCAGTTGATCCGCTATATCGACATGCGCTACATCGGCCAGTGGCGCTCGCTCTCCATTCCGCTCTCCCGGCCGGTCAGCTCGCTCGCGGAGGCACTGGAACTGTTCCACCGGGAGCACGAGCGGGAATTCGCCTTTTCCAATCCCGATCAGGGTGTGGAAATCTACGGGCTGCGTGTGGAAGCGACCGGGGTCGTGCCCAAGCCCGACTTGCCCACCGAAGAGCCGCATGGACATCTCGAAGACGCCGTCAAGGAAACCCGTAGCGTCTACTTCGAGGAAGGCGGCGGCTATGTGGAGACGACCGTCTACGACCGCAGCAAAATCCCCGTCGGCTCGGTGTTTCACGGACCGGCGATCGTCGAACAGTTGGACTCGACAGTCGTGGTGCCGCCCGGATTTACCGCCGAGGTGGATGCGTATAAAAACATCCTCTTAACTTACTAAAAAGGAGGGCAAAAGAAATGGCTGAAACAAATGCAGCGCCGACCAAGCTGGACCCCGTCACTTTTGAGGTGTTAAAAAACGCCTTTGTCAATCTCGTCGACCAGATGTCGGAGCAGATTCTGCGCACCTGCTATTCCTTTGTCATCTACAGCCGGGACTTCAGCTCGGCGATCTGCGACGCCCAGGGCAACACGATCATGCAGGGCACGCAGGACATCTCGGTTCACGTCGGCACGCTTCACTTGTCGGCAAAAGCCGTCATTGAGGACTTCGGCGACGACATCCATCCCGGAGATGTTTTTCTCATCAATGACCCATATCGCGGCGGGACCCATTTTTGCGATGTCCGCGTGATCCGGCCGGTCTTTTACGAGGGGAAGCTGATCTCGTTCATGCAGTGCAACGGGCATTGGGCCGACGTGGGCGGCTACGTGCCCGGCTCGTTCAACGTCCAGTCAAAAGACCACTACGGAGAGGGCTTGCGCATCCCGCCCGTGCGCATCTGGAGCAAAGGGAACTACCTGACAGATGTCGCCGGCCTGCTCGTCTCCAACATGCGGGTGCCGGAAGAGCGCCTCGGAGATTTGCGGGCCCAGGCGGAGGCGACCCGGGTGGGAGAGCTTCAGCTGCTGCGGCTGATCGAGAAATACGGGGCAGATACGGTCTTGACCGCCTTTGATGAGGTGCAAAACTACGTCGAAAGACTGGCCCGGGTGCAAATCGCCGATTTGCCGGACGGAACCTGGGAGACGACCGACTACATCGACATGGATCCGGAGATCGGCGACAGGCTGATCCCGATTCGGGTCAAGCTGACGATTGAAGGCGACGAACTCTTTTACGACCTGTCCGGCTCCCATCCGGCGATCAGCTGTTTTCTCAACTCCGGGTTCGGCGCGTCGTTCTCCGCCGTCATCTCCGGCACAAAGACGTTCTTTCCAGACATCCCGCTCAACTCTGGATTTTACCGGCTGGTTCACGTGAATTTGCCGGAGAATTCCGTCGTCAATGCCCCGTGGCCGGTCGCGGTAACCGGGTTTTGCTCAGGCGCGTACGAAAAAATCATGAACGCCATCTTTGAACTCTGGTCCTACATCATGCCGGAGCGGGCGCTCGCCTGCTCGTTCAATCTGGAGTACCTCCTGGTCGGCGGCTGGGACCGTCGCGAAGGCTACCAGAACTACTTTATGTGGTACGACTGGATGGCCGGCGGCCACGGCGGCCGGGCCTACAAGGACGGCGGAAATGTGCTCTCGCCCGTATTCGGCGTGGGTCTCAGCATCCAGCCGTGTGAAGGCCAGGAACGTCTTTCCCCGGTGATCACCACGCATCACGAGATCGTCACCGATTCCGGCGGGCCAGGCCGGTATCGCGGCGGTTGCGGGCTGCGCAAGGGAGGCATTTTGACCAACAGCGAAAATACGGTGATGTCGTACTGCTGCGACCGCTCCCGCTCAGTCACCTGGGGCATTCTCGGCGGACTTCCCTCTCTCCCGCACGGAGCCTGGCTGAATCCCGGAACAACTGATGAGAAGTTCCTGGGGACCGTCTTCTCCAACATTCCATTAAAACCGGGCGACTCCTTTGACCGCCCTTCCGCCGGCGGGGGCGGCCTCGGCGACCCCTTGGAGCGCGATCCGCACGATGTGCTGGAGGACGTGATCGACCAGTACGTTTCCATCGAGCGGGCGAAAAAAGATTACGGAGTCGTGATCAAGGAAAACGACTGGGAAGTATGCGACTTTGAGATCGACTGGGAGGCGACCGAGACAGAGCGGGCGTACATTCGCGCTCACCGCAAGGAGTGGCTTTGGGAGGACATCGCTTCCGTCGCGCAAAAATTCCGCGCCGGCGAGATTGACGAACTGGACCTGATTCGCCGCTACGGGGTGATCATGGACTACACCAGTGGCGAAATCCTGCCCACGTCTACAGAGCAGTACCGCGAAATGCTGTACAAACGCACCCTGGCGTATTGGTCATAAGGGTCGGGGAGAGGCTGCCCTGGCCTCTCCTCCCTTTTCACATAGATACCAATTAGAAAGGAAGTGATTGGATGGAAGGTGTTGTCAAACCGCAGGAGGATCAAAAAAGCGAAAAAAAGGAGGACTACGCGCTGCAGCGGGTTCCCAAGCACTGGCGCATGCCCTGGCTGAACATGACCAATGTGGCGATCGGCGTCGCGACCGCGATGATCTTCATGCAGATGGGCAGCCTGATGGCCGTCCAGTTCGGCAGTGTCAACGCGCTGCTCGCCGAGATATACGCTACGATCGTCGCCGGCGCGATCGGCATCACGATTGCTTACTTTGCCGCCAAGTACGGACTGAACGTCAATCTGATGTCCCGCGGCGCCGGCTTCGGTTTTATCGGCGCATCGATTACCTCGTTTATCTACGCGATCAACTTTATCATGTACTGTGCCATTGAAGGGTCGATCATGGCGGTCGCTGTCCACGAGTACTTGAAGTTCATCCCGCTCTGGGTGCTGATGATCTTCTTCGGGCTGGCAGTGGTTCCGCTCAATTGGTACGGCGTCAAACAGCTGGATACGTTTCAGAAGTACTCTCTGCCTGTCTACCTGATTCTTTTGGCAGTAGGCATCTGGCTGACCGCGACCCGCGAATTCGACAACGCGGATATCTGGCTCTCTTATTTACCGGCAGGTCAAAGCATCGGCGGCATCGGATTGATTACTTGTATCGGCATTATAAATGGATTGGTTGGAATCATGGCATTGTTAATCTCGGACTATGCCCGCTTTGTCAAACCGGAGGAATTCAAAATCGGTGTTTTCGCAGTAGGCTTTATCCCTCAACTCGTCTGCTTTTTCCTCTCCGGCCTGCTCGGGATCTGGTTTGGCGTCCGCTATATGCAGGATAATCCTGGCGTCTACTTCGTCACGGCAATGGGCGTATGGGGAGCACTCTTCTCCATCCTGACCCAGCTTCGGATCAACGTAACCAACCTGTACAGCGGCTCGATGTCGCTGGCCAACTTTTTCGCCCGCGTCTTTCACTTTGCCCCGGGCCGGGTGTTTTGGGTGGTAACTACCGCCGTTTTGGCCATCATCTCGATGCTGCTCGGCATTCTGGATTACATCGGTCCGCTGCTGACGTTTCAGGGTGTCTTCCTGTTTGCCTGGGCGTCGATTCTCGTCACTGATGTCATCGTGATCAAAAAGTGGCTTAAGCTGGGGCAGCTGCACATCGAGCACCGTCGCGGCTTCTTGCCGGAGTGGAACCCGGTCGGGGTCGTTGCCATCATCATCTCCAGCGTGATCGGCACAGCGATGGCACTGGGCGCATTCGGCCCCGTCTGGTCCGGTCTGGCCGCCCTGGTCGCCGGAGTGATCGCCTGCATCCTCACTGTGGTAATGGCTGTCGCCACCGGCGGAAAAACCTATCTGACGCGCCGTCAGCAGGCTGAGCTGGCAGGGGACATGCGCCCCAACAAGTACGGTGAAAAGGTAGTCAAGTGCGGCAATTGCCACGGCGAGTTTATTGCCGAAGACATGCTCTACTGCCCATTCCATACCCATAACATCTGCTCACAGTGCTGTGCGGCAGAGTCGAGCTGCCACGAGGTTTGCAAGACGGAAACGGACTCGGCCGTTGTTTCGGCGTAAGCAGAACCGGCTCGAGCAGATGGAAAAAGGCTCTTCCTTGACCGGAATTCGGTTCAGGGAAGAGCTTTTTAATGAGAAATGGCTTATACCGTTTGCGGTTCCCCGCCGATAATCGTCATTTCGATATCTGTCTGCAATAGTTCATCCGGATCTTCCATCGCCATCAGATTATGGGAATAAACTGTAAAATCGGCCAATTTTCCCCTGGATATCGTCCCCTTGACCTGCTCCTCGTTTGTCGCATAGGCGCCGCCAACTGTGAACAGAGTCAAAGCTTCCAGCATCGACAGCTTCTCTTTTTCGTTCCAGCCGCCATGAGACTGACCCGGGGCCCGCCGGGTAACGGCTGCGTGAATGCCAAGCAGCGGATCGATCGGTTCGACGGGCGCATCCGAACCGCCTGCACATAAAACGCCTGCGGCAAGCAGGGATTTCCACGCATACAGATACGCTTCTCTCGTCTCGCCCAGTCTCTCCAGCACCCAAGGGTAATCGCCCACCAAAAACCTCGGTTGAATGTCCGCGATCCGGCTGGGAACAGCTAGCCGTCGAATCAGGTCGGCTCGGAGAACGGAGACGTGGATGAGTCGGTCACGGTGCCCCGCTTTCGGCAGTTGGTCAAGGATATCCAAGACATTTTCCAAGGCTTTGTCTCCGATGGTATGAACGGCAATCGGCATGGAATGATCCCTTGCCGCTTTGATCATCTGGAACAGGGCTTCCTGGTCATGCATGGCCTCTCCATACTGCCCAGGCTCATCAGAATAAGGCTCTGAGAGCAGGGCGGTTCTTCTCCCCAAGGCGCCATCGGCAAATATTTTGATCGCCCCGATCTGCAATCTCTCATTTCCATACCCGGCATACATCCCCCTCTCCTTTAGTTGGCCAAGGTAGGGGGAATCGATCAGCAGATTGCACCGCAGCCTGTGGTGCCCCGAATTGAGCAGCTCGTCATACATTTTGTACGTTTGGTCGAGACCGCCCAAGTAATGCGGGTCATTTGTATGAACACTCGTTAAACCTCGTCTCACAGCAAGTCCCATCGCCTGCCCCAACGCGTGTTTGATCTCATCATACGTTCTTTGCGGAATGTGGGGCGTGATCAGTTGGGATGCGGATTCGAGCAATAGTCCGGTAGGCTTTCCCGTATCAGGGTCGAGCACGACGCTTCCTCCAGGCGGGACCTCGATAGACGGGTGGTAATGACTGCATTCAAGCGCCTTGGAATTGACCAGAAAGGCATGGTGACAAATTCGCTTCAAGTAGAGCGGACAGTGTGGTGCGACATGGTCAAGCTCATCGATGGTTGGAATCGCGCCGTCGTCAAAGAGGTTCTCGTCCCAGCCCATCCCGATCAACCACTGTCCGGGAGGTATCGCATTCGCTTTTTCCCTGATCTTGTCGAGCATTTCCGTTTTCGATTTGACACCTGTCAGATTGAGATCGAGAAAATGGAGAGCGACTCCCGAGAGATGGAGGTGGCTGTCTATCAAGCCCGGGGAAGCCATTTTTCCCTGCAAATCGATGATCTGGGAACCGGCTCGGCCCCACTGCAGCATCATTTCCTGATGAGATCCCACGTCTGTGATCTTGCCGTTCTCGACGACTACCGCTTCTACAATGGGATGATTGGCATCCAGCGTATAGATCAGCCCATTGGTAATGATCGTTCTTGTCATCCGAACACCTCCGAAACATCTGGGATCTGGAAGCCGACTCTTGTCAAAGATTAGATTCTGCGGCTTTCTTTTGGACAAACGAAGAGATTCATGGATACACTTCTCTGGTACATCAATGAACAAGTAGTGGCAGCTTTTTTCAAATTCCGAATCTTTTGCTCTATCAGAAGGGAGGCTTCCACCGGAGTAATCCAACGGATTTCGGTCAGGAAGAGCCTTCCGGCTAGTTTGCCTCGATCTCCGCCTTAGGCGGACATCTTCTGCAAAAGCTCCTCAAGACGGTCAAAATTCTGTTCGTTCCCCTCTGCAGCATACGTCTTGACCTTATCGAATTCGGCAGCCGTCTCGAAACGCATGCGATATGTGATCCTGGTCTTTCCATCAAGGTTCTCAAAGGTGGCCGTCACCTGAAATTTGGGGCCGGAAACATGCCGGAAGACGATTCGTTCCGGCGGCACGATCTCGTCAAAGATGCTTTTATTTTTATAATCGACACCATCCGGGCCGTGCATAACAAACTTCCAGGTGCCTCCCGGCCTTAAGTCAAATTCATGAAATGTATTGGTAAAACCCTTCGGCCCCCACCACTGTGCTAAATATTCCGGCGAAGTCCAAGCCTGAAAAACGAGATCGCGCGGAGCATCGATGAGACGCGTCGTTACCAACTCGTTTTCGCCTTCGTATGTACCATCATTCATCGTGTTGTGCTCGCTCATACCCTTTCCTCCAAATGTCATTTTTGGTCCTGCAACGCTAGATAAATTTAGCATCAATCATAGGGGAGGATTTCTTTGCGATTGCTGTCTTAGTCTTTCAATCAAGAGGCTTTTTCTTGACCGGAATCTGGTTGGGGTTGGCAAAGATCTCGCAAACTCTCTATAACCTGAGTTATTTCGTCCTCACCGAGATTCGATTGTATGTGGTAGTAGTGAAGATCGCCGACATTCACTGTCTGGTCTAAGATTTGACTTGGTAAAAAAGTGTAGCTGAAGATCCCCTGCTTTTTTATCGTTTTATCGATTTCACCAACGAAATTTCCGATGATCCGGTACTCAATAGCCGGGTCTTTCGCCGGATCTGCCTTATTTGCCGCATCTGAGGCGTTCATCTCGATCATGTGATGATAGTTGTATTTTGACCTTTTCCTTTGAGTGATTTCCATGTAGTGATCCCCACTCCCAAAGGATACAAAGAGCGAGTTCTCTTCTATCGTTTTGTCCTTTAATTCTAAGCCCTCCGGCAAGTAATCCGGCAGAAAAACGGGAAATCCCAATTCCTCTGCTTGTTTCTCCGTGACAGGTTTTGTGTCGGTACCGAAGCAGCCGGTGAGTATTGCAACAAAGACTACGGCAACGATAATCCCAATCACTTTTCTCCGTATCACCCTGCAAAATAGCCTCCTACAAAAATATTACGATCATTCTCATCTACCCGGTACATAGATTCCACATAGGAACCGCCTACATGGGATTGGCCGACTTTAAAAAACAACTCCCCGGTAGATTTGTCGACAAGTATTTTATACGGACCGCTCAATATCCAGTACCCCGCAGACTCATCCTGATATTCGATACTCTCTATCTTTTGGCGGATTTCAGCTAACACCTTGTTAGCGGTATCGCTGCCATTTACGTATGTGTCATTCTTTAAAAACGTGCTGTATGCCTTTTCCATAGCAGCTCTGGCTATTTGTACAGCCTCTTCCCTGGTCACGTTTTTCTCTCTCGTATCAATCGAAATCAACGGATTGTCCAAGGGCATGATTCCGCTGTTATAGCTGACATCCATATGAAACGCGTCGGCCACTGGTCGCAATGGCACATACAACTTGTTCTCGAGTATTTTCGCGGCTACTGGCAGGACGACTGTTTTTCCGTCTATAACCGCATGTTTATCCCCTGCTGTCAGCGTCATTTTCTTGTTTTGATACAGGATTTCCGCGCTTTTTTTCGCATCCCAGTTTACCTGTCCGCCTAATTCTTCCGTGATGAGCCTGATCGGAACCAAGGAATGCCCGTTTTCAATCCGTATATCTACATTCGGTATGAAATTACTGTTTATCATCAGAAACGTAAAAGTGTCTGCTTCATTAATGACAGTTGTTGCCCCATTCTCATACGTAATTTTTTGCAGCCAGTATTCCCCGTTTTCGAAGTCCGTACGCTCTGCATCAATCGTACACAAATACGAGTGATTGTTTTCTGTTTTCCCAAAAACTGTAAATGGAACAAGTACTGTCAACAAGCTGCACATAGCAAACGTGACAACAAGTGATGAGGCTATCGTTTTCTTTTTCATACCCTTACCTCCTCGTATTCTTCTTTCCTCTCCCTACCTGAACAAATAATTGTAAATCAGCCCGATGACGAGGAAAATGGCACCGATCCCTATAATGGCATAAAAGAAATAGCCGAACCAGCGCAACGGCTTGGGCATGCTGTTCAAGTCAACCGTTTGTTTTGGTACTCCCATGATGTTTTGATAGTGGTCAGTCACACTGTTAAACGAAGGGACCCCTTGTTCATCTGCGGTTCTGTCTGATGAGTCGCGGCTTTCCTTCACCATTCATCACCTCTTCATGATAATTTTACCAATATATGCTATTATACCTTCTATTCATGACCCAAAAGCAAGATGCACTTTCATAAACAAAAACGAAAAAGGGAAAGAGCATAAGGAGAATATTTTGCGGTAGCGGTGAAACAGAAGGCGAAAGTTTCGTCTAATAATGAAGGAGGTGTTACGAGTGAAAAAAATGCTCTGTTTATTCTTTCTACCGCTCTTTTGTTAGGACTGATTGCTTGTTCTAACGAGAGTGTACAAGTAAGTAAAAATGACGAAAATATCGTTAACAGCAGCAAAAAAGAGGGCGACAAGGTTGTCAAAAAAGATGATGTCAGAGAAATCGTTTGGAACCAATTGTCCCCAGAACAAAAAGAATGGATTGATGGTACTTGGAAAGATGGACATGTTTCTAAAATTACTCTGAATGAAAATATGATGAGTCAAATTGGTGATAAATCATATGAAGGAAAAGAAGTGTATTTGATTGATTTTCCCACGAAAAGTGCATCCATTCCAAACAATATGATTGTTTATGCAGACGTAAATACCTTTGATTACATTGGAAACGGTCTTGTTGATTAGGATAACTTGGAAAAATAAGGGGAATGGTCAGCGGGGCATGTAGCAGTGAAGTACCACGGCCGAATGCCCCGCTCTCGGTATCCTTCAGGTAATCCACTGGAGAGTGGAATTCCGCTGCCCCTTCCGCTTATTCCTCTACATACGGAATGGTCAGCGGCCCGAGCGGCAGGACAGCTACGGACATATCCTCTCCGTACTTTTGCTTCAACTCCGCCAGCGTCGCCTCTATGTCGCGGCATGGTTTAAACATCGCCTTCTCCAGGTCCTCATCGGGCAGCGTGGAATAGACGTACACATCGGCCCACACCTGGATGACGGCCTGTTTTTGCACCTGCCACTGATCGAACATTTCGAAGGCAGGGTCACCTATCATCTCCAGAATCTCTTCCGGAGTCTTGCGCATTTGCAGGATTTTGGCATAATTCCCGTGGTTGGGCAGCCCGTCCGAACACTCTGCTGCGCAGATGATCGTTCCGCCTTTTTTCACGATCTTGTGGGCGGCGCTCATCCCTTTAACCGCCTGATAGAGATTTTGATCCAGCGGATAGCCGGAGTTGGAGGTGATGACCACGTCAAAGCGCTGGTCGCACTTGATCATCGCGTGTTCCTTGGCAAAGGCGCAGCCGACGTCGTGAGCTTCGAACAGCTCGCCGGCAAACACCTGGGTGATCTCCTTCTCCCGGTTTAGCGTGACGTTCAGCATAAAGTGGGGCTTGCACATCCGGTTGATCTCCCGGGTCATGTCCTGCAGCGGATTGTTCACCATATTGCCCCAGGTGGAGAGCGGGTCGCCGATCATCCTCGCATTGTGAAAGGTCAGGATCGTCTCAATGCCGGCGATCCCTGGCATAATGCCTTTTGGTCCGCCGGAAAAACCGGCAAAGAAATGGGGCTCGATAAACCCGGTTACGATGCGAAAATCTGCTTCTACATACTCCTTGTTCAAATACACATCACAGCCGAAAGAGCTGCGGCCCACCTTCGCCAGCGACTCCTTCTCGTGACAGTGGTTGTTGATGATGCGGATGTTCTCGACCACCCACTCGCCCAGCATCTGCACAAACTCTTCCCGCGTCTGGTCGCGATGCGTCCCTGTGCCGTTGATGATCACAAAGTTCTCCAACGGAATGTGAGAGAGCTCCTCGATCAGCCAGGGAACCAGCTTGTGGTTCGGCGTCGGCCGGGTAATGTCGCTGATGACGATGGCCACCTTGTCTGTCTCCTTGACCATCTTCTGCAGCGGCGGTGCGCCAATCGGTTGACGAAGCGCTTTCAAAACAGCCTCCCGCTCGTCCACAAGACCCGGAAGGTGTCTCGGCTCCACGAGCACAGAATGGTCGGGGACCTCTATCGTCAAGCCTTCTTTGCCGTACATAAGAGTCGTCTTCACTTAGGATAACCTCGCTTTTCCGTCATAAGTTCGCAATACCTGCTCTGAGCGCTCCTCCAGCAATTCCGGGGCCCGTTGCATCGCTTCCTGCAGCGTCATCGGGGCGTTTACAATACTGTGTATGCCGGTAATGCCGTACTGATACAGCTCGCTGATGCCGCGGCCGATCGAACCGGCCAGCACAAATACGGGAATCCCCAGCTTCTGGGCCTCCTGCGCTACCCCCATAGGAGTTTTGCCCGAGGCAGTCTGAAAGTCGATCTGCCCTTCACCGGTGAAGACCAGGTCTGCCCCCTGCAGCGCATCGCGCAGCCCGGTGTACTCGATGACGACATCGATCCCCCGCCGCATCGCCGCCGGAAAAAAGGCTTGAAACGCTCCGCCAATCCCGCCGGCGGCACCGGCTCCCGGGCGGTCGTGAATCCGCATGCCCGTCTTTGCCTCGATCACGTCAGCCCAATGGGACATGCCCTCGTCCAGGCTGGCAGCCATCTCCGGAGTCGCCCCTTTTTGCGGCCCAAATACGTGCGAAGCGCCGTTTGGACCCACAAGCGGATTTTGCACATCGGTTGCGATCAAGAAAGATGCCTCGGCAATCCGCCGATCAAAACCGCTGTCGTCGATGGCTGTGATCTGCTGCAATTCGCCGCCTCCAAAGCCGATCGGCTCCCCTTTGGCATTCAAAAGCTTCATTCCCAGCGCCTGCAGCATGCCTGCGCCTCCGTCGTTAGTAGCGCTGCCGCCAATCGCCAGAATAAAGCGGCGGCATCCGTCATCCAAGGCTTGTCTGATCAATTCGCCCGTCCCATAGGTTGTCGTAACCAGCGGGTTTCTCTCTTCGGGAGATATCAGGTACAGCCCGGAGGCACTGGCCATCTCGATCACACATGTCTTTCCGTCTCCAAGCAGTCCGTACTCGGCTGCTACCGGGGAACCCAGCGGACCGGTCACCGTTACCGGCACGCGCTTCCCGCCAGTCGCGGCCACCAGGCTGTCCAGCGTCCCTTCCCCGCCGTCAGCGACAGGGATCAGCAGCGTCTGAGCATCGGTCAGGTATCGTTTGATCCCTTTCTCGATAGCGATTGCCGCTTCCATGGCTGAGACGCTGCCCTTAAACGAATCGGGTGCTATGACGATTTTCATGATTTTTGTCCCCACCTCTTGCAAGAGTTGCAATATTTATTATACAGGCCATTTTTGCCAAAATCCAAAAATTTTGCCCAAAGCTGGAGGCGAACCTCCAACACTACAGCGCCCGAGCCAGCAAATCCATGATGTGCACCGCTTCCATCTGGCCTTCCAGTCCGGCCCGGATGATGCCTTTTTTCATCTGCAAAAGGCAGCCGGGATTCGACGTCGCAATGATGTGTGCCTTCGTCTCCTTCACATGCTCCATCTTGCCGTCCAAGATTTGCATCGACATATCAAAGTTGGTGATGTTGTAGATCCCGGCAGATCCGCAGCAGCTGTCAGCCCCGGACATTTCGACGAGCTCTACGCCAGGGATGCTTTTCAACAGTTCGCGGGGCTGGTTGCGAATGCCTTGACCGTGAGCCAGGTGACAGGAATCCTGATAGGTGACGCGGGCGTTTAAGGGCTTGGTAAAGACGAGCGGCGGCAGCTCGGCCAACAGCTCATTGGCATCCCTCACCTTCGCGACAAACGCCATGGCCCGCGCCTTCCATTCCGGATCATCCTCGAACCAGTGGTGGTACTCCTTCAGCGCCGCGCCGCAGCCGCCGGCGTTGTTGACGATGAAGTCAACACCTGCCCGCTCAAACGCTTCAATATTGCGCTTGGCCAGCTCAATGGCGCCGTCTTTTTCCCCGGCATGGGCGTGCAGGGCCCCGCAGCAGGCCTGGTTTTCCACAAACACGACACTGCAGCCTGCCTTCGTCAAGAGGTTTGCTGTCGCCTGGTTCGTCTCAAAAAACATCACATCCATGATGCAGCCGGTGAACATCCCGACCGTCAAGTCCGCCTCCGCCGTCTGTGCCGGCATCACCGGCTGGCGCTGTTTCCGCTCCCGCGGCGATGCGATCTTGTCGACCGCCTGCTGCATCTCGGCCATCTCCCGCGGCAGGATGTTGATCAAGCCCGTCTTGTTGGCCAGCGTCTGCAGTCCAGTGCTCTGAGCTGCCCACAGCGCCGTCCCCAGCGCCTTCATCCGCTCAGGATAGGGAAATACCTTCTCAAATACAAGCTTGCGGACAAATGGCGGTTTCGACTCGCTCTTTTTATTCTCTTCGACCACTTCCCGCGCTGTCTCTACCAGGCTGCCGTAGGGCACTCCGGCCGGACAAGCCGTTTCACAAGCGCGGCAGCCGAGACAGGCGTACATGTTTTTCTCAAATTCCTGATCGATCGCCAGCTGGCTGTTCGCCACTCCCTTCATCAGGGCGATGCGGCCGCGCGGACTGTGCGATTCCAAGCCTGTCTCCCGGTAGGTGGGGCAAGCCGGCAGACAGAATCCACAGTGCATGCAGTTCATGATCTCATCCATGTTGAATTTGGCCAAAAGTCCTTGCTTCGTCAAGTTCATCGTTTCACCACCACTCTGCGGCGTCCGCTGCCTGCGAACATTTTTCCGGGATTCATGATGTTGTTCGGGTCAAACGCGGCCTTGATCCGCTTCATCAATTCGATTCCTCCCTCGCCCACTTTCAGATCGAGATAATTCATCTTGGCCATGCCGACACCGTGCTCACCGGTAATCGTCCCGCCGAGGCGAATCGCCGCGTGGAAAATTTCTTCAAAAGCCTGCTCTACCCGGTGAATCTCTTCCTTGTCCCGCTCGTCGGTCATGCAGGTCGGGTGCAAGTTTCCATCACCGGCGTGGCCAAAGGTGCAGATCTGCACCTGGTACCTCTCCGCGATGCGCTCCACCTCTTCCACCATCTCGGCCAGCTTGGAGCGGGGAACCGTCGCGTCTTCGAGAATCGTCGTGGGACGCAGCCGGGACAGCGCCGCCAAGGCGGAGCGTCTGGCCGCGAGCAGCTTGGCTCCCTCCTCGGCCGTTTGCGCGAGCTGCACGTCGGCCGCTCCCTCCTGCTTGGCGATGGCGGCGATCTGTTCAATATCCCGCACCACCAAGTCTTCCGGTCCATCCTGCTCGATCAAAAGCATCGATTTCATCTCCAGCGGCAGACCCAGCTTGGCAAAGTCGTCCACGACCTTCATGGTGGACTGGTCGAGAAATTCGATTGTCGCCGGGATGATTTTGGAGGCGATCACCTTTTCCACGGTCCGGGCCGCATCGACGAGATTGGTGTAGTAAGCGACAAGCGTCCGCTTCGATTCCGGCAAGGGAACCAGCTTTACCGTGATCTCCGTGATGATCCCGAGCGTGCCTTCCGATCCGACCATCAGCCTGGTCATGTCGTACCCGGCGACGTCTTTCATGTTTTTCCCGCCGCAGCGCAGCACCTCGCCCGATGGCAGGACGTATTCCAGCCCCAGGATGTAATCCTTGGTGACCCCGTATTTCAGCCCTCTCATGCCGCCCGCGCATTGGGCCATGTTCCCGCCGACCGTCGAGATCCGCATGCTGCCCGGATCCGGCGGGTAAAACAAGCCGACTGCTTCGACAGCCTTGTGCAGGTCGGCCGTCACGACCCCTGGTCCGAGCGTTGCTGTCAGATTTTTTTGGTCAATTTCATAAATTTTGTCAAACCGGTTCATGTTTACGACGATGCCGCCTTCTACCGGAATCGTCCCCCCGGCCAGATTCGTTCCCGACCCGCGGGGCACGATCGGAATGCCGTGCGCATTCGCCAGCTTCAAGATGGCGGCCACCTCATCGGTACACCCCGGCATGACCACTGCATCAGGCATGGCCTGGTGAATGGGCGTCGCGTCATAGGAATACGCGTACAGCTCGTTTGGCGTATCCAAAAAATACTTTTCTCCTACAATAGCAATCAGGTCTTCCCGAATTCCCTTGTCCAGCATCTTATTTCCCCCGTCTATTCTAGTGATCAGGTCATCAGATGACTTTAAAAAATTATATCATTCCTGCTCTTTGGACAACAATCCCTTTTGCCGTGATCCCCTGAAATGAATCATTCCTCCCGCCTGAAACAATTGCTCACACAATATTATATCCATTGCAAATCATATAACAATTTGTTGAATTCCTGTTTTTCTTTTGCTAAAATCCTCGTCAGATGATCATATATTTGAAGCTTGGAGGTGAAGCAAATGGATTACAAGACTCAGGTTGAACTTTTCAAGAGCAAGAAGCACCGCGACAGTTCTTCTCTTCCTTTCTCTGTAGAAGAGTGGGAGGAGCGGGCACGCGAGCTTTTGCCAGAGCAGAATTACGATTACATCGCGGCGGGCGCCGGTTCCGGCGATACGATGAACGCCAATTTGGAAGCGTTTAAACGCTGGCGGATTCAACCGCGGATGTTTTGCGACGTCTCCCGGCGGGACATTTCCGTCTCGCTGTTTGGCCAGACCTTCGCCAGCCCGATCCTGATCCCCCCCGTCGGCGCGCAAACGATCGCCCACCCGCAAGGCGACCTTGCGTCCGCAAAAGCTGCCGCTTCCTTGGGGGTTCCCTATATCTGCAGCACGGCATCGGCGTATTCCCTCGAGGAAATCGCCGGCGTCATGGGAGATGCCGCACGCTGGTTTCAACTGTACTGGAGCAAGGACCCGGAATTGTCGGCGAGCTTGCTGAAGCGTGCCGAGGCTGCCGGGTATTCTGCCATCGTCATCACCCTGGATACCGCGATGATCGGTTGGCGGGAGCGAGATCTGCGGCACGGCTGGCTTCCGTTTCTGGAGGGAATCGGCATTGCCAACTACACCTCAGACCCGGTCTTTCGCAGCAAGTGTCCATGTCCTCCTGAAGAGGATCTCGAGGCCGCCGGTACCGTCTTCCGAGAAGTGTTCGGCAATCCGAGCCTGACGTGGAAGGACCTCGCCTTTGTGCGAGAACACACTCGACTGCCGATCTTGCTCAAAGGCATCCTGGATCCGCGCGATGCCGAACTAGCCCTGCATTACGGCGTTGACGGTTTGATCGTCTCCAACCACGGCGGCCGGCAGGTTAACGGAGCGATCGCTGCCCTCGATGCGCTGCCGAGAGTGGCTGAAGTGGCAGCCGGTAAAGTACCGGTGCTGATGGACAGCGGGATCAGACGCGGCGACGACGTGTTGAAAGCCCTCGCATTGGGCGCTTCTGCAGTCCTGATCGGACGGCAGTTCCTCTACGGTTTGGCGGTTGCCGGCGAAGAAGGGGTGAGAACCGTCCTGCGAAATCTCATCTCAGACTTTGAGGTGACGATGGCTTTGTCAGGCGTGTGTTCTGCAGCCGAAATCGACCGCTCCATCCTCTTCCGTGTATAAAAATATTTTTGAAAGCGCAATCATCATATCATATCACACCTACTTCGAAAGCGAGAGATGTCGATGCAGATCATGAAATCGGTGGAAAAAGTACCCGGGGGGCTCATGGTTGTTCCGCTGCTGCTCGGAGCCTTATTAAATACGATTGACCAGATGCACGTTCCATTTATCATGGAGTTCCTGAAAGGATTGGGAGTCGCGCCGACAGCGGACGGCAACTACGAGTTTTTGAAGATCGGCGGGTTTTCCGAGGCACTGTTCAAAAACGGAGCGATTCCCTTAATCGCCCTCTTCCTCTTCTGCGCGGGCAGCCAAATGAATCTGCGGGTCGGCGGCCGCGCCTTGAAAAAAGGCGTTCTGCTTACGGCAAGCAAGTACCTGACCGGCGTGGCAGTCGGGTTTCTCTTCGCCATGTTCTTCGATCCGATGAACGGAATGCTCGGCCTCTCCACGATGGCCATCATCGCGGCGATGACCAACGGCAACGGCGGGATGTACGTCGCCTTGACGGGACAGTACGGAAACCGCTCCGACGTCGGTGCCGTTTCGGTCCTCTCCCTGAACGACGGTCCGTTTTTCACCCTGATGGCGCTGGGCATGCTGGGCCAGAGCTTCCCGATGATCGCCTTTATCGCCGTGCTCCTGCCGATTGGACTGGGTATGCTCCTCGGCAACCTCGATCCGCGGATTCGCGAGTTCTTAAAGCCCGGCGAGACCCTGCCTGTGCCCTTCTTCGCCTTTGCGCTGGGAGCGGGGATGAACCTGGCCAACTTTTTCAATCCGGAAGTCGTCGGCGCAGGTCTTGCCCTGGGGATCGGCACGACCGTCTTGACGGGATTGACCGGAATCCTGGTCTTTAAAATCTTTCGCGAAAAAAGCCAGATTGCTCCCGTTGCCGAAGCCTCCACGGCCGGCAACGCAGTGGGTACTCCGGCGGCGATTGCAGCGGCGGCAACCGTCGCGGCAGGCTCCGGGATGATGACCCAGGCCGAGGCTCAGGCTTACCACGATATCGTCAACATCGCCACCGCGCAGATATCGCTCTCCACCTTGACAACGGCCATCCTCTGCCCCGTCGCGGTCATTTTCATGGACAAATACCAGCGGCGCAAAGGCATTGACGGCAAGTTCGAGCCGGAAGAATTGAAGCGAGACAAACAGGCCGCCACCTGACGAAGAGATAACCCCTAAAGCAGATGCTTTGGGGGTTGCTTGTGTAGTAAAATGAAATGAGAACGAGACAAAGGATGGAGTCACATTGCCAATTCAACAAATATCCAGCAAAAAAATATACGAAGTGATTACCGATGAACTGAAGCAGATGATTCTGGACGGACAGCTAAAACCAGGAGACAAGCTTGACTCCGTGCAGTTGCTTGCGGAGAAGTTCCAGGTCGGACGCTCCGCCGTCAGGGAAGCGCTCAGTGCCTTGCAAGCGATGGGGTTGGTTGAAATGAAGCAGGGTGAGGGCACCTTTGTCCGCAAATTCGACACCGCCAGCCTGACCGCTCCCCTGTCCACCATTCTGATGGGTTCTGAAGATATCCTGGAACTGCTGGAGATCCGCAAAATCCTCGAAGAGGGCAGCGCCGGTCTGGCAGCGCGAAAATGGGCCGATGAGGATTTGGCCGCCATCGAACAAGCACTCGAGCGCATGCGGCAAGGCTTCGACTCGGAAGAAGTCAGCGATCAGGCCGACATCGACTTCCATCAGGCCATCGCTTACGCCAGTCACAATCGCCTGCTGATCGACATGATGAAGACCATCTCCGGAGCCATGAGCAAAAGCATGCGCAACACCCGGAAAATGTGGCTGTTCGGCGAGCGGGCCAGCGCAGAGAGGCTGTACAAGGAGCACGTGTTGATCTATAAAGCAATCCGCGACCGCGACGCCTTAATGGCCCAGCAAAGAATGCTGCACCATCTGCTGAAAGTGGAGGATGTGCTGCACAACCGCTTGGAGCTCGGCGACGAGTGAGAACAGCTAAAGGAGGAGCTTTTCCATGGGACAAAAAACACCCGCTCCATCCGCGATTCTTCTCTTTGACGGCGACTGCACCCTGTGCAGCCGTACGGTTCAGTTCGTCATCCCCCGGGATCGGCAGGGCCGGATAAAATTCGCTTCGCAGCAGTCGGAGGCGGGACAGCAGCTGCTTGACAGGCATGGCCTGCCAACACAGGGAGCGGACACTGTCGTTCTCATCGAAGGCGGCCGCTCCTATGTCAAATCGACGGCAGCACTCCGTCTGCTGCGCTGCATGTCCGGATTGTGGCCGGTTCTGTATGCCCTGATCATCGTTCCCCTGCCGCTGCGCGACCGGGTGTACGACTGGGTGGCCCGCAACCGCTACCGCTGGTTTGGCAAGCAGTCCAGCTGCCTCATGCCGACGCCGGAGATCAGAGAGAGATTTCTGGATTGACCCAGTGAGCCGTTTATTTTCCTGCCAACTGCTTGATCGCGTCATCAATTCCAGGGTAGCGAAACTGGAAGCCGCAATCGAGCAGCTTTTGCGGGAAGACCCGCTGCCCTTCCAGCAGGAGGACAGCGAGCTCGCCGAAGATCAGCTTCATCAGCGCTGCCGGGACGGGAAACCAATGCGGACGGCCCAGCCCTCTGGCGACGGCCCGGCCAAACTGGTCGTTGGTGACCGGGTTTGGTGCTGTAGCGTTGACCGGTCCGCTGACCTGCTCATTGCGGATGCAAAAATCGATCAGTCTGACCATGTCTTCGATGTGAATCCAGGAAAGCCACTGGCTGCCGCTGCCGACCTTGCCGCCGACTCCCAGCTTGTAGGGAAGCGCCATCTTCGGATAGGCCCCGCCGTCGTTTCCCAGCACGATCCCGACGCGGATTTTCACTGTCCGCGGGGCGCTGACCAGGTCAGCTGCCGCTTCCCACTTCTCCACGACATCGGACAAAAAATCGACGATTCGAGCGGGGCTGCTCTCATCGTACGTATCTGTATCGGAAGTGCCGTAGATGGAGATCCCGGATGCGTTGATCAGCACCGGGGGTTTATGTTCCAGCCTGTCAAAAAGCTCGGCCAGCTTTTCGGCAGCTGTGCGGCGTGATGAGACGATCCGCTCTTTGGCGCTCGGCGTCCACCTTTGATTGATCGACTCTCCTGCCAGGTTGACCACAGCATCCAATCCTTCGAGCATATCCCGCTTGTCTGTCAGCTCGTCCCATCTTACAACCTTTACATTGGGCACACCCTGCCCGCCTGCAGAGCGAGAAATGGCGATAACCTCGTCGCCTTGGCTCACAAGATGCCGAGCCAGATGCTTCCCGATAAATCCGGTTGCGCCTGTGACTGCGATTTTCATTTGCACCCCTCCGTTCATGTCATGCTCCCATCATTATAACCCAATACTTGGTAAACAGATATCTGTTCTTCTTGACTACAGCAGCCCGCTTATTGTACATTTATGGAAAACGCCTAGTTAGTCGTTTGACTAACTTACTCTAAGGAGGTACTCATGGCGAAGCCAAATGTCATATCTAAGCAAGACCTGATCGAGTCTGCCAAGCAATGCATCGTGGAACACGGGATTCAGCAGCTGACGCTGAAGGCGGTTGCCGAGAAAGCAGGGGTCTCCCAGGGAACCGTCTACTATCACTTCCGGCAAAAAGAACAGCTTTTGCTCGATGTCGTAAGCGACCTCTGCCACGGCTCGTGGAAAAAGATCCAACAGCCGCAGCCAGGTGATTCCGATGTGATCCGATCTGCATTGGAATCGGCTCGCAGCCGCTGTACGGCAGACTCGTCTTACCATCAGCTGTTCTTTTCCCTGGTCGTCTCCGGCCTCCAACACGAGGAGATCCGCAAGCAGTTGGGAGAGCTGATCGAAACGGAAAACCGCTTTTTGCAGGATCAGCTCGCCGCCTTGTGGCCGCACCCGCCGATGCAAGGCGTCTCCCAAAAAACCTGGGCGATGCTCCTCAATGCGATGATTGACGGACTGGCCCTGCAGGCGCTGCTCTGTGAATCTTTTTCCGCGGATGAGGTGTACGGCGAATTGTACCAGTTTATCCGCCATATCACTGCCGCGTCCCAAGCGGCTCCAGAGTCAAAGGAGGAATAATCATGCCGCAAAAAAAATGGCTTCCCGCTTTATCGTTCGCAGTCATCGTCTGGTTCGTCGTCATTCTCTGTTTTCGCTTCTTTGGCCAGACGGTATTGCTGCCGCCGGCCTCCGCTGCCCTCTCCCCCCTCCGGTTTTGCCTATTAGAGGGAGTTACGGCAATCCTGTTGTACCTGGTTGCCTGGTGTTATGGCAAATTCGACCGATCCCCGGAAGCGGGACGCCGCCTTGCCGTCATCGGCTCGGCAACGGGACTGGGCCTGGATGCGTTCGTATTCTGGAATCACGAGCTGTTCTTACCTGGCTGGTCCTACGACCAACTGCTCTCATTCGCCGTCTGGCTCTGTTTTGCTTACGCTTTGTACCTGATCATTCCCTTCCTCGCCCTTCGAACCAATCGACTTTGAGGAAAACAGACGCCCCCCTTTTTACCGGCGCTGAGCACACCACGGTTTTTTGCAGGAATTCAAAGTTTCCCATTGAATTAAACTAAGAAGAAGACGATTGGAAAAGAAATGGGGAAACTCACTGTGGAAAACGTACAGGTGCTAATCGTCGGAGCAGGTATCGCCGGCATCGCTGCGGCGGTCTGGTGCAAGCGGCTGGGCCTGACAGCCGTCTGCATTGAACGCAGCGATCAAATCGGCGGGCAGTTGAGACAGATCCATAATGAAATCTGGGACTTTCCGCCGAAGATCTATGCGAACGGCGCTGCCTTTCTTCAGGAATTGACGGCGTTTGCCGCATCGGCAGGGGTGGATTGCAGGTTGAATGAAGCGTTGACGGCGATTGACTTCAGCCATAAGCAGGTCGTAACGGAAAAGCAATCGTATCAGGTGGAGTACTTGATCCTGGCAACTGGCGTCAAGCAAAACCGGCTCTCGTCGCTCGCGTGCTCATCGATCGTCCTGCCGGCCTCCTTCTCTACCACGACACATGGGGAGAAGCTTGCAGGCAAGCGCATTTTGATCATCGGAGGCGGCGATCGGGCCGTCGAGAGCGCGTACAACCTGTCCGAATATGTGGAGCATATCTGGATCGCTGTCCGCGGAAGCCGCCTGCGGGCCAGACCCGAGTGGACAGAGCGGCTGTCTTCCCGCTCCAACGTTACCCTGCTTATGGAAACAGAGCTCTTGCGGACGGCAGAGAACCAAGCGCCAAGGGGCGTCTTCCTGCAGGTGCAGGGAGGCGGCGATCCGCTTTTTCTTCCCGTAGACTGGGTTCTGCCGCGGATCGGCGTTAGGGGCAACAGTGATGAAGTTCCTGGCTTGTCCCGCTATGGCGAGGGATTTTTGCAGACCAATGCGTTTCAGGAAACCAGCATTCCCTGGATTTACGCCGTTGGGGACGTCGCCAACGGAGCAGTATACGCTTCCCTTGCGCTCGCTGCAGGACAGGCGATGAAAGCGACCAAGCACATATCACAGCAAATCAAAAAGGGATGAACACAAAATGTATTTCTTTTCGGATGACTTTGGGCTGCCGGTAGAGCTTACCTTCGACCCATCCGTATACCGGAAGCGCACGGCGGGACACGTTCTGGTCTTTTCATTTTTTGAAGGCAAGCTGCTGTTCACCGTCCATACCAAACGCGGCATCGAGCTGCCCGGCGGCAAGGTGGAACCGGGCGAAACCAGTCTGGCGGCGGCTGTCCGCGAAACCTATGAGGAGACGGGATGCTCCCTTGACTTCATCCAAAAGATCGGCCAGTACGTGGTGGATCAAACGCTGGTCAAAGACGTCTTCGTCGCCCGCGTGGAACAGCATGTCACAGAGATGAGGGGCGGCAGCGTCGGCGGCATGATGCTGTTTGACAACATCCCGGAAGACGTCAAGGGAGACCCCCGCTTCAGCCGCTATCTGTACGACGATGTCTACCCGCTCTGCCTTGCCTACCTCCGCGACAACGGGCTGATTCCTAACTAGACGATAAACAGGTCTTGCGTCGTCCATCGACCAAGACCTGTTACGTTTTCGATTTGGATCTGCCCCTTTTTAAAAAGCTGCTGACCGGTTTGGCCGGATCAAAGCCGAGAACCTCATGCATCTCCTGCTGTTTTTTCTCTTCTTCATCCAATTCTGCCGGCTCTTCCTTCGCCTCTGCGGCCGCTTCCTTCATCTGCTGGAGGACTTCGTTGTCATCCGGCGATTTTGCCGCGTTCGCCTGCCCCGCCGCGTTTTGCTGCTGCTTGTGCTTTTGCGGCGCAATGAAGAAAAACGCGATGACGGCAAACAAGAGCGTCAAAGAAGCGATCGTGTAAAACATCACATTGGTGGAGAAGCCGAGCAGCCAGGTAAAGACAGGCGGCCCGACAGCTACGCCGATAAACCGGACGCCGTTGTACAGCGAGGTGATCATGCCTCGCTCTGATTTTTTGACGGCCCCGATAATCATGCTGTTCAGGCAGGGCAGGATCATTCCGGTGCCGATGCTGCCGATGACCAGAATGCCGACCAGCAGGTAGACGTTTTTCACGAAGCTGGCCAACAGGTAAGACAAGGCCAACAGCAGCATCCCCGAAATGATAAACACGCGCATCAGGGTCAGCTTCTTTTTGATGATCGCCCCCGACAGATAGGCGGTAATGCTCATCGCCAACAGCGGAATCGCCAGAAAGCCTCCTTTTAGCACTCCGTCGATGCCGTACTTCTCCTCGAAGAGATCAGACAGGTAAAAGAGCACGCCAAACAGCGTGAACAGGCAGATGCTGCCAATGAAAAAAGCGGGAACCAGCCACTTGCCATGCTTCTTAAACACCTGCTTGATCGAGCCCAGGTACTGTTTGAAGGGCATCGGTTCTTTCTTTCGCTGCTTTTCCTTGACGAAGAAGGCGAAAAACAAGAGCGTAATTCCGCAAATGACCGGAAAGGCGAGAAACACCATGTACCAGGCGATCAGGGCAAGCAGAGAGCCGATGATCGGACTGAGCACCTTGCCCAATCCGTTCGAGGTTTCCAACAGGCCAAGCGCTCTGCTTTCCGCAGCGCCGTTAAACAAGTCCCCCACCAACGCCATCGCGATCGGCGCCGTGCCGGCAGCGCCAATTCCCTGAAGCACGCGGCCGATCATGATGAACGTATATGGATTTTGCCACCAGAGCGCAGCCATTCCGGCAAGCAATCCGCCGATTCCGTACACCGACAGGGCGATCAGTACGACCGCTTTCCGGTTAAACCGATCGGACAGGTAGCCGGCAAGCGGTATTACGATTCCTGCGGCAATCGAGAAAGCGGTAATAAGCAAACTGGACTGAAACGACGTTAAATGCAACACGGATTTCATGGTCGGGAGCACCGGGATCAACATGGAGTTGCCCAGCACCATGACCAGCGGTACCCCAGCCAAACCAAAGAGATTCTTCGTGCTTTGAGCCATGTCCACTCCTCGTCTCTTTAGATGTATGTTCTCTCGTCCCAGCGAAAGGCAGCGATTCGCTCAAGATCGAGCTCCACTCCAAGTCCAACTCCGTCGGGAAGCGTTACCCTCCCGCCTTTTGGCGCCAGGGGCACAAGCTGGTTGAAGGGGTTATCCATCACGTCCCACTCTACCGGTTCCAGTTCCTCGCCGGCCATTTTGCTCCAGGGCGGCAGGCACGCCTGAGCGAACAGAGCGTAAAGCCGGGACAGCGCCCCATCAAAGGCATGCGGTGAGACGCGCAAGCCAAATTGTCTGATCGTCTCCAGAGTAGAACGGTAACTGTCAATTCCATCCAAATGCATCGGATCAGGCTGGGCGATATCGATTGCGCCTTCCATTAGCAGGGGTAAAAACTGTTCTGCAGTCTGCAGGTTCTCGCCTCCGGCCAGCGGGATGGACAGCCGGGAGCGAAGCAGCTTGTAATCTGCTGTCCGGTCCATCGGCAGCGGCTCCTCCAGCCACAGCAGGTTGTCCCATTGCGAAAACAAGCGCTGCCACTCAATGGCCGAGGCTGCATCGTAACTTTGATTGGCATCGAGGGCGATTTGCACCGCGCCGGCAAGGGAACTTTGGAGTGCTTGAATGTGCTTCTGGTCTTCCGCGATCCGCTTCCCGCCGATCTTTACCTTTACCTTGTCGAAACCGGCGGCGGCCGCCCGTTCGACCAGCTTGATCGAATGACGCTGCCAATCAGGCCGATCGCTGTAGGATTGAAAAGAAGCGTAAACCGGTACTTGGGCTTGCCATCTGCCGCCCCAGAGCTCACAGATGGAAAGTCCGGCGGCCTTGGCGGTGATTTCCGTGAGCGCCATGCTGATTCCCGCGGCAATGCGCTGATGCCATTTGTTGATTATTTTCACCAATGGCCGGCGATTTGTTGCTGCTTTTCCCATTAAAAACGGGATTATTCGCTCGCGGAACCCGAGCTCCAGCGTAGGCAGCCAGTCGACGCATTCTCCCCAGCCGACGAGGCCGCTCTCCGTCGTCAGGCGAAACAGGCAGCAGGTTCGGTATTTTTTGTAGCCGTTGGCATCGCCGTACGGCTGCGGCAGACGGTACAGCAGCGGAAACGTGTCAACCTGTTTAATCGTCACCATTGCTGATGTCCGTAAGACCCGGTCCTGCGCCATCCTGATCCTCCAACTCCTCAAGGTACTCCTCATAACGAATCGAATTCCCTTTTCCTTCTCCTTTTTCCATGTACTCTTCATATTGGTAGCCACGGTTGAAATGGACGCTGTCCGGACCGTGATAGCCGTGAATATCGGTGTAGGCGATCTGCTCCACGGGTTCGACAAAGCCGTCCGGCTCGCCTGATTCAATCATCATGTTATTGTAATCCATCTTGTCGTTGTCCTCGTAAGACCAAGGCGTGCTGGATGTCCCCCAATTCTCCACGATCTGCCAGGCGTCTTCTCCGTCAAAAAAGTTGGCGTCGTCCCGCTCGTCCAGCGAGGAGCGGCCAAACGGGGGCATTTCAAATTGTTCTTCAATCGGCCGCTGATCATTCACGTTGGGGGCAGGAGCGTGTTCTTTGCACGTAAGGGTATGGGGAATTGCTTCCAGCCGCTCCTCCGGTATTGGCTGGCCGCAGACGCTGCAGAAGCCGTAACTGCCGTCCTCCATCCGGTTCAGTGCCTGATCGATCTCCCGCAGCGTCTCTCGATCGAGGAAGTACAGAGCGATGTCCTTCTCCCGTTCGAACATCTCTGTGCCGATATCTGCCGGGTGGTTGTCGTACATGGAAAACTCGGAGAAGGATTCGGACATCTGGTTCTCCAGGTTGTAGCGGTTATTTTCTTCCAGGCGTGCCAGCAGGCTCTCCTTTTCGTCCAACAGACGCCGCTTGAGCTTCGCGAGCAACTCCTTGTCCATGTGAGCACCTTCCTTTGTCGTTCTATTTGGCTAGTATGCCTCAAGAGAACGCAAAAAAAGCCCCCTCGACCGGCATTTGTTTCAGCCAGCGAGGGAAGCTTTGCAAAGCATCAATTCCTATTGTACGTCGGTAAAATGTTCTTCTACGATCGAGGCGCAGCGGCCGCACGCTTCAGGATATGCCGGGTTGACCCCTACATCCGGTTTGACGATCCGGCAGCGCTCACACTTGACGCCTTCAGCCGGCAGTACCCGTACGGAAATCCCTTCCAGCGCCATTGCTTCTGCGGGTGCCGTCTCAGCCGGGGAGTGAAGGTCGACATGGGCGACGATGAACAGGTCAGCCAAGTCATCCATCTTCGTCAGCGTCTGGAACGCTTTTTCACCCGGGTACAGCTCCAGCTTGGCGTCGACAGAGTTGCCGAACACTTTTTGGCGGCGGGCTTCTTCCATCGCTTTCAACACCTCGTTACGCACTTCTAGGAAGTCGTTCCACTTAGCCTCCGCCTCGGCGCCAAATGCCAGATGCAGCTCATTGGAGCGCGGCATGTCGGTCAACTGTACGCTCGCCTCGGAGACTCCCGGGATGTAGCGCCATACCTCATCTGCTGTATGCGGCACGATCGGGGCGACCAGCCGGACCAAGTCGAGCAGGACGTCGTACATCACGGTCTGGGCTGCCCGTCTTTTCGCGCTGTCAGGAGCCTCGACATACAGGCGGTCTTTGCAGATATCCAAGTAGAAAGCGGACAGGTCGATCGTGCAGAAGTTATGCACTGCGTGGAAGACCGTATGGAATTGGTATTCGTCGTACGCCTTGATCACGCGATCCGTCACTTTGGCTGCTTTTGCCAGCACAAAGCGGTCCAGTTCGCTCAACTGCTCGTAGGAAACGCGGTCTTTTGCCGGCTCAAAGCCGCTTAAGTTCCCCAGCAGGAAGCGGAACGTATTGCGGATTTTCCGGTACACTTCGGCGATCTGGCTGAGAATCGCATCAGAGATGCGCTGGTCTGCCTGGTAATCGACGGAAGCGACCCACAGGCGCAAAATGTCCGCTCCCAGCTTGTCGACCACTTCTTGCGGCACGATGACGTTGCCGAGTGATTTCGACATCTTGCGGCCTTCGCCGTCCAGCGTAAAGCCGTGGCTGAGTACTCCCTTGTAAGGAGCTTTGCCGTGTACGGCGACAGAGGTGGACAAGGACGAGTTGAACCAGCCGCGATACTGGTCGGAGCCTTCCAGGTAGAGGTCGGCCGGCCAGACGAGATCATCGCGCTCGGCCAGAACGGCCTCATGGCTGGAACCGGAGTCAAACCAGACGTCCATGATATCCGTCTCCTTGCGGAATTCCTTCGCTCCGCAGCTCGGACAGGTCAGCCCGTGCGGCACCAGCTCTGCAGCATCGCGGGAGAACCAGACTTGGGATCCTTCTTGGCGGAACAGTTCGGACACGTGGTCAATCGTCTGATCGTTGATGATCGCCTCATTGCAGGACTTGCAATAGAAGATCGGAATCGGCACGCCCCAGACCCGCTGGCGGGAGATGCACCAGTCGCCGCGGTCGGCCACCATGTTGGCCAGCCTGGTTTCGCCCCAGTGGGGAATCCACTTAACTTCCTTGATCGCGTCGAGGAGCTGCTGGCGGAACCCGTCGATCGATGCAAACCACTGTTCGGTGGCACGGTAGATGACCGGTTTTTTCGTCCGCCAGTCGTGCGGATACGAGTGGGTGATGAAACCCAGTTTCAGCAGCGCTCCTGTCTCCTTCAGCTTCTCCGTTACCGCTTTGTTGGCGTCGTCGTAGAACAGTCCGGCAAAACCGGGCGCTTCCTCGGTCATTTTCCCTTCGTGGTCGACCGGACAGAGCACGCCGATGTCGTACTTCATCCCGACGTTAAAGTCGTCCTCACCATGTCCGGGAGCAGTGTGGACACAGCCCGTTCCGGCGTCAAGCGTGACGTGTTCGCCGAGCAGCAGCGGCGATTCCCGGTCGTAGAACGGATGGCTTGTAACGACTCCTTCCAGCTCGGATCCTTTAATCGTGGACATCACTTCGACAGACTCCCAGCCAATTTCCTTGGCAGCGGCTTCGACCAGTCCGGAAGCGAGCAGGTATTTGGCTCCGTCCGCTTTGACTACGCTGTACTCCAGTTCCGGATGTACGCAGATGGCCAAGTTTGCCGGAATCGTCCACGGCGTCGTCGTCCAGATGACCACGCCCGTTTCCGTATCCAGCTTGCCTTTGCCGTCTTTGACCATGAAATTGACGTAGATGGACGGAGAGCGCTTGTCCTTGTACTCGATCTCTGCGTCAGCCAGCGCAGTCTCGGAAGAAGGCGACCAGTATACGGAGCGCAAGCCCTTGTAGATGTATCCCTTTTTCGCCATCTCGCCAAACACTTTGATCTGCCGCGCCTCATACTCCGGAAGCAGGGTCACATACGGATTGGCCCAATCTCCGCGCACTCCCAGCCGCTTAAACTGCGAACGCTGCTTGTCGATGTACGACCAGGCGTACTCCTCGCAACGTTTGCGGAAGTCGCTCACTTCGATATTGCGGCGATCCAGACCTTGCGCGTTGATGATCGCCTGCTCGATCGGCAGCCCGTGCGTATCCCACCCGGGTACGTACGGAGCGTGGAAACCGGCCATCGACTTGTAACGAACGATAAAGTCCTTCAAAATTTTATTCAAGGCATGCCCGATGTGAATGTCTCCGTTGGCATACGGCGGACCGTCATGCAGAACGAAGAAAGGGCGGCCCTTCGTGCGTTCTTGCACTCTGGCGTAAATGTCCATCTCTTCCCAGTGTGCCTGGATTTCCGGCTCACGGTTCGGCAGGTTGCCGCGCATCGGGAAGTCCGTTTTGGGCAAGTTCAAGGTTTTGCTATAGTCGATACTCATCACTGTCACTCCTACCATTTGCTGTCGTATAACAAAAAAACCTCCCCCATCCCCTTAGGGACGAGAAAGGCTCCCGTGGTACCACCCTATTGAATCAAAGATTATTGATCCACTTAAAGCATTCGTAACGAGAATGACCCGCTCACCTACTGGCCAGGCACATTTTACGCCGCCAAGCGTTCGGATATGAACTCCCGGGTGATATTCAGCAAAGCGTACTGATCAGGTTCGCAGCTCCCCCTGACTCTCTTGGCAGCCTTCTTTTGCTTACTCGTCCCGTTCATCGTCAAAGTAAAAGTTTGCTATGAATTATAACACCATTTTTGACAGAAAATCAAGCTCTTATGCTTCCGAGAGGCTGGCATTCGCCTCTTCAAGATCGTTCCAGTCACCGTTTTCCAGCATCTCCAACTGCGCTTCGAGCAGCGTGCGAAAACGCATCCGGTAGACGGAAGCCCGTTTTTTCAAATCTTCTATCTCAATCGCGACCTTGCGCGACTTGGCTAACGCTTCATTGACGATCCGATCCGCGTTTTTTTCTGCTTCCTTTAAAATGAGCTGGCTCTCCTTGCGGGCGTTAGCCTTGACTTCTTCCGCTGTCTCTTGCGCCACCAGGATGGATTTGCTGAGGTTCTCTTCCATGCTCTTATAATGCTCGACACGTTCATTTAAGAGGGCAAGCCGCTCCTCCAACTCTTTCTTTTCTTTGGTCAACAGTTCAAAGTCTTTAATGACCTGATCGAGAAACTCGTTGACTTCATCTACGTTGTACCCGCGAAAACCGGTACTGAATTCTTTGTTGTGTATGTCTAACGGAGTCAAAGGCACAAGAACACCCCTCTTCACCCTTTATCAGAATGGTTTTTTCATAGAATTTCGACAGGAGTCAAGACATTCCTGCCTTTTTTTGCATTTTTTTCGGATTCTCACAGGCTAGATGAAGACGCCGACTGTCATGCGAATGCGCCCGCTCCGGGTTGTCCCGGATACGTCCACAACCTTGCAGCGGCCCATGCCTGCAAGTGACAGCACATCGCCGGCATGAACAGGATGCGACGGATCATCAACCACCTTCCAGTTTACTTTCACCTTTCCTCCCCGGATGGGAACAAGC
This sequence comes from Brevibacillus sp. B_LB10_24, assembly GCF_046036945.1. Lineage (NCBI taxonomy): Bacteria > Bacillati > Bacillota > Bacilli > Caryophanales > Paenibacillaceae > Brevibacillus > Brevibacillus sp. B_LB10_24. Next base: position 57,782 of record NZ_JBJQOQ010000001.1, on the reverse strand, counting down.
GCTTTGGCCCGCGACAGGTGATAGACCTCCCCCAGTACGGCGTCAAGGCGCGGCGACGCCACAGTGATGCTCTTCTCGGCGAGGTTTCTGACCGGCGGCCGCATCTGCGTCCATGGTACGCTGACAAGTTCGACCGGGATGCGGTGGATCTGCGTGACTTGCGTGCGGGCAAACTCCAGGATTTCTTTTGCGATCACCGTTTGGCAGCCCGTCTCGTCCAACAGGATATCGCCAAACTTTTCCCGTTTTAGTCCAATATGAAGGAGTGCCCCCATTACGTCCCGATGCTGCAGCTTCACGAAGCGCTGATCCCCTGTGATCTCGACGAGCGCCAGCCCGTAATCCTCTGCGTCAGGACTTATGTAATCAGGGAATATCAATGCGCGTACTCGTTCAGCCTCAGGGAAACCGCCGTTCCCTTCCACCTTCACGTCTCGCACCTGTGAAGTGAGGCTTTTCAGGATCGCAAACTGCCGCGGATCGAGAAAATCGGTCAGACGTACTATATGTGTACGCTCCACCTGTGCCAATATTTCCAGCGACCGCTCGACAAAAGGCAACTCCTCTTTGCGAAAATGATCGTATAATCCCATCCGGCATCCTCACACAATGCGGTATCCTGTAATCATTCCCAGCAAGGTCAGCACACCGTAACGGGCAAACGTCAAAGCAATCAATGCGACAATCGGTGAAATGTCGATAAATCCAAGCGGTGGAATAAATCGGCGAAACGGCGCCAGATACGGCTCAACCAACCGTTCCAACAGTTGACCGATCTGGGTTTCGCGCATCTGCGGAACCCATGACATCAAAACGTAAGCAATCACCATAAACTGGTACACCTGAAAAGCAAAGTTAATGATATAAATTAAGCTGGACATAAATCACCTCAAAGTACGGTAGTTACTCTTCAATAACACCGGAGATCGTTCCCTGGATGTCGACGTTTTCCGGCGTGCAGACAAAAATGTGATCCCCCACCTTTTGGATGTCGCCGTTCAGCGCATACACCGTTCCGCTTAGGAAATCGACAATCCGCTTCGCCTGTTCCTTCTCCACCCGCTGCAAATTGATGACGACAGGCCGGCGGTTGCGGAGGTTGTCCGCTATGTCCTGTGCATCACTGTAGTGCCGCGGCTCAAACAGCATGAGACGGATTCCGGTCTGCTCCCGGGCCGCATGCAGGCTGACTACGTTGTTTTTTACCGGCTGCTGCCGCTTGGAGTGAACCTCCTCCTTCTCACGCTCTTCCTCGATCGTCTCTTCGATCAGCTCTTCTTGGTCCAATCCGAAAAAGCCCATGATTTTATTCATAACTCCCATCGTCTGCTTCATCCTCCCATCAGCCCCGAGGTTTGTCAGGGGCGCACCAAAATGGAGCCTAGGCGTACAAACGTCGCTCCTTCTTCAATCGCTACTTCAAAATCCCCAGACATTCCCATCGACAGTTCTTCAACGGTCACATGAGGCAGCTTCAGGGCTTGTAAGCGTTTTTGCCATTCCGCAAGTCCGCGAAAGACAGGCCGAACCGCTTCCGAATTTTCGACCTGAGGCGCCATCGTCATCAGTCCGGCAATTCTTATATGTTTCATATTACTGGTTTCCTCGGCAAAAGCCAAGACATCACCTGGATTTAGCCCAAATTTTGTCTCTTCGCCGGAGATATTTACCTGCAGGAAGCAGGGAACGACAATATTCAAAGCCGCTGCCCGTTTTTCGATCTCCTCCGCCAGCGACATTCGATCAAGCGAATGGATATAGTCAAACCGGCCCACCACTTCTCTTACCTTGTTGGTCTGCAGGTGACCGATAAAATGCCAGGTCCCCTTCTCGCCAAAACACTGCCACTTCGGCAAAGCGTCCTGTACCCGATTCTCTCCGATATGCCCGACGCCTGCAGCCAGAATTTCCCCAACGGCGGCGGCATCGACGTATTTGGTGACGGCGATGATTTTTACGTCTTCCCGGTCTCGGCCGCTGCGCCGGCAGGCAGCCTCAATCCGCTGCTCAATCTCCCTAAGGCGGTTTTGCACCATTTCTTTCGTCACAAGTTGCTCCATCCTAAGTAACATCCCCTTCCGCTCGCCAACCGATGAACGACGCCATTCGGCCGGTCTTACCCGCTTCTCCGCGATGAGAGAAAAACAGATCCTTTCGACAGTTCGTACACCATTCCGTACGCAAAATCCGCTCTTTTGCCACTCCCGCCTCTTCGAGGAGCAGCTCATTGAGGAGCGGCAAATCAAGCAAATAACGGCCGTCCTCTTTATCTGGCACCACCGCCGCGCTCCAGCGAGCGGTTGCGGCTTGCACCTGTTTTATAATTCGCTCGTCCACCTGGTAGCAGCACCCGCCGATCGCAGGACCGATTGCCACCAGCAGTTGGGACGGATCACTGCCGTACTCTCTTGCAAATGCCTTGACCATTTCCGAGGAAATCTTCCCGACCGTGCCCTTCCAGCCGGCATGTGCAAGGCCGACCGCCTTGGATTTGGGATCGAGAAAGTACAGCGGAACACAATCGGCATAAAAGGATGTGAGCAGGATGTCAGGCAGGTCTGTATGTAATCCGTCTACGGAAGGAATCGCCTCCCGCAGCTGTTCTCTTCCCGCTCCCCGTCTGTCTGCCGTTACCCGGCAAGCAGCCGTGCCGTGTACCTGGTCGCCGCAAGTCCAGGATGAAAAAGGAAACCCCAGCCGCTTCATCAGAAGTCGCCTGTTGGCAGCAACCTCCGCCGGATCGTCCCCCACGTGCAAGCCGTGATTCTGGGAGGAAAACGGAGGCCGGCTGTTGCCGCCTGTCCGAAGCGTAAAACCCGCGCATAACCCGGGATGCATCGCCTCCCACTCGACCAGGCGGAGCGTATGGGTATGATCAGACTTGACAAATGATTCCAACTTGACAACCTCCCGGCACGTTCTCAGCTACTCTCATCTTACCCAGTTTCGACCAAAGCCGCAACACGTACAAAAGTACCACCTCACGGCCAAGAGACCCGAGTCTGCCTCTGCAGCCCGGGCCCGATGTGAGATCGCATCTTCATGCACGGTATTCATCGTCCTGTTTTGCCTCCAGCCGAAGCGCCTCCTCCAGCCGCACCAGAACAACGTCTTTGCCTATTTTTACAATGTTTCTCCAGGGGATCACATAGTCGTTTCCAGAGCTGAACAGACCGAGGAACTTTCCCGGACCGGGAATGATAATCGCTTCGACCCGGCCCTGCCGAAGGTCAATCTCCAGGTCGGATATCTGTCCCAGACGTTTGCCGTCCAGGATGTTGACGACCTCTTTCGTCTGAAATTCCGATATTTTCACCATACCGCTCACCCACTTTTTATCCTCCATACACCATGTATATGTAGGCGGGTGCTGCTTTACTCCAAGAAACCAGACCGGCAAGGCCATTATTTGGCCCTTGAGCTTCCTTGACGTCCTCTTGACATGTACATTTCAGACGATTACGATGCTAAAAAACAGTAAGGAGATTGCGATGAAAAAAAGCATCGGATGCTTTCACGCCCATTACTCCAATATCGTCCATGTAGAACATGCGCTTGCACCCTATGAGGTTGAACTTGTCCACTTTGTCGATCCTGGCTTGGACCGGCTCAAAGCGGATGCGGATTTTACGCCGCAAATCGCTCAGAAAAAAGTAAAAGATACGCTTGATTGGATCACTGCATGCCGTGCAGATGCAATTCTCATCACCTGTACGTACTTTTCGGCCATGATCGAGGACAACCTGTTTTCTTCCGTTCCCGTCATCGCCATTGACGATCCCTTATTTCACCTCATCTGCGAAAGCGACAAGCCTTACATCCTGGTTTTTACCAACCCGGAGACGGTAGACGGCACCATGAACCGCTTGCATCTGTTCAGCAAGCGGCATGGCAAAGCCATTCAGGTACAGCCGTTCTTGTTGGAAAATACGTTTGAACTGATCATGCGGGGGAGGCAAAAAGAATACACAGAAAAGGTCGCGGCTGAATTGGAACGGCTCACGGCCATACACCCGGACAAGGCCATTTCCGCCGCGCAGTTGTCCATGGCTCCGGCAGCAGAAATCGTTGAAGCCAAAACAGGGCCTTTATTGGAAATCACTTGAAGTCACTGCCTGCCTATCTGGAAGACATTCTGGAATGTAAACGAAAAAGAAAAGAATAGAATGCATAAAAAGGAGCTTCCGCCTGGCAGGAAGCTCTATTCAAAGGCTAAATTTGCACGTGTTTTTGCATGTGGGCGATGGCCGCCTTTTCCAGCCGGGAGACCTGTGCCTGTGAAATCCCGATCTCCTCCGCTACTTCCATCTGTGTTTTCCCTTCGTAAAAGCGCATGGATAAGATCATTTTTTCCCTTTCTCCCAGCCGCTGCATGCCTTCCCTGAGGGCGATTTCCTCTACCCACAACACGTCCTTGTTCTTCTCGTCGCTGATCTGGTCCATGACATAGATCGGATCGCCGCCGTCCTGGTAAATCGGCTCAAAGAGCGAGACGGGGTCCTGGATCGCGTCGAGTGCGAATACGACGTCTTCCTTGGGGACGTTCAGCTCTTCTGATATCTCCATGATCGTCGGTTCACGCGAGTGCTTGTTCGTCAGGTTGTCCCGTACCTGAAGGGCTTTGTAGGCGATGTCGCGCAGAGACCGCGAGACGCGAATCGGGTTGTTGTCGCGCAGGTAGCGGCGGATTTCCCCGATAATCATCGGTACAGCGTACGTGGAAAATTTGACGTTCTGCCCCAGATCAAAATTGTCGATGGCCTTCATCAAGCCAATGCAGCCTACTTGAAACAAGTCGTCGACATATTCCCCCCGGTTGTTAAACCGCTGGATGACGCTGAGGACGAGGCGCAAATTGCCGTTCACCAGCTTTTCACGCGCGGAATACTCGCCACCTTGCAATCGCTCGAAGAGTTCCCGCATCTCCTTATTGGTCAGTACGGGAAGCTTTGAGGTGTCTACTCCACAGATCTCTACCTTGTTGCGCGTCACGTCATTCCCTCCTTGGAGAAGCAAAAGTTCCTATTCCGGATGTCGAAAGGCCGCGTGGCGGGCGCCTTAGCTGCCGAGTGGAGGGGTCCGCAAAATGGACATCCACTTTCTGGTACGGTCTAGGAACAGTATCTCCCCGAGGTGGGAAATTATGCGTTACACCATCTTGTTGAATTCTTTTCGCAAACGCTTGATAATTCGCTTTTCAAGCCGGGAAATGTACGACTGGGAGATGCCCAAAAGATCGGCCACGTCCTTCTGGGTCTTCTCTTCTTCACCGGAGAGGCCGAAGCGCAGCTCCATGATCGTCCGCTCCCGTTCGGTAAGCTTATCCAACGCCTTTTTCAACAGTTTTCGATCTACCTGATCTTCGATATTGCGGTAGATCGTATCGTTCTCCGTTCCCAGCACATCGGACAGCAAGAGTTCATTTCCGTCCCAATCGATATTGAGCGGTTCATCAAACGAGACCTCCGAACGGATCTTGTTGTTTCTGCGCAAGTACATCAAGATCTCATTTTCGATGCAGCGAGATGCATACGTCGCCAGTTTGATGTTCTTCTCGGGATCGAATGTATTGACCGCTTTGATGAGACCGATCGTCCCAATGCTGACCAGGTCCTCGATGTTGATCCCGGTGTTTTCAAACTTTCGGGCGATATAGACAACCAGCCGAAGATTTCGCTCGATCAGCATGCTTCGTACGGCCACGTCTCCAGATGGAAGGCGAGCGAGCAGAATTTCTTCTTCTTCCCGGGTCAGAGGGGGTGGCAGGGCTTCACTGCCGCCGATGTAGTAGATCTCTTCTCCGCGGACACCCAGCAGCAATAAAAGTCGATACCAGAATAATTGGACAGAGAGACGAATTTTTACGTACATTGCTAGCCCTCCTGTTCAAAAAGATTAGACTCCTCTTCTGCAGCAGCCTGCAAAAGAGCGGGATGAACGATGGCCTGGTAGTTGCCGTTGGCCGCCAATGGGATTGGATTCAGTCCGATGAGAACCTTCTGGCTTTCAAATCGTCTGCCGTTTTGTCTGACGACGAGCGTCTCCGGCTTGATTGCGACAAGAAAATCCATGCCGCGCGATACACTGCGAAAGGGAACCAGCCTCAGCCTGCTTTGCCACTCTTGCGGCAGCCTGGGAATGATCTGCTCGAGACTATCCAGCTTCTCCTCCCGGGCGACCAGACCGGTCAATTCGGCAGGCAGCAGGTGAGTGAACAGACGAGCCTCCATAATCGTTACGGGTATCCGCGTGATCGGCTCGTAGAGCTGGTTGCCCGTGTCAACCAATCCTCGGCAGATCACGCTTTCCCCGGCCACCTTGGCTGCTACTTCCACGAGGAAGGCCTCTAACCGCCTCGGTTCCGAGATGGCTTGATAGCTCCGCCGGCTGAGAAAGTAGACCAGCACAAAACCGGACAGAACCACGATCGCCGTCGGCTTGGAACCTGCTCCAAAGCTGTCGCTGTGCACCGCCAAGATCCCGCCGACCACTTCACTCTGCGAGGCCAAAAGGTAATGCAGTCCAAATACCCCGCCACCGAATACAAAGGCGACAAAATAAAAGATGCAGAGGTTTTGCAGGAAGCCGAGCAGCCTGCGAAAACCAAAGGCGATCCACAGCATCACTGAGGAGAAAGACAGCTTGACCGCCCATTGAAACAGCCCGGCGAATTCGGGCAAAAAGTAAAAGGCGACATAGGCAGTACCGAACGCTGCCGCTGCAGCCAATCTCCACCAGTTGATTTTTTCTTTGCGGAAGAAGGCGGTAAACCACAATAACAAAACATCGATCGCAAAATTGAGGAGTAAAATGATATCGAGGTAGACAACCACCATCCTCACCCCCGTCCGGCAAGGACAGTATATCTCAATGTTTATTCAAAGTCTGTCACTTCTTGACAGCTTACCTGCACTTTTTTTGTAGAAAGGAGTGGACAAAAAAACAGCCTATCCCGGCAGGATAAGCTGTTTTTAAAATCGATTTGGTTCATCATCCGGACTACTTCTTGTTTCTTCGGCGATTGCGCAGGAAGGCGGGAATGTCCAGATTGTCGAGATTGCTCATCGAAAAGACGGACTTCTCGGCTTCTTCTTCGCGGCTTCTGGTGGTTTGCGAAGCAGACGGCTGCTGCTGTGCCGGACGGGCGCTGCCTGCCGCGGGACGGCGTTCTGCAGCGCTTTGCTGCTGCTTCTCTTCAAATCCGGTGGCGATTACCGTAACGACGATCTCGTTTTTCAGGTCTTCGTTGATCACTGCGCCAAAAATCATGTTGACGTCGAGGTCGGCAGCAGATGAAACGATATCGGCTGCTTCATTTACCTCGTACAGGCTCAAATTCGTTCCGCCCGTAATGTTCATCAAGACGCCGCGTGCTCCGTCAATCGAGGTCTCCAGCAGCGGGCTGGAGATGGCACGGCGGGCAGCTTCCGCAGCGCGGTTTTCCCCGCTGCCGATACCGATCCCCATCAAGGCGGAGCCGCGTTCGGTCATAATCGTCTTCACGTCGGCGAAGTCGAGGTTGATCAAGCCAGGTACGGCGATCAACTCGGAGATGCCCTGGACACCTTGACGCAGCACGTTGTCCGCCTCGCGGAACGCTTCGAGCATCGGCGTGTTTTTATCGACAATTTCCAGAATCCGGTCATTGGGAATGACGATGAGTGTATCCACTTTTTCTTTCAGACTGGCAATCCCGCTCTCCGCTTGCAGCGAACGCTTGCGGCCCTCAAAGGAGAACGGACGCGTGACTACGCCCACTGTCAGGGCACCAAGCTCCTTGGCGATTTCTGCGATGACAGGGGCGGCACCAGTACCTGTGCCTCCGCCCATCCCAGCCGTAACAAACACCATATCTGCACCCCGCAGGGCGTGTTCGATCATTTCACGGCTCTCTTCCGCCGCTTTTTTCCCTACTTCCGGGTTGGCTCCGGCTCCCAAACCGCGAGTCAGCTTCTCGCCGATCTGCAGTTTCGACTCGGCACCGGACAGGTGAAGAGCTTGAGCATCCGTGTTGACGGTAATAAATTCTACTCCTCTAACGCCTGCAGCGATCATGCGGTTGACGGCATTGCTCCCGCCTCCGCCGCATCCGATCACTTTAATTCGGGCAAACTGTTCCATCTCTAAGTCAAATTCCAGCATCTTGCCTGTTCCTCCTCATCTTTGCTACACGCGAAAGGAGCATCTGCCCACGATAAGTCCTGAGGGCGCCCTTGTTTTGTATTTCTGAATGATATTTAACCGCTAAATAAACTCGCTAAACCAATTCTTTACCCGCTCCATAAAATTGCCTGATTCCTTCTGCTTGGGAGCGGCCGGTTTTGCACTTGGCTTGACGGCGGCTGGCGCGCGTCCGCTCTTTCGTTCGACAAAGGAAGTGGCGTATTGAATCAACCCCACCCCGGTCGTGTAAGCGGGATCGCGGACTCCTATGTAATTGGGGATCGCGATGCGGACAGGAGCGTCCAATTCCTCTTTGGCCAGCTCAAGCATCCCCGGCATTGAGACGGTTCCGCCTGTCAATACATAGCCGCCGGCGACGTCTTCGTGGAAGCCCATGCGGTACACTTCTTCTTCGATCAACGCAAAAATTTCCACAGCGCGCGGCTCGATAATGTTGGCCAGATCCACCTGTGTAAACTGCTTTTCCACTTCGCTGCCAATCCGTGTCACCTTGAACCGCTCTTCCTCCGATGCCTCGTCAACCAGTGCACAGCCGTGCTTTACCTTGATCTTTTCGGCTACATCGGTATGGGTTCTCAGCCCGAGGGCAATGTCGTTGGTAATGTGATCGCCGCCGATGCCGATGCAGGAAGTCGCAACCAGCTGTCCCTGCTCGAATACAGCGACAGTCGTGGAGCCTGCCCCGATGTCCACCAGGACTACACCCAGGTTTTTGTCGTCTTTGGTCAAAGCAACCTGGCTTGCTGCCAGAGGCTGCAAAAAGATCCCGGCAACTCGCAGGTCGGCGCGCTCGACACAGCGTACGATGTTGTGCATGATCGTTTTGGAACCGGTCACAATCGTTCCTTCCATCTCCAAGCGGACGCCAATCATCCCTCGCGGGTCTTTGATGCTTCCCAAGCCGTCAACGATAAACTCCTTGGGTACGACTTCGATTATTTCGCGGTCGGGCGGAAAAGCAACGACTTTTGCCGCTTGTATCACCCGCTCGATATCTTCATCTCTTATCTCCCTGTCTTCACTGGAAACAGCTACGACACCTTGAGTTTCAAACAATTCGATGTGGTTGCCGGTAATCCCGACAAACACGTTTTCGATCGAAACGCCTACCATGCGCTCGGCGTGATCGACGGCTTCCCGGATGGCATGCACGGTTTGGTCGATATCAACAATAGCCCCTTTTTTGATCCCTTCGGAGTAGGCTTGTCCTACACCGATGATGTTGATCGAGCCAGTCCCGATTTCGCCGATAATGACGCGAACCTTGGACGTCCCGATGTCTAAGCTGACAATAAGTTCGTTATGGTTACTCACCAAACCAGTGACACCTCCTCCATCAAAACTTGACTATCTTCGCAACACCTGCATATTCTATTCCACACCGGACAATCATTCCCTTTTTTCTCATGATGGTTTTTCAAAAAAAAAGTACATTGTACCTAGATCTCTGGAAGGATTTGTCGGAACACCCGCTTAATCGCGCTGGCTCAGCCATTTGGAGAGGATAATCCGGCGGATGACAGCCAAGTTGTTAAACAAGCGGACGCCAAAGGCGACAATCGCAGCCAGATATAAATCTATACCCAAAAACGCGCCAAGAAACGCCAGTCCGGCGGCCAGTGACGTGTTAAAAAAGAACCCGGAAATAAACACTCTCACGTTGAACATGCGCTCCAGATAAGAGCGTATGCCACCGAAAATCGTGTCAAGTCCCGCAAGCAGGGCAATCGACAAGTAATTGCTGTACTCCTGCGGGATTCGCAAATCCAGCAAGAACCCAACTGCAACGCCGATGATCAATCCTAGTACCGGAAGCCACATTGTTTTACGAATCTCCTTTTGCTTTCACTGGTTTCATATAGTGAATCGTCTGATTCCCTGTATAAGGCGGCAGCGTCAAGGCATCCCGTTTTTCCAAAACGACCGTCTTGTTGGCGAGCTGGAACGTTTCTTCAATGCCGCTTAACTTCAGGCCCGATACCAGCACCTCCGGGTCGCCTAAAGCAGCAATCTCGTAAGGCGGCCTGATCGTGTTGGTGTTTACCTGAATGTACTGTCCGACATTGCGGATGGCGCTCGTGGACACCAGCCGCTGGCCGTTGATCGAAACGGCTTTTGCCCCGTTGACCAAGAGCTCGTTGACCAGCCAGCGAAGGTCTTCATCGATTAGCAGATCCGGCAGCGCGGCTGCCTCGGCGGGACTTCCGTCGTCCGTGCCAAGCGGTCCCGGCGGAAGCTTCATGTCCTCGATGCGCACCATCACACCCGCGCCCTCTGCTTTTTCGAGGCCGGCGAGCTTGCGGGCGCGCGCCAGCTCTTCCCTCATGACCGAGATGCTCTCCCGCTCGTTTAAAGACGTGTCGTACTGGTACAGCAGGTGCTCGAATTTGGAGATGTCGTTTAACAGGTTCTGATGCTTCTCTATTTCTTTTTGCAGGGATATCCGAAGTTCATTCAAGCTGCGTGACTCCACCTTCTCCGGTTTGAGCGTACTCTGCAATTGAGTAGCCAGCATAACTCCAATAATAACACTAATAGCTGTCAGAATAAACGTAATTTTACGGTTTTGTCCCAGCATTCCAAACGCTTCCTTATCCCCTTACGATGAGGTATTTTGGGTTTTTACATCGCCCACCAGGGCTGGTATTTGCAACAGGTCTTTTTTTGCGGTTTCGATCTGGACAAACCCCTGCAGGATGTCCATGACGCCGCCGGGAAGATTTAAGGCGTTCTCCAGGGTAGCGGGGTCGCCGATCGCGCTGATGACGAACGGCACGGCTGACTTGACGCCGTTGACGATGATCGTCGGTCCGACACAGCGGATCGCCGAGTTGCCCATGACCCGCTGGCCGTTGATGCTGATCGATTCCGCCCCGGCGGCACGCAGTTCATTGACGACGAGGCGGACATCCTGCTCGTGAATGATGTACTTCGTCACGTCGCCGGAGTTGGACGCATTGGGATTGTCCTTCATCGTCACGACAATGCCCGGTCCCTCTACCGGAACCATCCCCGCCATCATCCGGGCTGCCTCCAATTCGTTCAGAATGGCCGCTGCTTCGGTCTGGTGCTCCGCCATTTTCTCCTCTTCCTCCGCAACCTGGCGCTGAAGCTTCAGTAAATCTTCCTCCAATTGGCGGGTTTGTTTCTTTTCCGCCAGGATCCTTTCGTTCAGACTGACCTCTTGCTGCCACTGCTGATCACCTTGTCTCTCCATCGCCCGCAGCCTGGTCAATTCGATCGAACTCGCAATGAGAAAGCCTGTACATATGGTCACAAACGTTAAATAGATGTGAAATTTACGTACCCTCATTACCTTGCGACTCCTTTTGTTCATCCGGCTTGTCCGGTTGGTCAGTTTGTCCCTGCTGCTGGTCTCCCGATCCCTCCGTTTCCTTCGGGGCGGCGTACTCGCTGAACCATGTAGCCTCCAGCATATTTATCACACCTTTTTTGCCTTCGGGAATATCGCTGGCTATCGCCGGGTAGTATGCCATCCTCTCCGCCAGTTGGTAAATCACCGTTCTCACCTCGTTGCCGTCCCTCATGTACAGCGTCAGCCGCTGCTTGTCGTACGGGGTCGGGGTCAGGGCGATCTCCGAAATTTCATTGCGAATCGACACCGGAAGTTTGGCCAGTGCAGCGGAGAGTTCCGGCAGCAGCTCAGGTGACGTCCAATTGCGGACGAGGGGGTCGTCTATCACATTCGCTTTCATTTTGTTATCGTCTAAATGAACCCCATTTTCCAGCAGCGGCAGAAAGTCTCCTTTGGCGTCAACGAGAAACGCGACCCGTTTGTACTCGATGACGTCAAGCCGGATTACGCCGGGAAACTTGCGGGATACGGTGATCGATTTGACTCCGGCAAGCTGCTTGAGGTTTTCCTGCACGTCCTTTTGCCAAACGTTAAAAAACTGCATACCAGGAGCGAGGCCAGAGGCGGCCGTGATTTCTTCCTTGGTGTACAGCACGTTTCCCGTAACCTCTATCACCGCTACCTTGCTGTACGAGGAGCGAAAAAACAGGACGGCCAATACGAGCAGAAAAAACAGCAGAAGCAAAAACAGCACGCGGCGATTTCCCTTGCGCTTTGGTTTGATTTGCTTTACCTGCGGAATGCGTTCCTCATAAACCGCCATCTCTTGCCCCTCCCGTTGTGTCTGCGGCAATTTGCCCTCATTCCCAAAAGCATTGAAAAGCGGCATACCTCGATATGCCGCTTTTCCTTCATCATCAGCTTATACTAGTTGTACGCTGAATGTCAGCACCCAGTTGTTGGAGCTGCCACTCTAGCCGTTCGTATCCACGGTCAATGTGATGTACTTGCTCGATCGTGGTAACCCCCTCAGCGCCTAAGCCGGCTAATACGAGGGCGGCTCCAGCACGCAAGTCCGTCGCTTCCACCGCAGCACCGTACAATTTATTGACGCCACGAATAAACGCAGTACCCAAATCTACAAAGATAGAAGCACCCATTCGCGTTAATTCATTGACGTGTTTGAATCTTCCTTCAAAAATGGTCTCCTTGATCATGCTTATTCCTCTGGCCTGTGCCAGAAAAACCATCATTTGGGCTTGTAGGTCGGTTGGAAAGCCGGGGAACGGTTGAGTAATGATCCGATCGATTGCACGCGGCCTGGTAGTGCTTTTAATTTCCATTATATCATGGTAGGTTTTGATTTCAACACCGCAGTTGCGGGCAATCTCGATTAATGCTGTCAAGTGTTCCGGCATGGTATTGGTCAGCTGAATATGGCCTTGGGCCACGCCAACCGCAAGCACGTGAGTACCGGTGACAATTCGGTCTGGAATGATGCGATAGCTGACAGTCCGCAGGCGGGGAACGCCCACGATCTCGATCGTATCCGAGCCTGCCCCCCGTACCCTCGCCCCCATCGCATTCAGGAAGCTTTGCAAATCGACAATCTCCGGCTCGCGGGCTGCATTGCAAATCCGGGTCGTGCCCTTGGCCAAAACAGCAGCCATCATGAGATTTTCTGTTGCCCCAACACTGGGAAAAGAGAGAAAGATATTGTTTCCACGAAGCTGTTTTGTACGAAAAGTGGTATACCCATCAACCTCTTCAATTTTCGCGCCAAGCGCTGTTAACCCGGAAAGGTGTAGATCAATCCGCCGCTCTCCGATGACGCAGCCACCAGGGCGGGAAATGGTCACTTCACCAAACCGCGAAAGGAGTGGCCCCATCAAGAAAATCGAAGAGCGCATCAACCCCATCAAATCATCCGGAACATGCGTGACAGAAATGGAGGTCGTATCCAAACTGACACATCCGTCTACGTGGCTGGCTTTCGCACCGAGGGCTGTCAATATTTGTAACATTACATCAATATCTTTTAAATGCGGGACGTCGTAGATGTGAAATTGCCCCTCCGCGAGTACGGTGGCCGCCAGGATGGGAAGGGCCGCATTTTTAGCACCATGAATGCGAAGCGTTCCGGACAGAGGTCTTCCACCTTCGATAGTAAAAGTTTCCAAACTTTCACCTCCGTGTTACCCCTCGCCCACCACCAGTACTTCCGGATGCAAGTCGATGCCATCTCTCTCTTTAATCGTTTGTCTGACATGCTCCATCAGGGTGAGGACGTCGGTAGCCAAGGCACCCCCACGATTGACGATGAAATTGGCGTGAATCTCCGAGATTTGTGCTCTTCCGTAACTGAATCCCTTCAGGCCTGCCGCTTCGATCAACCGACCGGCGTGATCTCCGGGGGGATTGCGAAATACACTACCTGCGCAGGGCATCGTCAAAGGCTGTGTCTGACGGCGGCGATTCTTGTTGGAAGCCAAAGTAGCGGCTATCTTTTTGCGATCACCTGTACGCAGTTGGAAGACCGCTTCCAGCACGACGCCTTTCTTTGCCTGCAACAGCGACGTGCGATAACTAAACTCCATTTCCTCGTTAGTCAACACCTTCGTTTCGCCGTCTTCAAAGAGGACTTCGGCTTCTTTAAGAATACGTGAAAGATCTGATCCATGGGCCCCTGCATTCATGTACACGGCTCCGCCAACCGTACCTGGAATCCCGCCGGCAAACTCCAATCCCGTCAACCCCATTTTTCCTGTTTCAACCGTCAAGCGAACCATGGAATATCCGGCACCAACACGCACCTCTTCACCCTTAAACTCACAGTGACTTAAGCCCTCAGTCACTTTGAACACAACTCCACGAATCCCTCCATCCCTCACTAGAAGGTTGGAGCCGCGTCCAATTACACTCCACGGGAGGCCGTGACGATTGACAATCTGTACTGCTGCAATGATGGACGCTTTGTCTTTCGGCTGGATTAACAAGTCTGCCGGACCGCCGATTCGCCAAGTCGTATGGTTGGCAAGAGGTTCATTGACTAACACTTTACCAACGTCAGCTTGTATCAACTCTTCTGCAATCTCTTTCATCTTCGAACCTCCTGACACAAATGCTAGGTAGGAACCTGAGTCTTATCACGTGTTTGCTTCATACTATGCTGCCGCCTACAACGGCGTGACAGACGCCTAGCGGCGGGAATCGCACAGGTTTCCGAGCAGGTGGCTGATGGCGCGGGCGGCGTCCGGTTTGCCGAGCGAGAGAGAGCTCGCGTGCATCTTCTGCCATCGCTCATCGTCCAGCAAAATCGCTGCCAGCGCCTGTTCCAGCGTCTTCCCTGAAAGTTCGCTCTCCAAGAGGACAGCGGCAGCACCCGACCGTTCCAGACCTCGGGCGTTTTTCTCCTGATGGTTGTTTGTCACATACGGAGATGGAATCAAAATGGCGGGGATGCCGAGCGCTGTCAACTCGGCCAGCGTCGAGGCGCCTGCACGTCCAACGATCACATGGGTTGCCGCCAAAACATCCGGCATGTTGTGGATAAACGGCAGCACTGACACGTTGCCAGGCAGCTCCCCTCTTTCCCTTACAGCCGCGGAAATACGGTCATAATGGACCTCTCCGGTAACGTATATAAAATGATAACCAGTATATGTCGACAGGACTGGGATGAGTTCTAGTGTAGCGTCATTAATAGCTTTCGCCCCCCGGCTTCCGCCGACGATCAGGACGATTCGCTTCCCATCCGCCACTCCGAGCGATTTCCGCCCTGCCTCCCGGTCGCCGTGAAGCACTTCTGTCGCGCAAGGATTGCCCGTAAAGACGGCCTTTTCCCGCGGAAAGGAGTCCAGCGAGTCCGCAAACGAGACAGCTACCTTGTCCGAAAAACGGGCCAAAAAGCTGTTGGTCAAACCGGGAACGGCATTTTGCTCGTGGATCAGCGTCGGAATCCCGAGGCGGGCTGCCGCATAGACGACTGGCCCGCAGACGTAGCCGCCTGTTCCAACCACGACGTCTGGCTTCCACTCGCGCAGGATCTCCTTGGACCGCCCCACCGAGCGAATGAATTTCCACGCTGTCCGCAGGTTTTCCCACGTCAGCTTTCGCTTGAGCCCGGCGATGTCGATCGCTTCAAACGGAATGCCCTGCCTCGGCACCAGCTTGGCTTCGAGACCGCTCTTCGAACCGATATACAAAAAGCTAGCCTGCGGTTCCTGACGCAAAATTTCTTTTGCTACCGCAAGCGCTGGATAAATGTGTCCGCCTGTACCTCCACCGGTCAGGACGACGCGCATATTCATCACCTATTTTCTAAACTTCCGAATTAGCGGGAGAAGCGGGATATGTTAAGCAATACCCCCACTCCCGTCAGCACCAGCGTCAGGGACGATCCCCCGTAGCTGAGAAACGGCAGCGTGATTCCGGTTACCGGGAACATGCCGGTCACGACCCCGACGTTGATGATCACTTGCACCGCGATGGTTCCGATAATCCCCAACGCCAACAGGTTGCCGAACAGATCCGGGGCGGTGATCGCCACCCGCATGCCTCGCCACAACAAGAGCAAGAAAAGCAGGAGGACGAAGGTTCCGCCGATAAAACCCAACTCTTCGGCAATAATCGAAAAGATAAAGTCGTTATACGGTTCCGGCAGGTAAGCAAACTTCTGCCGGCTTTGGCCGAGGCCGAGTCCAAAGAGTCCGCCCGGACCAATCGCATAGAGCGATTGGATGATTTGATAGCCGGCGCCGCGCGGATCGCTCCACGGGTCGATGAAGGCGGTGATCCGGTCCATCCGATAGGGAGCGGAGATAACCAGCCCGGCAAACCCGACCAACCCGAGAAAGGCAAAAAAGAGGTAGTGGCTGATCCGCGCACCGGCGGCGAAAATCATCAGGATCGCCGCCCCCATCAAGACCGTTCCTGTCCCCAGGTCGGGCTGCAGCATGATCAAGCCAAAACAGGCGACCGGGATGGACAGGGCGGGCATCAACCCTTTGCGAAAGAGCACGATCTCCTTTTGACGGTCGGAAAGCCATCTGGCGAGAAAGGCGACCACGCCAAATTTGGCAAACTCCCCCGGCTGAATGCCGAACGAACCGATTCCCAGCCAGCTCTTGGAGCCGTTCACCTCGATCCCGACCAGCAAAACCACGACCAACAGTCCGATGCTGGCCAGGTACCCGACCTTCGCCCATTTCTTCCAGACCCAGTAATCAATGTTCATCATGATGTACATCGCGGTGACTCCAAGCAGGGCAAAGATAACCTGACGCTTTACAAAATAGTAAGGATCGTGCAGGATGTTTTCTGCGTAAACCGCACTGGCGCTGTAGACCATCACAATGCCGATTCCGAGCAGGCAGAGCGTTGCAAAGAGAATTACGAAGTCAGGAGCAGTACGTACCTTCGTCATCGCAAGCCATCCTTTCTTGCCCCGCCCCGACGAAGGGACGGACTTATAGGCTTGTTTTCAGTCTATGCACGCTATTTTTAAACATGCTCCCCCGCACTTCAAATGACGGGAACATATCCCAGCTCGCACAGGCAGGACTGAGCAGTACGACGTCGCCTTCCTGTGCCAGTCCGGCAGCGGCGCTGACGGCCTCATCCACAGTATCGACGCGAACGGACTGGCTGATTCCTGCCTCAACGGCCCGCGCAAGCAAAATGTCCGCTGTCTGGCCGTACGTGACGATCGCCTTTACATGCTGCCTGAGTACGGGCACCAGCTCGCGAAAATCGGTCCCCCGGTCCAATCCTCCGGCGATCAGCACCACCGGCTGCCGGAAGACGCCGATCGATCGGCTGGAGGCTTCCGGATTGGTCGCTTTGGAATCATTGTAATACTTTACACCGGCAATTTCATCGACGTATTCCAGACGGTGCTCCACTCCGCGAAAGCGGGACAACACCCTGGCGATTGCTGCATCATCCGCACCGGCCAGCTTGCAGATCACGATCGCTGCAAGCGCATTTTCCAAATTATGGTCTCCCGGCAGGGCAACATCGGCTGCTGCCATGATCTCCTTCGGCTCGCCGCCCGCTTCCCTGAACAAGATTCGCCCGCTCTGGACGAACGCGCCTGCCGAAACCGGCTGCGTCCGGCTGAAGTAGTAGATCTTGGCCGGCAGGTGAAGTCCCCATTCCCTTACCTCTGCCTGATCGTAGGAGAGGACAGCGTAGTCGTCCGCCGTTTGATTGGCGAACAGCTTCGCTTTGCTCTCCCGGTAATCCTGCACCGTATGGTGGTAGTCGAGATGGGCCTGATACAGGTTGAGCAGGGCGCCGATTCGCGGCCGAAACGAGATCGTCCCCTTCAGTTGAAAGCTGCTCAATTCTGCGACCAGCCACTGGTCTGCCGTGACCGCTTCCGCCAATTCGCAGAGCACGGTTCCGATATTGCCGCCCACCTTGGCGTCGATCCCGGCCTCCGCCAAAATCAGACCGACGAGGGTAGTCGTAGTCGTCTTCCCGTTGGAACCGGTAATGCCGATCAGCGGCGCCTTGGACAATTGGTACGCCAGCTCTACCTCCGTCATCACCGGGATCCCCAGTTCCAACGCTCTGGCGACCGGTCTTGTCTCGTAGGGAATGCCCGGATTTTTGACGACGAGGTCAACACCGGCATCGATCAAATCCTCTGGATGTCCGCCTGTTATGACGTGAATGCCAAGGGCCTCCAGTTCCTCTGCTCCAACTGCTTGTTCGCGCGGCTTTTGATCGTTGACCACGACCTTAGCACCAAAGCGGTGAAGCAGTTTTGCAACTGCCACACCGCTTTTGGCCAGGCCCAGAACGACTGCGCGCTTGTCTCGATAATATTCCATGTCAGCGAACCACCTCTAAGTAAACACCTAATCCGGCGAAGACCATCGCCACCAGCCAAAAGGTCACGACTACACGCCACTCAGACCAGCCGGTCAGTTCGAAGTGATGGTGCAGCGGACTCATGCGAAAAATCCGCTTGCCTCGCGTCTTGAACGAAACGACCTGAAGAATGACAGAGAGTGTCTCCACCACGAATACTCCCCCGATCACAGCCAGAAGCAGCTCCGTCTTGGTCATGATGGCGACACCTGCCAGCGCCCCGCCAAGTGCCAGGGATCCGGTATCCCCCATGAACACGCGGGCCGGATGTGCGTTGAAGACGAGAAATCCGAGTACGGCTCCTACGATTGCGGCGCTGAATACGGCAGTGTCCGCTTTGCCCAGCATCCAGGCGATGATCGCATAGGCTCCGAAGGCGATCGCGCCGGTCCCGGCCAGAAGTCCGTCCAGGCCGTCCGTGATGTTGACCGCATTTGTCGTGCCGACGAACAGAAAGACGAGAAAGGGAAAATACAGCCATCCCAAGTGAATGTCCCAGGAGGTTCCCGGCACGTGCAAGCTGGTATCGTGCCCCATTGTAACCAGCAAGGCATAGGCGAGGATCGCCAGCAGAATCTGGGCGAGAAACTTTTGTTTCGCCGTCAGGCCGAGATTTCGCTTCTTGTTAATCTTAATAAAATCATCTAAAAAGCCAATGAGTCCATAGCCCAAGGTAACGAGCATCAGAAAGAAGATCTCCATCGACAGATTGGCAAATTTGAGCACTGTAAAGATCAGAGCAAGCATAATGATCGTACCGCCCATCGTCGGCGTTCCCGCTTTTTTTTGATGGGACTGGGGTCCCTCGACGC
Source organism: Brevibacillus sp. B_LB10_24 (assembly GCF_046036945.1). Taxonomy (NCBI): domain Bacteria; kingdom Bacillati; phylum Bacillota; class Bacilli; order Caryophanales; family Paenibacillaceae; genus Brevibacillus; species Brevibacillus sp. B_LB10_24. The sequence continues at coordinate 38,591 of NZ_JBJQOQ010000001.1, read as the reverse complement.
GGATGCTCTGGCCGAACTTCATCCGGCGCAGCACCGGAATAAACAGCGGGCCCACCAGGACGGCGATCAGAAATGCAGCGATTATCGTAATGATAAGTACGTTGTCAAAGAGCATGCCATAACCTCCTTTCTTGATGTGTTCGCCCGTTCAACACCACCTCGTCACTTTTTTGGACGCAGCGCAGCGATTGCTTCGCGAGCTGCTTCCCGATCGTCAAACGGCAGCACCTCGCCCTTGATGATCTGGTAAGTCTCGTGGCCTTTTCCGGCGATTAATATCACATCGTCGGCGCCAGCCTGGCCGACAGCGTAAGCGATCGCTTCCCTGCGGTCCGGCAGACTGAGGTAGCGGGAGGCAGGCACACCCGCAAGCCCCGCAACCATGTCAGCGATGATTGCTTCCGGGTCTTCCGAGCGCGGATTATCTGAAGTTAAGACGGTAAAATCAGCGTATTTTGTTGCAATTTGCGCCATAATCGGGCGCTTGCCCCTGTCCCGGTCGCCGCCGCACCCGACGACGCAAAAAACCCTTCCCTGGGCAAATTCCTTAATTGTGGTCAAGGCATTTTCCAAGCTGTCCGGAGTATGGGAGTAATCCACCAAGACCGCAAAGTCCTGGCCAGCCTTGACCGCCTCAAAGCGGCCGCTGACTCCTTCAACGGCCTCCAGTGCCTGCTTGATATCGGCGAGCGGAATCCCTTCCACCAGGGCTGCCGTCAACGCCGCCAAGGCATTGTAGACGTTAAACTTGCCCATTAGGCGGAGGCTCAGCTTTACGTCACCGGCGAAGGTGCGGGCGGTGAAGGTAACCCCGCCGCTCGACAGTTTGATCTCTTCCGCCCGCACGTCGGCGGGCCGATCAATCCCGTATGTAAGCACGCGTGCCGCGGTGACCCGGGCAAACTGTGCCGAGACCGGATCGTCCGCGTTCAGCACGGCAGTCTTTGGCGAATCGTGACGATAGCCATTGCCGAGCTGGGCAAACAACAGCGATTTGGCCGCAGCGTACTTCTCCATCGTCTGGTGGTAGTCAAGATGGTCCTGCGTCAAATTGGTGAAGACAGCCGTGTGGAAGTCAACCCCCCAGACCCGCCCCATGTCGAGCGCGTGGGAAGAGACCTCCATAATCGCGTATTCCGTATGCGCATCCAGCATGCGCCGGAAGCTCTTTTGCAGGAACAGGGCATCGGGTGTCGTGTTCTTCAGCTCTTCGCTGACGTCTCCGATCCGCATATGTATCGTGCCGATGAGACCTGTTCGTTTTTGCTTGTGGCGCAAAATGTGATCCAACAAGTGGGTCGTCGTCGTTTTTCCATTTGTTCCCGTTACCCCGATCACTTTCAAGGCTGCAGTGGGCGACCCGTAAAACTTATCGGCGATCATGGCTGCCGCCCGGCGGGTATCGGGTACAACGATCACCGTTCCGGCAAGGTCCAGTTCCTTCTCCGCCAGCACGGCAGCGGCTCCCTGCTGCAGGGCCTGCTGCGCAAACGCATGGCCGTCTACCGTAAACCCTGACAGACAGACAAACAAATCTCCCGGACGTACCTCGCGAGAGTCAGCCGTTATGCCTGTAATCGCGACCTGATCGTCGCCCAATATGCGAACTGGCAACAGCGGTGCAAGTACATTCCTCAGTTGCATGACAGAGGCACCCCATTTTCCAACTAGTATAGACAAAAGCCTTGCGGTTTCAAAACCGGAATGACTTCCTCTACGAAATTTCATTTTATAGCTAATTGGATGTTTTGTCACCAAGGTAGATACGAATTTTTGAACCTTCTTGGACTTTTTCTCCCGCTGCAGGAGATTGCTTGACGATGTAGGAGCCCTCTCCCGCTACGTCGAGCGGAAGCGTATAATAGGAGCCGGCGACTTCGTCGATCTTCATGCCCAGAAGGTTGGGTACTTCGATGAATTTGCTGTCTCCGTACCTTTCCTCGCGCTCGATCTGTCCTTGCCGCTTGGGTACTTTCATATACTGCAAAGACGATTCCAGTATGTTTCGCACCAACGGAGCCGTGACCGTGCTGGCAAACGCTGCCGTCTTCGGGTTGTCGACCGCGACGTAGACGAGGATCTTCGGGTCGTCCGCCGGGGCAAATCCGATGAAGGAGACGATGTACTCGCTCGCAGAATAGCCGCCCCCTTTTACCTTTTGCGCCGTACCGGTCTTGCCCCCGACACGGTAGCCTTCGATAAAGGCGTTTCGCCCTGTCCCTTTGGCGACGACGCTCTCTAATGCATAGCGAACTTTTTCCGAGGTCTCCGGAGTGATCACCTGCCTGACTTCGACCGGTTCCGTGCGGCCGACGACACTGTGCGTAATGCCGTCGCGCCACTCCTTGGCGATGTACGGCTTCAGCAGCTTGCCGCCGTTGATCGTCGCGGCGACTGCCGCCATTTGCTGAATCGGCGTTACGGAAACGCCCTGGCCAAAAGAGGTCGTCCCCAGTTCGACCGGTCCGACGCGATTCAGTTTAAACATGACGCCGTTTTCTTCGCCGTTTAAATCGATCCCGGTCTTGTGGCCGAACCCAAATTTGTCGATGTAGCCAAACAGCCGATCCTTGCCCAGCCGCTGACCCATGGTGACAAACCCGGGGTTGCAGGAGTTCTCGACGACTTCCAGCATCGTCTCCTGGCCGTGCCCCTGCCGCTTCCAGCAGCGCAGCTTGGCGCCGGCGACCATGATGTAGCCCGGGTCGTAAAAGCCTTCATCCAAACTGACGACTCCTTCGTTGAGCGCGGCGGCAAGGGTGACGATCTTAAACGTGGACCCGGGCTCAAACGTTTTCCAGATCGGCAGGTTGCGGTTGTAGATTTCTTGCGGCACGTCCTTGTAAGAGGACGGGTCATAGGTGGGACGGCTGGCCATTCCCAGAATCTCGCCGGTATTCGGGTCCATCGCAATCGCCAGCGCGTCGTCGGCTAGGAAGGTGACCATCGCCTCGTCCAGCTCCCGCTCCAGGAATCGCTGAATCGTGCTGTCGATCGTCAGGTACATGTCCATTCCGTTAATCGGCGGCACGTAGGTGTCTGATTCGCCCGGCATCAAGCGGCCTCTCGCGTCCGAGGGAAACGCCACGTAGCCGTCTTTCCCTTGTAAAAACTGATCGTAGACGCGTTCCAAGCCGGTTAGCCCCTGATTATCAATCCCGGTGAAGCCCAATATATGGGAGGCAAACGCGCCTTCCGGATAAAAGCGCTTGGAGTCCTCCGCCACTTGGATCCCCGGCAGGGCCAGCTTCTGGATCTCCCGGGCCTTCTCTTCGGGAATTTTTCGACCGCCGGGTACACGCTGGATCATCGCCCGCTTGGTGATTACCTGATAAATTTTATCTTCGTTTTCTCCGAGGACCACGGCCAATTGCTTCGCTGTAGACTTGGGATCTTTAATCTGTGCGGGAATAGCCCATACGGTGGGAACACTGACGTTGGTGACCAACTCATTTCCGTTTCTGTCGAATATTTTCCCTCTTTGGGCAACAAAGGGAATATTTCGTCCCCACAATTTTCCTGCCTCGTCCGACAGCCACTCCCCTTGGGCGAATTGGACGTACCCCAGCCGTGTAATCAAAGCAGCGTACAATACGGTTCCGATGATGAGAGCGATGAAGATGCGGCGTCGTACGGTTACATTGGATACCCGCACAGCACAGCCCCCCTAACGAACAAGAATAGGTTTGTCTCTACCTACCCTATTCGCAGGGGGGTGGGGTTAGAACTGCTATGGCGAGGAGGCGGCGGCAAGGGTTACACGCAGCGTTTCGCTGCCCTTGATCACCGTCCCCGGTGGGATGCTCTGCTCTTTGACAAAACCGCTGCCCGTCGGATTGACGTTAAGCTTCAGCATCGAAGCGTACTCCATCACTTCACGCAGCGACTTGCCGGTAAAGTCCGGCATTTTTGCGCCCTCCACCTTGTCGGTGAGCAGCAGGATAGTACTGTTTTGCGGGGCTGTCTCATCTGCTGCCGGATACTGCTGGACGATCTTCGTTCCCGAGCCGATCAGTTCGGTCTGAAACCCGGCCTGTTTGGCCCGGGTGACTGCATCGTTCGCCGCCATGTCTGTCAGCTTGGGCACCGCCCGTTCGGTGAGCGCAGTTGTTTTTGCCGTTTTCTTGAGACTGGCCGCATCTACGGTACCGCTGTCCGGCACCTCTTTCAGGTACTGCAGGCTTTTTTCCATAACCGACTTAAAGATCGGGGCGACGATCTCTGAGCCCCATGTCGTTGAAGGCAGGTTCGTCTCCGGATCGTTGACGACGACGTAGACCAACAGCCTCGGATCGTCCTTGGGAGCGAAGCCGATGAACGAGACGACGTAGCGGCCCGGAACGATCTTTCCGGTTTTCGGGTCGTAGATCTGCGCCGTTCCCGTCTTCCCGGCGACGTGGTATCCGTCAATCTTAAAGGATTTGCCGGTACCGTGATCGCCGGTGACGACTGTCTCCAGGATATCCCGCGTCTGTTTCGCCGTGGCCTCGGAGACGACCCGGCGCACCACTTCTTTGTCAAACTTCTTGGTCACCTTGCCGGTGTGAGGGTCGCGCAGCTCCTTGACGATGTGCGGCTTCAGCAGCTCGCCGCCGTTGGCAACCGCTCCGACCGCCGCCACCTGCTGGATCGCCGTCACCGCCACCCCTTGTCCGAAGGTGGTGGCCGCCACGTCCCGCTGGGAACGGGGATGCTTCAGATCAAACATGATCCCTTCGGCCTCTTTGGGCAGGTCTATCCCCGTCTTCTTGCCGATCCCGAACAGGTCAAAGTACTTGGCCAAAAGATCTGCCTTCAGCCGCTCGTAGCCGAGGATGACGAAGGCCACGTTGCTGGAGCGCTGCACGCCCTCCAGGAAGGTGATATTTCCCCAACCGTTCCCCCAGTTGTGGTCGCGGATCGGTTCCCCGGGCAATTTGGTGTATGTACCTGATTGGTAGTGGTCCCCCGGATTGAACTTGCCTTCCTGAATCGCCGCTGCCAGGGTGATGATCTTGAACGTCGAACCCGGCTCAAACACACTGCTGATCGCCTGGTTGCGATAGTCGGTGATGCTCCAGTACTGGTTCGGATTAAAACTAGGGCGGCTGGCCATCGCCAGAATATCGCCGTTGTTGGGGTCGGCGACGACGACCGTCATGCTCTTGGGCGTAAACTTCTGCTGCGCTTCTTCAAGCGCCGCTTCGACGTAATCTTGTATCTGCTGGTCGATCGTCAGCACGACGTTCTGCCCGTCTTTGGCCGGCTTGAACTTCTGTTCTCCATCCGGCAGCTGATAGCCAGCGCCGTCCGTCAGCACCTGCAGCTCTCCCGGTTCGCCGGACAGCTCCTTGTCGTACTGCTTCTCGATGCCCATGTGCGCCTCGTCCTCGCCTTCCCCGTAGCTGATGTAGCCGAGCACGTGCGCAGCAAAGCTGTTCTTGGGATAGTAGCGCCGGGTCGTGGGCTGCAGTACCACGCCGGGCAGTTGATTTGTCTTCTCTTTTTCGCCATTGACAACGGGATACATCAAGGCGTCAATCTTCTTTTTCTGATCTTCGGTCAGCTTCTTCCCGACCATCCCCAGTTCGATGCTGTACGATGATTTCACCGAAGTCATTTTGTTTATGAGAAAATCAGGCGTCACGCCAAGTATGGGAGCCAATTTTTGGGCAGTCATGTAAGGGTCTTTGACGTAGTTGGACCTGGCCCAGTCGGGCATATCCTCCTCTTTTTTGTCTGCCGGTTTTACCTGCAGGATCAGATTGTACGCCTTCTCCTCATAAGCCAGCATCTCTCCGTTGCGGTCCACGATCGAACCGCGTTTCGGCTTGAGGATCTGCTGCAGCTCCCATTGGTCTTTTGCCCTTTCCAAATTGACCTGGGCATCTACTGCCTGAAGCCACCAGAGGCGGGTAATCAGACCGCCAAACGTCAAGATGAAACTGAGTCCCATCAACAGGCTCCGCCATTTTATCCGCTGTTTCGTCCCCATGCCGGTTTCACCTCAAAAAGCGATTTTTTCTATCAGCCTGGTGAAAAAAGAAAAGTTACTCTGTTTTGTCGTCAGAGTAACGCAACTAATTTGCTTTGCCCGCCTTCGCCTGCTGTGGTGACTTGCCGCTTTCGACGACATGGACGGAATCCGGCGAAACGACCAGTCCCATCTCCGCCGCTTCTTGTCTGATTCTGTCACCTGTATTCATTTGTTCGATTTTCAAGCGAAGCTCGGCATTGTCTTCCTGCACGGATGTAATCGCTCGTTTTGTGCTCTGTATCTGATAGTTGTACTCTGAGATCTGTACGTAGCGAACGCCGATAAAGCCCACTCCTGTAACGATCACGCAGATAAAAAACAGGTACAGGAGCTTTTCTTTCGCCGGAATCCCCGGCTTGACCGTGATTCTGCGCTTCTTTCGCACGGACGGGCTGTCTGGGTGTTCCACCTCGACCGCGAGATTCCCTCGATAGTAGTAACGCAAAGCGATCCCCCTCTCTGACTGAAGTATCTACAGTTTCTCTGCAATCCGCAATTTGGCCGATCGCGCCCGCGGATTTTGCTCCAGCTCCGCTTCGCTGGGCAGTATCGGCTTCCGTGTGACGACGCGGACAATCGGCTGGTTGCCGCAGACGCACTGCGGAAAGTCGGGCGGACATGTGCAGCCCTTGGCGTAATCCTGAAACGTCTGTTTGCAGATGCGGTCTTCTAATGAATGAAATGTGATGACGCTGATCCGCCCGCCTGGGTTCAGCAGGAGGATGGCGTCATTGATCGCTTCCTGAAACGCGCCCAGCTCGTCATTGACGGCGATGCGGATCGCCTGAAACGTCCGCTTCGCGGGATGCGGTCCGCTCCTGCGGGCCGGCGCGGGAATCGCCTGCTTGATCAACTCGACGAGCTGACCCGTCGTCTCGATTGGCGCCTCCGCCCGCTGCATGGCAATTTGCCGGGCAATCCGCCGGGAAAATTTTTCTTCTCCGTACTCCCAAATGACTTTGGCGATTTCCGCTTCGTCCCATTCGTTGACGATCTCATAGGCGGACAGCTGCGCGCTCCGGTCCATCCGCATATCCAGCGGCGCATCGGCATTGTAGCTGAAGCCCCGGTCCCCTTCGTCCAGCTGCGGCGAGGAGACGCCGAGGTCAAACAGAACGCCGTCAACACCGGACAAGCCCTGGCCGTGTATGACTTCCTTCAAATGGCGAAAGTTGCTTTTTACAAGCGTGACTCGCTCCTTCAAGCTGCCCAGTTTCGCTGCCGCGTTCTCCAGAGCGGCATCGTCCTGGTCGATGGCGATCAGCCGACCCAGGCCGCTCAGCCGGGCGGCGATCAAGCTGCTGTGTCCTGCTCCTCCGAGCGTGCAGTCGACGTACACGCCATCCGGACGAATGTCAAGCCCGGCAACGGCTTCTTCTTTTAAGACAGTTATATGATGAAACAATCCTGCTTCCTCCCGAACCTGACCCAAACAGCAAGCGCTTCACAGCCTCCAGCTCTTCGAGTCTGTTTTTACAAGTTAAAATCGACGAGTTTTTCCGCTATTTCACTGAAGGAGCCCTCCGATTGGGTGCAGTAATCATCCCAACCTTCCTTGCTCCAGATCTCCACCCGGTTGGAAACGCCGATAACCACGCACTCTTTTGCCAACTTGGCGTGCTGCCGCAGGTTGACTGGTATATTTACCCTTCCCTGCTTATCCCATTCGCATTCAGTCGCTCCGGAAAAGAAGAACCGGGTAAAAGCGCGCGCATCCGCTTTTGTAAAGGGCAGAGACTTCAATTTTTCTTCGATGACTTTCCACTCATCCATCGGGTAGACAAACAGGCACTGATCAAGCCCGCGGGTAATGACGAAGGAACTTCCGAGTTCATCGCGGAACTTGGCAGGGATGGTAAGCCGGCCTTTCTCATCGATGCTGTGCTGATATTCGCCCATGAACATGCCGCTTCCCCCACTCCCTTCCCGCTATCCTCCACTTTCCCCCACTTCTCCCCACTCAAACATTATTATACAAAAAAAACCCTGCATGTGTATGCAGGATTTTTTCATCAGTTTCTGATTGTATGTAACAGCAGATTTTTTTAAGATTCGACCCAGCTGTCCAGGTAGTCTTTTTGCTTTGCTGTCAATTTGTCGATTGAGATTCCAAGGGCCTCCAGCTTGTAGCGAGCGACCATCTCATCCAGCTCGTACGGCATGTTCAGCACTTGTTTGCCGATCGATTGGTAATTTTTATTGATGTACTCCAGTCCTACTGCTTGCAGGGCAAAGGTCATATCCATGATCTCTGCCGGGTGTCCGTCGCCCGCAGCGAGATTGACCAGGCGTCCTTCCGCCAGCAGGTAGAGTTTGCGGCCGCCTGCCAGTGTGTACTCCTCAATGTCTTTGCGAACGACACGCTTTGCTGTCGAGAGAGCCTCCAGCTCCACCTTGTTCACTTCGACATCGAAATGGCCGGCATTTGACAGAATCGCGCCGTCTTTCATCACTTCGAAGTGCTCTTTGCGAATCACGTCGCGATTGCCCGTCACTGTCACGAAGTAGTCGCCGTGTTTCGCAGCTTCGCTCATCGGCATCACTTCAAAGCCGTCCATGTAGGCTTCGACTGCTTTAATCGCGTCGATTTCGGTCACGATGACTTTCGCTCCAAGACCTTTGGCGCGCATCGCTACGCCTTTGCCGCACCAGCCGTAACCGGTGACAACTACGGTTTTGCCGGCTACGACGAGGTTGGTCGTCCGGTTGATGCCGTCCCATACAGACTGGCCCGTTCCATAGCGATTGTCAAACAGGTATTTGCAGTAAGCGTCATTTACTGCCATCATCGGGAATTCCAATTTCCCTTCTTTTTCCAACGCCTTGAGTCGCAGGATGCCGGTCGTCGTCTCTTCCGCACCTCCGCGCACCTGTGCAAGCAGGTCACGCCGCTCGCTGTGAAGGATCGTCACCAAATCTCCGCCATCGTCGATGATCAGGTCGGGACGAGTCTCCAGCGTTTTGATCAGGTGGCTCTTGTATTCCTCAGGCGACGGATTGTACTTGGCGAACACGCGAATGCCGTCTTCGACCAAGGCCGCACAAACGTCGTCCTGGGTAGACAGCGGGTTGGATCCGGTAATCGTCACTTCTGCTCCGCCGGCTTGAACCACTTTCGCCAGGTAGGCGGTCTTTGCTTCCAGGTGAAGCGAAATCGCTACTTTCAGTCCGGCAAACGGCTTTTCTGCTTCAAAGCGTTCGCGGATCCGGTTCAACACCGGCATGTGCGCCTTTACCCAATCGATTTTCAAATGGCCGCCATGGGCAAGGGACATGTCTTTTACAATGCTATCTGCTGCTGTGTTCATAGGTCAAACGGGCCTCCTTCTTAAACAACACTCATCAGTATCTTATCACAAGCTTGGGTGCGCTTCACCTATTTTGTCTTCGCCAGCCCCCTTCTAACCGGCAGGATCGGCAGACGGCAGCCGTCGTTCTGGAGGAACCGCAAACCACATATATATGTATAATGCAATACCAGTGTTACACCAATCGTTTCCTGTCTTGGTTGCCACATCCTTAGAACGGCGGGAGGGAATGACCATGAAATACGTCAAAGCTTTCTTCTACGGGCTGCTGTACGCCTATGTCGCGATCGGCACGCTGCCTTTCCTGTTGATCAAAATATTTGAGGATTTATAAGAAAAGCTGATAAGCGGCGCAGCTGACCGGTACGGCAACCGGTCCGCAGCGCCGCTTTTTGCCGCCTTCGCCAGGCGATCAGAAAAACTTTTCCCAGACAACCAGCTGCTCGAGCGGAAAACGGCTGGTTTCGTGGGCAGGTGCGGCCGCTTTGCCCAGCGTGATCATCATCACCGGCAAGAAGCGGTCCGGGATGTTCAATTCTTGCCTGATCTTGACGCGGTCAAATCCGCCCATCGGACAAGTGTCATATCCCTTTGCCTTTGCCGCCAGCATCAGCTGCATGGCCGCCAGGGCGGCGTTGCGATTGGCCTCGTCACGCGGCCCCTCGGGACCGCCGGCATATGCGCCGGCAATGTTGCCGAGCAGGGTGTCGTACGCCCGCTGACTCATCGCTCCCGATTCCAGCATCGGGCGGTAAACCGCTTCCGCCGATCGATTCGCTTCGAGATCTCCCAGGACGATGATGACCGCAGAGCAGTCGGCAACTTGCTGTTGGTTAAAGGCGATCGGCAAAAGACGTTTCTTGTTCTCCTGCTCCGTCACGACGAGAAAACGCCAATGCTGCAGGTTCCAGGAGGAAGGCGCCGCAGCGGCCAGTTCCAGTATTTCCTGCAAATCCGCCTGGGGAATGCTTACTCCCGGGACGTATCTGCGGACAGCGTGGCGACTTTGCATGACTTCTTGGGCAGACAGACTTCCTTGCAGCGCTTCTTTCATGGCAATCCTCCTCTTTCACCTTGTTCAAAGCCTTCCCGAAAAGGGGGCCGCAAAGAAGCGTATGTCGCTGGAAACCCGCCCAAAAAAAAGAGAGCTTTCCGCTCCCTTCCCATGTCAGTATTAGAGGTAGACCACCTTGTGTTCAGGGCCAAACGCAAGCGGCGCAGCCACCAGCCGATCGACGAAGTCAAGTCCGTACTTGTTCATGAAGCTAAAGACCGAATAGACCCTCTCCTGCCAGATGCCTTCGGGAATGAGGGCAGCCTCGATTCGCTTCAGCCGGTTTACCGATACCTCGTGACGGCGAAGCAGCGATTGCTGTACCCGCTTTTCCAAAAAATCTACCTGGGAGAGCAGCAGCTCCAGGTTCTTGTCTGCCAGCCCGCTCAGGCCGGCATCGAAGCGAACCACGTCTTCCAGCAGAGGGCGGTACAGGTCCTCCATCTTTTTCCTGGTGCGGCCAAATTGTTCGGCGAGTCCATCCTTCTGCAGACTGGCCAGCCAGTCATCCTGCCATTCCCGAAACCCGCTCATGACCGTCTCGATCCCCAGCCCGAACTGCTGCATGCTGCGCTCAATCGTCCGGTCGACCAGGGTGATGGACGTGCGCGGGAGAACAATCGGCAGTTGATAGCCCAGAGCGGCAAAGCATTTCTTGTAGAAGGCCCAGTAGGCGATCTCTCCCGGTCCGCCTGCAAACGCCAGGGTGGGAAAGATGTGTTCCTGACTGAGCGGCCGTGTCACCACGTTCGCGCTGAATCTCTCCGGCTCTGTCTCCAGCAGGCCGAGCAGCTGCTCGCGGCTGTACGAATTTCTCCCGTCTTTGGTCGAGAAGCGGCCGTCCTCATACTCCAGAAGTAAGCGTTCCCCTGCTTCGTACAAAAACAGATTGGCCCCGCGATCAGGGAGCTCCAGTTGCGGTTCATAGCCAGCCAGGCGGATGCCGCGCTCTGCCTCCTGGAGCAATTCGGCCATTCTCTCGGGCTGCTCAATGAAATGCCGAAACACAGGCTGCTGGATGGAGCGGATAAACGGCGAGGAGGACTCGACGAGAACCAAACCGTGTTTGCCGAACAACCGGGCCATCAACAGCGAAAACCACTCGACCAGCGTACTGGCGCGCTCCGCCGTCTCGTGCAGCAGCCGGCGCAGGGAAGCAGTCGCGTCGGTCTCGGGATGCACGGCCAAAAACTGGTCTGCATAGCGAATCATCTCTTCTGAAGCTACCGGCAGCATGCTTGCGGAGAACCTGCCCCGCTGTTTGATCGCCAGCTTGAGCTTTTTTAGCTGCTGCTCCTGCGTCCCGTAGTAGAGGTGGTTGATCTCCTCGAGGTCGTGATCTTCTCCGGCGATCCAAAAGACAGGCACGATTTCCACCTGCAGCAGATCCTGCAGATGGCGAGCGGTTTGAATCAGGGTAATCGCCTTGTGGATCGTATAAAGCGGTCCGGTCATGACACCTGCCTGCTGCCCTCCGATCACGACATATGTATCTGAATGTCTCAGTTTTTCGATCTGACGAAACACCTCGGCGTCGTTCTCCAATTGGCGGTTATAGGCAAGGAGGCCATCGGCCAGCTGTTCCCGATGGGGGCAGGGCTGTCTGCGAAGCCAGTTTAGCCGCTGGCGGTACGATTCTTCTTCATAGGGCAAATACGTAAAGAATGAAGCGGCTTTCGAGTCGCCGCGCAAATAATCGTCTGCCAGCCTGTTCGAAAGCGGCAATGAGACGCTTTGAATGTCCATATGTGCTCCTTCTTTCCTCTCGTGCTTACCCTCGCATTATATCATGTCACCAAGCAGCGAAAAACAAGTCAACCTGCTGAAATCGGCTGACTTGCTTTTTTGGGGGTTGCGTATTAGAGGAAAAACTCCATTCCCTCTTCGGCGATGAAAAATCCGTTCTCCTTGATCGCATCCCGCACCTGATGTTCGGGATCGACGACGGGATTGGTGTGATTGAAGTGGGTAAAATACACTTTTGTTCCTGCCGCTTTTACCGTATCCTGCAGCAACTCCATCGTTGCCGTCAGGCAGGGGTGAGGTATTTCGCGGTAATCCCTGCCGCGGGCAGCGAGCTCCGCTTCGGAGTAAAAGGTCGCATCCAGCAAGCAGTAGTCGACACTGGCCACGAGCTCCCGCAGATCTTGATCCCACAGCTCCCACCGGTCGATGTCCGGAATATACAGCAGCCGCTTGTTCCTCCCGGAAAAAATAAACCCAAACGTCTCCGAGTATTCATTCCGATGCGGAACCTCCAACGGGGTGACGAGCAGATCGGTATCCAGTTCAAAAGTCTGTCCCGCAAAAATCGTGGTGATGCTGATATTCTCAAGGTCCACCAATTGTTTCCAGGGGACGTTCGTGCGGAGCGTATCGGCCATTTTGCTCCCGGCATAGACGGGTACGCCTTTCGTTGCCATGGCTTCCCGCCCCAGGTACATCAATCCCGTGTAATGGCCGAGATGGGCATGCGTCAGCACGACGCTGTTCATCAGTCCAAGCGCAGGGAAAGCGCTTCTGACTACTTCCATTTGGCTGGCGATGTCGGGTGTCGCATCAATCAAGTGCCAGGTTTGATTTCCCGGAACAATCACAGCCAGCGCTGCGGGGTAACGCCTGAGCTGGGGCTGCTCCCAAGCCCGCCGGCAGTGTTCGCAGCGGCAGTGTATATGCGGGATCCCGGCGTCTTGCGCCGTTCCGATCACTTTTACGATAACTTGATCCTTTTCCATCTGCTTACTCCTTTGTCAAACAATGTTCCGCCTATGTCAGATCTGCTTTGGCGTTTGCGGGACGAGCCGTTTCCGGATACGTCTTCTTCGCGATCGAGAACCCGGTGTAGCCGTAAATCACATTGAACAGCGGGACGAGGAAGGCAAAAAAGATGTACGGAATGAATTCCATTGGGCTGACCCCAAGCATGTTCGCGGCAAATACAGCAGGGACGCTCCACGGCACGAGGTTAATCCCAACCGTCCCGGCAGCTTCAACGCATCGCGACAGATTCTTCGTATCCAATCCGCGCTCCTTGTACGTGCCTGCGAAGGCCCGGGCGGGCAGAATGATAGCCAGAAATTGGGCGCCGCTGGCAAATGCGATAACCAGAGTCGAGACGACCGTAGACAAGATCAGGGACCCTGTCGTACGAGCCCGCTTGATGATCGACTCCAAAACAGCTTTGAATACTCCCGTGCCTTCGAGAATTCCCCCGAGTGCAGTCGCCAGCAGCAAGAGGCCGACCGTCTGAAACATCGAAGTAATCCCGCCCTGCTGCAGGAGCGAATCGAGGGTCGCAACGCCGGACTTCCCGGTGTAGCCGTTGGTCAAAGCCTGGATCACATCGGTGATCGTACTTCCTTGAAAAATCATTGCTGCAATTCCGCCCAACAGACTGACGAGCAGCAGAGAAGGAACTGCCGGCAGCCGTTTGACCATGATGACGATCGTCAATACAGGCAGCAAGAGCAGCAGAGGCTGGATGTTAAAGGTCTGCTTGAGGGCGTCCATCACCTGGTCCACCTGCTCTAAATGGGCCGTATTCCCTGCGTATTTCATCCCCAGGAACCAATACAGCGCCAGCGAGATGGCAAAGGCGGGGATGGTATCCCACATCATATGCCGCACATGGCTGAAGAGATCGGTGTCGACCATCGCCGGCGCCACGTTGGTCGTATCGGACAGAGGGGATATCTTGTCGCCCAGATACGCTCCGGATATCACCGCCCCGGCAATCAGTGCGGGAGGAAATCCCATGCCTTGTCCGACTGCCATGAAGGCCAAGCCAACGGTAGCAATGGACGTAAAGGAACTGCCTGTCGCAATGGCTAAAATGCCTGTGGTCAGGGCGACGGCGGGCACGAAAATACTCGGGTTGATAATCGCCAACCCATAATAGATCAAGGTAGGAATGACTCCGCTTAAAATCCATGTGCCGCAAATGGCTCCGATAATAAAGAGCATAAAAAAGGCGACAAGCGCCCGGGAAACCCCTTCGCTCATGAACGTTTCGAGTTGTTTCCACGAATACCCGAGATAGATCCCTAGCAGCGCAGTGGCAGTAATCCCGGCAATTAACGGAACGTACATCCCCGCCTTCCAGCGGAGGATGGAAAATGCTGCCGTTACGACCAGCAACAACAGCGGCAAAACAGCTTGCAAAACATGAGGTTTTTTTACACCAGGCATACAATTCCCCTTCGTTTAATGTTAGTGAATAATTATAAGTTTGATTGCGGTTTTTTTCAAGCAAACAGTTCTGACCAAAGAAAAAGAGCTGCAGCTGCAGCTCGTCAGTTCCAAAGGTTTACAATTGAGGCGGCGTCACGGCCCACAAAACAATCGCTTCTTCCTCCCCCTGATTGGAGATGACTCGCTGCTGTATGCTGTCTATGTGAAGGCTGTCTCCAGTCTTGAGGGTAAAGATGTCTTCACCTGCTTTCACTTCTACCGTTCCTTTGGTCACAACCAGGCACTCTTCCCCCTCCTGCAAAGCGAAGCGGTCTCGCGCCACATCTCCCGGCTGCAGGCGGACTTCAATCAAGCCAAGCTTGGCGTTTCCGCCCTTGGAGAGCAGGGAATAAGAACCGGTGGATTCCGGTAACAACATTTCTCTGCGCTTCTCTTTGTAAATGTGGTAGACGCGTTTTTGGTCCAACTCCTCAAAAAATTGCGCAAATGAAGCTTCCAAGGCACGGGTGATCTTCCACAGCGAATCGAGTGACGGCTGGGAAATGCCCCGCTCCACCTGGCTGAGCAGCCCTTTGCTAAGTCCTGTCTTATCTGCCAATACCTCCAGGGTAAATCCCTTTTCCTTGCGAAACATTCGGATTTTTTGACCGATTGTATGTATTGGATGGTTCATCAGTATCACCCCCTCAACTTATACACTTTGCATGGTCTTCCACAGGCCGGCACTAAATAAGAACACATGGGCAACGCATAAGATGAGAAAGGAGAGCCGCCACGTGGAAAACCCGATTTTACGAATCGAAACAGAACCTCTCAGCCGCATTTGCAGATAGCCCAAGAGCCCCGCCAAACCGGCGAACAGCAAAAGGATTCCCCACCATGCGGACCAGGCTTCGGGCCAGTTTTGCGCGTGCAGGACGAGGATGGCATGAATTAAGAAAATATTCGTAATATTAATCGACCAGCTGAGAGCGCGGCGCCGATCGCTCTTCACAGCGTAAACGATCAGGTACACCAAGACAAACCCTACAAAAGGTATGGTGGTGAAAATGCCCCAAACGCTAGCCAGAATCCCCATGCGACGCCCCTCCCTCTCCCCGGTGCACAGTTTGCTTGAGGAGTACGGCACGGCGCAAAGTCTCATGAAGTGGTGTCGAAATGCCGTTTTCTGTCCCCTTGCCCACGATGTAGCCGCTGATCGATTCAATCTCAGTAGGCTTGCCGTGCCGCAAATCCTGCAACATCGAAGAATCATTTCGGAATGTATTTCGGCAAATGGTTACAATCTCCTGCCAATCTTTCTCAGTGATTTTTTGTCCCGCTGCATTTGCAACATCTGCCGCCTCCCTGAACAATTGGCGCATGAGGGACGTCAATGACGGAGACTGCACGAGCATCCCGTTGTGAACTTCAAATAATGCCGTGAGCGGGTTGATGCAGGCGTTCGCCAGTAATTTCCGCCACATAAGCCCGGACGCTTCGTCAACGTACTCAGCATCGATGGCGCACGCAGACAGCAATTTGACTAAATCAGCGATGAGCGGGTCTCGGAAGGCACGTTTTCGCCACGGTCCCAGGCGCAGCCTGCCGCGGCCGGTATGTGCCACTTCAACCGGAGACAATCGCTTGGCTCCTTCTGTGTTCACGGCGAAAAAAAGGCGTTCTGACGGGATGACGGAACGGAGCAGTTCTTCATGCCCCATCCCGTTTTGCAGCGCAACGACCCGAGCCGTATCAGGCAGCTTCGCCAATGCCGGCAACAGGTCGGGAAGAACCGGCTGTTTTACGGCCAAGAGGTAACAGTCCGCGGCAGGAAGCGGGTCTGAAAAGGCACATGCCGCAACCGGCGTCTGCAAACACTCGCCTGACAAGGTATGGATCGTCAGCAGCTCGCGCTTCAGCCGCTCCGCCTGTTCTTCGCCGCGCGTCAGCAAGACAGCCGTCTGCCCGCCGAGCTGCAGCCGTCCCGCCAGCAGCATTCCGACTGAACCGCCGCCAATTACGACCAGGTGCATACGAGAATCCTCCGAATGATGTAAGAGATAGTATTAGCATACCAAAAAATGGCGGCGGTGGAAAATGGTTTTTGGCTCTATACCGGGTAGACGGGATGCTTGCGGTCGGTAAAACGCTGCGCTTTGCTGCTGTACACCTGATAGCGGCTGATCAGTTCTTCGCGCAAATGCCCGGGGGCGACGATGCCGTCGACGATCAGATTGGAGGCCAAGAGGTAAATGTCGATGTCCTCTTGATACAAACGGCGCTGCTCCATGATAAACGCCTGCCGCTCCTTGGGATCTTCAATCGCCTGGATCTTGTTGCTGTACACGGCATTCACGGCTGCTTCGGGTCCCATCACGGCAATCTGCGCTCCCGGAAGCGCCAGACACGCATCCGGCTCAAACGCCGGGCCTGCCATTGCGTACAGCCCAGCCCCGTAAGCTTTGCGGACGATCACAGAGATTTTCGGCACGGTAGCCTCCGACACCGCCGAGATCATCTTCGCTCCGTGGCGGATGATGCCTGCCCTCTCTACCGCGGTGCCGATCATAAACCCGGGGACGTCTGCGAGGAAGAGCAGCGGGATGTGGAAAGCGTCGCACAAATTGATGAAGCGCGCCGCCTTGTCAGCGGAATCGACGAACAGAACTCCGCCCTTCACCCGCGGTTGGTTGGCGATAATGCCGACCGGTTTGCCGTCGAGCCGCGCCAGTCCGGTAATCAGTTCCGGTGCAAACAGCTTTTTCACCTCAAAGAATGAGCCTTCGTCGATCAGGGCGTCGATAAAGTCGTACATGTTGAAAGGCGCGTTTTGGTTTTCCGGGACGATCGACGCCGGGTCCTTCGCTTGCGGACTCGGTGGTTTCGCTGCCGCGGCCGGGGGCTGCTCCGTGTAGTTGGCCGGAAAAAACGCCAGGTAACGGCGGGCCGCCTGAATCGCTTCTTCCTCGCTCGCCGCCAGCACATCCCCGCAGCCGCTCACCGTACAGTGCATCCGGGCGCCGCCTAATTCCTCGAGCGACACTTTTTCCCCGATGACCATCTCCGCCATCCGGGGCGAACCCAAGTACATGCTGGCGTTCTGCTCCACCATGATCACGATGTCGCAAAAAGCGGGGATATAAGCCCCGCCCGCTGCAGATGGCCCAAACAGGATGCAGATTTGCGGAATTTTTCCAGACAGCTTCACCTGGTTGTAAAAAATTCGTCCCGCTCCGCGCCGGCCGGGGAACATGTCCAGCTGATCCGTAATGCGGGCGCCTGCCGAATCGACGAGATAGATCAGCGGCACGCGCATTTTTTCGGCCGTCTCCTGGATGCGGATGATTTTTTCCACCGTACGCGAACCCCATGATCCTGCTTTGACGGTGGAATCGTTGGCCATGACACAGACGGTCTGTCCGTTCACCCGACCAATCGCGGTGACCACGCCGTCAGCCGGCAGGTCTTTGGCGAGGAAATTGGCGAACAGGCCGTCTTCTACCATAAACTCATCATCGAACAACAAGGTCAGCCGGTCGCGAACAAACAGCTTGTTCTGCTCCTTCAGCTTCTCGTGGTATTTTTGCTCTCCGCCCCGCTCCACTTGTGCGATCCGCTCGCGAAGCGTCTCCTCCCATTGTTTGCTCATCTGGACCCTCCTCTTTCTCTTTATTCGCCGCGGTATACCGGCTTCCGCTTTTCCTGGAATGCGGCAAGGCCTTCCAGGCGATCCTTGGTCGGAATCGTGACCTGGTAGGCGCTGCTCTCGATTGCGAGGCCTGTCGCCAGGTCTGTCTCCATGCCGTAGTCGATGGCGTATTTGGCCTGTTCCAACGCGATCGGCGCGTTCATGGCGATCTCTTTCGCCAGCGTCAGGGCAGCCGAAAGCACTTGCCCCGCCGGAACGACGCGGTTGACCAAGCCGATGGCCAAGGCTTCGCGCGCCGTGATCCGCCGGGCAGTGAAAATCAGCTCTTTCGCCTTCCCTTTTCCCACCAGCCGCGGCAGCCGCTGGGTTCCGCCCGCGCCAGGAATGATGCCGAGCGACGTTTCCGTCAGGCCCATTTGCGCGGTCTCGCTCATCACCCGCAGATCACAGGCCAGCGCCAGCTCCGTCCCGCCGCCAAAGGCTGCTCCGTTGATCGCGGCAATAACCGGTTGAGGCAGGCGTTCCAGTTCGCTGAAGGCATCGCGAATGGCGCGGATAAACACTCGCACCTGCGATTCGCTCATCGTCCGCCGCTCCTTCAAGTCCGCTCCGGCGCAAAACGCCTTGTCGCCCGCACCGGTGACGATCACCACTCGCACATCCCGATCCGCGCTCAGTTGACTCACCTGCTGCCGCAGCATTTGCACTGTCTCAAGATTGAGACAGTTGTGCACTTCCGGCCGCTCGATCGTCAGGATGCCGACCTGCTCCTCTCTTTGCAGGGTTATCGCCATGAAGAGTCTCCTCCCTCACTTGTCCGTTTGGCCGCACAATGGGCCTGCAGCATCCTGGAAGGCAGCTGTCGCCCCAGGCGGCTTTGGATGTACTGGCCCGCTTCCGCCAGCCGCTCCAGATCGACGCCGGTGCGATACCCCATCCCGTGAAGCAGGTAAACCAGATCTTCGGTCGAGATGTTGCCTGCCGCCCCCGGTGCATAGGGACAGCCGCCCAATCCGCCGAGCGAACTGTCAAAGGTGCAAATCCCCTCATCCAGTGCGGCTGTGACGTTGGCCAGACCAGTGCCGCGGGTGTCGTGGAAGTGGGCAGCCAGCCGTCCGGGAGTAAACGCTTTCACCAGGACGGCAAATTTTTCCCGGACCTGTTTGGGAGTCGCCACCCCGATCGTATCCCCGATCGATACTTCGTAGACACCCATGTTTAGCAGCCGCTCCGTCACTTTCACCGCTGCCGAGACAGGCACATCTCCTTCGTAGGGGCAGCCGAACACGGTCGAGACGTAGCCGCGCACGCGCAAACCCATGCGTTTCGCCTCCTGCACCACCTCTTCCAGGACCGGATATGTCTCGGCGATCGATTTGTTGATATTTTTCCTGTTGTGGCTCTCGCTGGCCGACATGAACACGGCAATTTCCGCAAGTGCCGTCCCCCGGGCCCGCTCCAGACCGCGAAGGTTGGGCACGAGCGCGCTGTAGGCAACCCCCGGCTGCCTGGCGATGCCGCCCAGCACCTCGGCTGCGTCGGCCAGCTGCGGAATCCACCTCGGATCGACGAACGAACTGGCTTCAATAAAGCGCAAGCCCGCTTGCGACAAGCGGTTGATCAGCTCGATCTTGACGTTTGTCGGCACGACAGCCGTTTCGTTTTGCAGGCCGTCGCGGGGGCCTACTTCGACGATGCGCACATCCATTTCGCTACCTCCTCCGGCAAACCTAGCGGCCGCTCAGAATTGACGCAAAATTACTCCAGGACAAGAATGACGTCGCCTTCATTGACAAAATCGCCGGCGCTTACCTTTACTTCCGCGATTTTGCCATCTGCCTGCGCCTGAATCGGCACTTCCATTTTCATTGACTCCAGCAGGATGACGTCTTGTCCGCTGCTGACCGTATCTCCTGCCTGGACAAGCAGGCTCAAGACTGTGCCCGCCATGTTGGCTGTGATGTTTTTCATTGCCCAACGCTCCTTTTACTGTTTTTTCGCTCAATGAACTGTGTCGTGTAATCGCCGGCTTGAAAATCCGCATCAGCCAATACTTCCTGCAAAAACGGCAGGTTGGTCTTGATCCCGTCGATCTGATACGCCGCCAGCGCTTCTGCAGCTCTCGCAACGGCTTCGCCGCGCGTCGTACCGCTGACGATCACCTTGGCGATCATCGGATCGTAGAACGGAGAAACCTGGATGCCCGCTTCTACCCCATCGTCGATTCGCACATGCGGCATGACCGGGGGCTGGTACCTGACGATCCGGCCCGGCGACGGCATAAACGTCTGCGGGTCCTCGGCGTAAACGCGCAGCTCAATCGCGTGGCGAAGCGCTTTGACGTCCTCCTGTTTCAGCGGGATCGGCAAACCGCGGGCAATATCCAACTGGATCGCCACCAGATCGAGTCCGGTCATCTCTTCCGTTACCGGATGTTCGACCTGCAGGCGCGTGTTCATCTCCAAAAAGTAAAACTTTTTTTGCTCGTCCATGATGAACTCGACGGTCCCCACACCGGTATACGCTACAGCGCGCGCAGCTTCAACGGCGGCCCGGCAGATTTTTTCGCGCGTTTCCTGATCGAGAAACGGGGATGGGCTCTCCTCCACCACTTTCTGATGGCGGCGCTGGATCGAGCATTCCCGCTCCAGCAGATGAAGGCAGTTGCCATGCTGGTCGGCGGCTATCTGCACTTCGATGTGGCGGGGGTTTTCCACGTATTTCTCCAGGAACATCGTATCGTTGCCAAAATAGGCCTTGGCCCGTCCCTTGGCAGATTGAAACGCGCGGCGCAGCTCTTCGTCGTCGCGCACGACCTGCATGCCGATTCCGCCGCCGCCCGCACTCGCTTTCAACATCAAAGGGTAGCCGAGTCCCTGCGCTTTGGCGACCGCTTCCTCCGCTGTCTCCAGCTGCCCTTCAAATCCGGGAACGACCGGCACGCCGGCTTCGCGCATAATCCGCCTCGCTGTCACCTTATCGCCCATACTCGCAATCACGCCGGCAGGCGGCCCGATAAAGGTCAATCCCGCTGCCGTGCAGCGCTCGGCAAATACAGCGTTTTCCGACAGCAGCCCGTAACCGGGATGAATGGCATCCGCTCCGGCTGTCTGGGCCGCTTTTATCATGGCGTCAATATTTAAATAACTCTGGGCCACGGGCGGCGGTCCGATATGCAGAGCCTCGTCCGCTTCCCGCACAAACGGCATTTCCTTGTCCGCGTCGGAGTATACGGCTACCGCAGCTACTCCCTGCTTGCGGCATGTTCGGATGATCCGGCGGGCAATCTCTCCGCGGTTGGCGATCAACACTTTTTGCATGGCGACTCTCCCTTCTTTACCTTGCTATCACCTATTTTGCCATTTCTTCGGGAATTGTTCTAGCAGAAAATTTGAAATTGTGTGCACCATGACAATAACATTTCCTTCCAGTGTTTCCTTTGCAACTCATTGGAGAAATTGTCACATCATTCGTGTATAATAGAAGAGGATACCACTGAAGGACTGGTTCGGGAGGAGTGCATGATCGATGTATGAAGTAGAACGGTTGCGCATTAACTACAAGACGCTTGAGGAATTCCAGAAATTTCGTGAATTCGGCCTGGAAGAATTGTCGATGAAAGAGGACCTGGAAGCCAACATCGTCGAAAACGATTCCGATTCTCCGTTTTACGGCATTTATTACGGCAATCGGCTGGTTGCCCGCATGAGTCTGTATAAAATAGACAGCAAGTACGACCGTTATTTCAGCCCTGCCCAGGATTACTACGAATTGTGGAAACTGGAAGTGCTGCCGGATTATCGAGGCAAAGACTTTGGCACGGCGCTGGTGAACCATGCGAAAAGCTTCGGCTCTCCGATTAAAACCAACTCGCGCTGCCGGGCTGACGAATTTTGGACCAAGATGGGATTTACCCCGGTCAAGTACAACCCGATTCGCGACCGCGGCGAAAACCCTTACGTCTGGCTGCCCGAAGGCGTTGGTTTGCAAGACTGAACCGACATGAAAAAAGACCCGGTCTCTCGGGTCTTTTTGCTGTCTGCAAGCTTATTCGACACGTTCAAGGTTTCCATTTTCATCCATCTTAAATACCGGTTTTGCGCCCGCCTCCTCTTCTTGCAAAAAGGCCAGCTTCCGCGCCCTCTCCATGATTTGGATGAGTGCTTTGTAATCGTCGTTTACTCCCTGAACGCCTTCCAGTTCTTTCTTGTATTTGCTGTTCTGTTCCTTTAGTTCGTTGACCTCCCGTTCCTTGTCTTCAAGCTCTCGTTCCAGCTGTTTGAGTCGACGGATGATTTCCTTTTGGTTCATTAATACACGTATCGCCGCTTCAATCTGCTCTTCCTCGTTATTCTTTGCGGATGACGCTGCCGTTCCCTTGGACAGCGGTTTTAACGTATCCTGTTCTTCGGCAAATTCTGTATGTACCGCCACCCTGCCAATTTTTTTCAACTGCTGCCGCTGGCTTTTGGCGATCGCAATGGCCGCCTCATACCGCTTCCTGACCGCGCTGTTCCAGCGAAAACCGCAAGCTGCAGCCGTCCTGCCCAACCGCTGGCCTACCTCTTCAAAAGCCGCAAGTTGAGTTCCGCCCTCGCGAATGTGGCGGAGCGTGACTTCTGCAAGCACCAAATCGTCATCTTCTGTCCATGCATCCTGTCTTGAAGCTACCATATAGAACGTCCCTCCCGTTTGCCATTGAGGTTAATGTACTTCATTCTATGCTTTTCCCTACTCTCATAGAATCTCTTTCTACTAGAAAAGTATCTCCAAGCCCCATGTGCTTTAAACGGGAAGGGACTCTATTTTGACTCTTTGGGCAGACTAGCTAGCTTTTTGCAGGAGAGACATAAAAAACCGCGCTGTTCGCGCGGTACATTGGCTTTACGCCAACAGCGATTTCATGGCGGATTGGTTGTAGCCGATGATGACGTTTTCTCCGTCGGTCAGGATCGGCCGCTTCAACAGGCGAGGCTCTACACTGAGAAAGTCGAGCAGCTCCGATACGGTCATTTCGTTAATGTCAAATTCCAGCTGTTTAAACTTTTGGCTGCGGGTCGACAAAATTTCGTCCGTTCCGTTGTTGGTCATTTTGATGATCTCGAGCAGCTCCCGGGGAGTGGGCGGATCCCTAAAGAGATGGCGCTCCTCGTACGCCACATTGTTTTCCTTCAGCCATGCCTTGGTTTTCCGGCATGATGTACAGCTCGGATATGTATAGAAAGTCAGCTTTTCCTTGTTCATACTTTTTCCCATGACAACCCCTCCTATCCAGAAGTAAATATGATAAGGTTCATCCCTTACTTTTTTCAAGTAAATTATATGACTCCTATAAACACTATGTCAATAGTGTTTAATATATTAATTATCTTTTTGTTTTGTTTCCCAAAACAGTTTCAAGCTTAACAATCCGCGTAAAATCAGCTACACTAATAAGCGAAATTGAAAACAAGGGGGTAGCTCATGGACAACAATACTCAAAAACTGACGAGTACGCTAGCCGACCCCACCCGTTTCGCCATTTACCGTTTTATCGCCTCCCGCGGTCAAGCTGTAACCGTGCAAGAGGTAGCCGAGCATTTTTCCATCCATCCCAACGTTTCCCGCTTGCATCTCGGCAAGTTGGAAGACGTCAACCTGCTGCAATCCACTTCTGATAAATCGGGAAAGGGCGGCCGTCCCAGCCGGCTCTATTCTCTCTCTGATCAAGTCGTCAGCTTGCAGTTTCCGCCGCGCGATTACCAAATGCTTGCCAACATCGCCATCGAAAGCCTGATGTCACTGGGAGACGTGGGTGAACAGGCCATGATAAGCATCGGGCGGCGAATGGGGACCGAAGCGGCCAAACAGGCGCTGCTGGCTGACAGCCTCGATCCGCGCAGCATGTCCTTTGAACAAGCGCTGGACCACATTCACCGCCTGATCCTCGCACAAGGGTTGAACCCGGAAATCCATGTGCGCGGCGAGGACCAGATATGCTTTCGCATCCACAACTGCACGTTCCTCGACTCGGCCAAGCGGTTCCCCACGCTCGTCTGCAAGATGCATAATTCGATGCTGACCGGAATATTTGAGGTGTACTTTGGGGAGATTGAACTACAAGAAGAAGACTCGTTCATCAGCGGCTGCAGATCCTGCAATTACACGCTGGTGCGGATTCAAAAGCCATTCGGGCGGTAGCCGCGGCGCTTCCGTCCGTTGTCATCAAACCGCCATACGTTCTGGTTTACACAGGACATAGTGTCCTTTATAATGAGGAAGGAAATCTATCCGCTATTCATCGCTGCCGTAAAGGGGGGATACAAATGGATCGCATGTATCGTGTACTCAGCTTCTGGACATTGGTAATCGCCATTATGGCCTACTGGGGCGGGCTTATGAAGATGTCACTTCTGTTCTTCGGTTTAACTGCCATTTTCCTGTCATTAAGCTATATGAAATTAACCGAACGAGCGTACTTACAAATTTTCTTCGGGTTCATGTTCTTTTCGTTTGTCGGTTTCACATATTATACATTCTTCGTAATGCCGCCAGCAGGTGCAGGCGAACAATCCCTCTCCCTGCTGCTGATGTAGGGCGTAGGCAAAGAAAAAAGGATGCTCCTAACGAGCATCTTTTTTTTGTGTCAGCACCCGGAATGTCCCTCCCATGCCATCCGGGCTGATCAACTGCCGAATCGCCTGATTGCTGCGCATCGCCTCGCTGGTAAAAGGGTTGGTGTCTTGATGTTCCCGCAGCTTTTGCAAAATCCCCGCCTTGACCAAAAACTGGCTTTGACTCTCCAACGAGACAGGGACCAGCCCGGCCTCCTCCCCCCACTTCATCAGCGCCGAAAAATTGACGTGGGCTGTGATGTCCTGTTCCCCGACGAAAACGAGGGGATCGTCATGGGCCCGGTGCCGGTAGTAGCATTGGAGCGTTCCGCTCATCCGGCGGGCAGAGTACAGCTCATCCTGCAGACCGCCGTAATCGATGGTGATAACATACCCCCGCACGAGCATTCGGGACACCTCGTGGATCGCCCGGCGCATCCCCAGATTGATCTCCAGCTGCATCCCGGTCGGGAGGGCCAGTTTTTCTTCTGCCAGGTAGTCCGCCGCCTCCGGCGTCAATGCAGGCAAATCCATCCACTTCAGGCATCCTTCCCCTTCGTCCCAGGTCACCCCTGCTTCCGTCCAGCCAGCCGCTTGCCGCTTCACCAGATGAACCGGAAAGGCGTCGAACCACTCATTGGACAGGATGACCCCTTCGATCGCTTCCGACTGCACCGCTTCTTCCACAGCGGCATACCAGACGACGTCCGCCTGGCAGCCGGCCAACGCCTGGCGCTGGCATTCGCGGTGATACGGGCTGGACTCAATCATTACCAGCCGCATCCTGTCGGCCAGCAGCGGCGCGGCCTCGTATATGCGGGCCGCCAGATGCTTCATCAGGATCCCGGTGCCGCCGCCGATCTCGACCAGTGCAGGCCGGCTGTATCCTTCCTCCTGCCAGATGCGGATGATCGCATCAGCCAGGGTTTCGGCAAACACCGGATGCACCGTGGCACTCGTATAAAAATCGCCTTCCTTGCCTACTTTCACTTTTTCCGACATATAATAGCCGTAATCGGGGTGGTACAACGCCAATTCCATAAATCGGACAAACGGGATTGCCCCTATTGCGCTTCTTCTGATCTCATCGTGGATGCCGCGAACGGCTTGATTCATTTTCGGCCCTCCTGCCATCCGTTTTTTCACTTGTACGTGCAAAAAATCATCAAACCGCTATAATGGAACAAGCGGCATTGTAACCGTCTGACGAAATAGAGTTTTCTGAAGCGTGTGATGAGATGGATTGTAGCATGCCGGGCAAACCGGAATCAAGCTTCCCAGAAAACGGTTGAAGGTGAACGTATGCGAAAATGGTTGTTCCTGCTTCTCGCCCTGTGCCTCGCTGTCGTGCCTTGCATCGGCTGGGCGGAAGAAGGTCAAACACTTGAACAACTCATCCTGCAAAAACATTTTACCCAAAAAGAGCTGGAGCGCAACCTGACGATTGTCAAGGCAGAAGAACAGGCCTTGCTTGACGAGCTGGCCCAGTTGGATTTGCAGATGAACCGGCAGGCTGCGGTGATCTCCGCGATGCAGCGGCGTGCCGGCCAGATCACCCGAGCTTATTACACCGGCGAGCGGGTCTCGCTTTTAACGCTGTTTTTTAATGCGAAAAATTTCAATGACATTCTCATGCTGTCGGAGTTCTTGCAGCGCCTGTTTGAGCAGGATATGAACACGTTGGCCAGCTTCCAGTCCGAACGGCAAAAGGCGGCCTCCCTGCTGGCGGAAAAGCAGCAGCGGCTGGACAAGGTGAGGGAATTGCGGGCGCATTTTGAGCGCCAATTGGCACTCATCCTGCAATTGGAAAAGGAGAAAGAAGAAAAGCTGAAGCTTGTGGGTGACGTGACTTCCATGGAATCGCTGATGGATCATCTCGTCACGGACTGGCGCAAACGGGGGCTTCCGGCGTTTCGCAGTTACTTTGGCGTATTGGCCCAGGTGATGAACTCTCTGCCCGAGCTGGTCACGTCTGACCGCTTCAAATCCAACGGCCTGTTAACCCATACGCTGACGATCGGCGAAGCTGAGTTCAACGAGTTTCTCGCCTCCAAAAACGAGATCTTCAAACAGTCCCACTTTCAGTTTTCCGACAACCAGTTGACCGTCGACGGGGTGTACGAGGACATCCATATGAAGATCATCGGACATTACGAGCTCGTCTCCCCGACAGAGCTGCGATTCAAGATGACCGACCTCTACTACGACGGCTTTGAACTGCCGGAATCGACCATAGCAGAGATGGAAAAGGAGTACGATTTGGCATTTTACCCCGCAAAGATCGCACCCAACATCCAGGTCGAAAAGTTTTCGCTCGAAGACCAGGAGCTGCAGCTGCAAATCAAAATCGGTTTGTCCTTTGACTTTGGGGCAAAACGATAGGCCAGTTTCGTCAACTGGCCTTTTCTTTTGGCTGAAGAGACTCTACGTGTCTTTGTATCTCTTTGTAGATGCTGTCCATTTTTTGCAGGACCTGGGGTGTCAGATGCGTCTCTTGCTTGTTTTGTCCGACCGCTTCCTGCGCATACGGCAGCGGGTAAATCACGTAGTTTCGCTTTCCCCCTGTCCGGTAAAAGTGCACATAGGTCGGGACCACCTTCGCCTCTTCCACCGCCGTGCGCCCGTCTGTGCCCTTGTGCAGGACGAGCCGCAAAATCACGCCTGCATCCTTGTAATCGCCGCGCTGGGCGGAGATGAAGTTGCCGAGCGAATAGATCGCGAAGACTTTGCGCTGTACTCCGTCAGCTCCTGTGACCGTCCGCCACTCATACGGTTGAACCACGTGCGGGTGCGAACCGAGCACGATATCCACTCCGGCTGCAAAGCACTGATCTACCCATTGGCGCTGTATCGAATTGGGCATCCGCTGGTACTCCGCCCCGAAGTGAAGGGCGACGGCGACGACATCCGCTCCCAGTTCGCGAGCCCTGGCGGCGTCCCCTTTCAGCAGTGCCTGGTCGTACAAATTGACCAGATACGGCTTCCCTTCCGGAAGCGGAATGCCGTTCGTGCCATAGGTATAGGCCAATACCCCAATGCGAATTCCGTTTTTTTCCAGAATCAGCGGTTCGTTCCGCTGCTCGGCGCTGCGAAACGTCCCGGTATGGGGCAGCCCCGCTTGATCCAGTACATCCAGTGTGTGCAAAACGCCCGCTTCGCGCCGGTCGAGCGAGTGGTTGTTGGCTGTGGTGACCGCAGTAAAGCCTGCCTGTTTTAAGGTTTCCGCCAGCGTTTCCGGTGAATTGAACTCCGGGTACCCCGTGTAACGCCGCTCCTTGCCCGCCAGCGTCGTCTCCAGATTGCCGATGAGGATGTCCGCCTCCTGAAAAATCGGGATCACTTTCGCGAAAGACGGGGCGAAGTCGTAGCTTTTCCGCTGCTCATCCCAAGCTGCCTGCAATTGTTCATCGTGCACCATGATATCTCCGACGACCATCAGGGTCAGCCATCGATCCTCCTGCGGCTCCGTTTCTGCCGGTTCAGGTTCAGACACAACGGGCGGGTCCGGCAACTCGGGGGTTGTCTCGGCATTGTCCGGGACTGCGGTTTGAGGAGCAGGCGCGTTTTTTTCTCCGGTGCCGACAGATGCCGGAACCGCACACCCCGACAGAATTAGGCAGGCCAAGACAACGGCCATGATCTTTACACCATTCATGTTTACTCTCCAATTCCATTCGTTTTCCATGAGCTATGTACTAACTTTCCACACGAATCGACATCTTCCTGCTATTTCCTTTTTTCCGGATCTGGAAAGAAACGATTCTGCCTCCTTGGCGTCTTAGTGAGTAAAGGCATGATCAATGAAGGGGTGATTCTATGAAGGATACCTCGAGCAAGTTCATCAGACTCGGATTGCTGGTCCTGTTGTGGGGGATTCTCTTCAACCTGGAAGGACGTGGTGATTTGGTTGCCTTTGACTTTGACCCGCAAGCGGGACATGAACAAACCGGCCGTCGTCCTGCCATTGTGCTGTCCGAAGCGGATTTTAAAATCGTGGGGAATGTCAACGCTGAATCCGAATGTATGAAGGCTGTTCTTCGCAATACTCGATCAATTCTGGCATAACTTTGAATTATCTTTCAGATCAGATGATCTTTCCATTTGAAGAAGCATCCCGGCGCAAGCATGGCGTCCGGGATGCTTTTGCTGCTGTCAGCGCAGCAATCCAGTGACGAACGGATTGGTCATTTTTTCGGTCTCAACCGTCGTTTTCGGGCCGTGCCCGGGGTAGACAATCGTGTCGTCATCCAGTTCAAACAATTTGTCCTGAATGCTGATCATCAGGGTCTCAAAGTCGCCTCCCGGCAGGTCCGTCCGGCCAATTGAGCTGGCAAACAGCACGTCGCCGCCAAAACAGTGCTTGCCAATCACGAACGAGCAGCTTCCGGGAGAGTGGCCGGGCGTGTGCAGGACCTGAAAGCTCATCCCCGCCAACTCCAGCGTCTGTCCATCCGTGAGCTCGTGCTCGGCTGGCTCGCATCGGATCTCCTCCGACAGGCCGAACCGGGCGGAACCGTTCAAGCGCGGATCTGTCAGCCAGGCCATCTCAAGCGGGTGAACGTATACAGGCGCCTTCGTCAGACTGCGGAGTTGATTCAGTCCTCCGATGTGGTCAAAGTGGGTGTGAGTCAAAAGAATCGCCGCGACTTTTTCTCCCTTGACAGCATCCAACAGCGCCTGTGGCTGCATGCCCGGGTCGATGACGATCGACTCGCCGGTCGTCTCGTTTTTCACGAGGTAAGCGTTCGTCTCAAGCGGCCCCAAGGCAAATGAGCGAATTGATATAGACATGCCTGTCTCCTCCTGTTTTCTTGTACCCCCAGTAAAATTCCGGTAAAATGAGAAGGGATTGAATCCATAGTAGCAGAGAATGACGAGGTGAAACAATCATGCGGCACATGTTTGGGGTGGAAATGCAGATACCCAAGGGCAAACTGCCCGGCTTTTACGCACAGGTCATCCATAAGATCGGCGATGCGGTGGCGGTCTTCGACCGCGATCAGCAGTTGTTGATCGTCGAGAGCGAGACTGAACGCGACAAGCTGCTGGCCATTCTGTCAAAGCACGACATGGTCGCCGATGAGTTCGGGCTCTGGCTGGTTCCCGAGGAGATGGATGTGCCCCTGCTGGACGATTACGGCTTTACCAGCGTATCCGGCCGCCGCTATTTGTACGATCACCTGGCCGCCCCGTTTGCCGTCCCCGATCAGGCAGGCGCTGACAAAGACCGCTGGGCCGCGCTGGAGCAGCTACGCGAGCACCTGATCGGCACCCCCCTGCAGTTGGATGGCGGATCTGTCTGCTTCGCCGACGCCAGCCAGACGGAACTGATCGAGGGGATTGCCAAAGCGTTTCAGGTAACGGTCGAGTGGCAATCCGTTTAGACAGTTCTTATTGCGCCTGCTTCTCTTCCTGCTCATATATTTCGATCAAGTAGTTGACCCTTCGCTCGACACCTCTGACTGTTTTAGCAAGGTGATCGACCTCTTTTTTTGTCCGGACAAGATCTCCAATAATAAATAACAACGAACCCATGACCAAGCCAAAAGCGATGACGCCGCCAAAGATCGGCCCTAGAAAAAGCAAGCCATAACCGGCCAGCGAACAGACGATGACGTTAACAATCCATTTCCCCATCTGATTTCCCTCTCCATTTTCTTCCTATTCTACTCAACGGCAAGACCCCGCGGCAAGCCGGAAAACAAGAAACCGCCTCCGAAAAGGAGACGGTTATGATCGAGTCCGGTTGTTTTGGGGTGTTCCGGTTATTCTCTTTGGCAGTTCTACCTCCATGATAGAGTCAAACACTCAAAGAGCTGTTCGGCATCCCTCAACATGACTGTTGTCAAGCGGTGACCCATCCACGGCAGTTCGCCTCCCTACAAGCTGTTGCTTGCAAAGCTGGATTGTCTTAAGACCACCGGACCCGATGATCATAGTATGGAGCGCTGGGTGAATTTTATGCATCCCGCTATAAAATATCGGCAGCCAGCTGCGCCAGGACGCTTCGCTCGCCCTTTTCCAGCTTGATGTGTCCGGCCAGCTTTTGATTTTTGAACATCTCCACTACATACGTAAGGCCATTGTTGCTCTCGTCGAGATAAGGATGGTCGATCTGCTCGGGATCTCCCATCAGAACGATCTTGGAAGCTTCCCCCACTCTCGTCAAGATCGTTTTCACTTCATGCTTCGTCAGATTTTGCGCCTCGTCAATGATGATGAACTGCTCAGGAATGGAACGGCCGCGAATGTAGGTCAGCGCCTCTACTTGAATGCTGCCCATTCCTGCCAGTATTTTGTCCAGATCGCCGGTTTTCTTCGTATTGAACAAGTATTCCAGATTATCGTATATGGGCTGCATCCAGGGACGCAGCTTCTCCTCCTTTTCGCCCGGTAAAAAACCGATATCCTTCCCCAGCGGGACAATGGGCCTGGCGACCAGCAGCTTTTTGTACTTTTGCAAATCTTCGATCTGCAAAAGCCCTGCCGCCAATGCCAACAGCGTCTTGCCTGTTCCTGCCTTTCCGGTCATCGTCACCAGGGGAATCTCCTCGCGCAGCAGCATTTCGATGGCCATTCGCTGCTGTGCGTTCCGCGGCTTGATCCCCCAGACCGGATCGTCGCTGACGACGAGCATCTCCAACATTTTGGCGTCTGCGTCCACCTTGCCGATCGCCGAAGCGGACGGGTTGCACTGATCTTTCAAGATCAGAAATTGGTGAGGGCAAAACGTCTGGTTGGGAAAATGGATGGGAAGCGGCAATTTTCTGCTTGTGTAAAAAGCTTTCAAAACCTCCGGCGGGACCTCAAATTTTTCATATCCCAAGTAGAAGCTGGAGTACTCCCTGACGACCCGATCGGAAAGAAAGTCCTCTGCCCGCAATCCAAAAGCATCCGCCTTCACCCTGATCAGGGCATCTTTGCTGACGAGGATCACAGGCCGTGGAGCAGCGGTTTCATCCTCCTCCTGCTGCAGGTTGAGGGCGACAGCGAGAATCCGGTTGTCGTTCGTCATTTCGTGAAAATGGGACTGCAGTCTGCTCATGGAAGAATGGTTCAATTCCACGCGTACGATCCCGCCTGTCTCGAGAACGACCCCTTGGTCAAGCCGTCCCGCTTCGCGCAGTTTGTCAAGCAGGCGAGCCACATGCCTGGCATTTCTGCCAATTTCATCGGTATAACGCTTTTTGGCGTCGATCTCTTCCAAAACGACTGACGGGATCACAACTTCATTGTCAGCAAACGAGTAAATCGCCATCGGATCCTGCAGGAGTACGTTTGTGTCAAGGACGTAGATTTTGTTCAAGATCTCGCCTCCCATTATCCATCTGTATATAGTTTATGCAAATGCAATGATGATGCTCAGCATGCTTCATGGCGAGTGTAGTAAAAGTGTATGTCGTCCGGAAGGGAGATAGACGGTTTCCGAATGAAATTGAACCTGGTGGCAAACACTACGGGTACTATCTGCTTCTTTACAGAAAGGATGGTATTCGTTGAAACGTATTGCAGCTTTACTGGGAATCTGTCTGCTGCTCAGCGCTTGCCGCACAGCAAACGTACCTCCTCCCAGCACACAGCAAGCGCCACCCAATCAGACACAGACCCAACGCGTCCAGCAAACTGCTCCGCAGCCTGCCTACAATCAATCTTCTCAGGCGACGGCAGACCGTTTAGTCCAGATCGCATCACGCGTAAAAAAGGTTCAAAAGGCAACCGCTGTCGTCCTCGGCAAGTACGCTGTCGTCGGAATTACAGTGGATCCGCAATTGGACCGCTCTGAAGTCGGCGTAACCAAATACAGCGTGGCAGAAGCCCTCAAACACGATCCCCAGGGCGCCAAGGCGGTAGTGACCGCCGATCCGGCCGTCGTCCAGCGGCTTCGCGAAATGTCCGACGACATCCGAAACGGACATCCTGTTGCCGGCATCGCCCAGGAGCTCGGGGACATGGTGGGAAGAATGATGCCTCAGCTTCCCCGGGACGTGGAGCTGCGCGAACGCCCGACGTCGCCGCGGAACCCCGAGAAGGTCCGTCAGGGAGGACGTTAAATTAAGAAACGCTGCCTGCTGCCGGTTGGTTAGTACCGGCAGTACCAAGCCTTCCATTCAGCCGAAGCGAATGGGAGGTTTCTTTCTTTCACAAAGCTGTAAGAAAACGGATGCCGCTTATGATGTTGTCCGAGAATGGGAAATGATACAATGGGGTCGTGAACATGAACCTGAAGGAGAGATGGAGATGAAGTACAGAGCACTCCCAGGAACAAGCCTGACAGTATCCGAGGTAGGCTTCGGAGTCTGGTCGGTCGCAACCAAGTGGTGGGGCGTCTCCGATACGGAGCTGGGTAAAAAACTGCTCCGTTCCGCTTACGAGGATTACGGCATCACGTTCTTCGATACAGCAGATGTGTACGGCAACGGTCTCGGTGAGACAATCATCCCTGATGCGCTCGGTAACGTTCGCGATAAAATCATAATTGCTACGAAATTCGGCTACGATATCTACAACCTGCCGGGCGAGAGGAAAGGACACAGCGAGCTGCCGCAAAATTGGACAAAAGAACATATTCGCTACGCTTGTGAACAGAGCTTGAAACGGCTCCGCACTGACTACATCGATTTCTTCCAGCTGCACAATCCGCGGATGGAAGCCATTCACAGCGACGAGGTGGGCGAGGTGCTGGAACGCCTGAAAGAAGAGGGGAAAATCCGCGAGTACGGTGCGGCTATGGGGCCGGACATCGGCTGGAAGGAAGAGTCGATCGCTGCCCTGCGCCACGACGGCTACGCAGCAATTCAAATCATCAACAACATGGTGGAGCAAGACCCGGCCCGCGACCTGTTTGCCGTCGCCGACGAAGAAAAACGGGCGCTGATCGTCCGCGTCCCGCATGCATCCGGCCTCTTGGATGGGAGCTACGATCCGCAAAAGCACTTCGACAAAAGCGACCACCGCAGCCACCGCCCAGTCGAATGGATGCAAGCCGGTGTGGAAGTCGTAAAGGAAATGAGAGAAAAAGGACTGTTTGACGCAGCAAACCGGACGATCGGACAGCTGGCCATCCAATTTTCACTCTATCGCCCGTCTGTCGTTACGGTTCTTCCCAATTTTACCAGCGAGCAAAATTTAAAAGAGTTTGCCGGCGCGTCTGAAGCTGCTCCGCTTACCGACGCTGAATTCCAGATTATCGATTCCCTCTGGGTAAACGGCTACAACGAGAGACTGAAACAGCACATGTCCGATTCGAAAAGCAAACCGACGCCTGTTCTCCAGCCGTAAGACCCATCTAAAAAATAGAAATGCGCCTTTCCAAGTAGTCAGAAAGGCGCATTTTTTTATTTATGGCCAAACAGGCGAACTGTTGGTGGTGACTCCTCCTGAACCTGAACTGATGGGCCAGACTGGTGATTTGGCAGAAGCTCCGCCAACAAAACCGAATACAGCTGTAACCAACGCAACAGATAGGACGATAGCCCTAATTTTCTTTTTCACAATCAGCCACCTCTTTTCAAAATTTTAATTTTTCTCTTTACTATAACGATATTAACTGGAAAATATTAATATGTCAATTATCAAAAAATATTGTATAATAGTTAAAAATAGGACAAAGGGTGGAATGGATGACACAAGTAGGTAAACGTTTACGAGAATTTCGTAAAAATTTACGCATGACACAGGAGGACCTAGCCCAGGGTATCTGCAACCGAAGTTACGTGAGTCAGATAGAAAAAGGCCAAGTAATCCCTTCTCCCGAAATATTAGAGCAGTTGGCAAAGAGATTACATACCGATTTACGCGAGTTGTGGACCGAATCCCATAACCCCTCCTTTACCCAAGTGGAAATTCAAAATGCGCTGCGCCACATTGTGAACCGAATTGAACAAAAAGAGTGGGAAATTGCACGGAAATGGCTCTTGAAGCTGTCTGGCGTATCGCTATCTCCTCTTGATCAGGGCATCTATCTCTGGGCGAAGGGAAAAATCGCCGAGGCAGACAGACGACTGAACGAGGTTGAAGAATTATTTCTTTCCAGCATCGAACGAAACCGAAAATTAGATGACCCCATCCCGCTTATCCGTTCGTTGGATTCGCTCGGTTCCTTCTATTGCAACCACGATCAACCGGAAAAAGCGGTTACGTATTTGAACGAAGCCTTCCAATCCTTGAACCGGTATGAAGTAAGCGGACTCTTGCGGATATCCGTTTTATTTCATTTAGGGGCCATGCACGGCAAATTGGGAGAATATTATTCGGCGATTGAACAGCTTCACAATGCAGAGCACTTGAACAGTACATATGGAACGTTATATAAAAGCGGAGAGATTTTTATGGCGCTTGGCATTTGCTACTGCCATATCAAACGGTACGAGGAAGCGGAAAGGTATAATCAGCGTGCCGTCGCCGTATTCGAAGTCTCCCCAGACCCGAAACGCCTTGCCGGGGTGTATACGAATATCGGGATTCTTTACCGAGAAATGAAACAAATGGAAAAAGCTGTCGACTATTTGTTGAAGGCGATTCACTCCTATGAAAAACAGCAGGAGCTGCAGGGCAAGCACAACGCATCGATCGAGCTGGCCACCGTGTACAAAAGCCTCGGCCGTGTCGAAGAAGCCAAACAATTATGCCAATCCGTGATCGAAACCGGCAGCGACAAGGTATTGGCGGAAGGTCAGCTGGTTCTGGCAGATATTATGAGCGAAGCAGGTGAAGACGACGAGGCGCTCTCCCATCTGGAAAACGCCCTCGGCTTCTTTACGTTAAAAGGCATGCAGGACTTTCAAAGGAAAACCTACCGCCTGCTGGGCAAAATCCACATGAAGAACAAGCGTTATGAACAAGCGGCCCACATGTATGAGAAGTACATCTCCTGCACCCCTACTCCAATAGAATCAGCCCTTCTCGATTGAGACGGGCTGTGTTCTTTTTGCTCATCATATGCGATTCTGGCGTGCAATGCCGGCTGCGTTATTTCCGCAAAGCCGTCATCACTTGGTTATCCAGTTTTGCTGCGGCGTTTTTGTCATATGTCTTTTCATATTGCGGTTCTACAGAAATGCGCGAGCCGTAGAACATCACATCGCGAACCGTATCAATCGTCACTTCGATCATCGCCAGCTTCAACGGTACCTCTTCCATCCGCTCAACGGCGACCTTCGCGTGACCGTTAATGGAGTAGGTTGATCCATTCCCGATCAGATTGAGTACGACTTTCGGTTCTTTGTTGATATTGGCGATAATGCGCGAACGGTTATCTACTGCAAATCGGATTTGCTGATGGGTTGGGGCAAATGTCCAGGATATGGCACTCAGAGTGGGGGCACCCGATTCGTGATCAATTGTGCCAAGCAGGATAAAGCGCTCTTTTTGCAGCAGACTGTACAGCTCTTCGGACAACGATTGTGCTACCGTTTCGGCCATGATGTTTCCCCCTTTTTAGCAAAGTTTGTACCATTATTTTACCCGTGGCCGCGCCATATGGCAAATGCCTTCTTCACTTGCTTCCCTCATCCGTTTCTCTTACACTGGAAAAAATAGTACCTTTCGGGAGGTATTGTCATGTCCCATTCCTCTTCTCCGACAGAAGAGTTTTTGGTAAAAGTGGATGAGCTGCTGGAAGAACTAAAAGAAGTCCGCAAATTAAACGAGCGGATGGACCGGATTGCCATTTTTCTTCAGGAAATCGAACTTGCCGACGTGCTGTTAAATTACACAGCCCCGCGCAGGCTGCTGATGACCAATTTCTTGGCCGGGCTTGCGCGAGGCTTGGGTCTGACGATCGGGACCGCCTTGATACTTGGGCTGTTTGGCTGGTTCTTGGGTCAATTTTTGTCCATCCCCTTTATCGGGGAATACGTCCGCCAATTGCTTGACTACGTCAACGAGTACCGATAACCGAATTAATCTTCGTCATCATCATCGTCATCGTCGTCATCATGATGTCCCTTTTTATGGTCTTTGTTCTTTTTTTTGTCTTCCTGTTTATCATGTCCCTTGGCTTTTCCTTTGCCAGGCTTTTCGGCCGGCTTAGCGGGATTTACGGTATAGGCGATATCGGCCTGGGCGATCAGCTTGTCATCGCTGTACAGCTCCAAACGGACAGTCTTTGCGCTGTTAGAGCGGTCATGGTAAGAGATCTTTTCGTCAAACTGATTGTCCTTCAGCTTAACCTCGTGTTTTTTTCCATCCGGGGCCACTACATACAGCTTTACCTTCCCCTTGGCTGCAGTCTTTTGGGCTGAGATGCTGCCTGATACATGCAGTTCTTTGCGATTCGGAACGATCTCGGCTGTTCCCTTGATCGTATAGGTGAGATCGGACGGCTTGCCGCTGTTGATCGTAACCAGCTTGACAGTGGCACTGTCGACCTTTGTCCCGCCTTTATAGACCTCAATTACCGCCTGACGCTCATCGCTCTTGACTTTCAGCGTAAGGGTGAACGATCCAATCCCGTTCCACAGCTTCTTCACGTTTACCCGCTTTTTCTCTCCGCCGTAGGTGACGTACACTTCGTCAGCATCTGTGGAGACGATCCCTTTTACCTGTACTTCCCCTTTGGCCTGGTTATAGGTTCCCTCGGTAAAAATCAGCAGGTCATGGTCGACGACGTTTTCTTTATCCGTATTGACCCGAATTTTTTGCTCGGATACGACCTTGTCGCCGACATATGCTGTGAGCGTCGCGTATTTCGGAGTCGTGCTGTTCACCGCAGGGATGCTCAGCGTAAATTCGTTATCGGTGAAGTGCAAAATCTCCACTTGATCGCCGTTTGGCTTGGTAGCGACGACCTTCGTGACGTCATCAGCCACCTTGCCTTTGATGCGAATCGTGTCGTTTACCTGTTCGTAATCCAGTTTGACAAATCCGTCTTCGACCCCGTAGCGCACCTCGAAGTAAATATCCTTATAATGTTTGTAATATAAATCCAGCCATTCATCGTTGTGCTCGTCAATGTACGTGACCCACTTGGTATCCAGATGGATGTCTCCGGTGTCGACGATCAAATAGAGGTTATCCGTTTGGGTATTCAAAAGCATTTGTAAAAACTCAGGATTGTTTTTTTGCAAATCACTTAAATTGTAGCGGACGTATTCATGGTTATCCGCTCCAAAGACAATCTTTGTGGGCGTTGACGTGGTGCCGGACACGGCCAGGCCGCTTCCCGAGCTGGCCCACGCCCAGACGGGTGTAAATCCCCCTGCGATTGTCGCTGCTGCAAGTACCGTAAGCATCGGTTTCGTTAAAAGTTTCTTCATCTGTCTTCCCCTCTCTCACCTTGCTCATTCCCTCAGACGGCAGGGGTTGGAGAAAAGTTGCAAACAGAAAAAAGTTTTTTAGCAAGTGAACCTCCCCGACTTACTCGCTAACGCGAGTTGAAGTCGGGGCTTCTTACCATGGGCAACTTCATGTACCGATTGTAGATAGGGATTTGCCCCATCTACTCCATATCCAAATACGGGGTATCTGTGAAGTTGTCTTAGTAAGCAACCAATGTCTCTTTGAGACATCGGGGGCGGAACAGCCCATCTACTACTTCTTGCCTACGCAATCCGTAGATACTTCCTCTTGCTCTCTACATCAAAATGCAGGAATTCGCCATATAATGCTCGGCTGAGAATATTCCTGGCTCCGTGCAGATCCCGATGCTCGCTGTACCCGCACCTACAGCGATAATTCCTGGAAGCTGTTTTGTTCCGCTTCCCGCAGACAGGACATGTCTGACTCGTATACGATTCATCTACAAGATGGAGTTCGATCCCTTCTCGTTCCAGTTTATAGGTCAAATACTCCTTTACCT